>JAZQON010000040.1:0-30954 GCA_045627825.1 Acutalibacteraceae bacterium
CATAATTCTTCCGAAATCACCGCCGATAGATGCGTCAACAGTCGGGATAGCACCGTCATAAATGTTACCTGTTGAACCGTCAATCGAGATAACATCGCCTTCCTTATATGTGTTACCTGCAAGAGTAAACTTCTTGTTTTCTTCGTCCATGTTGATTTCGGAGCAACCCGAAACACAGCAAGTACCCATACCACGGGCAACAACTGCTGCGTGAGAAGTCATACCGCCACGAACTGTGAGGATACCCTGAGCAGCCTTCATGCCGGTGATATCTTCGGGTGAAGTTTCAAGACGAACAAGAACAACCTTTTCGCCCTTCTCTTTCCATGCTTCTGCATCTTCTGCAGTGAATACTACCTTACCGCAGGCAGCACCCGGTGCAGCGCCGAGGCCCTTGCCGAGAGGAGTTGCGGCCTTAAGCTCTTTTGCATCGAACTGAGGATGAAGAAGAGTATCAAGGTTTCTGGGATCAATCATGGAAACAGCTTTCTTTTCGTCAATCATGCCTTCGTCAACGAGGTCGCAGGCAATCTTAAGAGCAGCCTGAGCTGTTCTCTTGCCGTTACGGCACTGAAGCATATAGAGCTTGCCGTTCTCAACGGTGAACTCCATATCCTGCATATCTCTGTAATGGTCTTCAAGGAGAGCGCAAACCTTTACGAAATCAGCATAAGCTTCGGGGAACTCTTCTTCCATCTGAGTGATGGGCATCGGAGTACGAACACCGGCAACAACATCTTCGCCCTGAGCGTTCTTAAGGAACTCACCCATAAGCTTCTTTTCGCCTGTTGCGGGGTCACGGGTAAAGGCAACGCCGGTACCTGAATTTTCATTGAGGTTACCGAATACCATGGGCATAACATTAACTGCAGTACCCCATGAATAGGGAATATCGTTATCACGGCGATAAACATTTGCACGGGGGTTATCCCATGAACGGAAAACAGCCTCGATAGCGAGCTTTAACTGCTCAACGGGGTCAGCCGGGAAGTCCTTACCGAGCTGATTTTTATACTCAGCCTTGAACTGATTTGCAAGCTCTTTAAGGTCGGAAGCATCGAGCTCAACATCAAAGGTAACACCCTTCTTTGTCTTCATCTCGTCGATAAGCTTCTCGAAATATTTCTTGCCGACTTCCATAACAACATCGGAGAACATCTGGATGAATCTTCTGTATGAGTCATAAACGAATCTCTCGAATTTGGGGTCGGGGTTACCTGCTATCATAGCGGCAACAACATCGTCATTAAGACCGAGGTTGAGGATGGTATCCATCATACCGGGCATTGAAGCACGAGCGCCGGAACGAACGGAAACAAGGAGAGGATTTTTGAGGTCGCCGAACTTTTTGCCGTTGATTTTTTCCATCTCGGCAACATAGCTCATAATTTCGGCCATAATGCTTTCGTTGATTTTTCTGCCGTCCTCATAGTACTGAGTGCAGGCCTCGGTGCTGATTGTGAAGCCCTGAGGAACGGGAAGACCGATGTTTGTCATTTCAGCAAGGTTAGCACCCTTACCGCCGAGGAGCTCACGCATGGTTGCGTTACCCTCGGAGAACAGATAACAGAATTTCTTTGCCATTTAGATATACCTCCAAAAAATTATTAACAATCCGGGGTGATGTGCGGACACACTTCACCACAGCATATTATAACAGATAGAAAATGAAATTTCTATACTTTTTTTCAAAAAACTAACAGTATTTTCCGATATTTTTTTAGTTACTATATACAGAAAAAGCGGATTTATTCAAAAAAGCCCCGCTTTGGGCGAGGCTGTCAATTTATGCTATTCTTAAAAGTCTGAAAATATAGTTGATAAAATAGCCGAGATACTGTGTGAGCTTTTCAAAGAATGTTGTGACCTTCTCGACTATGTTTGCAAAATTATCCGCATCTGCGCCATAGCCCTCAATTGTGCCGTGATTGTCGTTCACTCCGTCGCAGTCATTTGCAAACTCATAAAGCAGCGGAGAAGCAACGGCAAGCAGGAAATATTCCCCTGCCGTAACAGGTCCGAACACCTTTGTACCGAGTGCGGTAAGGTCGGAACAGATTGTGTCCGTTCCGAAAACAGAGAAAAGCTTATTTGCCGCACCGAGGAAAACCTCGTCATTCACGCCCGAAAGGTCGTCAAGCAGAATAAGGTCAACCATTCTGAGCAGCATTGTTACTTCTTTACCGTAAATATCGTAATTTTCTTCTCCGGCATAATGCGCACCCACAAGCTCGGTTGCCAAATCCCAGCCGGTTTCATATTTGCTGTCGGGAATATCTATGTTATATTTCTTCGCAAGCTCCTGCACTCCGTCTTCACCGTAAAGCGGCATATTGAGCAGACCCGTAAGACCCGAAACGGCGGTATTTACAAGCTTATAGAACGCTTCTCCCTCGGCAATCCCGATTTTTTCCATTGAAAGAGAAAGCTCAAGTCTGTACTGAACACCTTTCTTAAGGAAGCCCTTTGCATATTCGTTAAGTCCGGCTTTCATCAGATTTATCTGCTTATCCGAATATCCGCCAACCTTCTGAGTGAGTGCTTCAAAGTCAATGGAATCAACGGTTTTTTCCTCATATGAAATTTCGCTTTCGGTAAAATCGAAAACTCTGTACTGAAGCGGATACATTGTAAGAGAGGTGGTTGCGAAATCATAAATTTTGTTTCCCTTGGGGCTGATATGCACAGCCGCATCACTGCAATGCTCATGACCCGTGAAAACAACCTTTATACCCAAATCCGCAAATTTATCGGCGGTTAAGGTGTGATTTCTGATTATGAAATCATGGCTGAGTATTCTCTGAACGGGCAAATGGTCAAGCAGATTATGGTGCATCATAACTATCGGATATCTGCCGTCATCATAAGCCTTTTTCGCCTGCGCTTCAAGCCAGTCAACTCTGTCGGATGTCAAGCCGTCCTCTGTGGACTTCACATGGTCACAGCTGTCAAGGGCGATAAGTCTGTATTTTTCGCCGAGATTTGCGGTATATGAGCAGGTTCCATCATCGGTTTCAAGTGCCTTATCATATCCGAATTCGGCATAAATCCGGAGAAAATCCTCCATTTTGGTATCTGATTCGGCTGAACCGAAATCGTGGTTTCCGTTGATTATGTAAACATCCTTACCCGTTGCCGCTTCAAAGGCTCTGAGCTTTTCGGCAACATCGTAATGCTCCTGCACTATCGTTCTGCCGTTATCGGCAAGGTCGCCCGAAATCAGCACATATTCGATGCTGTTATCCTCGGCGCACTGCTTTAAAAATTCATCAATTATGAAGCCGCTTTCATCCTCCATAGCCGCTCTTCTGTTGGCATACCAGTAAATTTCATCGTCAATGGGTCCGTCAATCTCTTCACGGGCAAGATTATAATGCAAATCCGATGCAATGGCGATTCTGAGTTCATCGCCTGCGGCATAAGCGTTCGTTGCGGCGCATAAAGCCGAAATGATAATAACCGCCGAAAGAACAATTGATAAAAGCTTCTTCATTTTTTCACCTCATTTATTTTTTACCTGTAAATTATATCACGGTTTTACAAAAATGTACAGTTATTTTTTTAACGATGCCGTCTGCTTCAATATTCTCAGAAATATTATCGAAAATGTAAGCTTTTCAACACCTTCCGGAGATGTGAGCTTATATTCTCCGAGCACCTCATTGCCGAGAAGAAATTTTGCCGTTCCGAGCACCTGACCTTTTTCAACCGGTGCGCACACATCGGAAGCAAGGTCAATAGCACGGGTTATCTGCGTTTCCGTACCTTTTTTTATCATAACCGGGTCAATTCCGGGTATAACCGGCGTTACGCTCTCCTTAACTCCGCCGATAACCTTAACATCCGGCACAAGCTCACGGGAAAGGTCGGGCGTAAAGGTACAGTAATTTGCAAATCCCCAATTAAGTAAAGCCTTTGCGGTATCAAATCTTTCGTTACTGCTCTTGCTTCCGAGCACCACCGCCACAAGATGCGTTCCTCCTCTCATTGCGCTTGCGGAAACACAGCATCCCGCTTTTGAGGTTGTGCCCGTTTTAAGTCCCGTTGCGCCCTCATAAAATCTGATAAGCTTATTCGTGTTCACAAGCTCCGTTTTGCCGTCACGCAGTGAGTCCATCCATATCGTTGTGTAATTCATTATCATCGGATGCTGAAGCAGCTCTGCCGACATAATCGCAACATCAAGAGCGGTTGTGAGATGGTCGGTAACCGTATCGTCAAGTCCCGTGCAGTTTTCAAAATGAGTGTTAACCATTCCGAGCTCTTTGGCTCTTTCGTTCATCATCGCCACAAAGGCTTCGTCACTTCCGGCAACAAGCTCGCCGAGTGCCGTGCAGGCATCGTTTGCGGAATAAACCGCCGTGGCTTTCAAAAGCTCGTCAACGGTCATCTGCTCCCCCTCTTTGAGCCATATCTGAGAGCCGCCCTTTCCTGCTGCAACCGCACTGACGGTTATGGTATCGGTGAGCGATATTTTTTTGCTGTCAATCGCTTCAACCACAAGCAGAAGCGACATAACCTTTGTTACGGAAGCCGGATAAAGTCTTTCATTTTCATTATATTTAAGCAATACCTTTCCCGTTGAAACATCCATAAGCACAGCCGCTTTCGCCTTTATATCAACGGGCATTTCGTTATCAGCAAATGCAGGAAGCACACACATTACCGAAATAACGGCGGCAAGCATAACACAAATCAGCTTTTCTGTTCCGTTTTTCATAAATATCAAACCCCTTTCAAGAGAATATATGTAATTATGTGCCTTGATTATCACACATTTTTCTGATATAATCTTGTCTGTGAAAGGGGTAATCTCAATGAAAGCCGCATTTTATACTCTCGGATGCAAGGTCAATCAGTACGAATCCCAGGCTATGGCGCAGAATCTTGAGCGTCACGGCTTTGAGATTGTTGACTGCGACGAGCAAGCCGATATATATATTATAAATTCCTGCACCGTTACCGCAGAAAGCGACCGCAAAACCCGTCAGACGGTAAGGCGGTTCAAGAAGCTTCATCCCGACAGCATTATCGTTCTCACGGGCTGTATGTCTCAGGCTTCTCCCGAAGCCGGCAGAACGCTTGACAGTGCCGATATTGTTCTCGGCAACAAAACAAACGACCTGATTTTTGAACATATCAGCAAATATATAAACGGCTCGGGCAGGATATTCGCCGTTGAGGAGCATAAAAGCGGCGAAAAATTTCGTGGCGACAGCATAACCGATTTTCGTGAAAGAACAAGGGCAATAGTCAAAATTGAAGACGGCTGTAACCGTTTCTGCTCATACTGCATTATTCCATATGCAAGGGGCAGAGTGCGTTCAAAGCCGCTTGAAGAGCTTAAAAGCGAAATAAAAGCTCTTGCCGAAAAGGGATTCCGTGAGATAGTTCTCGTCGGAATAAATCTTTCCGCTTACGGCAGAGAACTCGGATATTCAATTATTGATGCAGTGCGTGAAACAGCGTCGTTTGACGGCATTGAACGGGTTCGTCTCGGCTCGCTTGAGCCTGACCACATCACCGACGAGGTTATTGAGGGACTTGCGAAAATCGAAAAATTCTGTCCGCAGTTTCATATATCACTGCAAAGCGGTTGCGATAAAACACTCAAAAGAATGAACCGTCATTATGACAGCTCGGAATATTTTTCACTCTGTGAAAAACTCAGAAGCACTTTTTCCGATTGTACGCTGACAACCGACATTATGGTAGGCTTTCCCGGGGAAACAGAAGAAGATTTCAATGCTTCACTTGAATTTATGAAAAAAGCGGCATTTGAAAAGGTTCATGTATTCCCCTATTCACGCAGACCCGGTACACCTGCCGACAGAATGCCGGAGCAGGTTGAAAAGAGCGAAAAAGAACGCCGTGCGGCAATTATGATTGAGGAAGCCGAAAAAATCCGCACGGAATTTTTCAAAAAGCAGATAGGCAAAACAGTTGAGGTTCTGCCCGAGGAATACCACTGCGGCACGGTTCGTGGCTATACCGCTAACTATACGCCCGTTAAAATAATCAACTGTCCGCAGGAACACGATAAAATAATAAAAGCAGAAATCACCGCCGTTGACGGAGATTTCTGCATGGGAACTCTTATTTAATTCTCGGGATTATATTCATAGCAGGGCATAAGCTCCAGCTTGAAAAGGTTGGCTTTATGCTTACGGTCGATTGCGGCTTTTATTTCGGCATCGTCACAAATTCCCGTTCGGATATATTTATCAAGCACAGCATAGGTAAATCCGAGATTATCTTCATCGGTTTTGCCGCAAAGTCCGTCAATCGGAACCTTTTCAACAAGCACCTCGGGCAAACCGAGCACTTTGCCGAGAGCCTTTACCTCCTGAACGGTGAACCTTGAAAGCGGGCTGAAATCACCCACGCTGTCACCGTATCTTGTGGAATACCCTACCCAATCCTCGGAAAGATTGCAGGTGTTGCAAACTCTGCCGTTGCAGGACTGCGAAACCGCATAAAGAGTTGTCATTCTTATTCTCGGTCCGAGATTCTGAACGGTCTGCGCACTGAGCCGGCCTATTTCGCCGCTTATCGTTTCGGTTGCGGAGTCAAAAATATTTTTAATATTAACGGTATAATTTTTTATGCCGAGATGTGAAACAAGAAGCTGAGCCATATCAATATCGTGCTGAATGCCGTTGGGCATAAGCACGCCGATAACTCTGTCTTTACCGAGCGCTTCAACACAGAGCGCCGCCGCAACGGAGCTGTCTTTTCCGCCTGAAATTCCGACAACAGCGTTACAGCCATTCCCGTTTTTCTCAAACCATTCTCTTATCCAAAGAACAACATTGTTCTTTTCTTTTTCGGCATTAAATGTCATATCAAACACCTAACTTTAAAAAAGGGCTTGTAAAAACAAGCCCTTTTATTTTTTTATCTTCCCTCGTAGCCTACGAAGCAATCATGATATATGGTTGACCAAAGTACCCATACATCCTTGCCGTTCTGATAGTAGGAGTCATCAACAAGGTTATCAAGATTACCGGAATGAGCAAATCCGCACTTTATAAGTCCTCTTACATAGAGGTTGGCCATTTCTTCGCTCTTGAAGGTAATTCTGCCCTTAACCTTAAGTTCGGTTCTGGGCTTTGTATATTTTGTGAGCTGACCCTTAACAAATCCGGTCGGCCACCAATACAAGCCATAAGGTCTTGTGAATATCTTGACATAATGTCCGTCATGGTTCTGATCGAAATAGCAGTCAAGCTGCATATAGAGCCAGTCTTCCTTGTCTGCGCAGTTATAATGGTTTGCATCGCCTGTTGCGCCGGTGTATGTTCCTGCAGGAGCAGTGTAAAGACCGATTTCGGCGCCGACGAAGAGCCAGCCGTACTGACCTTTCCAGAACTGAACCATCCAGTCCTTGCCGCCGTATGTAAAGCGGATACGAACCTGGTCGATAAGCATTCCTGCGCCGCCTGCCATATTGTCATAGAATTCGTTATAGCCTGCGCCGTGCTGCCAGCAGTCTTTATCATCGGTATAATAATAACCTGCAGCCGACTTTCTGTATCCGAGAAGCTGATGTCCGTTAGGTCCGATAATATCATCAACAAGACCCGTTCCGGCTTCAACTGTTGTATTCTTTTTGGTTGTTGTCTTCTTTGTAGGAGACTTTGTGCCGTTATTGTTTTTCTTATTCTGTGCGTTCTTGGAAACATCAACTATTGTAGCGATAATACTTCCGTTTTCATCGGTTGCCGGAGTTTCGCTTGCAGGCTCCGAAACAGGCTCAATATAAGTGGGGTCTTCATAAACATAAGCCGTTGTGCTTTCGGGTGTTTCGGGAGCTTTTTTCTCTGTGAAATGTCTTACAAGCGGAACAGCGCCGACTGCCGCACCCGCAACAACTACTGCACTTACCGCAATAATCGCAATGTTCTTCTTAGTCAAAATAATTCCTCCTTACGGATTTTTTACCGTGATATTATACTTCTTTTTTTCTTTATTGTCAACTCCCATTCGGGAGAAACTTACGGGATTAAATATACTGCCAAATGAATATAACATCCTTGCCGCTTCTCTTGCAGGTGTCGGGAACATTGGGACTGAATGTGCCCACGCTGTCAAATCCGGCATTGTTGAGAGCTTTTTCAAACGCAATAGCCTGCTCCTCATCCTTCATTGTTATATGGCTGAGAAGACGGAGCGGAGTTGAATCCTTTATATTTTTGAGCTGACCGTCAACATAACCCGTCTGCCACCAATGGCGTGAATAGTTTCTGGTAAACTGCGGAAGATAGTTTCCGTCATCGTTTTCATCCCAGAATATGGTAAGCTCCATATAAAGCTCATCATCCGTACCGGCGCAGTTGTAATGGCTGTTTGCCGCCGATTTCCCCTCGGGTCTTGTGTAAATTCCGACCTCACCGCCGACAGTTCCGAATTCACCCGAAATATACTGACCCTTCCAAACCTGAATCATATAGTCCTTGCCGTCATAATTGAACTTCATTCTGGCTGTGCTGATACTAAAGTCTATGAGCTGAGCGCCCCAGTCATAAAATTTATTATAGCCGAGATTTCTCTGTGCACAGTTGGGGTCCATATCATTATTATATATGTATTCCTTAAGGCCGACAACATTATATCCCAAGCGGCTCAAGCCTGCAAGAGACATATCCTTGGGCAGATTTGTGCTTGCAGTTGCAACAGATGAGGTTTTACCCTTTGACATTTCATTCTCGTCAAGAACGGGAACCGTTGCTTCCTCCTGCATTTCGGAAACCGCCTTTGTTTCCTCCTTCTGCGCCTTGGTTGCCTTTTCGGTCTTCTTTTCCGTTGTGTTTTGAACGGTTGTGCTCATATTATCGGTTAAAACCTCAACCGTTGTGCTCACAAGCTGTTCAAAAACGGAGCTTTCTTCGTTATAAGCCTGAACCGTTTCGCCCGTTACCTCGGGAACGGGGTTACTCTCTCTGCCTGCCTTGATTGCAAGCACGGAAGCCACCGCAATTATCGCAAGCGCTATAACTGCAACGGTTATAACAATGACATTAAGATTTTTTTCTTTGTCTTTCATTTTCTCCTGTCCTTTCCGAATTTATATAAATGAAATTGTTATCTTATCCGCCGCATTTATGCGGCGTTTTGGTGGAGATGGCGGTAATCGAAACCGCGTCCGAAAAATCTTTACAGGGACTTTCTACGAGTGTATCCTATCATTTAAAATTCCCTCGCCTTTGCGCCGATGGGCAGGCTCAAAAACTCGGTAGACCGATTATTCATGACGGGCTATCAGCCGTTACCCGTTCACATTCACTGCTGATCGACGCCTTTTATGCGGCCGCAGTACTCCGCACAAAGACGGCTGCTGTTAGTTAAGCAGCAAGTGCCTTAGCACTTGTAAATTCTGTTTTGTCGTTTAAATTTAAGGTGGGGCTTTTAAAGCGGTATCCCCGCCGCTACTCGCTTATCCGGGCTCGGATTCCCCGTCGAAATCCTTTCATCCCCATATATTATCTGCGCATTCCACGCTCGATATCTCTTTGGGCATCTCTCTTTGCCGCAGTTTCACGCTTATCGTAAAGCTTTTTACCTTTACATACGCCGATTTCAACCTTGGCTCTGCCATTTTTGAAATACACGCTCAACGGAACTATTGCAAGTCCGTCCTGCTTAACGAGAGCGAAAAGTCTTCTGATTTCACGCTTGTGCATAAGCAGTCTTTTTTCTCTGAGCGGATTTCTGTTAAATATATTACCCTGCTCGTAAGGGCTGATGTGCATACCGTTTACGAAAATTTCGCCGTCTTTTATAAAGCACCATGAATCCTTAAGGTTTATTTTGCCCTGACGGATTGACTTTACCTCTGTGCCGAAAAGCTCAATTCCGGCTTCAAGTTTCTCCGTAACAAAATAATCGTGATATGCTTTTTTGTTCTGTGCAACGAGCTTTATTCCTGAATCCTTATCCATTTCTTTCCTTTCCGGGCAGAAATTATATCACACACATTATAAGTATGTCAATATTTCATTTTTGTTGCATTGAAAATCAAAAAATTATTTTTTCACCGTTTTTCTGAAAGGCTTTGATGGTTTTCCGTCATTTGAACGCCGCTGAGAGCTGTAATTCGTCTTTTTGGCGTAAAAATTTCTCTTTTCCTGCTTTTCCTCAGCCTCACGCTTTGCCGCCGCCGCTCTTTTGGCTTTGACCTTTGAAAGAGGCTTGCCTTTCTTTGCCGGCTTTTTCTTTTTATCTTCCTTTCCCAAATCGGGATTTTCTTTATAAAGCACTATACTTCCGCCCACGACCTGAATAACCTCGCTTGCGGTTGCTTCGGCAAGCTTATCGGCAAATTCTCTCGGCGTTTCGGGTGCGCTGTCAAGAAGAACCTTTAATTTGATAAGCTCCTTTGTTTTGAAGGCATCAAGTGTCTGAGCTATGAGCCCGTCGGACATTCCGCCCTTACCTATCTGAAAAAGCGGTTCAAGCGAATTTGCCTGCGCCCTGAACTGCGCTCTCTCCTTACTCGTCATTTATTTTATCTCTCCTATCTGCTTTGCGATATCACGCACCGCTTTTCCTCTGTGGCTGATAGCATCCTTTTCATCGGCGGTAAGCTGAGCCATCGTCTTTTTCATTCCGTATTCTTCGGGGAAAAACAGAGGGTCATAGCCGAAGCCACCCGTTCCGATGCGTTCCCAACCGATTGTACCTCTGCATTCACCTCTCGCCATAAGCTTTCTGCCATCGGGATATACACAGCATACAACGCTCACATAAGCGGCTCCTCTTTTTGCTTCATCAACTCCGTCAAGAGCGGCAAGAAGCTTATCGTTATTCGCTTCGTCATCCCCGTGAACGCCCGAATATCTTGCGGAATAAACCCCGGGAGCACCGTCAAGATAATCAACGGCAAGCCCGGAATCATCGGCAATGCAGGGCATACCGCTTTCCCTGCAACCGCTGTCTGCCTTCAGAAAAGCATTTTCCTCAAAGGTTGTTCCGGTTTCCTCAACATCGGTAAGCTCTATTCCGGCTTCCTCGGCAAGCAGAACTCTTACCCCTATCGGTTCGAGAATGCGCTGAAGCTCATCTCTTTTTTTCATATTGTGAGTTGCGATTATATAATCCATAATTTATTATTTCCCGTCTTTGTCTTCTTCAAACAGTGCTTCTGCAAAATCCTTTGCATCAAAGGGTCTCAGGTCATCAATGCCCTCGCCCACTCCGATAAATTTAACCGGCACCTTCAAATCGTTCTTGATTGCAAGCACAACGCCGCCCTTTGCGGTTCCGTCAAGCTTCGTAAGAATTATTCCGGTTATATCGGCGATTTCTTTAAATTCCTTTGCCTGGTTGACTGCGTTCTGACCCGTTGTGGCGTCAAGCACAAGCAGAATTTCACGGTCTGCATACGGCAGTTGACGGTCAATAACTCTGTATATCTTGGCAAGCTCCTCCATAAGATTCTTTTTGTTGTGAAGTCTGCCTGCGGTATCGCAGATGATTATATCGGCATTTCTTGCTTTGCCTGCACTGATTGTGTCAAACACAACGGCGGCAGGGTCTGCACCCTCTTTATGCTTAACGATATCAACTCCGGCTCTGTCTGCCCAGATTTCAAGCTGGTCGATTGCGGCGGCTCTGAAAGTATCGGCCGCACCGAGGATAACCTTTTTTCCCTCATCCTTAAACATTGCCGCCATTTTGCCGATTGAAGTTGTTTTTCCCACACCGTTTACGCCGATAACAAGAATTACCGACGGAATGGTTATCATATCAATATCTTCGCCGCCGCTTAGGATTTCGGCAACGATATTCTTTATTTCTTTCTTTACATCCGAAGCTTTATGCAGATTTTTTTTGAAAACGATATCTCTGAGCCTTGAAACGATTTCCTCCGCCGTGGTCACTCCCACATCCGCCATAACGAGGATTTCTTCAAGCTCCTCATAGAATTCATCGTCTATCTCGTTTTTTCCGTAAAGAGCCGCATTTATTGCACCGGACATATTGTCTCTTGTTTTTTTCAGACCGAGATTAAGTTTTTTGAAAAGTCCCATTTATATCCCCTATATAATAATGTATTATTGCTCACGAGCGTTTTTGATTATGTTATCTATCGTCTTTTTGAGAGAAGCATCACGCTGAACCTCACTCGAAATTGCATCAACGGAATAAAGAATCGTTGTTCTGTCTCTGCCGCCGAAGTATTCGCTTATCTGCTTCTGCGTAAGGTCGGTTATCTCTCTTACGATATATATTGCAACCTGCCTTGCCTTGGCGGTTTTTGCATCCTTTTTCTTTGAAATTATATCACTCTGAGTTACGCCGAAGGTTCTTGAGGTTTCGCTGATTATCTTATCCACAACCACCGAAACCGGGCGGCTGTCATTGATAATATCCTTTACGGCTTTTTGCGCCATACCTATATTTATATTTGAGCCCTCAAGGTTCACAAGCGCATTTATTTTCTTTACGGCTCCCTCAAGCTGACGGATATTTGTTTTCACCTTTTCGGCAACAAACTGAACAACATCATCGGGAAGCTCTATTCCGAGTGCCTGAGCCTTGCGCTGAATGATTGCCATTCTTGTTTCGATATCCGGTGCCTGAATATCCGCAATAAGACCCCACTCAAATCTCGTTCTCAGTCTTTCGTCGAGAACCTCTATATCCTTTGCGGCACGGTCGGAGGTAAGAACAATCTGCTTTCCCTCACGGGTGAGTGCATCAAAGGTATGGAAAAATTCCTCCTGAGTGGACGGCTTACCGGCGATAAACTGAATATCATCAACCAGCAGAATATCGCAGTTTCTGTATTTCTCGTGAATTGCGTTCATATTCTTGCTGTTTATTCCGGCAACTATTGTATTAACAAAATCCTCGCCACGGGTAAATATGATTTTTGCATCGGGATTCCAGCTCTTTACTTCGTTGCATATTGCGCAGAGCAGATGAGTTTTTCCGAGTCCGGAATCGCCGTAGATAAACAGCGGATTATAGTTTTCCGACGGTTTTTCGGAATTCGGGTCCGGCTTCTGAGCAACCGAATGAGCCGCCGCATAGGCAAACTTATTTGAGTTGCCCACAACGAAGGTCTCAAATGTGTTATCTTCAAGGCTCACCGAATCGGTTCCGGATTCCGCTTTCTGAACCGGCTTCTTTTCAGGCTGAGCCGCAGGAACATTTTTCTCCGTAACAAGAACAACATCAATATCAAAGCCCATTACCGACTTAAATGCATCATTGAGCGACTGACGAAACTGCTGTTCAATTATTTTTTTCATAAATTCGCTTGCTTCGATTTCCGCTCTTGTTCCGTCAAAATAAACAAGCTTAAGGGGCTTAAACCATATATCATATATGACCTGACCCACGCTTTCGCTGAGCTTCTCACATACGAGAGTCCACATTTCCTCCATGGAATCCATTTAACATCATTCCTTTTTCGCACACTACTGCATTTTACAATATAACAATACATAATGGAGTATATCACAGATTATGTGATTTTTCAAGATAAAAGTTCGTATTTTAAAATATATTTTCATTACGGCAAAAAAATTGTTGACATCGGCAGTTGTTATGATATATAATATAACTCCATGGGGTATTGTACCCCTTGTTAGTTATGCTAAAAACTAAGTGAACGGAGGTAAGCAAAATGAAAAGAACTTATCAGCCCAAAAAGCGTCATCGCAAGATGGAGCACGGTTTCCGCAAAAGAATGGCTGACAGAAACGGCCGCAAGGTACTTGCACGCCGCAGAGCAAAGGGCAGAAAGCAGCTCTCTTACTAATTTCCAGAGGAACTGATTAAGAATGTCCAAAGCTGTTACCCTGAAACAAAATTCGGATTTCCACAGAGCTTATGGCAGGGGCAAGGTTAAAACCGCTCCGGCTTTGGTCACTTATGCCGTTAAAAACAGAGGTATGGGTTGCCGCATAGGCGTTACCACCTCAAAAAAACTCGGCAGTGCGGTTGAGAGAAACAGATGCCGCCGCATAATAAAGGCGGCATTCTCCTCACTCTCTTCAAAGTGCTCGGGCAATTGGGATATCGTTTTTGTTGCAAGGCACAAAACAAAGCCGCTCAAAACGGGCGACATTGTTCCGGTAATGCTTTCTCAGCTTACCGAGCTCGGAGTAATCAGAAACAGCGACGGGAGCTGATTCTCCATGAAAAAGATTTTAATTTCAATCATCCGATTTTATCGAAGATTTATTTCACCTTTATTCCCGCCGTCATGCAGGTATTATCCGACCTGCTCACAATATGCCATGCAGGCAATTGAGATTCACGGGGCTTTCAAAGGAAGCTTAATGGCAATATACAGGATTTTGAGATGCAATCCCTTTTCTTCGGGAGGCTATGACCCTGTTCCGCCAAAGAAACATTCTCATTCGGAGGAAAAGAAATGACCGGACTTTACGAAATATTGGGCGTACCTTTCGGCTTCCTGCTGAAGCTGATTTACAGCGCATTCCCGAATTACGCAATATCAATTATTCTGCTCACGCTTATAACGAGACTTATTCTCATACCCTCAACAATAAGCCAGCAGAAGGGTATGGCAAAGACCCAGCGTATGCAGTCAAAAATACGCAAAATTCAGGAAAAATATGCCGGAAATCAGCAGAAGATTCAGGAAGAAACAAATGCGCTTTATCAGCGTGAGGGCTATAATCCCATGAATATGGGTTGTGCGCCGCTTATTTTTCAGTTTGTTATTCTTTTCGGACTTATCGGTGCGATTTATTATCCTCTGAAAAACTTCCTTTTCATTGATGCATCTGAGATAGAAATTCTCAAAACGGCACTTTCAAAGGTTCAGGCGAACTTTAACGCCGCATCAATTCAGAATGAGCTTCATATTGTTGCAAATATTGACAAAATTATGGCTCTTGCCGAAACAGACGCCACCGTTTTAAGCGGCGTTTCAAAGGAAACGCTTGACGCTATCTGCGGTATCAACTTCAATCTCTTCGGCGGTCTTACTCTCGGCGATATTCCCAAAGAACACGCTTTCCCGAGCCTTATCTGGATAATTCCCGTGCTCTCGTTCCTCTCTTCCTTCGCCTCGGGCATATATTCAACAATCAAACAGAAGCAAAATAATCCGGCTATGGGTAAGAATCCCACAACGGGCTGTATGATGCTCGGAATGCCCATTCTTTCTCTTGTATTCGTTGTTTCGTACCCCGCCGGCATCGGTGTTTACTGGATTGCTTCCAGCGTATTCGGATTTTTAACGACAGTTATTATCGGACAAATCTACACTCCAGGCAAAACCCTTGCCAGAGTTATGGTAGATGAAACAGTTGAACGCCGCTCAAAAGAAAATAATACAAAGCTTGTTGCAAAAAACAGAGCGGAAAAGTAATTTGAAATTTATTTGGTGGTGACTTTTTTGATTAAAGAAGCTTTCGGAACAGGCACAACTATTGAGGAAGCAAAAGATGCTGCTCTTAAGGCTCTTGCGGCCGATGAAGACGCAGATATAAAATATGAAGTTATTGCTCAGCCCCAGAAAAAGGTTTTCGGACTTTTCGGCGGAGCTCCGGCAAAGGTCAGAGTATATTTTGAGCTCCCTGATAATCCGTTTGAAAATGTAAAAGCATATCTCAATTCCATTCTTAAGGGGCTCGGCGTAAATGATGCCGAAATAGCAATCGAAGCCGAAGATGAAGATGTTCACATCAACATCACCTGCGGTGACGATTACGGTTCGGTTATCGGCAGAAGAGGTGAAACCCTCGATTCAATTCAGTATCTCACAAGACTTGTTATCAACAAGGGCGCTGAAAATTACAAGCGTGTTTCAATCAATGTAGGCGATTACCGTGAAAAGAGAGAAAATACTCTGCGTGCACTTGCCCGTAAGAATGCCGCAAGAGTAAGAAAATACGGCAGAAATGTTGTTCTTGACCCGATGAACCCCTATGAGCGCCGCATAATCCATACAACCGTTCAGGAAATTGAGGGTGTTACTTCTCACTCCGTAGGCAGTGATGATGACCGCAAGGTTGTTATTACTCTTGAAGACGGCGTTAAGCCCACCGCTCCTTACAGCGGCAATTCAAGAGGCGGCAGAGGCGGATATAACAAGGGCGGTTATAACAGAGGAAGAGGAAACGGCGGCAGACGCTATAACGATGCTCCCAAGTCCGACGCTCCGGCAAGAGCTCCCCGTTCGGATTCCGCAGGCTCGCTTTACGGCAAAATCGAAGTAAATAAAGACTGATAAATGTCGATAAAAAACCTCCGCCCATGGGCGGAGGTTTTGCTTTGCAAATCAAAGCATCGTAATTCCGTGTGCAATCAGGAACTCACCTACTATATATGTGGGCATAACAATATAAAATAAATCGGGCTTTTTTCTGTGGAAAACCTCTATAAAAAGGAAATTATCAGAAACAAAGAACAGCACCGCACCGATATACATCAGCAGTGAACCCAAGCTGAACGCAGACATCATATGCATCAGCATAAATATATTCATCATTGCGTTAAGCGAAAGATAGAGTAAACGAAGTCCGTGATTAACATTCACGGACGAATCCCGTATCAGGTATAATGTCAGACCGCATAAGGCCAGATATCCTGCGGCGGCGGCAACGGTAACGGGAATGTTCACCCCGCCGAAATCGGTATTCATAATGTTCCATATCGTAAGCATCAGATGTGTCATCATAAAGCTGATGCCGCCGAGCACAAAAAACTTTGTACTGTTTTTTTCGAGAAGTACATCCCCTGCCCAGCTGAACAGAAACGCAAGAATTATGATTACCGACAGATTCTTGCAGGCTGTTATGTAATAAAGCAGAACCGTGATAAGAAGAAAAGTTTTCGTGGTATTTTTATGTTTTTTCCAAAACACATGAAGAAGTGCATTAACAACATACAGAGCAACAGCAACAAATTTTAAAATCTGCAAATTACCACTCCTTAATAAGTGAAGATTCATCCGAAGCCATCATATATGCGCAGTAAGCCGAAACATCGTGAGCAAGCGAAAAATAATTTTTTGAAATTTTGTTTTTCGTAGCTCCGGCAATGCCCTCGTAAATCATAAAGAAATCCGCAACCGAAACAAACAGCTTGTCGCAGGATATTCTTTTCAGAAAAGTCTTTACCAAAAGCATTGTTGCATCATTGTTCTCCTTTGAACCGGCGGCTTCTCCGACAATTCCGCACAAGGTTCTGTTAAAAAATTCAAACAGAGTTATTTTTTCTTTCATAAATCTTAATTTCTTGCCGTAATAATCATCTGTCGATTTTTCGATGCAAACCATCTTTTTAAAGAGCTTTTCGACTGTTTCGGTGGATTTTTTATAGGGGTAAAATTCGTTTGTTCCGTTATTGAATTTACGGTAATAACCTTTCATCTCTTCAAGCAATACATCGTAGCCCGGGCAATTTTTGCGGTTAGGGAGAATGATATCTCTGCCTAAGCGCTCATATCCCCATTCACGGGGCATACATCTTGTTACGAAATCCTCATCATTGATAATATTGAAAATACCGCTGTCACAGTAATCAACGCCGACTTTAATAACACAGTACGGCACCGCAAATGTGAACGCATAAACATTGTTGCGAAATGCGATTTTTTCCTCACTTTTTATCTTGGCGGCAAGCAGTCCGGCGGTTGCACCTCCCCTGCTGTGTCCCGAAAAAAGCAGTTTGGTGCTTTCTTTATCCGCATTAATACGGTCAAGATAAGCGGTAAGCTTGGAATATATAAAATCTCTTGCGCTGAGAAAGCCTTTGTGAACCGAGCCGATACCGCAGTCAAAATTCGAATACCACTGTGCCCGGTATGAGCCTACGGTTATGCAGTAAACCAGCGTAAATTCTTCGGAATTCACGGTGATTTTTCTGTTTGCAAAAGCATAATCAACCTCTTCCCTGCCCGTGCACGAAAAGGCATATATATCACTCATTCCGATTTGAGTGAGAGCATTCCTCAGACCGCACGGCGCTTCAGGCGAACCCGGACCCGGCATATGATACCCGAGCATCGAATATACAGCGCAAAAGCGTGCAAGCCCGTGATTATATTCATCGGGATTTTTGCCGAACCACAATGTGTCAAATTTAATATCAACCTCCGAATTTCCCGAAAAAGCAAGCTTGCTTTGAATGATATTATCGCAAACTCCGTTCATAAAACCCCTCCGATTATTCCGTTCTCGTTTTCCTTGTCTGCATTTTATGCCTTTATTATAACATCAGGAAAATAATAAATCAATAAAAGAAATTTGCAGGTTGAAATTCAGATAAAAACACAGCATTTCATTTGCTTCCGCTTATGAAATGCTGCGTAATTATATCAATTATTATTCCCACTCAATGGTGGCTACGGGCTTGGGTGAGAGGTCGTAGAGAACTCTGTTTACGCCTTTAACCTCGTTGAGGATTCTGGCGGTGATATGATTGAGAACGGCATAAGGAATTTCCTCTATGCTTGCGGCGGTGGCATCAACGGAGTTGACGGCACGGATTACAACCGGCCAATCATATGTGCGCTTATTATCCTTAATTCCCGTTGACTTAAAATCGGGAACAACGGTGAAATACTGCCACACTTTGCCTGCAAGTCCGTTCTTATCGAACTCCTCACGGAGAATTGCATCGGACTCACGGACAGCTTCAAGCCTGTCTCTTGTGATTGCGCCTACACAGCGAACGCCGAGACCCGGTCCCGGGAACGGCTGACGGTAAACCATATTATCGGGAAGTCCGAGAGCTTTACCGACCATACGGACCTCATCTTTATAAAGGAATTTAACCGGCTCAACAAGCTCAAAGTTAAGCTCCTCGGGGAGACCGCCTACATTGTGATGTGATTTAACGCCGTCACTTTCAAGAATATCGGGATAAATCGTGCCCTGAGCAAGGAACGAAATTCCGTCCTGTTTTGCCGCTTCCTCTGCGAAAACATCAATAAATTCTTTACCGATTATCTTGCGCTTTGCTTCGGGCTCTTCAACGCCTGCAAGCTTATCAAGGAAACGGTCAACAGCATCAACATAAACAAGGTTTGCATCAAGCTCATCCTTGAATACTTTTATAACCTGCTCGGGCTCGCCCTTACGGAGAAGTCCGTGGTTAACATGAACGCATACAAGCTGTTTACCTACCGCCTTAACAAGGAGTGCGGCAACAACCGATGAATCAACTCCGCCCGAGAGAGCAAGGAGAACTTTCTTATCGCCTATCTGCTTTCTGAGGGCATCAACCTGCTCGGAAATAAATTTATCGGCAAGCTCCGGAGTGTTTATTCTTGCCATATCTTCCGGTCTGAATTCAGTCTGCATAATTCAAAGTCCTCCCAATCAGTTGGTATAGTTATCGAAATAACCCTGAACGAGAACAACGGGTGTTCCCTTATCGCCGGAACCGCTGGTAAGGTCACAAAGTGAACCTATAAGGTCTGTAAACTTACGGGGAGTTGTGCCCTGAGAAGCCATATTTCCTACAAGGTCGCCCTCTTTTTCGGAAATCTTCTTTGAAATGGCATCCTTAAGAGCATCGCCGTTGAGGTCTTTGAAATCGTTATCTGCAAGATACTTTAACTTAAGCTCATTGGGTGTACCTGCAAGGCCGTCTGTATAAGCGGGTGAAACAACGGGGTCTGCGAGCTCCCAGATTTTGCCCTGAGGATCCTTGAAAGCGCCGTCACCGTAAACCATAACTTCAACCTTTTTGCCGCTTGCCGCAACAAGAAGCTCCCGGGTTCTTTTAACGAACTCTGCGCAGTCTCTCGGGAAAAGCTTAATCGTATCTTCGGTTGATTTGTTTGAACCGAGAAGACCATAATCTGCATTGAAGCCGTTTCCGTCTATCGGGGAAGTGAGAATATCATCAAGTCCGAAAACTCTCTTTGCACCTGCATCCTTGAGAATTCTCTTTGTTCTGGCTCTTGTGTGGATATCGCAAGCGATAACGCTGTCGGTATAATTGAGGATTGCTTTTGCGTTATTTGCAAAAATAATCTCAACATCTGCGCCGGATTCCTTGATTATATTTCCGTAATATTCAACATAGTCAACACCGGTGAATTCGTGCTTCTTATAGCCGAAAAGCTCACGGTATTTTTCAAGTGTAAGAACATCGCTGTACGGATTTGCGCCCGATTCATCAAGCTGGTCAAGAGTAACAAGGTGGTTACCCACTTCGTCGCTGGGGTAGCTGAGCATAAGAACGATTTTCTTTGCTCCTTTTGCTATACCACGAAGGCAGATAGCAAATCTATTTCGTGAGAGGATGGGAAAAATGACGCCGACGGTTTCTCCGCCGAGCTTCGCTTTAACATCTTCGGCAATTGCTTCAACGCTTGCATAGTTGCCCTGCGCTCTTGCAACGATTGATTCGGTAACAGCGATAACATCTTTATCACGAAGCTCAAAGCCATCGCATTTTGATGCTTCAATAATGCTGTCGCAAACGATTTTTGCAAGGTCATCACCCTGACGGATAATCGGGCAGCGAATACCTCTTGAAATTGTGCCAGTTCTTCTTTCCATCGATTTCATCCTTCTTCTTTTTTGAAAATCGGTCAATATTTCAACCGTAGGATTTTATTTTATCACCTTTTTTTGAAAATTTCAACTGTATATTTTAACAACATTTTAACTATATATGGTATTATTTTTTAGATAAGGTAATATCTATTGACAAAACAGATATTTTCTGTTTTAATTTAACATATGATATTTCGAGCGAAAGGAGAGGTTTTTATGAGTCTCGGAATAGCTGAATTTATAAAGGTCATCGTTATAGGAATTATCGAGGGTATCACCGAATGGCTGCCGATAAGCAGTACCGGTCATATGCTCTTGTTTGATGCTTTTGTTCCTCTTAAAATGACCGAGGAATTTAAAGAAATGTTCTTCGTCGTTATCCAATTGGGTGCAATAATGGCCGTTGTGGTTATGTTTTGGAATAAGATGTTTCCATTTGGCAAAAGCGGTAAACAGCTCATTGTCAAGAAGAACATCATAATGACCTGGGTCAAAATTGCGGTTGCCTGCATCCCGTCGGGTGTGCTTGGACTTCTGCTTGACGATTTCTTTGAAGAGTACTTCGGAAACGCCGTTACAATTGCGATTATGCTTATAGTTTACGGCGTGGCGTTCATACTCATCGAAAACCGCAACAAAAACAAAAAGCCGAAAATAACCGATATGAAAAGCATTGACTATAAAACAGC
Organism: Acutalibacteraceae bacterium; assembly: GCA_045627825.1. GTDB lineage: Bacteria > Bacillota > Clostridia > Oscillospirales > Acutalibacteraceae > CAG-177. The sequence continues at coordinate 21,191 of JAZQON010000040.1, forward strand.
TCTCATCATCGGCGCATTTCAGGTGCTTTCCCTCATTCCCGGAACCTCACGCTCGGGTGCAACAATAGTCGGCGCTCTGCTTATCGGCGTTTCAAGAACAGCCGCCGCAGAATTCACTTTTTTCCTTGCAGTACCCACAATGCTCGGTGCAAGCCTTGTGAAGCTTGTCAAATTCGGTCTCGGCTTCTCGGCTTCCGAAATCATCGTTCTGATTGTCGGGATGATTGTTGCCTTTGTTGTTTCGCTTTTCGCCGTAAAATTCCTTATGAATTATGTTCAGCGCCACGACTTCAAGGTTTTCGGCTGGTACAGAATAATCCTCGGTATAATTGTTATACTTGTTTCTCTGATTATGAGATAAATTGGCTTTGACAGCAAAAAGGCTTGTGACAAATGTCACAAGCCTTTGTTTTGCATTAATGCAGATTACTGCTCAACGGCATATACGCTGACCTTTTTGCGGTCTTTGCCGAGACGCCCAAACTTAACAGTACCGTCAACAAGAGCGAAAAGAGTATCATCAGAGCCGATACCGACATTAGTGCCGGGATGGATGTGAGTTCCTCTCTGTCTTACAAGGATGTTGCCTGCAAGAACAAACTGACCGTCCGCTCTCTTTGCGCCGAGTCTCTTGGATTCGGAATCACGACCGTTACGGGTTGAACCCATACCTTTTTTATGAGCGAAAAGCTGAACATTTATCTTAAGCATTCTTTACACCTCCGTAGATAATTTTAATATTTTGCGGGTATTGCTTTGAAAGCTCCGTCAGATGAAGCTCCAAACCCTTGAGAAGCTTTTCGGCATTCTCATCGGAATTGCGGAGCATCAGACGCATTGTGCCGTTTTCGGCAGAAGCTTCGGCATCGGAGTGCAGCACATCGGTTACTGTGTTGGCAGCCATATAAGCCGCCGAGGAAACCGCCGCACACACAATATCGCTTCCGCTTTCGGCATACATTGCGTGACCGCTTATTTCAAAGCCGGTTATTCGGTTGTTACCGACGGTAAATCTGACCCTTATCATAGGCCGATTTTGTTACGCATTGATGGCAGAAATCTGAACCTTTGTGTAAGGCTGTCTGTGACCCATCTTGCGCTTTGCGTTTTTCTTTGACTTATAGGTGAAAACTGTGATTTTCTTGGCTTTGCCGTTCTTTTCAACCTTTGCTGCAACGCTTGCGCCTGCAACATAGGGAGCACCAACGGTAATGCCGTCATCGGTTCCAACAGCGATAACCTTATCAAAGGTGTATTCGCTTGCTTCTTCGGCGTCGAGCTTTTCAACGAAGATAACATCGCCTGCTTCAACCTTGTACTGCTTGCCGCCTGTTTCGATAATTGCGTACATTCGGAATATCAATCCTTTTCTTAAGACTCGCTATTCTGAGGGCCCGGAAAATCCGATTTTGGGCATAACTCACCCGCCCCGAATAAGCGGCATATAGGATTATAGCACAGTATGTGCGCTATGTCAAATGTTTTTTAAAAAAATTTCATTTATTCTGTTCTTTTGCCGCTTCAACGGTGTTTCTCATAAGCATTGCTATTGTCATGGGTCCCACTCCGCCGGGAACGGGAGTTATCGCCGATGCTTTTTCCTTAACCGCTTCAAAATCAACATCTCCGCAGAGCTTGCCGTTTTCGTCCCTGTCCATGCCGACATCGAGCACAACCGCTCCCTCTTTTACCATATCGACAGTAACGAATTTCGGCTTTCCGACGGCGGCAACAAGAATATCCGCCTGCTTTGTTATCGAAGGCAGGTCAACAGTTTTGGAGTGGCAGACCGTAACGGTTGCATTTTTTGCAAGCATAAGCATTGCCATGGGCTTTCCGACTATATCGCTTCTGCCGATGATAACGCAATGCTTTCCGGCAGGGTCAATGCCTTCATATTCAAGCATTTTAACCATACCCATCGGAGTGCAGGGCATCAGATGGCCTTTTCCTATTGAAAGTCTGCCCACATTTTCGGGATGGAAGCAATCAACATCCTTTGACGGAAGTATTCTATCAAGAACCTCGTTTTTATTGATATGTTCGGGAACGGGAAGCTGACAAAGGATTCCGTTGACCGATTTATCGGCGTTGAGCTTATCTATGAGAGTGAGAAGCTCCTCTGTTGTTGTTTCCTCGGGCATGGCAAATTCAAGCGATTTAATGCCTATTCTTTCACACGCCGCTTTTTTGTTGTTAACATATATTCTTGAAGCAGGGTCGCTTCCGACTATGATAACCGCGAGGCAGGTTTCAATCCCCTTTTCTTTAAGCTCTTTTATTTCTCCTGCGAGAAAATCAAGATTATATTCTCTTATTTTTTTACCGTCAATAAGTTTCGACATTTCCGTTTACCTCGTTTTCCGTTATTTCTTCATCCTTGTTCTCTTCCTGCTCGGATTTTAGCTGTTCTTCAAGAAAATAATCAACTCCGTCAATCGGCTGAGGATGAAGAGTATATTTTCTCAAAAGAATTATAAGTGCAATAAGGCACGCAACCATAAGCACGCCCGAAAGTATCTGAGATACTCTCAGGGTTGTTCCGGCAATATAAAGGCTGTCGGTGCGCAGTCCTTCAACAACCATTCTTTCCGCACCGTACCATACGCCGTAGCAAAGAGCTATCTGACCGCTGAATTTTCTTGCTTTTCTGCATATTATATAAAGCACAAGGAAGCCGAGCAAGCACCATACCGATTCATATAAGAATGTGGGATGAACGGGCTTATACGGAGCAATTTCTATATTATTTTCCGCAAAGAAAGCCTGATGAGTGAGAATATAGTTGTTGATTTTTGCACTTGTCATACCCCACGGCAGGTCGGTATTCGTTCCGAAAGCCTCCTGATTTGTGAAGTTGCCCCATCTGCCTATTCCCTGACCGATAAGGAAGCTCATGCAGGCTATATCAAGCAGGTTGAAGAAATTCATTTTTCTGACCTTGCAGACAACGAATGCGGCAATAATTCCGGCTATAAGTCCGCCGTAAATTGCAAGACCACCGTTCCATATCGCAGGAATTTCGGAAAGATTTTTTCCGTAATAATCCCACCTTGAAAGCACATAATAAAGTCTTGCACCCACTATTCCGGCAAGAGTTCCGTAAATAAGAACATCCACCATTTTATCAAGGTTCATTTTCCATTTATAGGCCATTCTGCCGCCGAAAAGCACGGCAAGCAGAAAACCGAATGCGATAATTGCTCCGTACCAGTTTATCGTTATCGTTTTTCCGAATACGGTAAACTGCGCAAGAACGCTTGCAACCTCAAAGCCCTTATCGAAGCACGAAAAATAAACGGTTGTATAATCGGACATTTCAGCAGCCTCCTTTTACGGGACTTATAACAGAAAGTGCGGAATACTCGTCTTTGAGCATTTCCAGTTTTTTCTGAGCATCCTTAAGCTTGACTTTCGGAAGAACCGTCATTTCACTGAACGGCTTTTCCCCACGGAATTCAAGCTCCATAAGCCAATTGGCGATATAATCTATATCGTTATAATTCATAACAAAGCCGCCGTAAAACTTGCGTTTTGAGCGTTCAAACGCTTCGGGGTCAATACCGTTTTCACACAGTGACGCTATTTCGGCTTTTATAATCTCCGCTGTTTTCTGCGGATTATCACTTGTACCCGAGAACATAACACAGGAATATCCGCTTCCGTTAAAGAGAGAGCAGTCAAAGCTCATATCAATCAGCTCTTCTTCCATAAGGCGTTTGAAAAGCTCTGAAGAATGACCGCAGACTGCTTCAAGCATAACGGCGGTTGCCATTTCGTCTGCAAGGCTCATTTCGGGCTCCGATATATCCAGCTTATAGCCGAGCATAAACTGCTTGCGTGATACCGAAAGCTCCTCTTCAACATATTTTTTGTTGGGAAGAGGTGATTCCGCAACGAATTTTCTTTGTGAACGCTCGCCCTTTGAGGTTTTTATCATTTTATCAACTATTTCAAAAACCTTTTTCGGTTCAACATTGCCGACAACGGTGAGCGCCATATTTGCAGGATTATAAAACGATTTATACAGTCTGTAAAGCAGGTCGGCATCTATTTTTGCGATTGACTCCTGAGTTCCGGCTATATCTGTTCTGACGGGATTTTCGCTGTAAAGCGCTTTAAGGAGATTGAACATCACTTTCCAATCCGCCATATCCTGATACATTCTTATTTCCTGACCGATTATCCCCTGCTCCTTCTGAACATTTTCGGGAGTAAAATAGGGATTCTGAACGAAATCAAGAAGTATTTCAAGCGACTTTTCGAAATTTTCGGAGCACCTGAAAAGATAAGCCGTTTTTTCAAAGCTCGTGAAAGCATTTGCGCTCGCTCCCGTTTCGTTGAAGCGTTCAAACGCATTCAAATCCTCGCTCTCGAAAAGCTTGTGTTCAAGATAATGCGCCGTTCCCTCGGGAATGGTTTCAAATTCTCCGCTGTCGTTTTTAACGGCGGTATCAATCGAGCCGTATTTCACTCCGAAAAGCGCATACGCCGAATTATAGCCATCCTTGGGCATTACGAATATTTTAAGTCCGGACGAATGCTCAGCACAAAATACACTCTCACCGAGCTTTTGGTTTTTTATCTCTTTGATTTTCATTCCGCATCCTCCCCTTTTTCGGCAGAAAGCATGAATATTGTATCTATTGAAAGCTTCTTTGCCGCTTCCATAACCTGCTCCATGGTCACTTCTTCAATGCCCTTTACCATTTCTTCGGGTTCAATTATCTGAGGCTCGGCGGCCTGAAGCGCATACCACATAATAATATCCGACGGGTCACTGAAAACATATCTTTCACGGAGTGAACGCTTTGATATTTCAAGAATATCGGGTTCATTCTTTCCGCTTCTCAGGTCATTGAGCTGGTTTATTATTGCGGCGGAAACCGTTTTTTCCTTATCCGTATCAATTCCGCTCTGAACGGTTACAATACCTTTCTGAGCAAAAAATCTTGAACGGCAATAATATGCAAGGCTCATTTTTTCACGCACATTTGCAAAAAGCTTTGAATATGTGCCGCCGCCGAAAATATCGTTCATAACCGTTACCGCAAAACGGTTATCCCCGGTTGACTCGGTTCCGGTTCTGAAGCCGATAACAAGCTTTCCCTGATTTACGGGGAAGCTCTCTTCAATTCTCTTGAAGCGTCCGCCACGCTTAACGAAAACGGTATTTATTTCCGCAGGCGTTCTGTCGATTTTCTTAAATTCACTTTCAAAAAGCGAAGCAATTTTATCAACATCGCCGCTTCCGATAACACTTATCTGAACGGTTGCGGTTTCAAGAACATTTTTCCATGCGGCATAAACATCAGCCATTTTAACTGCTTCAATTTCCTCTTTTGTGCCGTATTTGCGTCTGCCGTAGGGCTCATTTGCGCACATTTCGGCTATACAACGCTCATAGGCATATGTGCCCTTATCGTCAAGCTCCGATTCGGAACGCTGGATGAGCAGTCTTTTTTCCTCGGCAAGTGCATCCGCTCCGAAGCTTCTGTTCTTAATATTCGGCTTGAATATCATTCCGGCGATAAGCTCGGCACAGCAATCGGATATGCTCTCACCGTCGAGCGCAAATCTGTCATCAATATAGGTTACGGAAAGATTGAGTATCTGCGCTTCGCCGCTCTTAACAACAGCCGCACCGAGTGATGCCCCGTAAAGCGAATCAAGCTTGCGGTGAAGAAGCATAAAATCGGGATATTCCTTGCAGGAGCGCTTAAGAAGATAGAGCAAAAGCGCATTTGCGGCAAGATTGCCCGTCATCGGCATAGCCATTGATACTAAAATCTGACCCGTTTTATATTTATCCGTTTTAACCGAAACAAGGCGAAGCTTATCCGCCAAAGTTCTGATTTCTGACATAAAATCACTTCCTGAAATTATTTTACAGCCGCTTCAATCTGTCTGCGGATTTCGTCAACTCCCGTACCGTTCACCGCCGAAAATTCAATTGCGGCCGCATCGGCATAGCAGGAAAGCTCATTTTTAAGCTCTTCTCTGCGCCGCTCGGTTTCCGTTTTGTTGAGCTTATCGCATTTTGTAAGCGCTATAATAAACGGTATTTTCTCTCTTTTAAGGAAATCAAGCATCATAAAATCATCGTCGGTCGGTTCATGACGCATATCAACAAGCTGAATTACAAGAGCGATGTTTCTGCCTGAGCTGAAATATGCTTCCATAAGCTCCGCCCAGCGCTTCATTTCCGATTTTTCCCTTTTTGCATATCCGTATCCGGGCAAATCCACAAAATATGCGCCGTCACCCTTAAAAAAGTTTACCGTTACGGTTTTTCCCGGCACGGAGCTGACCCTTGCAAGATTTTTGCGATTGAAAACCTTGTTTATCAGCGACGATTTTCCGACATTCGACCTGCCCGAAAAAACTATTTCCGGCTGTGATGACGGTGGAAGCTGATTTGAGGTTCCGTAAGCGGCGATAAATTCTGTTTTGTCAAATTTCATAGCTTACTCCCGAACGCATCTGCGGATTTTCGTGAACTGCGGTTATCGGCGTTTCGGCTTCATCCGGGAAGCTTTCGATAACCTCATTCCATATGGTTTCAACATTTTTAACCGGTACAAAGCTTACACTTGACTTCACAACGGGGTCAACCTCATCAAGGTCGGAAATATTGTCAAACGGAATATACACGGTTTTCATTCCGGCTTTATATGCCGCCATTGATTTTTCCTTAAGTCCGCCTATCGGAAGAACTCTGCCTCTCAATGTGATTTCGCCCGTCATTGCGATATCGCTTCTGACCTTTTTATCCGTCAGAGCGGACACCAGTGCCGTTGCAATTGTAACGCCTGCCGACGGGCCGTCCTTCGGCGTTGCACCCTCGGGCACATGGATATGTATATCTTTGTCCTTATAGAAGGTTTCGCTTATTCCGAACCGTTTAACATTGGCTCTTATGTAGCTTACCGCCGCTCTTGCGCTTTCCTGCATAACATCACCGAGCGAACCGGTAAGCTCCGTTTTGCCGGTACCGTCAAGCACTGCGGCTTCAACCTCCAGCATCTCACCGCCGACTGAAGTCCATGCAAGGCCGTTGACTACGCCTACCTCGTTTTCACGCAGATTACTGCCGGATTTGTATTTTCTTGTTCCGAGAAGCTCTTCGATATTCTCGGGCTTCACGGTTATTTTTTCATCGCCGTTTTCGGCAATTCTCATTGCCGCCTTGCGGCATACTGCGGCAATCTGCTGTTCAAGCAGTCTTACTCCGGCTTCCTTTGTGTAACCCTCAATAATCGCCGAAAGTGCCTTATCGGTTATTCTGAGCTGTTTTGCGGAAAGTCCGTGGCGTTTTATCTGCTTGGGCACAAGATGCTTTTTGGCAATCTGAAATTTTTCTTCAAATGTGTAGCTTCCGAGCTCGATTATCTCCATTCTGTCCTGAAGAGGTTCGGGAATATTCGCTCTCACATTCGCAGTTGTGATAAACATTACCTTGCTCAGGTCAAACGGGAGCTCGATATAGTGGTCTCTGAACGAGAAATTCTGTTCCGGGTCAAGAACCTCAAGCAGAGCCGAGGTCGGGTCACCCTTATAATCCGATGAAAGCTTATCAACCTCATCAAGCAGAATAAGCGGATTGCTTGTTTTCGCCTGCCTGAGAGCATCAATTATCCTGCCCGGCATTGCTCCCACATAGGTTTTTCTGTGACCTCTTATTTCGGCTTCATCCTTAACGCCGCCGAGAGAAATTCTCACATACTTTCTGCCCGTTGCTCTTGCAACCGAGCGTGCAACCGAGGTTTTGCCCACTCCCGGAGGACCCACAAGGCAGATAATCTGACCCGTTATATCAGGCGCAAGAGTACGCACGGCAAGATATTCAAGTATTCTTTCCTTTACCTTTTCAAGCCCGTAATGGTCGTTTTCAAGTATTCTTCTCGATTTTTTGATATCGGTATTTTCTTTTGAATATTTACCCCACGGCAGGTCAATGCAGGCTTCGAGATAATTTCTGCTCACCGCCGATTCGGGAGAAGACGGAGCGTATTTTTCAAATCTGTCGCACTCTTTAAAGAGCTTCTCTTTTATTTCATCGGAAGCCTTAAGATTGAAAATGCTCTCACGGAAAGCATCAACCTCTTCCTCCTGAGTTGCCGAACCGCCAAGCTCCGATGAGATTATTTTTAGCTGTTCTCTTAAATAATATTCTCTCTGACCTTTATCAATCTGCTCCTGAACCATATCGTTTATCTCAGCTTCGATTGAAAGCAGATTTTCTTCATCGGTAAGCAGGATACACATTTCTTCAAGCCGTCTCACGGGATTGAGCTGTTCAAGTATTTCCTGACGCTCCTCGTAATCAAGCATTATATTTCCGGCTATAAAATCGGCAAGCTTGCCCGGGTCGTTTTTTTCCATAACGCCCGTAATTATATCGGGCGGCATCTTCGGAGCACACTCGGTATAATCCGCAAACACATCCCTTGCATGGCGCACAAGCGCCTTTGCATAAATCGCTTCATCCTCTCCGATTGTTCTTTCGGATATTGTAAATACCGAGGCCTTAAGGAATTTTCCGTCAGACGGATGACCCTCTATCAAACGGGCTCTTGTTATTCCCTCAACCGAAACTCTGATATTCGTGCCGCCGGGTATGCGCAAAATCTGCTTTACCGTTGCGATAACGCCTATCTTATAAAGGTCGCCTATTCCGGGGTCCTCATCGGAAATATCCTTCTGTGCACCAAGGAAAATTTTTCTGTCCGCTTTCATTGCTTCGTGAACGGCGTTTGCGGATTTCTCCCTGCCTATATCGAAATGAATGAACATTTCCGGAAATATAACAAGCCCCCTGAGAGCGACTACGGGTAATACTCTTATTTCTTCGCTTTTTAACATCGGTTTTCTCCTTTTTGCAGAACATAGCTATATATTTTATTATTATATAATATTTTATATTATCCGTCAACTGTTTGTAATGTAACATTTCTGTTAAAAGGAAAAAATCTGCCGCAGATTTCACTCAATCTGCGGCAGAATGTTATCCGAACTTTGCCATAATAAAGTTTTTCGCCATTTCAACAACATCCGGAAATAAATCCGAATTTTATGCTGTTTTTTCAGCCGCTTCGGAAAGCGGTTCATTATTTTTCTTCATTCTGAGCTGAACAAGAATTATAAATGCAAGTATTGCAATTCCGATTAAGTCGGTCTGAATGCCCGGAATAATAAGGCAAAGTCCGCCGCCGAGTGAAATAATTCTCTGCCACCACGGCATCCTTGCAAACATAAATCCTTCCATACCTGCGGCAACAATATAGCAACCTGCAAAAGCGGTAACTATAAGCAGCGCTATCTGATACCACGGAGCATCGGTTGTGCCGATAAGCATCTCGGGGCTGTAAGCGAATATATAAGGCACGATAAACGCCGTTATCGCAAGACGGGTTGAAGTAATTCCGGTCTTAAGCGGATTTGAGCCTGCAATAGCCGAGCCGGCATATGCGGCAAGCGCAACAGGCGGAGTGATATCCGCAACAATTCCGAAATAGAAAACAAACATATGCGCCGCAAGAATGGGCAGACCCATTTTGATAAGTATCGGCGCCGTGATTGTTGCCATGATAACATAGTTTGCCGTTGTGGGAACACCCATGCCGAGAATGATACAGCAGAGCATCGTAAGGAACAGAGCAAGGAACTTGCTGTTTTCCGCAACGGGAACAAGAACATTTATGAGAAGCTGACCGAGACCCGTCATTGTTACAACGCCCGAAATAAGTCCTGCCATACCGCAG
>JAZQON010000041.1:0-155635 GCA_045627825.1 Acutalibacteraceae bacterium
AATGAAGGATTTTACTGATTTCCTGAAAGTTAAACCGGTATATGAAGAATACGAAAAGAAGAAATTCAAAACCACAAAAGACAAGTATTACGCCGAGCATCAGAAAGAGATAAACCAATATCAGAAGCTGAAACGAAAACTTGACGAATACGCTACCGAAAACGGCACTATCAAAAAATCGGCACTTCAATCTGAAATTGACAGTCTGACGAAAGATATTGAAACTCTGAACAACGAACTGACACCGATAAAAGAAAACATAAAAATGCTTGACAATATCCGGTACTGCGTAAATCAGATAAAAGCAGAAGCCCTCGGCAGCGATACCGACGAAATCCAAAAATCTGAATCACTCAAAGAAACGGAAGCACCCGCAAAAGCTCAGCCCGAGCCGCAAAAGAAAGAATCCGTTCTCGGCAAACTTTCAAAGGCAAAAACTCAGGTTGATCAAAACAAAAACAATCCCCGCACGGTTAAACATACCGGGCAGGAATTGTAAAGGAACAAAGACAAAATGTTTGCATCCACAAATACGCAAAGAAAGGAGTGAGCGTTAATTATGCAGCAGACTAAAGACACCATTAAAGACAGAATAGCGCACTGTTCTGTTTATGGAAAACAATCAGCAGAATTCCGAAGAAATCACGGAATTTACATACTGGGCATCGGATGATCCTTATGATGAAATTGAATTGCCGGAAAGCATAATTGAATCATTTGTGAAATTTATTACACCTATCATCAAGGACTATTATGCAGACAGTAAAAATACCAATTAAGACAGAAAAACAGCCAAGGCATTTTCAACCTTGGCTGTTTTTCTAACTACATTGAACTAACACTTCTACGGCGAATCCGCCTTTGAAAAAATAGGTGTTCTTCCAATGCGCGTTTGGTGACCCGGACGAGAATCGAACTCGTGTTACCGCCGTGAAAGGGCGGTGTCTTAACCGCTTGACCACCGGGCCTTATATGGTAGCGGCAGTTGGATTTGAACCCACGACCTACCGGGTATGAACCGGTTGCTCTAGCCTCTGAGCTATGCCGCCAAATTTGCCGCTCGTTAAAGGGCTTGTTTATTATATTATAACAATTCAAATTTGTCAACACATTTTTTCGATTTTTTTAAAATTATTTAATTTTTCGGACTTGCTTTGTGGTTTTCACGCCGTCGCCGTATCTGCCGTCTATATATTATATCCTATAAATATATTTCATTCCCGAAATTCAACATAAATCTCACGGCAGTCAATAAAAACCGTTTTTCTCTTGACTAAATTCCCATACGGTGAGATAATCAAATGTAAGGATGTGAGACGATGGGAAAAATATCTCCGTCAATGATGTGTGCCGATATATGTGAGCTTAAAGGCACCGTTGACGAATTCGAAAAATGCGGAATTGAGTATCTGCATATTGATATAATGGACGGCATTTTTGTGCCGAATTTCACACTCGGAACGGATTACTGCCGCAGTCTTAAAAAGATAACGGATATACCGCTTGATATACATCTGATGATAACCGAGCCCGAAAAGAAGCTTGATTGGTTTGAATTCGGCGAGGGCGATATTGTTTCGGTTCACGCCGAAAGCACGGTGCATCTGCAAAAGGCACTTGCCGCCGTCAGAAGCAGGGGAGCAAAAGCTTTTGCTGCGCTCAACCCGTCAACTCCGCTGAGTACGCTCGATTATGTGCTTGACGATATTGACGGCGTAACGGTTATGGCGGTAAATCCCGGGTTTGCAGGTCAGAAGATGATACCGTCGGCACTCGGAAAAATCAGGCAGGTGCGGGAGCTTATAGGCGAAAAGGAAATTGAAGTTGACGGAAATGTCAGCTTTGAAAATGCCGTTAAGATGAAGGAAGCCGGAGCGGATATTTTTGTTGCCGGAACCTCAAGCGTATTTGCAAAGGGTGTTTCTCTGCATGACGGAATCGGGAAACTGCGAGGTGTGATATGAAAGCGTTGGTATTCGGTTCGCTCAATATTGATAAGGTTTATACTCTTTCTGCTCTGCCCGAAAAGGGAGAAACGCTCACAAGCGAAAAATACGAAATCCATGTCGGCGGAAAGGGGCTTAACCAGTCGCTGTCGCTTGCCTATTCGGGAATGGAAGTATATATGGCAGGTCAAATCGGTTCGGACGGTATATTTTTAAAAGAATATCTTGAAAAAGCCGGAGTTAACACCGATTTTATCAAAACAACGGACGGCTTTACGGGTCACGCCGTTATCGAGGTTGACCACGAGGGTCAGAATCAGATGATACTTTTCCCGGGCGCAAACCGTGAGATTACGGCGGAATACTGTGACGAAATTCTTGAAAGCTTCTCGGCAGGCGACCTTATTCTGATGCAGTATGAGACCTCACAGGTTGAATATATGATAAAAAAGGCGCATGAAAAGGGCTTGAAGGTTGCGCTGAATCCCTCACCATATACCGAAAAGCTGAAATCGCTTCCGTATGATATGATTGATATTCTTATTCTCAACGAATTTGAGGGAAAGAGCATTTCGGGCGAGAGCGAAACGGATAAGGCTGTTTCAAAGCTTTGTTCGATGCTCGGAAACGGGAGTGTTATATTAACGCTCGGCGGTGACGGCGCAATTTATTCCGACGGCAAAATCACGGCAGGAGTGCCTGCATTCAGAGTTGATGCCGTTGATACCACGGGAGCAGGTGACACCTTTACCGGCTATGTGCTCAATGCTCTGCTCAGCGGAAAAGATGCGGAATATGCGCTCACCTTTGCGAGCGCCGCTTCGGCAATTGCCGTAACAAAATCGGGTGCGGCGGAAACGATACCGCCCCGTAACGATGTTATAAAATTTCTTGAAAGGAACGGAAAAAATGTATAAACGGAAATTATGCTTCGGACTTGAATCCGATTTCGGTATGCCGCTTGAGGAGCTTATAAAAGTATATAGCCAAACGGGTTTTGAAGCGCTTTTTATTGACGATACGGCACGGAAGGTTGATATTCCTAAGATTGCGGCGCTCACAAGAGAAACGGGAATGGAGGTTCAGTCGCTCCATGCGCCGTTTAACCGCTCAGACGATATGTGGGATGATGATAAGGAGCCCGGAGATATTGCGATGAACGAGCTTATCGAATACGCCGAGAAGTGCGCAAAAACGGAAATTCCCATAATGGTAACTCACGCCTTTATCGGTTTTGATTCCGACCTTGTGCCGAATCAGGCAGGCGTTGAGCGATACGGCAGGGTTGCCGAAAGATGTGCTGAACTCGGTGTGAAGCTTGCACTTGAAAACACGGAGGGGCTTGAATTTCTCGATACTCTGCTGAACGCATTCAAAGAAAACAAAAGTGTCGGATTCTGCTGGGATTCGGGTCACGAAATGTGCTATAATTTCGGTGTTGATTTGCTTGAAAGATACGGTGACAGACTTTTCTGCACTCATCTTAACGATAACCTCGGCGTGAGCAGGTCAGATGGTAAAATTTTCTGGACAGATGATTTGCACCTGCTTCCGTTTGACGGCATAAGGGATTGGAAGCTTGCCGCAGAACGCCTGAATAAATGCGGCTTTGACGGTCCTCTGACCTTTGAGCTTATCAAGCATTCAAAGCCCAACCGACATGAGAATGACGGATATGATGCCATGAGCACCGAACGGTATGTTGCGGAAGCTTATATGAGAGCCTGCCGCCTTGCCGCAATGACATAAAGGAAATATATGGAAAATACTCCCTCTGAAATGAGCAATCATTTTCAGAGGGAGTTTTTGAATTTTTGAAAGGAGGTGGTATAATGCTTAAACAGAAAAAAGAAAGGAAGGAAAAAGCGGAAAATGAACACATACGGCTACATCAGGGTATCGTCAACGGACCAGAATGAGGATAGGCAGGTGTTAGCAATGGAGGAAAGGAGAGTGCCGAAAAAGAATATTTATACCGATAAACAGTCGGGGAAAGATTTCAACAGACCGGAATATAAAAAAATGATAAAAAAAATAAAGCCGGGTGACCTGCTCTATATATTGAGCATAGACCGACTGGGGAGAAATTACGAAGAGATACAAAACCAATGGCGATATATAACGAAAGAGAAAGGAGCGGATATATGCGTGATAGATATGCCGATATTGGATACGAGAACATATAAAGACCTGCTGGGAACATTCATATCGGATTTGGTATTGCAGATACTGTCATTTGTTGCGCAGAACGAAAGAGAAAATATCAGGAAGCGGCAGGCGGAGGGTATAGCGGCGGCGAAGCAGAGGGGAGTTAAATTCGGCAGACCCGAAGTGAAAACGCCGGAGAATTTCGGAGAAATCGTGAACGATATGCAAAGGAACAAAATTCCGGCAAAAGAAGCGATTGATTTTTCCGGGATGAGCCGCACAACTTTTTACCGCAAGCTGAAAAAATTAGACTGTCCCGAAAAGCAGACTTTTCGGAACAGATAATTATACACTCTAAGTATATATACCTTGAACAGAAAAATCAAGGGTTATTTGTAATTTGTTCATAAATTTAATAATTTTTCTGTTTTTTTATCACAATTTTGCAACAGTTTCAAAAAGTCTGCTTTTTGAAACTGTTTATTTTTGATTACTTCTCCTCTTTGATATACCGTGTGCGGCGGCTGTGCCTTTTGTCGCCGCACACGGAAAACTTCGAAAATTATCGTAGGGCGGGATGACCACACAATCGGGTACGGGCGGAGCCCGTCATTAATTCCGAATTCATAATTATATTGCAGGTGAGCCTATGAAAAAAATTAATATTCCGCTTATTGCGTGGGAAGCGGCGGTAATATTTTTCATTATTTCGGTTATATTTTGTGCAAAATTTGCAGCAACATTTTATTTACAGTATCTCGTTAAAAGTCTGATTCCGCTTGTTGTCGGAGTGATATTGATTTTGACCGCAGGAAAGGACATGAAATTTGAAGAATTTTATAAAAAAATCATTTCACCATTGTTTTACCTGATATGCAAAAGGAACGGAATCAATAAATCTGAAAAGTTTCACAGTAAACCCGAAAAGGTTAGGGAAATAGTTGATAAGCACTTTAATTCTTATAAGGAATTATCTGAGCAGGAATTATTTGAAAAATTTACGGATGGAAGAAGTGTTGCGGAAAAGAATTTGATATTCCGCATAGTGAATGAGTTTGTTAAAAAGAGGAGGTAAATTTTATAATGTATAGCTTAATTCAGGCAATTTCAATTGTAATATGGATTGTTTTTTATATGTTTTACGGAAAGCATATGAATTTGAGCAAGCCGAAATCCCTGATAGTTTCTCTTTATTCATTTATTCTCACATATTTCGGGATTTTTCTTCTTACATGGATTGAAAGCGGTTTTAAGAATTTCGGTAATCAGAATGCTGTGAGAGCATTCACTCTTATTGTTCCTATTTTATGGACAGAAAAAAAGATATTCGGTCTCGACTTCCGAAAGAATCTTGATTATCAGAGCCTTTGGCCGATGATATGGTACGGATTCGGACATTTTGCCTGTATGTATCCTTATTGCTGTCATTCATTTCATTATTATGAGGGCACAACGCTTTATAACATATCACATTTTCTGACCGGCAAGGATATGTTTCCGCAGCAGCTTTGCGAGGGAATTTGCGCTCTTCTGATTGCACTTGTTTTATGGCTTATATTAAGAAAACATAATTATTATATCGGCGGCAGAGCATTCTTTATAATGCTTCTTTTATACGGAGCGCAGAGATTTTTATGGGAATTTTTCAGAGATAATGAAAAAGTTATTGTGTTTAAGGAAATGAGCTTTGCGTTCAGCAGTTCGGGTAATCAGGCAGTTTGGGGAATATCAAATCTTGCGTTTTGGGCGTTGTTCATGGTTGCTATCGGTATCATCGGATTAGCAGTTTTGAATCATACAGATAAAAAAGCCGCAAAGCAGGAACAATCATCTTTACATATAAGTAACATGGGAGGAAATAAGCAATGAAAAAGGCGATGAAAAAAGCGAAAAGAATTTTTTATGATGCCAAAGGCTTTTTGGAGAAGCTGCCGAAAAAAGGTTTGGCAATGATTTTGGCAGTGCTGATGATATCCGGAGTGCTTGAGCTCGGCATCGGCGGATTATTATCGGTTATCGCAGAAGCGGATAACGAAAATATAATAGTTGCCGTGCCGGAAACCATTTATCTGAATCCGTCGGATAAAAAAAGCTTCCAGTATTTTATCAACAACGAGATAATTAATAATGCGCTTTCGCTGAAAGCCGAAAGAGCTCAGGGAAACGGTTATTTTTATCTCAAGGGTGCGGGAAGCTCATCAATTTCCGGAGTTACCGTTACGCTCGGAAGCGGAACGGCATCAATCGGAACTCAAACGCTTGTGACAAATGCAAACCCGGGCGCAAGCAGATATGACGGTTCGATTACCTCGGGACTTTCGCTTTCTTCACCGATTAACAGCGGCGAATCCAAAACATTGAAATGGACGATTACCTATACTGCCGCCAGTACGGGTGAATCGCACACTACCTATGCCTATACAACGGTGTATGCACCTTGCCTTGATACGGTTGCGGCTATTTCGGCAGGTAATGTTCAGGAAGCTTCGATAGGTGATACCGCTGTCTGGACTGCCATATTCGGCATTCATGAAATAGTAACATCCTCAATGGGTGCGGTTACTTTAAGCGGAACGGGCGGATTTTATCACGGAAGCTCGGTTGACGCAACCTGCACATACAAATATAATTTAACGAATCATAATCAAGAAAACACACCGGCGAACTATCACGGCGGTGAAGCTCCGTCGACCTCAAATATACTTGCCGCATCGGGAAACGGCGGCTGTGCCTATTGGTATAAGGGCTGGAATAATGGAACCGACGGAAGAGATGTTTCCGGCGGTAAGGGCAGAATTTACTATGATTCAAGCCGTCAGACAAAGCTTGAACAAATTCCGAATTTCTATGTTCACTCGTATTGCGGAGACTTCCGTCAGGACGGTACATGGGATTACACCGAGAATGTATCGAACGACCAGGGCTGGTATATGGCAAACAGTTCCAAGGCGATTCAGCAGTATGCCACATACGGTCAGGTTGTTACAAAAAATAAAGACGGTATCGTAACCAAAATTACCGACCCCGCATTGACGGATATCAATCTCGGCAACGGCTATGTATTCTATAACAGAATTCACAGAACATGGAGGCAGAGAAACGGTATAGGCTCTCATGAGACCGTTGATATCCGTGCGCTTGTCGGCTGTGAATTTATTGATGTTAATAAATCTGAGCTGCGTGATATGGTGCAGAGCGCTATCGGCGGAAATTACAGCGCTGCTGACTGGGCAAAGCTTGACAGAGCCTTCGGCAATGCGAGCCTTGTTCTCGGTCAGCCCGATGCAACGGCTGCCGAATGCAAAAATGCAAAGGATTCTCTTGCGGCATCACTTGCATCTCTTATCGGTTCATATCCCGAATATAAAATAGAATTCATTGTTCCCGAAGCAATTTATCTTAATCCGACAGATTCGACAACCGCATTAAACACATTCCAGTATTATCTGAATAACAAAGCGGAAAACGGCAGCGTTGTTGCCGACGGTACTTATGTCGGCAGTGACCCGGGCGGTTATGTATCATTCAGATGCACCGATTCAAGCACCACGCCCACGAGCGTTACGATTACCTGCGATGCCGCAACGGTAAACGGCGTGTCGGCTAATACTGCGGTATTTTCCGGCACTTCATCGGTATCGAGAAGAATTACATCGGGTTCGCTGGCAAGTAACCTTTCCTTCGGCGGCACGAGAACTCTCACATGGACAGCAAAATATACGATAGACGGCAAAGAGTTCACGGCGAAAAACTATACCGTGTGCTATGCTCCGTATCTCGGCTCTGTTGCCGCTGCTGCAATGGGAAAGGGAGACGCTTGCAATAATGATGACGATTCTAAAAATGTTTCTGCCGTATCATTGATATACGGTATTCATAATATCAAAACGAATGCGGCTTTGGGCGCTTCATACACATACGGCTCAACGAGTGTCACGATAGCTGGTTCTGCTGAAAATGGGAACTTTATTGGTACGGTAGGAAACTGGGGCTCATATCCGCTGGTTACAGCTCCGGCGGCATATCGATGGAATACTCATAACAATCCTACATATTTTTCAAGCGGCGTATTCAACGACGGCAGTACAAAATACGGCATGGCTTCTACATACAGAAAAGGTGATACGGGCGGTAGAGAGACTGCTTCCGGCGTAGGCTATATTGCCGCCGACAGCTCAAGACAGTCAACTTTTGCGGATATTCCGAATTTTAATATTTTTTATAATGTTGCAGCTGATAAATCCAGTATATCATATAGAGTTGATATGCTGACCAAGGTGGCCGGCGGAGCTGCTTATACGGATTCTGCATCCACAAATATTGCAAACACCACGGTATCGGGTAATTATACAGGTGCTGTCGGAACGGCGACTGCTTTGGCCAATGTTGCAATAACAAACGGCGCAGTTATCCTGAAAACCTACGCAAATAGAGATTCAACTGCAACGGCATATGCGGTGTGCGAGGTCGGCTATGTCAGCAAGGCCGATATGCGTGAAGAATATTATGAAGCAATAAATTCCGGCCGTCAGGCTGATTGGTACACGGCAGATTCATGGGAAGAATATGAGGATGCTCTTGAAACGGTCGGCACAAGGCTCGGAACGGTTTCCAGCACAGTAATCGGAACTTCAGAAATAAGCGAAGCCATAAGCAAGCTTACTTTTAAAACAGGTAATCTGCGTGTTCGTGATGTGAGCACAACGGGCAAGGTGCTTGAGGATTACGGCAACCAGACATATAACTACGGCGAAGACAAAACGGTTTCAACCACTTCCGAAGGCTATGAAGGATACACTTATAAAGGCTACGCTGAAAATAAAAATATTTTCGATTTTGACAGTGCAGGCTTCCCGGACAACGGTTACAATGTAAGCGATATTGATGTTTCCGAATATAACACGGTAGCGTTTAAAATAACGGGTGAGAATGCTTATATGAATCAGTGCGCCGATGTAATTGAGCTTGAAAGCGGAGCAACATATAAGCTTGATTATGATTTTACATGCTCAGATTCCAACGGCACAACGAGATTTACCATATTCACATCGCCGGACAAATCATCGGGCTTTAGCACCACCTCGTGGGTAGACCGTACAAATTACTATGAGAATGTTTCTCCCGGAAGTACATTTACGGTATTCTCCGGCCGCCCGTATGTTAAAATCCGTTTGGGCGTTTCCAACACAAGCACCGCCGGCACAGAGGTAAGCTATTCGAATATTTCGATGGTTAAGGTCGGCGGAGGAACAACAACCAATAATGCTTCAAAAAAGGAACTCACCTATACAAATATCTGTGACCCCGGTACTGATGTTGATTTCAGGTATGAACCGATATCATATGGCATAACCTATAACTATAATGGCGGTACGGTTGCAACCGCAAACCCGACATCCTATAATATCGAAACGCCGTCATTCACGCTGAATAATCCCACCAAAGAGGGACATATATTCCTCGGATGGACGGGAACGGATTTGTCAGGTCTGGAGGAAAATGTAACAATTTCGCAAGGCTCTGTGGGTGCGAAAACATATACTGCCAACTGGCGTGCGTTTCCGCTTGATATAACCTATGATGAGCAGTTTGACATGGCGAAATTCAGAGCCGCATATATTAAGGGCGAAACAGCTTCGGATACTGCGTGCGGCGGCACTGTAAACGGCACAACAGAGAGCGTTTCTTTCAGCGAAAATGTTTTAAATATCACATCTTATCCGAATCCGAACTCGAACAAACTTACAAGCACAAATGTGGGTTATAAAATCCCCGTTGAAGCAGGAAAAGAGTATAAATTCTCTTTTGAAATGAAGTGCGATGAAGAATGGAAATATTTCACTCCGCTTGTAACATTCTGGGATGAAAACGGCTCTTCAATCAACATGGACGGTGCCGACGGATATATTTACGATGATACATTCCTTAATATGTGCGTGCCGTCAAATGAAGAGCATGAATGGTATGTGGAGAGTGATCAAAAAAATACGGCAATATTGGTATATAATGACGGCGGTGAGTTTTATCAGTGGAATCCGCATACATCGGCAGCAAATGTGTTCGGAAAAGCAAACGAAAGCATAAACTGCGGTTCTGCAAACGCCGACCTTTTCCCGACCTCGGATGGCTACGGAATGGAATATTGGTATTTCATCGCTCCTGCCGGCGCAAAATATGTTACCGTTAACTTCGGTGATGGCGGTACCTCAAACGATTCACAACCACATACAGCTCATTTCCGCAATGTCTCCTTAAAGCGTGTTGAGCATTATGCAGTCGGTGCCGGTGAATACAGAAGTGTTTCCGAATCGGAGATGAATTATAATCCGCAGACACAGAATTATTCATTCTATAAGCCCGAAAAGGACGGCTATGATTTCAGCAAATGGGTATATGAGGGCACAAGCACTCAGTTTAACACAAGTGTTTTAGCAACCGATACCGACGGCGTTTCGCTTTCATCCGTATGGACCGTGCACGGCGGAAGCGGTGTTAATATCGCAACAAACAACGGCAATCCGCAGAATAACCTTATCTATTTTACAAACGGCGCAAACAGTGCTTCGTTCAACACAACCGTTCCGAAAGATGACGGAGCATATTCGACCTTTTTTAGCGGATATGCCGAATATGATGCCGAGAATGAAATCACCATAACGGGTCAGAGAGGTCAGTTTAAAAATTCCTCAGGCGAGCTCAGGTCAGCGGATGCCGAAACAACCTATGACTTTGTAAATAAAGCTATGGTTAAGCTCAAAAAAGGAGCAACCTACCGTCTTACATTTGAATCAACAAACAAGAATACGGAAGCGTTCTTTATTGAGGTGAAAAATAACAAGGCAGATTATAATAACAGAACGGGCGGTTTAAGTAGTTACACAAAGGTCGGAGATTATTTCAGTTATTCAAATGAGTTCACGGTCGGCGGCGCCAACTGGAGCGTTGGCACCGGTGTAACCGTTCCCGATGAAGCATATTACTGCCTGAGAATTGACCAGAACAGCTATTCCGATAGTGACGGCAAATTTAAGATTACAAATCTTAAACTTGTTGAAATAACCGATTCAACAACAGAGGTAAACCATATTGATGCTCCTTCCGGAGTAACAAGGTATATCGAACAGCCCACAAGAGCAGACGGTGTTCCGTTCAAAGAGTGGGAGCTTACGGGCACTAATCCCGGAAGCATAGACGGCAATACCTATACCTTCGGCACGGGTGAAGGCACTCTGACCGCAAAATGGAACCGTTATGTTGTTTATGACAACCTTTTCGATTTCTATGCGTGGAAAAAGAATACCAATTCATCAACTATCGGCGGCAAAACAACATCCGGAGATAAGTGTATAGTCAACGAGGATGCAAAAAGCATTGAAGTAATAGATGACGGAGTAGCCAAGGAAGACAGTTACGATATTTATACGGGATACGGCAGTACATCATACACAATGCCTGTTGAAGTGGGAAAAAAATATAAGATTTCGTTCCATGTTGACTGTAACAGTGCAGGTTACCGCTGGATACCTTTCTGGTTTGATGGTGGAAGTGCTAAAGTATATGATGGTGCTGCTTACACAGGCTCAAGCAGTAAAAATGTTGAATTTACATTTACCGCCCTGTCAGACAAACTTTCAATCCGTTTCGGTGTTAACAATCCCGGCGCAGATGCGGTTTACAGCAATATCAGAGTTGTTCCCGTTGAGATATACGGAGAAACAAACTTCGGCACTGAGTGGAAAACAGAGGGCGAAGCAATCGGCACTATGCTTTCTCAGCCTGAATCAATTAAGGGAAGAAGCTTTGCAGGTTGGTACACCCAGCCCAACGGCGGAGGAAGTCAGGTATTAAGCACAACAACCGTAAACACCGATTTGAACCTCTGGAGTAAGTGGTCACTGATAGACTATACAATAACATATAAGGATGGCGATACCGTACTTACAACAACGGGAAACCCGACGGGCTACAATGTTGATAGCGAAACAATCACGCTGGCTTCAATTCCCAAGACGGGCTACACCTTCAACGGTTGGAATCTGACAACCGACGGTGCATTCCCCGACGGCGCAACAACCGCCGCCAAGGCTTCGGATGTTCCTGCCGGAACCTACGGCAATATTACCGCAACCGCAGACTGGACGGCAAACACCTACACCGTAACATATAAAAATGCGGCGGCGGATAACGGAGTAATACCGGGTTCGCTTCCGTCAGCGCAGAGCTATAATATTGCATCCACAAGCACGGTTGCGGGAATGTCCGCCACCGGATATACATTCGACGGATGGACGGTAGAGGCAACTTCCGGAAGCTGGACGAAGGATAACGTCATTTCGGCAGGAACTTCCCTCAACGGAAAACACGGCGATGTTACTCTTGTTGCAAAGTGGACTGCGAATTCCGACACGCCGTATAAGGTTGAACACTATGTAATGCGTACGAACGGAAGTTATCCGACAAGCGCAACCAGTACAACCGATTCGGCAATTACCGTCGGCACAACGGGAGCAACGCTCACGCTTGCAAATTTAAGTTTGGAGGTTCCGAACGGAATAGAGTATAGTTACGGAACAGTCGGAGAAAGCACGGTAGAATCAACCACAATCGCCGCCGACGGCTTAATGGTTATCAAGCTCTATTATGTAAGAAAGCAATATACTCTTACATTAAATGCGGGTACGGGTATTTCGGCAGTAACCAGAGACGGTATTTCGGCAGTAACCGTAGCAGGAACATATTATTACGAGCAGGGAGCTTCGATTGATGCAACCGTAAAACCCGGCTACACATGGTCAAAGTGGTCGGATAACTACACAGGCAAGTCAATAGAAATTTCCATGCCTGCCGCCAACACAACTCTCACCGCAACCGCAACGCCGAATGAATACACCGTAACTCTTAACGGTAACGGCGGAAGCGGCGGAACGGCAAGCGTAACGGCAACCTACGATGCGGCTATGCCCACGCCCATAACAAAGCCGAGCAAAACAGGCTACACCTTTGCCGGATATTACGATACAGATGCCGCAACCGGCGGTAATCAGTATTACGATAAGGACGGCAACAGCGCAAGAAAATGGGATAAAACTTCCACAGCCACTCTCTATGCCCGTTGGACTGCGAACACAATAACTGTTCAATATGCAAACGGAGGCGGTTCGGGAACAGCTCCTGCAAACGGTTCGTTCAGCTACGGAAGCTCGTTCACACCTGCGGCAAATACATTTACGGCTCCTGCAGGATACACGGTGACATTCAGCACCGACGGCGGTGACGCAGTATCACCTGTAACATCCACAAAGTCTTTCGATAAGTGGATGAGCAATAAGAACTCAACTGCATATGCAGCCGGAACAGCGGTAAACGATAACCTCGGCGCAACAAGCGGAACAGTAACCCTTACGGCGCAGTGGAAGAATAATTCAATCACACTTCCCTCAGCAACAAAGACGGGTTATACCTTCGCAGGCTGGTTTACCGACAGCGGTTTAACACAGTCAGCCGGAGCGGCAGGCGCATCATATACACCGGCAGAAGCCAAAACCCTCTATGCAAAGTGGACGGAAAATACTTACACAATAGAATTCAATAATAATGACGGTTCGGGCACAATGACATCCATAACGGGCGTTAAATATACTGAAGAAAAGGCCCTTACCGCAAACACATTCACCAAAACCGGTTATGATTTCGACGGTTGGTCAACAACAAAGGGCGGAGCAAAGGTGTATGCTGATAAAGCAACCGTAAGCAAGCTTTCGGAAACCAACGGCGCCACCGTAACACTTTATGCGGTTTGGAAACAGGGAACCTACACCATAACCTATAACTATAATGGCGGTACGGTTGCAACCGCAAACCCGGCAGACTACAATGTTGAAAGCAATGACATAACTCTGAGCGAACCCACCAAATCCGGCTATACATTCATAGGCTGGACGGGAAGCAACGGTACAACTCCGGCAACTCCGCTTACAATTGCAAAGGGAAGCACGGGCAACAGAACCTATACAGCCAACTGGGTTAAATCTGATATAGCCATCGGCGGATATGATAAGATTAATCTGCTTAACGGCATTTCGGGCTTAACCGCAACAGCGATAGACAAAACCGGAACAAACGGAAAAATTGTCCTTGATGCAAGCGGCAATCTGACCTTTACCCCGAAAAATACGAATTGGACTGCGGCTGAGGAATTTAATGTATCACTCAGCAACGGCGTAACCGTTTCGATGAATCTCTATCCTCAGACGAATGTACTCTATGAAGAGGACGCACTTGCATTCACGAATTCCACAAAGCCCATAGGTACAAACGGAATTTGGGATGCTTCAGCTCAGTCCGCAAAATCCACCGGCACAACATCCTCTTCAAATGCCTACGGCTATCTGTCAACATACGAAAAGGATATCGGATATTCCGGCGGTACGGCAAAGAGAGTAACGGTTTCGCAGGGCTCCGGTAACGCAATGTGCGAATTCACATTCACCGGCACAACATTCGATATTATCTCAACCTGCGACAACAGAAGCGGTGTTATGGTAGTTCGTGTGTTGAACCCCTCTACCGGTAAAGCAATCGGAATGAATAAGATTGTTGATACATTCTATTCAGGCAATGCGCTTTATCAGGTTCCCGTTTTCCATTGGGAAAACAGCACTTACGGAACATACAAAGTGCAGATTGGTGTTTCGTTCAACGAAACATTCGACCATACGGGAAGCAACAATAGCTCTGCAAACAAAGTTGTGTTTGAAAACGGTTCCGTTGTTGACCTTTCCGAATATTTCGGCGAAGAATTCAAGGAATGTGAATATTACAGCGTAAATGATATGTATCCGGCTCCGCAGAGCGAAATCGCAGACCTCGAACCCGTAACGGTTAAGGGAAGCGGCTCATATGATGTAACGATTGATGCGGTAAGAATATATAACCCGAACCTTGAAGGCACGGTATATACCGCCGATAAGGAAATCGCACCCACATATATCAGAATGAACAAACTGCTCACCGGCGGAGACGACAATACGGCTTTCTTTGCTGATGTAGCCACATATGATACGAAACTCGGAGAATATGCGTATAAGGACTGGGCAAAATACAACCATTACAGCCCGAACAACGAAATATATATTCCGAAGAAAGAAGTAAGCACAGGCAAGCTCGGAACACTCGTATTCGGAATAGATAATTTCAATAAGAGCACGAGTAAGGTTCATATTTCGCTTCGTGCACCTCTGGGCGGAACGGCTGAGGTAACGGTCAGCGACGGCGAAAGCAATATATGTCAGATACAAACCTGCTCGGCAACCGAAATGTATTTCGAAATTCCCGTTAACTGCATTAAAGACCTCGGAAGCGGAAAAGGCAGTATATACATATCGGCAACATCGGCTGAAGCAACGGTTTCAATCTGCTCGATTAAGCTGATTAATGCGATGCCGGATGCAAGCTTCAGCAGCAGCAGTACACAGAAGCTCAGTCCCAGGCTTCTCACCTCGCTTTTGAATGAACCCGAGCTTGAGAATATGACATTCCCGGTAAGCTTCGGCGAAGCAGGCAGTGATAATATCACTGTGGCAAAGGAAAATCTTGCAAAAGCTCTTGTTGAGAGCGTATGGACTGCAACAGGAACGCTCAACGAACAACAGCTCGGCGATGTTCTTGCAAAGGCAGGCCTTGATAAGGCGTATAAGCTTACAGTATCAAGCGCAAATATCACCGCAAAATATATTGACGGCAAATGGGTAACCGATACCGTAAATGTAACGGTTGAGGAAATCATACCCGAAGCCGAAGAGACCATGACCTTCACGGTAGACTTCGGTGAATACGGTTCAGCCGATATCGACATAAGCAAGAGCAACATTAAGGTTGAGAAGATTAAGGGCGTATGGACTGCAAGTGCAGAAATCACAAAAGAACAGCTGAATGCACTTCTTGAAAAAGCAGGCATAAATGAAACCTATAAGCTCAGCTCCGAAAACGGAATTACTCTTACTGCGAAATATGTTGACGGCAAATGGGTAAACGATGCCGCAAATGTAACGGTTGAAGAAATCATACCCGAAACCGAAGAAACCGTAACCTTTACCGTAAACTTCGGCGAATACGGTTCAGCCGATATCGACATAAGCAAGAGCAATATTAAGGTTGAGAAGATTAAGGGCGTATGGACTGCAAGTGCAGAAATCACAAAAGAACAGCTGAATGCACTTCTTGAAAAAGCAGGCATAAACGAAACCTATAAGCTCAGCTCCGAAAACGGAATTACTCTTACTGCGAAGTATATTGAAGACAAATGGGTAACCGATACCGCAAATGTAACGGTTGAGGAAATCGTACCCGAGGTTGAAGAGACCATGACCTTCACGGTAGACTTCGGCGAATACGGTTCAGCCGATATCGAAATCAGTAAGAATGATATTAAGGTTGAGAAGATTGATGGCGTATGGGTTGCAACGGTAACCGTTACGAATGAAGAGCTTGCGGAGCTGCTTGAAAAGGCAGGCATTGCGGATAAGTGCGAGCTTGATTCCGAAGACGGAATAACTCTCACGGCAAAGAGAGTAGGCGACGAATGGCAGACAGAGAGCGCAACGGCAGAGGTTAAGGAGAAAGAACCCGAGCCTGAAGAGCTGAGCTGGTTCCGGAAGCTTATCAGAGCAATAGTTTCGTTCTTCAGAATGATAGCTGACTTTTTCAAAATGATATTTAAAGCGTAAAGGAGGATAAAAATGAAAAGTGCATATATGAAACCGTCATATGCCCATATCCTTCTTGAAGTTGATTCCACCAGATTATCATCGCAATGCTCGGGAGACGGCAAAATCGTTGTGAATTACAGCTGGGAGGTTTGCCCGATAGATTTCGAGGAAGGCCCGTTCGGAGTGCCTATACATGTATTCAATGATGAAGCATCCGGATGCGATACTTCTCCTCAGGACAGCGGTATGAATATCTGCTATCTCGGCCCCGACCCCGCTACAAATGTTTTCGGTTCATAACAACTTCTCATAAAAAAATTAAGGACTGCTTTTCCGTATGGTTTTGCAGTCCTTAAATATTTTTTTATTTAAAAATTTTTCAGCTTTTCTGTATAGTCAAAAACGAATTTCTGACAGTTCAAAGCGGTTTCCTTTGAAAATGCTTCGTTTTCTTTCAGCTCATTGTTGCTGATAACTCTTATTTCAATCATCGGTATTCCGAATGCTTCGCAAACCTGCGCCGCACCGATGCCCTCCATCGCTTCGCAGTCGGTTCCTTTGGTGTTGTGATGATGAATAATCAAATCCGCTTCTTTATTCCAGACATCTCCGCATCCCACCGTTCCCACAACGGTTTTTCCGACATCATATTCAACGGAAAGTGCAAGCTCAATCAGCCTTTTATCGCACGAAAACGAATAAACGAAATCCGTTTTTCCGCTCTTTGCGGAATATACCTGCATATCAAAGTTTCCCCACGAAAACGGGTCGGAGCCCTCCCCTGCGGCACGATGCGGCGAAACATAATTCGCAATCGGAACAATTTTTTCGGCTATGACTATATCATTGCGTGAAAGCTCCGGCGAATGCGCCCCTGCCGTTCCCTGCAATATCACACAGCTCGGAGAATATTTTTCAATTGCAAGCATTGTGCATACGGCGGAATTTATCGTGCCTATCAGACAACGCACTATTACGGCATTAACGCCGTTCAGCGTGCCCTCATAAAACACATATCCGGCGGTATGTGTTTCTTTTTTATCCTTGAGCAGAGACAAAAGATATTCACATTCGCATGTCATAGGGGATAAAATTACAACAGGTGATTTTTTCATAAATGTTCTCCGATTATCCGAGTATTCTCAGGCGTGATTTTTCGCACTCATAAACGATTTTTTCGATATCGAGCGTGGTATATTCGCCGTTATCATAAAGCACTCTGCCGTCAACCATCGTGAGCACAACATCGTTTCCCTGAGCGGAATAAATCAGATTATTCAGCATATCGTGAACGGGCTTCATATAGATTTTATCGGTATCAAGCACGGTAATATCCGCCTTAAAGCCCTCTTTTATCAGACCGCAGTCGCTTCTGCCCTGCGCAAGCGCACCGGCTCTTGTTGCGGCATAAAGCGTTTCGGCAGGAGAAATAAGAACGGAATTATAATTTATTCCCTTTTGCATGAGGTTGAAAAATCTCATTTCCTCAAGCATATTGAGATTATTGTTGCTCGCAACGCTGTCGGTTCCTATGCCCACATTAACTCCGGCCTTTATCATCTTTGCAACAGAAGAAACACCGCTTGCAAGTTTCAGGTTGCTTTTGGGGTTTGCGGCAACGGAAACATTTTTCTCTTTCAGAATTTCGATATCCTCATCGTCAATATGAACGCAATGCGCCGCAACGGTGGGGACATCGAAAACACCGCAGTCGCTGAGATATTTTATCGGACTTCTGCCGCCGTGACGGGCTTTGCACTCTTCAACCTCTCCGGCACTTTCGGAAACATGAATATGAATTGAAGAACCGTGTTTTTTTGCGGCTTCCGCCAATTCTCTGACTGTTTTTTCGGTTGTTGTATATTCCGAATGCAGAGAAAATTCGGCATGGATTCTGCCGTTATCCGCACCGTCAAATTCCCTTATCGCTTCAAGAACCTCGTTATACTGCGGCATATCGTAATAGCTCATTTCGGGGTCAAAACAGCTTACGCATCTTGAAACATTCGCCTTTGCGCCGCTTTCAAGAAGTGCACGGCAAAGAGGATTCTGGCTGAGATACATTTCACTTGTGATTCCTATTCCGAAGCGAAGCATTTCGGCAATTCCCATCAGACAGCCGTAATACATATCGTTATCGTTAAGCCCTGCTTCAAACGGGAAAATGCGGGTGGTCAGCCAATCCATAAGCGGCAGACCCTCGCCGTAACCACGCATAAGCACCATGGGCAGATGGCTGTGAAGATTGCAGAGGGCAGGTATCATCAGCTTGTTTTTGCCGTCATAGACTTCTCCGAAGTCCTCTTCCGGCTCCTTTTCGCCGATATATGAAATTCTGTCACCCTTTACGCCGACAAATCGGTTTTCCTTTATTTCAAAATTTTCGTCAACAATCGTAATATTCTTAAAAAGCATAATATCAGTCCTTATTCTTGAAAATAATCAGTTTGCTGAAAACATAGTTGAGGATAACAACGATAATCTGAACGATTACCTTTGCGATAAATTCGTTCATTCCGATAACCGTTACCATGAGGAACATACAGAGCAGCTCAACGAGCAGAGAAAAAAGTCTTGCACCGATGAATGCCGCAAATTCCTTTCCGGCAACCGACGGTTTCCAGCTTTTTGATTCAAAAACAATCAGCTTGTTTGTGACAAAAGCGAAAATTACCGCAACTGTCCATGCAATAACGGTTGCATCAAGATAATCCGTACCCTTTCCGAGCAGAGCAAGTGCATTTTCCATTCCGGCGGAGCCGAGAACAACATTGAAAACGCCCTTCCAGCCGACTGAAACGAAAATCTTTTTCGTAATATAGAAAACGATAAGATTTACTGCGGTTGTGAGCACTCCGAAAATGATATAGGTAATAATTTCACGGGTGAAGAATTTGTCAATCAGCTTTCCGATAAAACTTTCCTTTTTGAAAATTTTAAAAAGCAGTTCTCTCAATTTATCAATCATAGCATTTTCTCCGTGTTTTTTTATATAATTTTAAATCAATTTTTCGATAAAGTCAACAAAAGCTTGCATTTTTCATCTGATATGTTAAAATAATATATTATGGTATAACTGAAAAAAGTCGGTGAGAATATGAGCGAAAGGAAAAGAATACATTTTCTCGATGAGCTGCGTGGCTTCGCCGTATTCTGTATGGTCTTTTATCACGGCTTTTTCATCGTGGGAGATTATTTCGGACTTGAAGCCGCAAACAAGCTTTTTGATTTTTTCACTCCCGTTGAGCCGATGTTTGCCGCCCTGTTTATTGCGATATGCGGAATATCGTGCAGTCTTTCCCGAAGCAATCTCAAAAGAGGGCTTATCCTTTTGGGAATTGCGCTCGGCATGACGCTTGTGACGGCGGTTATTCTGCCGGAATTCGGAATGGACGGGCTTCAGATACGCTTCGGAATACTGCATTTTCTTTCCGTTGCGATACTGCTTTATACGCTTTTTGAAAAGAAGCTGAAAAAAGCAAACCCGTTTGTCGGAATTCTTGCCTGCGCTGTGCTTTATCCGTTCACAAGCGGAATTGAAAAAGGCATTCTAAGCTACGGAGAGCTTGTATTTTTTAAGCTCCCCGAGGTGCTTTATAAAACCGATTGGCTTATGCCGCTCGGAATATATTCTCCGTCATTCTTCTCGGGAGATTATTTTCCGATTTTCCCGAATATATTCATTTTTCTTGCAGGCGTTTTTCTCGGAAGATATTTTTCCGTGAGAGGTTTTTCGGAATGGAGCTATAAAAAAAGAAGCGGATTTTTCGCTTTTCTCGGCAGAAAAGCTCTCATTATTTATGTTGCCCATATGCCGGTAATATTCGGCTTATCATATATCATTGACTATATAATAAATCTCAGATAGGAGTTGTTTTAAATGAGTGAATCATGCGGCGGAAACTGCGCATCATGCTCAAGCAATTGTGCATCGAGGGAACAGCCTCAGGATTTGAGAATCCCGAGCGGTCCTTTCAGCAATGTTAAAAAGGTTATCGGAGTTGTTAGCGGAAAGGGCGGAGTAGGCAAATCGCTTGTCACTTCTCTGCTTGCAAGCGCAATGCAGGCAAGGGGAAATGCCTGCGCCGTGCTTGATGCCGATGTAACCGGCCCGTCAATCCCGAAATCATTCGGAATAAAGGAAAAAGCAAAGGCGGACGAAACCGGTCTTCTTCCTGCCGAAAGCAATACGGGCATTAAGATTATGTCGGTAAATCTTCTGCTTGAAACCGAGGATTCACCCGTAGTCTGGAGAGGACCCGTTATATCCGGCGTTATTCAGCAGTTCTGGAAGGATGTTGCGTGGGGCGAGGTTGACTATATGTTTGTTGATATGCCCCCGGGAACGGGCGATGTTTCGCTGACCGTTTTCCAGAATCTCCCCGTTGACGGAATAATCATTGTAACAACTCCGCAGGATTTGGTTACGATGATAGTCAAAAAAGCGTTCAATATGGCGAAGCTTATGAATATTCCCGTTCTCGGAATAGTTGAGAATATGAGCTATGCAGTTTGCCCCGATTGCGGAAAGAAAATAAATATTTTCGGCGAAAGCAAGCTTGAAAGCGTTGCCGCCGAGCTGGGCGTTCCCGTGCTTGCGAGAATACCGATTGACCCGAAGAATGCTTCGCTTGTCGATAAGGGTGCGGTTGAGCTTTGCGACGATGAATATGTTAAAGAAGCGGTTGATTTTTTGTCAAAAATGAATTAAAATAAATTTATCAGGAGTGAATAAAAATGATTGATATTAAATTTTTAAGAGAAAATCCCGAAGCAGTTAAAGAGAACATCAGAAAGAAATTCCAGGACAGCAAGCTCCCCCTTGTTGACGAGGTTATCGAGCTTGATGCAAAATCCAGAGCGAACAAGGCGGAAGCCGACACTCTGCGTGCAAATCGCAACAAGGTTTCCAAGGAGATAGGCGCTCTTATGAGTCAGGGCAAAAAGGAAGAAGCAATGGCGGCAAAGACAAAGGTTACCGAGTTTTCCGAAAGACTTGCCGAATGCGAAGCCCTTGAAGCAGAGTATTCCGAAAAGATAACCAAAATAATGATGGTTATTCCCAACATAATTGACCCCAGCGTTCCCATCGGCAAGGATGACAGCGAAAATGTTGAGGTTACAAAATACGGTGAACCGTTTGTTCCCGATTTTGAAATTCCTTATCATACCGATATTATGGAGCGCTTCAACGGTATTGACCTTGACGCCGCAAGAAGCGTTGCAGGCAACGGATTCTATTATCTGTGCGGAGATATTGCAAGACTTCATTCCGCCGTTATCTCCTATGCAAGAGATTTTATGATTGACAGAGGATTTACCTATTGCGTGCCTCCGTTTATGATAAGAAGCAATGTTGTAACGGGCGTTATGAGCTTTGCCGAAATGGATGCCATGATGTATAAGATTGAGGGCGAAGACCTTTATCTTATCGGCACGAGCGAGCATTCCATGATTGGTAAGTATATTGACACAATCGTTGAAGAGGACACTCTTCCCCATACTCTTACGAGCTATTCACCCTGCTTCCGCAAGGAGAAGGGCGCTCACGGCATAGAGGAAAGAGGAGTTTACAGAATTCATCAGTTTGAGAAGCAGGAAATGATAGTAGTCTGCAAGCCCGAGGACAGCAAAATGTGGTTTGATAAGCTTTGGCAGAATACCGTTGACCTCTTCCGTTCAATGGATATCCCCGTAAGAACACTCGAATGCTGCTCAGGCGACCTTGCCGACCTTAAGGTTAAATCCTTCGATGTTGAAGCATGGTCACCCAGACAGAAGAAATATTTTGAAGTCGGCTCCTGCTCCAACCTCGGAGATGCTCAGGCACGCAGACTCAAAATCAGAGTTAACGGCAAGGACGGCAAATATTATGCACATACGCTCAATAATACCGTTGTTGCTCCTCCGAGAATGCTTATCGCATTCCTCGAAAACAATCTCAATGAAGACGGCAGTGTAAATATCCCCGTTGTTCTTCGTCCGTATATGGGCGGCAAGGAAAAGCTTATCCCCGTTAAATAAAAATACCGACCAAACAAAAGAAAGACCGGTGATTAAATGACAGAGCTTATCGGCAAGGGAATTGACATCGTAAAGGAAGTCAAAATGTATTGGCGTCAGCCCCGTCCCGGAGAATATGTTCCTTACCGTGAAGTGGTAATGCTCTCGGTGGGCTGGATGGCATTGCTGATGTCCATTCAGTGGACTATCGGCTTCGGCGCAGGCAATCAGTTTACGGGAATGACCCTCGGAATGAACAATACCGAGCTGGTCATTATGAACTATGTTTGCATGGCTATCGGATATATTACCACTCCGCTCAATGCGTGGATAATTGATAATCTCCGTTCAACCGACGGTAAATACAGAGTTTACATAAAGCTTGCCGTTCCGTCAATGATATTCACCCTGCTGTCACTCTGGCTTCCCTATGAACGCATAAGAGACGGCGGAGCTTACGGCAGATATATGATGATACTTGCTCTGTTCCTTGTCGGTCAGCTTCAGGGCTATATTCAGAACTGGGTAAATACCGGTGTAACAAATCTTGTTCATGTTATCACACCAAACACGCAGGAACGCACCAAGATAATGGCAATAACGAGCATTATTTATTCTGTCGGATATTCGATAAATAATGTTTATTATCCCCTTATGGTTGATGTTCTCTGCGAAAACGGCGATAAATACAATATGAGATATTTCCGGGGAACCTATACTCCCGTTGCCCTGCTTATGCCGCTGGTTCTTCTTGCATATTTCGGCACAAGGGAACGCCTCATTCTTCCCAAGAGCCGTATTACCAAGATGAGCTTTGCAGGCTCGCTTCGTGCGGTTGCCGGAAATAAGATATTCTGGATAAAATGCGCCGACGGGTGGAATAATTTTCTTGAGGATGCAAAAGGTAATATCTGGGACTGGATGGTTTACCGTGCCCACATCATGAAGAGCACAACCTACGGCTTACTGAATACCGTTTCATATAATGCCAATTTCTGGGGTATGCTTTTCTCACCGTGGTTCATAAAGAAATTCGGCAAGAAAAATATAAAAATAGTCAAAAATATAGTTCAGATTTTCCTCATCGGCTCATATTTCTTATTCTATAAAAGCAAGCTTGCCGGTCTCGGCTTCTTCATCGTTTATACGCTTGACCGCTTTGTTGATACCTATAATGTTATCGACAGCGCAATCGAGTCGGATATGCGTGATAATCAGCAGTATATGATAGGCGAGCGCATTGACGGCGCATTCGGTTTTGTTTCATCCTATGCCGGAAGCGCAATCGGAGCGGTAACGGGTCTGTTCATTCCGTGGGTATATAGTAAAAAGGGCTTCGACGGCAACGATTATTCGGTGCTTGATGTATATACAAATTATGACGAAACCCTTCCGCTCGATAAGCAGACAAAGAACCCCAACTGCGTGCTGTTTCCGCTTATGGATACCCTGCTTAAAATATCAATGGTCGGCGCAACGATAGATGTTCTGCCGTGGTTCGCATACGATATTTCCGAAACGGGTCAGAAATCCATGATAAGAGTTATCAGAATCCGCACCATTGTTGAAGACAGAAACAACGATGAGCGAGACGAAGCAACATATATTGAAGGCTGTGAAGCAATAATGAAAGCCCGTCAGTATTACGGCCTTGAAAAAATGCAGGTTCCCGACCGTTCAACCGTTGCGGCGGCAAGAAGTATGCCGAATAAAACCTATGAAGAAAAGGTTGCAAGAAGAGAAGCGATAACAGCGGCGAAAAAGGCCATTGAAGATGCAAAATTCCATAATGAAGAAATCGAAATAGCGGAATTTGTTATGCACGAGCTCAACAGATTTTCAACCGAATTCGGAAAGAAGCAGTATGAGCTGTGTAAGAAAATCGTTGACGGCGGTGCAGATAAATTCTTTGAAAATTCCGAAGAAATAATCGCTCTTGCAAACGCCCTGCCGGAATCCGATATAAAAGAAGAAAAGACCTGGAGAAAGCAGGAAATAAGAAACGCAAAAATGCTCACAAGCTCTGCAAATCTTGCAAAGCAGAATTATTCGGACGGCGTAAGAGTTTTTGACCCTCAGACCTACGAGGATGCCTACAATATGCCCGATGATACCAAAGAAAATGCAAAGCTCCGCAGAAAAGCGATGAAGGAAGCAAGCAAGGAGCAGAATCTTTATTCATCCTATGCCGCACCGTATCTTTCCGCATTACGCACTATTGACCTCTATGAGGGCTACCGTGACCTTGACACTCTGATTGCGGATTACGATAAGGTTGTTACCGAGCGTAAGGAGCGCCACGAAGCCGAAAGAGCCGAGCAGGAGCGCCTTGATGCCGAAAGAAAGCTTGATAAAGAGCGTTACGAAGCAGAGAAAAAAATGAAAAAAAGATAAAAGGGGAAAGTGATTTTTATGGCACTTAACGAAGTCAGCAAGATTCTCAGCAAAAAGGGAGTTTCCGTCAGCGTTTACAGCGGACACTTTTCAACCGGCAGAAGCCACAGCAACTATTTCATTGATATCACGGCGCAGAAATCAAAGCTCTCTCAGGCGGGTGAGGTTGCACGCACCCTTGCCGCAGAGTATAAAGGCAGTGCGCTGATTGATACGATAGTCTGCATTGACGATACTCAGGTTATCGCCACCTGTCTTGCTCAGGAGCTTATAAAGCCCGATTATGCGAGCATAAACGCAAACGGACAGATTGATATTCTCACCCCGGAGCAGACCTCGGCAAGCCTGCTGCTTTTCCGTGATAATACCGCTCCTATGATAAGAAACAAGCGTGTGCTTGTGCTTGCCGCTTCGGTTGTTACCGGTTATACGATTAAATCGGCAATTGATGCCATAACCTATTACGGCGGTCAGGTTGCAGGTGCCGCCTGCATATTCACAACGATTAACGAATGCAACGGCGTTCCGATAACGAGCATATTCAATACCGCCGATTTGCCCGATTACAAAACAAGCTCAACTCTTGAATGTACGCTTTGCAAAACCGGTCATAAGATTGATGCACTTGTTAATAATTACGGCTTCTCGGAGCTTTAAAAAAAGCGGCAAATGCCGCTTTTTTTAATTCGGATTTCGGAATTCGGAGTTAAGGGGCACTTCGTGCCGAATTTATATAGGTAATTTTTAAACTTTATACTTCTGAATAAACAACAAATATTAATTCAGAAGTGAAAAGCTATATGTAAGCAGTTATAAAATTGGGTACGGGCAAGCCCGCAACTCCTCTCTTCTCCGTCCTCTCTCCTAACTTAAAAAGGGCGGTTTCCCGCCCTTTTTGTCAGTTTGTTTTTCCGAATATTTCCGCAGGAAGAATTGCCGAGGAGTCACCCATAACCGTGGGAAGCTTGCCGTCCCAGGACTCATAGAATTTGTTTGCAAGAACCTCATCGGTGAGAGAGTCTGCAATTTTCTTGTTTGCTTCGGCTTCGGCGTTTGCCTTGATTTTGAGTGCGTTTGCTTCACCCTCTGCCGCCTTTTCCTTTGCTTTCGCATCGGCTTCGGCTTTTTCAATTGCCTGCTGATTAACTATCGCCGCTCTTTCATATTCAAGCTGTGCGTTCTGCTTTGCGGCTATTGCAGCGTTGTAGCTGTCCTCAAAATCGGCGTTGGAGATTATAATTCTTGTGATGTGAATTGTATCCTTGCCGTATTTGCTGTCAAGTATCGCCTGAAGCTTTTCCTGAGTGAGAGGTTCGATTTTTCCTCTGTTCGTTGCATCAATATTTGAAAGCTCCTTTGATGCGATTTTGATTGCCGAGGAAACGACGGCGTTGTTGATTATGTCCGTTTTATAGTTTGAAACATTCGCAACAAGCCATGCCGCTTTTTCCGATGAAATCTGGAATGTAACGATAACATTCTCATAGAAAATTGAAGCTCTTTCGGCGGTCTCCGACCAAATCTGACCCTCAACCTTTAAATCCTGCTGTTTGTTATTGACCTTTTCAACCGACTGCACAAAGGGGATTTTGAGCGTAAATCCGGGTGAAACAGCCTTGGGACTGACCTGACCGAATGTGGTTTTAACGCCGGTGTAGCCCGTGGGAACGATAACTATGCTTGAAACAATTGCGGCAATGACGAAGAAAACTATTATTGCCGCCACCGAGATTTTTACGGGATTGAATTTTCCCTCTTTCATGATTTTTAACCTCCGTTATTATAATTAAAATTTACATATGAATACATTTTATATTCACATTCCGATGACCTCCCGTGTCATTCATTGACTGTATTATAGCATTAAAAACAGCAAAAATAAATATATTATTCGGAAAAAAAGCAGAGTATATTTTGCCGATGCGGAAAAATACGGCGGAATATTTGCATCACAGTAAAATATGATTGAAAAAAGCGGCAGAATATGATAATATAAAATTCTCAATAATGCGATTGCGGAAGGGCGGGTTAAAATGGTATATGTTACGGGGGACTGCCACGGCGATTGGAACCGTTTTTCGGATGTGTATTTTAAAAAGCAGACGGAAATGACGAGAGACGATTTTGTGATTGTCTGCGGAGATTTCGGAATCTGGGATTTCGATGTTTCGGAAAAATCAGGTCTCAATTGGCTTGAGGAAAAGAATTTTACAATACTGTTTGTTGACGGTAACCACGAGAATTTTGACAGGCTATACGGAGATGAATTTAAAATTACGGATTTTCACGGCGGAAAGGCTCACCGTATCCGTGAAAACATATATCATTTAATGCGTGGTTATGTTTTTGAGCTTGACGGCAAAAAGTTTTTCACCTTCGGCGGTGCAAGAAGTCACGATATAGATGACGGCATATTGGAATTGAGCGATTATAAATCAACAAAAGAGCTTATCAAAGATTATAACAGGCGTTCGGAAAACGGGGAAATGTTGAGAATAAACCATATTTCGTGGTGGAAGCAGGAGATGCCGTCGCAGGAGGAAATGGATTTCGGGCTTGAAACTCTCAGGGCAAATGATTGCAAGGTGGATTTTGTGATATCGCATTGCTGTCCTCAGCATATCGTCTCCGCATTTTCAAAAGGGATGTATAAACCCGATGAGCTTACAAGCTATTTTGATACCGTTTCGGAACGCACTGAATTTTCAAAATGGTTTTTCGGCCATTATCATCACGATGCGGAGATAACGGATAAATATACAATGCTGTATTACAAAATTATCCGGATTATATAAAGGGAGAGAGAAACAAATGCAGGAAGTAATAACAAAAATCGGTTCTTTTTTCACAACATTGGCTTTGATTTTTTCCTATCTTTTCGGCTTTGCCGGCACAAGTGTTTCCGAGGGCTACGAGCTTAACAGCGAAGATAAACTGATTATAGCCGATGCTCTTTATGCGGGTCAGGGGCTTTGCTTTGACGGCGAATATTACTATACCTCGGGTTCGATTACGGCGCTCAATCTCACAATGCTTGCCAAATGGGATAAGAATTTTCACAAGGTGAAAAGCAGAGGCTCGGCTGTACCTAAAGAGCTTCATGAAAAATACGGCAGTAATCATATCGGCGGCATCGACTGCGCAAACGGTTATATTTATGCTCCCGTTGAGGATGATGATTATAATTATAATTTCGTTCTGCTTTTCGACTGCGATACACTCGAATATACCGGCAAATGCTATGAGCTCACCTGCGATAAGCTGACGGACGGCATACCCTGGTGCGCCGTGGATGCGGAAAACGGATATTTCTACACCTCACAGTTTGACCATGTTACCGAAATACTCCGCTATAAGCTTGACACCATGGAATATATCGACTCGGTGGCGCTTGATACTGAGCTTTTCAGAATTCAGGGCGGTTCGGTATATAACGGAAAACTTTATCTTTCATATGATGTGAGCCACAGCGTTAATGAACAGGTTATTGCGGTTGACCTTGCAACGGGTAAGGTTGTAACCGAAATGGAACGCTATCTGAACAGCTACGATAACGAAGCGGAGGATATACTCGTTTATCCTATGGCAGACGGCTCCCTGATACATTGTCAGGATTACGACAAGCTTCTCGGTGTAAACATCAGACACTACGCCGTATCACAATAAAAAATTCCCCTCAGGCACCAAAATTTGATGCCCGGGGGATTTTTTTAACCAACTGTAACATTTCAGGACTTCCTTGACCGCACAAGCAAAGCCACGGTTTCACAATGGCCGGTTCGGGGAAAGAGGTCTGCCGGAACGGCTTTAACGGCGGTATAGCCGAGCCCGGCGAAAATTGCGCAGTCACGGGCAAGCGTTGCCGGGTCGCAGGAAACATAAACTATTCTTTCCGGTGCAAATCTTACCGCATTTTCAATCATCTGTGCCGAACAGCCCTTTCTCGGGGGGTCAAGGATAATCACATCGGGTTTAACCCCCTCTTTTTCAAGCTCCTTTGCCGCTTCGGCGGCATCCGAACAGATGAAACGCACATTCTTTATTCCGTTGAGCTTCGCATTGATTTTTGCATCCTCTATCGCTTCGGGCACGATTTCAACTCCGATAACCTCTTTTGCCCGTGCCGCCATCGTCATTCCGATTGTTCCGGCTCCGCAATATAAATCCATCACGGTTTCTTTTCCCGTAAGCTGTGCATACTCCGCCGCCTTACGATAAAGCTTTTCAGCCTGGTCACGGTTCACCTGATAGAACGAAAGCGGCGATATTCTGAATTTAAGTCCGCAGAGAACATCGGTTATATAGCCGTTACCGAAAACGGTTCTGCATTTTTCACCGAGAATAACATTCGTTTTTTCTTTATTGGAATTTATTACTATGCTTTTAATATCCGCATTTTCGGCGGTAAGCATTTCAACAAGCTTATTTTCATTCGGCAGACTGTTTCCGTTTATCACGGCACACACCATGATTTCTCCCGTTGCCGCTCCCTTACGCAGATATATGTGACGAATCAGCCCAGTATGGTTTATTTCATCGTAGACCGAAACGGAATTTTCTTTTATGTATTTTTCAAACACACAGAGAATTTTTTCAAATTCGGGCGGCTGAAGCTTGCATCCCGGGCAATGCACAACTCTGTGACTGTGTGTGGAGAAAAATCCGATTTTAAGCTCTCCGTTTTCATATGCAACTGGATATTGTGCCTTATTGCGGTAACCGCAGATTTTTTCCGACGGTATTATTTCTTCAAATCCGGGCTCGATACCGCCTATTCTGCGGAAGCATTCTTTCACATTTTCCGCTTTTATTCTGCACTCCTCTGCATAGTCGATATGTGAAAAGACACAGCCGCCGCACCGCATATATACGGGACATTCCGGCACTATTCTGTGCGGTGAAGCGCTTATGATTTTTTCGATTTTCGCAAAGGCATAAGTTTTTTTCACTTTAAGAATGTGCGCCGATATTTCTTCTCCGACCGCCGCCGCAGGAACGAATATTGCCATTCCGTCATAATGCCCCACGCCGCTTCCGTCTGCCGTACAGCTTTCAATTTTCAGTTCGATTATATCATTTTTCTTAATCGGCATATTTTCACCCGAGTTCAACATAAGTTGAGGTTATTTTTATCATTATGATTATTGAAATTATCATTGTGATATTCAGAATAAACGCCGCCGCTTTCCGTCCGCCGGAAAGGAAAGTATATTTCTTGGCAAGACGCATTTTTCCTCTGACAAGCACAAATCCCACCGAACCGATTATCGTTACGGCGTAAAGCACGATAAGCATAATATTAAATACCGCATTGAGCGTTGCTTCATCTGTTATATCTTCAAAAAGTATTGTTGCAACCACGGAATAAAAGTTATTCACAAAGTGTATCGCAATACCGGTCCACAGACTTTCGGTCAGGCATACGGCATAACCGATTGCCATTCCGACTATCAGTGCAAACGGTGCCTGCACGAGGTTTCCGTGGAGCATGGCAAAAACAAATGATGACATTACTATTGCAAAGGTATCGCCGTATTTTCTGAGCGGCTGCATAACAGCTCCTCTGATTGCAATCTCCTCACACAGTGCAGGAACAACCGACACCGTTACGGCATATATTATTCTGCCGGTCAAACCCGACGGCACATCGTTTTCCGGAGCTGTGAGTTCAATTCCGGCACCTGAAAACAGATTTAAAAATATTCCCGAAATATAATTTGCGGCAAGGCAAACGAAAAAACCGAAGGGTACGGCAAGAACCGCAAGGCTCTTTTTCTTCGGCATATTAAACCTGAAAACCTCGGTTTTTGTTTTTCTTTCAAGATAAATTCCGCATATCGCAAACGGAACGGCTATACCGAATATGCTTATCAGCATCGTGAAGCAATTTTGAAAATTCGGTGAAGCAAAATATACCTCTCTCAGAAGCGGTACATATAAAATCAGCGCCGCAAGGTTCT
This sequence comes from Acutalibacteraceae bacterium, assembly GCA_045627825.1. GTDB lineage: Bacteria > Bacillota > Clostridia > Oscillospirales > Acutalibacteraceae > CAG-177. The sequence continues at coordinate 31,159 of JAZQON010000041.1, forward strand.
GGATACCGATTGAAACAAGCACAGTTGCTCCCACTGCAATTCCTATTCTTCTGATTTTTTCTTTTTCAAATTTTTCGGCAGCTTTACGCTGTTCAAAATAGTAATTATAATCGTTCAAAATTATCACCTGTTATATATTTTAGCGCAAAAGCATAATTCTTACAAGTATAATGAATAAACATTTATAAAAAATTTCAGTTGTAATAATAAAAAATATGGTGTAGAATTAAACTGTATAATTTTACGGAGGAATCAGAATGAACAACACCATTTCCAAAAAAACTCTTGAAGATATGATGACCGCAAGGCTCTCTCACCTTTTCGGCGTTACTCCGAATGAAGCAACTCTTGACCAGTTTTACAGAGTACTTGCCGGAATTTCCCGTGATATGGTCAGAGATGTGCGCAGAGAAACCGACAAGGTTTCCAAGGCTCAGAAGCAGAAAAAGGTTTATTATCTGAGCATGGAATTTCTCATGGGCAGAAGCCTTAAAAATACTCTCTATAATCTTAATCTTACCGAAACCGCCCGTGCGGCTCTTGCCGATTACGGCATAAATCTCGAAAAGCTCTATGACTGCGAGCCGGATGCAGGTCTCGGAAACGGCGGCCTGGGCAGACTTGCCGCCTGCTACCTTGATGCACTTGCAAACCAGGGTTACAGAGGTATGGGCTATTCAATTCTTTATGAATACGGAATTTTCAAACAGAAAATTATTGACGGCTGGCAGACCGAAATGCCCGATTTCTGGCTTCCCGGCGGCGAATCATGGCTCATTCCCCGTGAGGACAGCACCGTTGAGGTTAAGTTTGAGGGCAAAGTTGAGGACAACTGGGAGGGTAACTTCCACCATGTTGAACTGGTTGACTGCAAAACCGTAAAGGCTGTTCCCTATGACCTTATGGTTGCCGGAAAAGACGGCGTTGGCGCCGCCGTGCTCCGCCTTTGGTCTGCAAAGGTTGACGGCATTGATATGGCGATGTTCAACCAGGGCGACTATATGAGAGCCATGGAAGAAAAGGCAATGGCTGAGGTTATCAGCAAAATTCTTTATCCTGCCGATAATCATCCCGAGGGCAAGAGCCTGCGTCTGCGTCAGCAGTATTTTCTTGTTTCCGCTTCGGTTCAGGATATTGTTGCCCGTCATCTGAGAGATTACGGCACTCTTGAAAACTTCGCCGAAAAGAACGCAATTCACATAAACGATACTCATCCGACCCTTGCAATTCCCGAGCTTATGAGAATTCTGCTTGACGAATGCGGATACGGCTGGGATGATGCTTTCGGAATAGTTGAAGAAACCTGCGCTTACACAAATCATACCGTTATGGCGGAAGCGCTTGAATGCTGGGGCGAGGAGCTTTTCAGCCGTCTGCTTCCGAGAATTTATCAGATAGTTAAAGAGATAGATAACCGTTTCAGAAAGAAAATCTGGGATGCAACCGGCGATGCCGCAAGAGTTGAAAGAATGGCTGTTATCTCAAACGGTGCAGTCAGAATGGCAAATCTCTGCGTTGCGGTATGCCACAAAGTAAACGGCGTTTCCGCTCTTCACAGTCAGATACTCAAGGACAGTGTTTTCCGTGATTTTTACACCCTTGAAGAGGATAAATTCACGAATGTTACCAACGGTATTGCTCACCGCCGCTGGCTTTGCCAGGCGAATCCCCGTCTTACCTCTTATCTTTCTGACCTTATCGGCGACGGATTTATCCATAACGCAGGTGAGCTGATAAAGCTTCGTGATTATGCCGATGATAAATCCGTTCTTGACGGGCTGGGCAAAATAAAGCTTGCAAACAAGCAGGATTTTGCCGCCGCCGTGAAGAGCAAAACCGGCATAAGCCTTGACCCGACTTCAATTTTCGATGTTCAGGTTAAGCGTCTGCATGAATATAAGCGTCAGCACCTCAATGCACTCAATATTCTTGCAAAATATCTTGAAATAAAAGAAAATCACAACGGCAATTACACTCCGCACACCTATATTTTCGGTGCAAAGGCCGCTCCGGGATATTATATGGCAAAGAAGATTATCGAATTCATCTTTGCGCTTGCCGACCTTATCAATAATGACCCCGATGTTAAGGATTTACTTAAGATAGTTTATCTTGAGGATTATAATGTCACAATGGCGGAAACTCTTATGCCTGCCGCCGATATCAGCGAACAGATTTCCCTTGCCGGAACGGAAGCAAGCGGCACGGGCAATATGAAGCTGATGATAAACGGTGCGGTTACTCTCGGCACGATGGACGGTGCAAATATCGAGATATTCGATGCAGTCGGAGAAGATAATATTCTCATATTCGGCATGAATACTCCCGAGGTTAACGAGCTGAAAAAGCTCGGCTATTATCCTCAGAATTATTACAACAATAACGCCGAAATACACAAGATTATAGAATTCATCAACAGAGGTATCTCCGGAAAGAATTTCGGCGAAATAGGCGGAACCATTATAAATCACGACCCATATATGGTGCTTGCCGATTTTGCGGATTACAGAAATATTCAGAAGATTTCCGAGTCTGTTTGGGCTGATAAGGACAGATGGAACAGAATGTCGCTGATGAACATTTCCGGCGCCGGAATATTTGCTGCCGACAGAGCCATCAACGAATATGCCGAAAACATCTGGCACTGCGGAAAGCTTAAGAAATAATATGAATGATACCGATTTTATGAAGCTTGCCATTGAGCAGGCGGAGCTTTCGGCAAAAGAGCTTGAGGTTCCCGTGGGTGCGGTAATAACCCGGAATTCGGAGGTTGTTTCCGTTGGCAGAAACCGCCGTGAAAACGGCAAAAATGCGCTTGCCCATGCGGAGCTTGAAGCAATTGACCTTGCCTGCAAAAAACTCGGCGGATGGCGACTGTGGGAATGTGAAATGTTCGTAACCCTTGAACCGTGTCCGATGTGTGCCGGAGCGATTATCAATTCACGCATACGCCGTCTGGTTTACGGCGCATCGGATTTGAAAGCCGGCTCATGCGGCTCTGTTATTAATCTTTTCGACCTTCCGTATAATCATAAGCCTGAGGTTTTGAGCGGATTTATGGCGGATGAATGTTCTGCTCTTCTTACAGAATTTTTCAAAAAGCTGAGAAACCGTTAATCCGGTATCTCAGCTTTTTTACTGTAATATGTATTTTATGGTAAAAAAACAACCACCCTATTGGGTGGTTACTTTTATAAGTGTCGGCGTCGACCTATCTTCCCGGGCCGCTTCCAGCCAAGTATTTTCGGCACTATTGAGCTTAACTACCGTGTTCGGGATGGGAACGGGTGGACCCTCAATGTCATCAACACCGACTAAGAAAACGCAACGGCGTTTCTTGAATGCTTAATGATTATACTACCGTTTATGACATTTGTCAATACTTTTTTCTAAATTTTTTAATTTTTTTATAAATTATTAAGACTGTCAACATATCCTGTTCTTTTCAGCAGGGTTGTTGAAGAAATTTGCGAAATATATACCTTTTCTTCACCGTTTTTTTTGCGGCACACTATAAAGGATTTCGGCAGGTCATAGCATACATTTTCAACCTTGCCTTCTTTTTCAGCTTTTGCAAGATATGTTCTTGTATTTTTTGATACGGTTGAGGTATCAAGGTCAAATATTCCGACTATTTCATCAAAGGTTATAACCTTATCCATTCCGAGATGAAGATACATTTTTTTACTCCATTTCCTTTATGCCGCCGCTTTTAACCTCAAATATCTTTCCTTTTTTTGACCTGAGAAGCTGAGACGGGTCACAGCAGGTTATGAAAACCTGTCTGTTATCAAGATAATTCAGTATAAACGACTGTCTGCTTTCATCAAGCTCACTCATAACATCATCCAGCAGAACTACCGGACATTCGCCGGTTATTTTTTCTATAACGGAAGCTTCACCGAGCTTCATTGAAAGTGCGCATGACCTTTGCTGACCCTGAGAACCGTATATTCTCACATCATTATTATCAAGCGTCAGAAATAAATCGTGTGTATGAGGTCCGAAATTTGTATATAGTCTTTTAAAATCTGAATCACGGGTTCTTTCCATATCATCGGAAAGTTTTGTTTTTATTTCATCATCACCAATCAGATTTTTTGAAAAATCATAACAGAAAGAAAATTTTTCTCTGCCTGAGCTGATACCGTTATAAACGCTCTGCGAAATTTCGGAAAGCTTTTGAATATATTCAAGTCTGTATTTTATAATTTTTGTGCCGAGATTGATTATTTCATTGTTCCATGGCTCAAAATATATCATATCAAACTTTTTTTCGGAATATTTTCTCAGCAATGCGTTTCTCTGGTCAACCGCTCTGAGATATCTTGACATTATTACGGCATAGTTCGGTTTTATCAGACTTAATGCCACATCAAGAAGCTTTCTTCTTTCGGAAGGTCCGTTTTGAACAATACTTAATGTATTCGGAGAAAAAACAACGGAATAATATTTTCCTATCATTGCTCTCGGAGACTCTTCGTTAACTCCGTTTAAAATAAGCTCCTTGCGCTTATTTATTTTCATTAATGCGCACTGTTCTCTTTTTTCCGAATAGAATTTTGTATTTATTTCCGCTTCGGCTTCTCCCTGCTTTATGAGCTGAATATTTTTTCTTGCTCTGAAGCTGTAAAACCCCGTAAGCATCCATATACTTTCTATTATATTGGTTTTGCCCTGACCGTTTTCGCCGTAGATAACATTCATTTCTCCGTGCGGTTCAAAATGAATATTTTCAAGATTTCTGAAATTCTTTGCGGAATGGTCAAGAATTATCATTTACTTTTACCATTCCTTTCCTGAATTATTCTACGGTATATACAGTTCTTTCAAACTCTGCGGTATCGCCTTTTCTGAGCTTTTTTCCACGCAGTTCACAGACTTCGCCGTTCACTCTGACTTCACCGTTCTGAATAACTATTTTTGCATGACCGCCGGTCTGAACGGCATCGCACATCTTTAAAAATGCATCAAGTCTTATAAAATCGGTATCAATCTTTTTTGAAACCTGCTTTTTTTCGGCAACTTTAACTTTAATCTTCATTTTTGAGCCTCACGGGAAGAATAAGGAATATGAATTCATCGCCCTGTTTCGGTACTATCAGAATGGGTTTAACTGCTCCGCTGAGCATTATTCTGATTTCATCGGTATCGCAAACCTTAAGCGCATCAAGAACATACTTATTATTAAATCCGATTGTGCAGTTATCACCCTCAACGGATGCGTTTATTCTGTCATTTGCGGTTCCGAGAGAGGTAATGCTTGAAATTTTTATCATATTATTTTCAAATATGCACTTTACGGGGCTCTTTATTTTATCGGTTATGATAAGAGATGTTCTGTCAATACTGTCAATCAGAGTTCTCGTATCAACTGTAACAACCGTTGTTGCAGTTGAGGGTATTGCGGCTTTATAATTTAAAAATTCTCCGTCAAGAAGCCTTGATATTATTTTATATCCGGCAACCTCAAAAATAATGTGTCTCTTGCCTACTCCGAGTGTTACGGTTTCTTCATCGTCATTCATGAGCTTCATAACCTCGGAAAGAGTTTTTGCAGGCACAACAAAGGCAAGATTTTCACCGGTATATTCTGTTTTTTCATTTCTTATTGCAAGACGAACTCCGTCAACGGCAATAAGTCTGATATGATTTTCTTCAATCTCAAACTTAACACCGGTATGAACGGGCTTACTGTTATCCTTTAGTGCAACCGAGAATATTGTTTTTCTTATCATATCCTTTAATAACCCTTGTGAAAGAGTTATTGGATATCCTCCCGATACCGACGGAAGCTCGGGATATTCTTCGGCTGAAATTCCGATAAGAGTTGATTTGAATTCTCCGCATACTATTGATGCTATCTGCCTTGTATCACTGTCTATGCTCACTACGCTTTCCGGAAGCTTTCTGAGAGTTTCACTGAACATATGGGCGTTGAGAACTATATCTCCTTCTTCTTCTGTTCTTGCCGGAATGGAAGTTGTTATTCCCATTTCAAGGTCATATCCCGTAAGAGTTAAAACATTATCCTTTGCGGACATTAATATGCCTTCAATTGCGGGTATGGCGGTTTTTACGGAAGCCGCTCTCTGAACATTCTGACAAGCCTCCGAAAGCTCTGCCGAATTACAAATAACCTTCATCTTAAATTTCCTCCTGAAATTCAGTTTCTTGCATAGTGAGATAAATAAAATAACATAATTATAGTAATATAAGTAGTGTGCGTGGATATGTTGTATAACCTGTGATACCGTTGAAATATAAGAAATAACAAGGGTTAACAATTAAAATAAAAAAGTGGATAAAAAAGGGTTATTAACTCCCATAAAAAGGGAAAGTTAAAAAGTGGAAAAGCATAGTGTGAAAAAGTATAATTATGTGGAAAAAATTATAATTCTTTTCTGCCCTCAATTGCTCTTATAAGAGTAAATTCATCCGCATATTCAAGGTCTGCTCCAACCGGAACACCGTAAGCAAGACGGGTAACATTAACTCCGAGCGGCTTTATCAGCTTTGAAATATACATGGATGTGGCTTCTCCCTCAACAGTAGGGTCAGTTGCCATTATAACCTCTTTAACCGAATTATCATTAAGACGAAGAATAAGCTCTTTAATGCAGATATCTTCGGGATTAATGTCATTCATCGGAGAAATAAGACCGTGAAGCACATGATAAAGTCCGTTATATTCGTGAGTTTTTTCAATGGCAATAACATCTCTCGGGTCGCCGACAACGCAGATTACCGAGCGGTCACGCTCACGGGATGAGCATATGGGGCATACTTCTTCATCGGTCAGATTACAGCAGATACTGCATCTTTTTATTGAACTGCGTGCATTTATTATTGTTTCGATAAAATCGGAAGAATCTTTCTCGCTCATATCGAGAATATGAAAAGCAAGTCTCTGTGCACTTTTTCTTCCCACCGACGGCAAGCGTGCAAATTGGTCAATCAGCTTTTCAAGTGACGGTGTAAATCCGCTCATCAGAAAAGACCGGGGATTGAAAGTCCGCCCTTTGCGGATTCCATTCCTTTTTCCATTGCTTCATTTGCCTTGCGTATGCTCTCATTGAATGCGGAAATAATAAGGTCTTCGAGCATTTCGGTATCCTCGGGGTCAACAACCTCGGGATTAAGCTTTACCGCAGTAACCTCATGAGCGCCGTTAACGGTAACCTCAACTGCTCCGCCGCCTACGCTTGAGGTGAATTCGGTTTCTTCAACCTCGTGCTGAATTCTTTCCATATTTTCCTGCATTTCCTGAATTTTTTTCATCATATTGCCGCCCTGAGGAGCGCCGGGAATTCTTGCTTTCATTATATATCCTCCGTATCAATTATTATTTTTATTAAATGTATCTATTTTACTTTTAAGATTTTCAAGCGGGTTTTTTGCCGCAGTTTTATTTTCATTTGAAGCAACGGCAATTCTCATTTTTCTTCCGAGAACTTCATATATTGCTTTTGATAAATCTCTTGAATGAGTGCTGTCATTGCAAATAAAATCAAATAAGGTCGGATTTGAGGAATGAATGCAGACTTTACCGTTTTTGAATGTTGCGGTTGAATCTGACATAATTCCGAAAAGCGGCATATCATATTTCTGAAGCTTTTCAAGCACCTCAGACCAATTTTTAAATTCTCCGTCGGGAATTATATCGGGAACAGGAGGTTCCTCAGGCGGCGGAAGCGGTTCCTGAGGTTCTTCTTTTTTTTCGGGCTCGGGAGCAGGAATTTTTTCTTCCGTTTGAGGTTTCGGTGCAACTGTATTTCCTGCCATAACCGCTCTGATTTTTTCTTCAAGAGCGGATATTCTTTCTTCAACCTCCGCTGGTGTGCACACTCCCTCCGAGGTTAAACCGCACATTTTTATAACAGCGGCTTCAAGCTGTATTTTTTTGTTTGCCGCATTTTTGATATTCTTTGAGGTTTCTTCAAAAATGCTTATACATTCGAGAATTTTTGAAAGTCTCAGACTGCCGGCTCTGTTCTTAAGGCTTTCAAGCTCGTCCTTTGTGCATACAATCAAGTCGGAGCAGTCCTTAACGGTTTTGGCAACCATAAGATTTCTGAAATGCAGAGTAAGCTCCGTGCAGAGACTGTCTATATCACAGGATTCGCTGTGAAGCTTTGAAATAAGAGTGAGAGCCGATGTTATATCCCCGTTTGCCACATATTCAGAAAATGAGAAAAGATGAACCGTTCCGGCAATTCCGGCGGCAGAGCTGACAACATTTTCATCAATAAAACTGCCCATTGCAAAACAGCGGTCAAGCAGAGAAAGAGCATCTCTCATTCCGCCGTCGGCAATTCTTGCAATCAGACTTGCGGCAGGCTCGGTAAGAGTAACATTTTCTTTTTCAGCAACATAACCGAGCCTTGCGGTTATATCTTCGGGCGAAATTCTCTTAAAATCAAACCTCTGGCATCTTGAAAGAATGGTTGCCGGAAGCTTATGAATTTCGGTTGTTGCCAGTATAAAAATAACATGGGCAGGCGGTTCTTCAAGTGTTTTAAGAAGAGCATTAAATGCTCCGATTGAGAGCATATGAACCTCATCAATTATATAAACTCTGTATTTTGCGTTTGCAGGAGTAAAATTTGCTTCCTCACGCAAATCTCTGATATTATCAACGCCGTTGTTGCTTGCGGCGTCTATTTCAATAACATCAAGAACAGAGCCGTTATCAATACCTTTGCATATTTCGCATTCATTGCATGGGTTTCCGTTAACCGGATGAAGACAGTTAACCGCCTTGGAAAGAATTTTTGCGCAGGTGGTTTTTCCCGTTCCTCTTGAACCCGTAAAAAGATAGGCGTGTGAAATTCTGTTATTTTCAAGTTCGTTTTTCAGTGTTCTCGTTATATGGGGCTGACCGTAAACATCATCAAAGGTCTGAGGTCTCCATTTTCTGTAAAGAGCCTGATACATTATTCCACATCCTTTCAAAAAAAGCTTTATCTCAATCATATGGCGGCAGGCAGACTGTGGCGCACAAAGCTGACCGTTTAATGCTGCTCGGTTCACCCGCCTGACATGGTTCACAGTGCTCTGTCGCACAGGACCCGCACGCCACATGATTGAAATAAAGCTTAGCTTTTTATCATGTACAATATATTATATATTATTATATCAATAATATCAAGAGCAAATTTGAATTTTTCACAAAAAATCGGTTTCGGAATAATCTGTTAGAAAAGGAGGTATCTTAATGACAGCATCATATTTTTTAGGCACGGGTTCGCCAAACGGATTTTTAAACTGCTTCTGCACCGACTCCGTATATACATATATATTAAAGGGCGGCCCCGGAACGGGAAAATCATCGCTGATGAAAAAAGTATCGTCAGAAATGGAAAAAAACGATATTGACTGCGAAAAATTTTATTGCTCATCAGACCCGGATTCACTTGATGCAGTTTATTTTCCGTCGCTTAAAATAAGCATTATTGACGGAACCGCTCCGCATACTGCCGACCCCGATTATGCCGGAGTTACCGCCGAAATCATAAATCTCGGTGAATTCTGGAATAAAGATAATTTGCTTATAAAGAAAAATGAGATAATATCCGTAACCGACAAAAACCGAGAGCTTCACGCAAAGGCGAAGCGTTTTATTGCTTCGGCATTTTCGCTTTATTCAGACGGCGAAAAAATCTGCATGGAATATGCCGAAAAAGAAAAAATCTGCCGTTATGCTTCGAGAATGGCAAATAAAAAAATAAAACGCCTTTCATCAAAAATCGGCAGAGAAGAAAAAAGGCTTATGACGGCAATATCTCCGAAAGGATGTATATTTGCCGATGATACCGTAAAAGCTCTCTGCGATGAAAGAATTATTTTAGATGATACATTCGGAACAGCGGCAAATATTCTCATAAAAGAAATAAGAGACCACGCACTTGCAAGCGGTTTTGATGTGACGGTAAGTCCCTATATAAGTGACGAAAAATCACCGAGATACATAATCATAAAGGAATTATCTCTCGGAATTTTTACAAGAGATATATTTTTTAAGCCCGATATTATTCCCACAAAGATAATTTCAATGCGCCGTTTTTATGACTGCGATAATCTCAGAGAACACAGAAGCAGGCTCAATTTTATAAAAAAAGCCTCGGCAGAACTGATGGACGAAGCCTGTTCAGCCCTTGCCGAAGCTAAAAAAATTCATGATGAAATCGAAAAATATTACATTGATTCGATGAATTTCGAAAAGCTTGATTCCGTTACCGAAAATCTCAGAAAAGAAATCTGGGCGGCGGAATGGCAGCCGGAAAACTAATTATTCCAATTCAGAAAGAATAGCCGCTATTCTTGCAAGGTCATCCTTATCATAAAAATCAATCTGAAGTGTACCGCATTCCTTGTTGCCGTTTGTAACAACCTTTGCTTTTCTGCCGAGTGACTTATTGAGTGAAATCTCAACCTCGTCAAAGAATGAATTACGGGTTTTCTTTAATGGTGCGGTTTTCTTCTCGGCTGTGAGAGTTTTAACAAGCTTTTCAGTTTCTCTTACGGAAAGACCCTTGTCAATTATCAGCTTTGCGGCGGCAATAATCGTTTTTTTATCCTCAACTGCCGCAAGCGCACGGGCGTGACCTGCCGAAAGCTTGTTTTCTCTTATCATATCAAGCACTTCATCCGGAAGCTTTAAAAGTCTGACAGCATTTGCAACTGCCGGTCTTGATTTGCCTACCTTCTGAGCCGCTTCCTCCTGGGTTAAATTGAAGTTCTTCATAAGGCTTGCGAAGCCGAGAGCTTCTTCAACGGGGTTTAAATCCTCACGCTGTAAATTTTCTATTAAAGAAATTACAGCCGCTTCGGTATCGCTCAAATCCTTGATTATAACGGGAACCTGCGTGAGACCGGCAATTCTGCTTGCTCTCCATCTTCTTTCTCCGGCGATGAGCTGATAGCCGCCGCCGATAAGAGGTCTGACGAGTAAGGGTTGCAAAACGCCGTGTTCCGCTATGGAGGAAGCAAGCTCCGAGAGAGCCGCTTCGTCAAACTGCTTTCTCGCCTGCTCTTTGTTAGGTTCAATATCCATAATGTTCAGCTTTACGGGCTGAACAGATGCGCTTTCTTCAATTGAATTATCGTTCAGCAGAGAACTCAAGCCTCTGCCCAAACCGCTTTTTTTAGGTGCCATTTTTCATTCACTCCACACTTCTGACTTTATTTATTGTTTTTTCAAAAATTCCTCTGCGAGCTCAACATATGCGTTGCTGCCCTTGGACGATTTGTCATAATAGAGCACGGGCTGACCGAAGCTCGGCGCTTCCGAAAGACGGACATTTCTCGGAATAAAGGTTGAATATACCTTTTTCGGGAAGCATTTTTTAACCTCGTCAACAACCTGCTGAGTGAGGTTCAGTCTGCCGTCATACATCGTGAGCAGTACGCCCTCAATCTCAATATACGGATTATAAAGTCTTTTCACGGTTCTGACGGTTGAAATAAGCTGTGAAAGACCTTCAAGCGCATAGAATTCGCACTGAATGGGAACCATCAGCGTGTCCGATGCGCAGAGACCGTTCAGCGTTATCAGACCAAGCGACGGCGGACAGTCAAGAAAAATGAAGTCAAAATTATCCTTGACAAGCGAAAGAGCGTTTTTCAGCTTCGCTTCCCTCTTCTGAATTTCAACAAGCTCAAGCTCCGCACCGGCAAGGTCCATGCTTGACGGCATAACCCATACATTTTCAAACGGTGTTTTGACTATTGCTTCCTCCGCCGGACATTCGCCGGTGAGCACATCATATGAGGATTTTTCAAGATTTCTTTTGTTTATACCCAGTCCGCTGGTGGAATTTCCCTGAGGGTCAATATCCACAAGCAGGATTTTTTTCCCTTTACTGCCGAGTGAAGCGGTAAGGTTTACGGCGGTTGTGGTTTTTCCCACGCCACCCTTTTGATTTACTATTGCAACGGTTTTACCCAAAATTATCTCTCCTAAACAGATATTATATCCATTATAGCATAAAAAACACGAAAAATAAAGCATTATTTTTGTTTCATGTGAAACAACATATTTTGTTTTATGTGAAACGACAAAGAGGACAGCTCTGATGAACTGCCCTCCCTGCCGTGAATGTGGGTGTGAAAGAGAAAGATATGGTAAAATAGAAGATGTTAAAATTATGCAGAGGTTTTCTTTGCTTTTATAACGCATCCGCCGCTTTTCGGTATGCGGACTATGTATTCTATATATTCTTCGGTTTCGCTTTTGGCGGAATCCGCTTCAATCCCGGCTCTTCGCATGGTGTCAACTGCATGGTTGAGCGTATTCACAAATATGCGAACATCCTTGAAAAGCTTTACCGACGGCTGTCTTTTTTTGATATCCCCTGCCGCTATGTGCTCAACAAGCTTTTCCGATTCCGCAACATTAAGTCTTTTTTCGGCGATTATTGATAACGCTCTCTGCATCTGACTTAATGAACTGAGCCGCAAAAGCGCTCTTGCATGGCGTTCGCTGAGGTTTTCCTTTGCTATTGTTATTCTTATTTCCTCAGGCAGACGGAGCAAACGGAGCTTGTTTGAAACCGTGGGAGCGGATTTTCCGAGAACTCTGCAAACCTCTTCACGGGTCATATTGAATTCCGTGAGCAGTTTTTCAATCGCTTCCGCTTCCTCAAAAAAACCGAGGTCACTGCGCTGAAGATTTTCAACAAGCGCAAATACCGCCGATTTTTTCTCATCCGCTTCAACAATTACGCACGGAATATGCGTTAAGCCCACGAGCCTTGAAGCTCTCAGCCGTCTTTCACCCGAAATCAGCTCATATTTGCCCTTTTCGTCAATCCTTACGCAAACCGGCTGAATGATTCCGTTTTGCCTTATGCTCTGTGCAAGCTCTTCAAGCTCATCAAAATTGAATTTGCGCCGTGGCTGGTTGGGATTAGGATATATTTCCTCATGCGGAACGAGAATTATCTGACCGCCGATTTTATATTTACCCGTTTTCAAAAATTATCCCCCCGTCGGTTTTATGAGTAAATCATAACACCGGCGAAGGGGTTTGTCCATTATTTTCAATTGACGGAATACTGCATAAACCGCCGCAATCCGTTAAAATTAAAGAGGTTTTTTGGCAATCTGTGCCGAAACTCTCGGATATTTCGGCGAAGTTTGCGAAATCTTTTTTATGGTAATCAGCGTTCTTTCGCCGCCGTCCGATAAGAAAAATGTTTTTTTATCGGTTATTTCTCCGCCGAGAAGTCTTATTGCCTGCTTTGCCTGAGCGATTTCTTCATCGGCTTTTGTGCTTTTCATTGCTGTGAAGCTTCCGCCGACCTTTACAAACGGCAGACAGTATTCACTCAGCACATTGAGTGCCGCAACGGCTCTGGAGCAGACAAAATCATATTTTTCACGGTAAATCGGGTCTTTTCCGGCTTCCTCTGCCCTTGCGTGCAGAACCTCGGCTTTAAGTCCGAGCGCTTCAACGGTATCGGCAACATATCTGAGCTTTTTTGCCGTGCTGTCAAGCATAGTCAAATTTATATCGGGTCTTGCAATAAGCATCGGTAGTCCCGGAAAGCCTGCGCCGGTTCCGAGGTCAAGTATTTTTGCTCCGATTTCGGGTTTGATAACCGAAAAAACGGAGAGACTGTCCGCAAAATGCTTAACAATAATTTCATCGGGCTCTTTAATTGCGGTGAGATTCATTGTTTTGTTTTGCTCAATAAGAAGCCCGGCAAGCATATCAAATCTGACGAGCATCTCTTCGGAAAGTTCGGTTCCGAGCAGAGCGGCGTTTTCTTTCAGGAGCTCTTTATTTATCATTTTTCTTACCGCTCCTTTCAAGATGTATAAGCAGAACCGAAATATCGGCAGGCGAAACACCCGAAATCCTTGAAGCCTGACCCACTGTTTCGGGGCGTATTTTTTCAAGCTTTTCAATTGCTTCAAGGCGCAGGTTCGTTATATCCGAATATTTTATATCCTCGGGCAGACGCTTTACCTCCAGACGGTGCATTTCGTTTATCTGCTGTTGCTGGCGCTTTATATAGCCCTCATATTTTATATCAATTTCAACCTGCTCAAATATTTCTCTCGGAAGATTGGGTCTGTTTTTATCAAAGGGTTTTAATGCTTCATAATCAATCTGCGGTCTGCGGAGCAGTTCAATCATCTTAACCCCCTTTTCCATTGCCGATGTTTCACATGAAACAAGCATAGCATCAAGCTCATCGGTTTTGGGAATAGAGAGATTTTCAACCCTTTCACGCTCTTTTGCGATTAATTCGAGCTTTTCAAGGAATTTATTATAGCGTTCACGGGAGATGAGACCTGCCTTATAGCCGAATTCGGTCAGTCGTCTGTCAGCATTATCCTGCCTGAGAATGAGACGATATTCGGAACGGGATGTCATCATTCTGTATGGGTCGGAGCAACCTTTTGTTACAAGGTCATCAATAAGAGTGCCGATATATGAGGTGGTGCGGTCAAGAATGAGCGGTTCTCTGCCGAGTATCTTAAGAGCGGCATTTATTCCGGCAACAAGTCCCTGAGCGGCGGCTTCCTCATATCCGCTTGAACCGTTGAACTGACCTGCACCGTAAAGTCTCGGAAATGCTTTAAATTCAAGGGTTTGGCGAAGCGCAAGAGGGTCAACGCAGTCATATTCAATGGCGTATGCCGTGCGTAAAAATTCGGCTTTTTCAAGTCCGGGTATGCTGTGCACGATTTTAAGCTGAACATCCTCCGGCAGAGATGACGAAAGTCCCTGAAGATACATTTCATCGGTTTTCGCTCCGCAGGGCTCAACGAATATCTGATGGCGTTCTTTTTCCGAAAAACGCACGATTTTATCTTCTATGCTCGGGCAATATCGAGGGCCTACGCCGTCAATTCTTCCCGAATAAAGCGGTGAACGGTGCAGATTTTCAAGAATAACTTTCTTTGTTTCGGCGCCCGTATATGTAACATAGCATGGCTCGGAATTGCGCACTTCGATGCTGTTATCAAACGAAAAATGAGTTATGTTTTCATCGCCGTATTGTGGCTCAAGTGCAGATGTATCAACGCTTCTGCGGTTTACCCTTGGCGGAGTGCCGGTTTTGAAACGGCGTGTGGGAATGCCGAGTGCTTTAAGCGATTTTGCAAGCTCAACGGCGGGAAACATACCGTCAGGACCGCTGTCATAGCAGATATCTCCGATATAAACCTTTCCGGCAAGGAAGGTTCCCGTTGCGATAATAACCGCCTTAACACGGTGAACGGCTTCAAGTCTGGTTTTCAAAAGCCATTCATCGCCGTCCTGCTTTATATCGACTATTTCCGCCTGACGGAGATAAAGATTATCTGTGCGCTCCATAACGCCTTTCATATAATCCGAATATGCACGGCGGTCTATCTGTGCACGCAAGCTGTGAACGGCAGGACCTTTTCCGAGATTCAACATTCTGTTTTGCAGAGTGTTTTTATCGGCGGCGATACCCATTTCTCCACCGAGTGCATCTATCTCACGCACAAGGTGGCCTTTTGAGGTTCCGCCGATTGACGGATTGCAGGGCATATTTCCCACCCAGTCAAGATTGACGGTGAAAACGGCGGTTTTACAGCCGAGCCTTGCGGCGGCGAGACCGGCTTCTATTCCGGCGTGGCCTGCACCGATAACGGCAATATCAAAATTTTCAGCAGTGTATTCCATAAAAGCTCCGAAAAAATATTATTCTGAAAAAGAAACATAGTGCTCTCGTTTACAGACGATAGCGCACACCCGATTTGATGAATTGCTCATTGAAGATACCGTGAGCGGCTGTAAACGGGAATTTGATTTATTGTTCAAATAAAGAAAAATAACGGTTTATTTTATACGAAATTACCGTTAAAAATTGTCAATAAGTGTGGTTACAGACCTCTTTTATTTTTTCTTTTAAAGCAAGAAAATCTTCAAGAGCATCCGGCTTCTGATTGGGGTTTCTGAGCAAAGCGGCAGGATGAAAAGTGCCCATAAAGAGGATGCCGCCTTTTTCGATAAACTGACCGTGCTGTTTTGTTACCCTGAAATCCTTGTCGATAAGTCTCTGCGCAGAAATTCTGCCGAGACAGACGATTATTTTCGGACGAATCATTTTCGTCTGTTCTCTCAGCCATTGAATACAGCTTTCCTGCTCCTCGGGCTTCGGGTCTCTGTTCATCGGCGGACGGCACTTGACCATATTTGCAATGTATATATTTTTTTTGCGGTCAAGGTCAACGGCTTCAAGATATTTATCAAGAAGCTTTCCTCCCCTGCCCACAAACGGTTCACCCTGCAAATCCTCGTTTTCTCCGGGACCCTCGCCGACGAACATAACCTCGGCATTTTCATTTCCCACTCCGAAAACAAGATTTGTTCTTGTTTCGCAAAGACTGCATTTTCTGCACTGCATACAGTCGGCTTTCAGCTCTTCCCATGTGTTATACATTTTTCTCATCCTTTACTTTGAACTTTGAAAAATTGCCACGGCTTTTTCGGCATCGAGTGCAATCTGCTCACGAAGCTTATCCGAATTTTCAAACCGAACCTCTCCACGCAGATATTCAAGCAGTCTTACTTCGATATCTTTGCCGTAGAGATTTCCGCTGAAGCCGATTATGCAGGTTTCGCTTCGTAAATCCTCATTTTCGAATGACGGTCTCAAACCGATATTCGTAACCGACGGATATTTCTTTCCGTCAACAACCGTATATGATGCATAAACTCCGATTTTCGGAATAATGAAATTTTCTCCGAAATACTGATTTATTGTGGGTGCACCCATAAGATGACCCCGTCTGTTACCGCTCACAACCGTATATTTATAGCCGAATTCTCTGCCGAGCATTGCGTTTGCAAGCGGAATATCACCGTCTGCAATTGCCTGCCTTATGCGTGAGGAGCTGACGGGCTGACCGTCAAAATCAATGTGACCGCTAACCTTAAGCTCGGCACCGTTTTCACGGCAGAGAGCTTCAAGCTCCGCACAGCCGCCAGAATTGTTTTTTCCGAACCGGAAATTCCAGCCACAGCAAACCGCACCTGCATTCAGCTCTTTTATTAGGATTTCTTCAACAAATTCTCTGCACGAGAGGTCTTTTATTTTTTTAAAGGAAATAACTTTTATCTGAGCGCCGAGATTTGAAATGAGCGAATTTCTTTCTTCGGTCTGCATAAGCTCCGGCGGAGCGTTACCTGTGAGAACCGAAAGCGGATGCTCATCAAAAAGGAGCACAATAGGAACAAACCCACGCTCTTTGAATGAAAGAGCGCAGGTTATAACCGATATATGACCTTTATGAAGTCCGTCGAAGCAGCCGAGTGCGACGGCGGTTTTTTTATCGGTGCTCAATTAAAAATCATTTCTTTCTGAACTGCTCCTTCATGCGCTGTTCCTTGGAAAGAATGCGTTTGCGCAAGCGGAGCGATTTGGGAGTTACTTCAAGAAGCTCATCATCTTTGATAAATTCCATACACTGCTCAAGGCTGAGAACACTGTGAGGAACAAGGCGGAGAGCATCATCCGAACCGGATGCACGGGTATTCGTGAGATGCTTCTGTTTGCATACATTGCAGGTAACATCCTCATTCTTGGCACATTCGCCAACTATCATACCCTCGTAAACATCAACTCCGGCAGGAATGAAAAGCCTTCCCCTATCCTGAGTGTTGAACAGACCGTAAGCCGTGCTGACACCGGTTTCGTGAACAACGATTGAACCTCTCTCACGGGTCTGAATATCGCCTTTGTACGGCTCATATCCGTCAAAGAGCTGATTCATAATGCCGTTGCCGTTGGTATCGGTAAGGAATTCGGCACGGTAACCGATAAGTCCTCTTGAAGGAATTCTGAATTCAAGATGAGTTGAGCCGCCCTCTCTTGAACCCATATTTGCAAGCTCACCCTTGCGTGCGCCGAGTTTTTCGATAACGGCGCCCACATACTGCTCGGGAACCTCAACAATGAGAAGCTCCATGGGTTCAAGAAGCTGACCGTCTTTCTCCTTGAAAATAACCTTGGGTCTTGAAACCTGGAATTCATAGCCCTGACGGCGCATGGTTTCAATAAGTATTGAAAGATGAAGCTCACCTCTTCCCGAAACCTTGAAGGTATCGGTGCTGTCGGTTTCTTCAACACGCATACTGACATTCGTTTCAACCTCTTTGAAAAGTCTGTCACGAACATTTCTTGAGGTTACAAACTTACCCTCCTGACCGGCAAACGGGCTGTCGTTAACGATGAAATTCATCGAAATCGTGGGTTCGTCAATCTTGATAAACGGAAGAGGGTCAATGTTTTCGGGGTCGCAGGCGGTTTCACCTATATTGATACCCTCAATGCCAGAAACGCAGATAATATCGCCGGCTTCTGCGCTGTCGCATTCAACTCTGTTAAGTCCCTCAAACTGATAAAGTCTTGAAACTCTTACATTCTGAACGCTTCCGTCTGTTTTGCACAGAGAAATCTGCTGACCTTTATTTATAACTCCTCTTTCAATCCTGCCTACGCCTATTCTGCCCACATAGTCATCATAATCAAGGCTGGAAAACAGCACCTGAAGAGAACCATCGGGGTCACCTGCGGGCGGGTCGATATTTTCGAGAATAGCATCAAACAGCGGCTGCATATTGCCCGAGCGCACATTCGGGTCTGTGCCCGAATAACCGTCTCTGCCGCTGGCGTAAATAACGGGAAAATCAAGCTGGTCTTCATCCGCACCGAGGTCTATGAACAAATCAAGAACCTCGTCAACAACCTCATAGGGTCTGGCGTTGGGACGGTCAACCTTATTGATAACAACGAGCACCTTTTTCTTAAGGTTGAGAGCTTTTTTGAGAACGAATCTCGTTTGGGGCATACAGCCCTCAAAAGCATCAACAAGAAGCACAACGCCGTCAACCATCATAAGAATACGCTCAACCTCGCCGCCGAAATCGGCGTGACCCGGGGTATCAACTATGTTGATTTTCGTTCCTTTATAGTGAACGGAGGTATTCTTTGAAAGAATGGTTATACCTCTTTCACGCTCAAGGTCGTTGGAGTCCATAACTCTGTCTGCGACCTGCTCATTATCTCTGAAGGTACCGCTCTGCTTAAGAAGCTCATCAACAAGCGTGGTTTTGCCGTGGTCAACATGAGCGATAATAGCAACATTTCTTAAATCTTTTTTCTGGGACAAGGGAATTCACCTGTTTTCTGAAAATTATTCGCCTTTCATTTCAAGCAGCTTAACCTTGCCTTCATAGGAAGCAACGCTGACCTTGATTGAATCGAAAATGGCGGCTTTGATATCGTCCTCGGTTGCGCCGAGTTCTTCACTGATTTTTCTGCTGTAAAATATATCTTTATCCATGATGTCGGGAAGATTGAACGGGTCCATACCGGAGTCAATGCCCCTCTTTTTGTAGTCGGCGGCAATCTTGAACATACCCATCTTCATCATCCAGGGAGCAACGCCGATAATCTTTCTGTTTGCGCCCATTCCTCTTGCATCGTAAACAATCTTGAGGAATTCATCCCACTTATAGTTATACATACCGATGGGGAATGCTTCAAATCCGGGAACATCTCTTTCAGCCGCACCGCAGATAACCTCGCCGACCTGACGGCAGGTAAGCATAGCTGTTCCTCCCTTGGGATAGAGGGTGCAGGGAAGCTTATCCATCATCTTAATCTGCTCAATGAGAATAGTCCAAACGGGCTTTCTGCCGGGCTGAGTTCCGAAGATATACGGAAGCTCAAGAACCTTAACGCTGAAGTTATCATCGCAGGCATCCTCGCAAACCTTTTCCTGCATAAGACGGGCTTTGAAATACGGGTTCTTTTCGTCAAGACCCATTTCGGGATGCTGTTTTGTGAACCATGAGAAATAAGAACCGAGAACAACAGCCTTTTTAACGCCTGCTTTTTTGCAGAGAGGGAATATTCTCTCAAGGGGAGCGATGTTGAATTTCTTATAGTAGTCCATAACGGGAGCGGGGAATTCAACTCTCTCGTCAACGCCTGCCGCAAAGATGAAAGCGTCCTTGCCGTTGAGCATTTCAAGAACCTCATCATCGGACATCTCGTTGATGTTTTTGAAAATAAGGTTCATTTCTTCGGGAATGGGAGCTCCCTCGGGAAGAGGAGGCAGGGCAACAGAAGTTACCTCGTGACCGTGCTTGAGAAGCTGAATTGCAGCTTCGCAACCGAGAAGACCAGTTCCGCCAATCATAAATACTTTCATTTTTCTTCCTCCTTAGGTATATGCGCTTTTTGCGCATACTTCCTATAATACTATTATAATATATAACGAAATGAGAAGTTAGTCAAGAGGATTTTTAATCATTTGTAATTTTTTGTAATTGCTCTTATGAAAAAAATGTGATATAATAATATAAAATAATCCTGCGGAGGAAGCTTATGCCGAACAGAAATATAACCTTCAAAAAGAAAAAAGGACTTCCGAAATGGGTTCCTGCAGCGGTGTGCATTGCCGTTGCGGTGATTATTGCCGTTATCTGCGTTTCGGCTCTTGCCGTGAAGCGCAAAAAGGAGATTGAAAAAAACAGAGTGAGCGGCGGAATTTTTCTGACCGAGGGCTTTGAAAACATATCCGATATAAAATGCGTTGACGAAAAATTCAATATTTTTACCGATACGGAGAGCGGAAAATCGGGAATTATGACCCTTGACGGCGTTATCACCGAAAAAGCGCAAAACGATAATTTTTCGGTATTCAGCGATAAATGGAGAAACAAGAGATATACGGTTAAAAGTCCCCGTTCCGAATATATTCTGCTCATTGATACCGAAACTCTGAGCATTTCAACCAGACAGTATCACGGCATCCATAAGCCCGAAAAAATTCCCTGCTGGGATGAAAAGAAAAACAGACTTTCGTGGGCTGATGACAGCGGTATGCTTGAAGCGGTAAAGCCCAAGGAGCTTGAGCTTTCGCAGGGACTTTATCCGGTTGCAACATCTCTTTCTGACGGCGCAAGATACGGCTATATCAACGAAAATGCAGAGCTTGAAATAGCCGCAGTTTACGATAAGGTGCAGGATTTCAATGTCGGAATTGCCGCCGTAAAGCTTGACGGAAAATGGGGATATATAACGGAAAACGGCCTTACGCTGATTGAATGCGGATACGAATCGGAGAGCGAATGTAATTTTACGGGCGAGGATATTTCGTTTGCGTTTAAAAACGGTCTTGCTCCCGTTAAAAAGGACGGAAAATACGGCATAATCAACACCAAGGGGGAAACCGTTGCCGGCTTTGTGTTTGATATGATGCTTCAGGGCAAAAACGGAAAATATATGGCGAAAAAGGACGGCGCATGGGGAATACTCACCGTTGATGAAGCGATTATCGCTTCGGCGGGTGTGGGTCAGACAGAGCCGACAACCCTGCCGCCGGCACCTGCTGTTTCGGGAGGAATGTATATTGTTTCAACCTCGGGCAGTGTGCTGAATATGAGAACCGAAGCAAAACCGGGCGCATCGGTTATCGGCAAGCTGCCGAAAGGAACGGTGGTTGAGGTTACGGATTCCGTTCCCGGCTGGGCGTATGTCACATATAAGAATTCAAAAGGCTGGGTCAGTGCGGATTTTCTTGCTCCCTATACCGAGCCGTCAACAGCGGAAACCTCTCAGACAGCCGTGACGGAAAATTTATAATAACCCGGGGTGCGTTATGACAAACGAAGAATTAAATAAACAGGCACGGAGAGAATGCTGCAGTGCCGAAACAACCGCACATCATGGCGGAGAAAACGGCAGACCCTTCTGGAATGCGGAAGCCTTTCAGTTTATGTATGTCCCCTCATTTCAGTTTCAGCCTATATCGGGATGCAAGAAGTACAGATTTTTCGCAAAGGATGAAAACGGAAATATTCATTCTTTTGATGCGGAAAAGCCCACAGCCTTACTTACGGATATATGGAAAGAAATACCCGAGGGCGTTGTTGAGCTGACAGTCAGAACGGTAAATGAGGATAACAGCGAAGGCTTTTTGGTCGGTGCGAGAACATTTTTCAAGCTTGCGCCGTTCAACACGGATTTACCCAAAGCCGAATACACTTATAAGGAATGTGCATCCCGTGCTTATGAGTATATTATGAACCTCGGATTTATCCGTTACTGGCTTGATAAGGGGGAGCCTGACCCGGGCTATCTTCTGAATGCTTATCCGAGCAAAACACACTCGTCAATTATTAATGCCATGCTTGAATATGCATCGGTTATTCCCGAAAAAGCCGATGATGCGCTGAAAGTTGCAAAAAACTGTGCAGACTATCTTCTGGAAATCACTCCGCACGACAACGGTCCGATGGACGGTGTTCCGCCTACATATAAGCTTGAAGTATGCGAGGCATCAAACCATGACTACGGCGAGGTTGTGAGAAGCAGAAGCAACACGGTTATGATGATTTATCCGTCTTATGTCGGCAAGGCATATTTGTTGCTTGAAGAAAAAATCAAGGAGCAAAAATATTTTGATGCCGCAATAAAAATCGGTGAGTTTTATCTTAAAAATGTTCAGCAAAACGGCACTTGGAACCTTATAGCAGACGGCAAAACAGGAGAAACAATCAGTTCAAATCCCTGCGATCCGCTCAGTAATATTGTACCTTTTCTCATGAAGCTTTATGAACGCACCGGTGAGGACAAATGGAAGACACTTGCGGAAAATGCAATTACATTTGTCGAGAAAAATACTCTTTTGACTTACAACTGGGAAGGTCAGTTTGAGGACAGCGGACTTTCCGTAAACTATTCAAATCTTACTCATTTCGGCGCTTCGGCATTGGTAAGATACTATGCAAAGTATTATTCCGATGACGAAAGCAGAATGGAAATTGCCGAAGATATCCTGAGATACATTGAGGATCAGTTTGTTGTATGGAACAGACCGGCTCCGTGGAATAAAGACAGTGCAGATACCTCTGTGTGGCCCACACCGTGCGCTCTGGAGCAGTATAACTGGTATGTTCCCATTGATGCAAGCTCCGCAAATATTATAATGACATTTGTTGCAATGTATAAAGCAGGCAGAGGTGAACTTTATCTTGCAAAAGCAAAGGCGCTTGCCGATACGGTAACACGGGTTCAGCATGAGGACGGAATGATTCCGACTCATTGGATGGATGAAAAAACGCTCAACGGGCATAATTTCTGGATAAACTGCATGATAGCGACTGCAGATGCCGTTAAAACCGTCTCCGAGCTTGTTGAAAAATAAACATAAAATAATCATTACATAATAAAAGTGTATAAATTTCAAAAAACTATTGACAATTTGCAAATTATAACTTATACTTATAATACAAATCTGCATATGTGAGCAACAATGTAGAGCCATCCGATAAAAGACATAGAACGAACTCCGTTCTATGTCTTTTGTCATTTTATTGTAATATTAAGTTTACAAAAAGAAAATAATTACACATTATAATATATGCAATGATAATACGGGAGGAAAATATGAAAATAATCGGAAAAATGCTGAAGATATTTGCGGTTATTATTGCGACTGCGGCAATAATATCAATTATCATAAATCAAATTGTTAAATCAAAGTCGGAGCCTTATATTCTTGAACCCGAAAATGCGGGAACGGGCTATGACTGCATAATGGTGCTCGGGTGCGGTGCGGCAAACGGAGTGCCGTCGGATATGCTCCGGGACAGACTGCAAAGGGGAGTTGAGCTTTATAAAAACGGAGCAAGCACAAAGCTCCTTATGAGCGGTGACCACGGAAAAGAGGATTATGATGAGGTTAATGTTATGAAAAACTTCGCAATGGAAAACGGCGTTCCCGATGATGATGTTTTTATGGACCATGCAGGTTTTTCAACATACGAAAGTATGTACAGGGCTAAAGAAATTTTCAAGGTTGAAAAAATGCTGATAGTAACTCAGCCATATCACCTTTACCGTGCGGTTTACGATGCAAGAAAAATGGGCATTGACGCCTACGGAACGGAGTCAATGCCGAATACTTATGTTATGCAGAAATATAATGATGCGAGGGAATTCCTTGCAAGGGATAAGGATTTTTTGTGGTGCATCATCAAGCCCGAACCGACTTACCTCGGAGACTCAATCCCGGTTCAGGGAAGCGGAAAGCTGACGAATGATAAAAGTTGATTGGAAATGAGAAATTAATGACGGGATTTGCCTGATTTTAATTCGGATTTCGGAATTCGGAATTAAGGGGCGCAAAGCGCCGATTTTATATAAGTAATTTTCAAACTTTATACTTCTGAATAAACAACAAATATCAATTCAGAAGTAAAAACCTATATGTAAGCAGTTATATAACGGGTACGGGCGAAGCCCGTCATTAATTCCGACTTCATAATTCCGCATTCCGAATTAAAAATGGGTACGAGCGTAGCCCGTCATAAATTCCGAAATTAAATTTCCAGCTCGCTGATGACGGTCAGGCCGTTATCGGCGACTATTTTTTCTGCCTTTATGAGAGATTCGCCGTCAAAGGCGGAATCGGCGGTGTGAGCATCAAAGCCGAATATAACGGGTGACTTTTCTTCGCCTGCCAAACGCCAGAAATCATCGGCAGGATAGTGTCTTTCATCTCTTATGCCGAGAAAATTTATTTCAAGCGGTATGCTCATTTCACGGGAAGCGACGCATATTCTGCGGAATTCTCTTTCTCTGACGGACTGTTCGCCCGTGAAGCGGAAAACATCGGGATGTGCAAGATATTTGAAAACTCCCGTTTTCATTCCCTCAATAACGGTGTCAACATATTCGTGAAGCATGGCTTCGTCATCGTTGATTTTTCCGCAGTAAAAGCCGCCTGCGGTTTCGTCTCCCACGAAATGCTGGCCGAGAATGAAATATTCCGAGCCGAGCCCCTGAGTATATGCGAGCATATCCTTGAAATACTTCGGATAATATTCCATTTCAAAGCCGATATGTATTTTTATTTTGTCCTTATATTCCTCACGCAAGGCACGGAGAACATTAAAATAATCCTCGGCAAGGTCGGTTTTTACACGGTAACCCGATTCAAAGCCGTTCGGAAAATGAAACGGAGCATGGTCGGAAAAGCCGATGATTTTCAGTCCGTTTGCAATTGCGTTTTCGATATATTCTCTTTCCGTTCCCGTTGCGTGACCGCAGCGGAAGGTATGGGTATGATAATTTGCGTACACTTTCAAGACCTCCATTTCCATATATTATAGCACCAAAAACCGAAATGGTAAATATTTTTCGGAAAATTATCAAGGTTGAATATAAATTTCTTAAATGCTATAATGAATTTAAGAAATTTGTAATTATTTTATAGACTTGATTTTAATATCCGGATGTTAAACTGCATTCAAGGATTGATTATGGGGTGAAAAAATGTACAGCGTGCTGGTTTGCGACGATGATATTGCAATACTCGATTCCGTTGAAATTTATCTGAAGCTTGAGGGATATAATGTGCTTCGTGCCGAAAACGGCAGAGCCGCCGTTGAGCAGGTGCAGAATAACGAGGTGCACTGCGCAATTCTCGATATTATGATGCCCGGACTTGACGGCTTGCAGGCAACGCTGAAAATGCGTGAAAAATATAATATCCCGATTATTCTGCTTTCCGCAAAGAGTGAGGATACCGATAAAATAACGGGGCTTTCATTCGGTGCGGATGATTATGTCACAAAGCCGTTCAATCCTTTGGAGCTTATGGCAAGAGTTAAATCGCAGATAAGGCGTTACACCTCTCTCGGTTCGATGGAGGTTCGTGACGGCCTTATAACCACGGGGGGACTTTCTCTTGATACTCTTGCAAAAGAGCTCACCGTTGACGGCGAGCCCGTTAAGCTTACGGCAACGGAATACGGCATAATCAGAGTGCTTATGGAAAATCTCGGCAGAGTGCTTTCAACGGCGCAGATTTATGAAAATGTGTGGAACGAGCCTGCCTGCTTCGCCGAAAAAACAGTTACGGTACATATTCGCCGCATTCGTGAAAAAATCGAAATCAATCCTAAGGAGCCCAAATATTTAAAGGTGGTGTGGGGAATTGGTTACAAAATCGAAAAATATTAAATATTCCTTTGCCGTCAGGGCGGCGGCGTTCATTCTTGCGCTGATATTATTCGGCGCATCGGGTTATTTTGCTTCATCGGCAATAAGGTCGTTTGTGAATTACAACACCTATGAGGAACGCACCTTTGTTCAGACGGATTTATTCCGCAGATTTATGAATATATATGAGGATATATTAATCTGCAATGCGGAATATTTCGGAAGCAGAAATATTGACGAATTCAAAGAGACCGTTCAGGGAAAAGAAATAAAGGCGAACTATGACGAAACAAAGAAAAAGGCGTGCAATGCCTTTGACCTGCTTCAGAATGCCGGAGTTGAAGTATTTGTTGCCGATGAAAACAAATTCAGATACAGGTACGATAACGGAACGGCGGTTTATTATTTTAGCTTCGACGGAGAACTGATTGGCAGGGAAGAGTTTGACAGTTATGTATATAATAAAGCTTACCGTGTGCTGAACGGAGAAACCGAGGAGGCAACCACAACCGTAAATCAGGAAGCGGAAGTTATCACTCCACGCAAAATCAAAGATATTAAGAGCATAAGCAATGCGCTGAATTATCTTTTCTCTCTCGGAAGTGACACAAATTACGGCGAGATTGACAGGGAAACGCTTTTGAAGAGAATCGAAAGCGAATATGAATCGACTATCCGCAATACTTTCAACGATTTTGACGATTATTATGTTCAGTTTCTTGATACGGAAAAAGACATAAATTATGCGATTTACCTGACTAACGGAAATGTTATCACCAACTGCGGAGCAACGGTTGCCGAGGGCTTTGAGGGGGCGAAAAAAAGGCTCTCCGAAAACACCCTTTACTGCGAAGCGATTAACGCTGCGGGATACAGTGAAACGGTAAAAACTCCCGAAATCGGTAACCGGGAAGCCACAATCACTCAGCTTAACCGTGAGCTTGTTAAAGAAGAGCCGAAACTTAAAACCGTAACCGAGCTTGAGGGAAGGCACGGCATAACGGGAGCGGTGTTTTCGGTCGGAAGCAATATAAAAAACGGCGGAGCAATGCTTTCCGAATATTATCTGATATACAATAATTTCAAAACCTCGGTCGGCGGCAGAACGCCGATAAATACCTGCATTGTGCTGTTTGCGGTATTCTTTATAATCGCCTGCGCTCTCTGCATATTCCTGCTCATATCTGCAGGCAAAACGGAAACGGGTGAGATAAAGCTTCTGTTTATGGATAAGGTTCCGCTTATAATCAATCTGGCGCTTTATCTTTTCCTTGCAATTTCATTCGGAACGCTGTTTGTGTATTCGCTTGTGTGCGAAATATATCCGTCCGAGATAAGCGGAATGCCGCTGAGCATTATGGAGCTTCTGGGCACAAACCTCAATGCGTTTGAGGGTATCATGGCGGCTCTCTGCTTCGGTTCGCTGATTATTCTTTCAAACAGCATTGCAAGAAATATCAAGGCAAAGAAATTTTTAAGACACACACTTTGCGGATATATTGCCGTTCCGTTCAAATCCGCATTCGGAAAACTGAAATATATTTTCGAAACGAATTATGCAAAGAGTGACGGAAAGCATTTCAAGATAATTGCACTTATCTGTGTTTCGGTGTTTGCGGTGCTTGACTTTATCGGGGTAATGCTTTGCTCAAACAGTGACGCATTTTTCGTGATTATGCTGATTATCAACATTGCCGCTTTGCTGTTTGCGCTTCTTATTGTTAATGCTTACAGCCGCATTGATGAGGGAACAAAGCAAATCCGTGCGGGTGAAATAAACAACACGATTGATAAAAAATATATGCCGCCTTTCCTCGTCCGCCATGCAGATGATATTCTGAGCATCGGCGACGGGCTTCAATCTGCGGTTGACAGTGCGGTTAAAGACCAGCGCATGAAAGCGGAGCTGATAACGAATGTTTCTCATGACCTCAAAACTCCGCTTACTTCGATAGTGAGCTATGTTGACCTGCTCAAAAAATGCGAAATCGAAAATGAGGATGCAAAAAAATATATAGATATTCTCGATGAAAAATCGCAAAGAATGAAAAAGCTTATTGAGGATTTGGTTGAAGCTTCAAAGGCTTCCTCGGGAGCGATTGATGTTCATCCCGTGAGCGTTGACCTTTGTGAATTTGCGGCTCAGGCGGCAGGCGAAAACGAGGATGAGCTGAAAGCGAAAGGAATAGATATTGTTCTGAGAATACCCGATGAAGCGGTTACGGTTTATGCCGACCCTCAGAAAACGGGCAGAATAATCGAAAATCTTTTCTCCAACATAAAAAAATATGCCCTCGAAAACACGAGAGCATATGTAGAAGTATCATCGGATGAAAAATTCGGAATAATCGAATTTAAAAATATTTCGAAATATGAGCTGAGCGTTCCGGCTCAGGAGCTTACCGAAAGATTTGTCCGTGGCGATGCTTCAAGAAACGGAGAGGGAAGCGGGCTCGGACTTTCAATAGCACGCAACCTCTGCACCCTCCAGAAAGGCGAATTTTCGCTCATCACCGACGGA
This sequence comes from Acutalibacteraceae bacterium, assembly GCA_045627825.1. GTDB lineage: Bacteria > Bacillota > Clostridia > Oscillospirales > Acutalibacteraceae > CAG-177. Next base: position 59,686 of record JAZQON010000041.1, read on the forward strand.
GATTTATTTAAAGTGACGGTTAAATTTCCGAAAAAATAAGGACGGGATTTGGAGGATTAATTCGGAGTTCGGAATTAAGGGGCACTTCGTGCCGATTTTATATAGGTAATTTTTAAACTTTATACTTTTGAATAAACAACAAATATCAATTCAGAAGTAAAAAGCTGTATATAAGCAGTTATAAAACGGGTACGGGTGAAACCCGTCCGAAACTCCTATCTTCTCCGTCCTCTCTCCTAACTTAAAAATCGGTTAATTCCGAATTATACATCATACTCCCTTAACAACATTAAATCCGACCTTAACCTTTATCTCCGGTTTGCGCTTTTCCGTGCGGCGTGAGCCGGAGAAATAAAGCTTAAGAGCTTTTGAAAGCTCCTTATTCAGGGCGTGATTTTTCGTTGAGGGGGTATTTTTGCATTTTTCGGTCAGCGTTTCATAGCTGTCGTTTTCAAGGTCGGCGGAAACGGCATTGCCCGAATAAAGACAGCTTGTGTCGGATTTTCCCTTGAAATCACCCATAAGCCACGATATACCGCCGTCACAGAGCTTGCCGAGAGAATAATTCCAGTTTTTATCGGAGCGGATTTTGCAAACGATGAACGGAATACCGCATTCTTTGAGCCTTGCAACATCTTTCATAAGTGCATCGGTTTCAAAGGTGGTGTGAAAATGCGAATAAAGACCGAATGCAACATTATTATCACGGTATCTTGATGGGTTGGGCAGAGAATCGGTAAATCCTGCGGCTTCGATGATAATGATTTTTTCCTTATCAACATTGCGGATGGCCTTGAATATTCTCAGATAGAATTTATGAAGCAGAGAAATTTTATCGTCGGTATGGGTAATCCCGTTAAGCGGACGGTTGAGCAGGTCATATGCGGCAACGGTGGGTTCATCCTTATAGTGAACGGCAATCTGCGACCAAAGGCGTATAACTGCGTTTCTTGCTTCAAAGCCGTCTTTTCCCGAAGCGTAAATATCACCCGAAACGGAATGCAGGTCAAGAATGACATAAAGCCCGAGCTTGCGGCAGTTTTCAACGATTGAATCAATCAGGTCAAGACGGGATTTGCCCTTGCAGTCGGGTTCTCTGTATAAAAGAAAATATCTCAGAGGTATTCTCACGCAGTTTGCGCCGAGCTTTAAGATATATTTCAAATCGCTTTGAGAAGCAACTGCCTTATAATATTCTCCTATCAGCGTTTCCGCACCGTATGCGCCGAAACGCTCTTTGAAAGAGGAGTAATATTCATCAACGGTTTTGTCGATTATTTTACCGTTGTTATCACGGAAAAATATTTCATCTCCGAGGTTAACGCCCCGAAGCAGAACGGTTTTTCCGTTTGCGTTAACGAAAGCTCCGTTCTCGATTTTCAGGGTATCGCCGTCATTTACGGGCTTTGGCATAAGGTTTCTGACCGTTCCGTAAACTGTCGGAGCGGCGGCAAATACGGCACCTGCCGCACAGGTTGCGGTTATGATTTTAGCATTGTCCGTCATTCTTTTTACCTCCCGAAAGGCGCTTGAAAATGAAAACAATAAATATCAGCACTGCTGTTCCGAGCAGAATGCCGGCAGTGTCAACGCATACATCGAAAAAGCGGCAGGCTCTGCCCTCAACGAAAATCTGGTGAATTTCATCGGAAACGGCGTAAAGAACGCTCAGTCCAATTGAAAAAACGGGCTTGTGTTTGCCGAAAATCTGATAGAACAGATTAGCATTAAGAAAGCCCAAAAGCGCAAATTCCGAAAAATGGGCGAATTTTCTGACGATGAACTGACCAAACGGCAGTCGGAGCAGAAAAGCAAATCTGTTGCTCAGGTGTTGAGATTCGTGAGCCGTCTGCGACGAAAAATAAAACACCGTTGCCATACATAATATTACAAGAATAGCGGAAATTACAATCTGCAGTTTTTTTGATTTTTGCATCAGTCAAACCTCTTTGCATTTATAAAAGTAACCGTTCCCTCGGCGCCGGGCATATAAATATCTCCGGCATCATCGGAAATTACAAAACGGCTTGCCCTCGAATAAAGGGGGAAGAATATTCCCTGATTGAGAATATAGCTTTCGGCAGTAAAGCATCCGCCGAGAAGCTCGGAATCGGATTTAACCTGCATCAGTCTTTCCGTTATTGCGGAATATTCGGCGGTGTCAAATCTGAAAATACCTCCGTTTGAGAATGAAGCAAGGAAATCAACGGCACTGTCATAATCGGAGTCCACGCCGCACAGGGCTATCTGATATTCTCCGGAATTTACGGCACTTCTGATTTCATCGGCTGTTTTGGTTTCAACCGTAACGCCCAAGCCTATCCCCATGGTTTTCTGCCATAGTTGGAGCTGTTGTTTAACGGCGGCTTCAAGCCATTCGGGGCAGAGAATATTAAGTGTTATTCTGTCCGTTTCAAGCTCGGTCAGAGCGGTCTGCCAGCTTTCAGAAGCGGTTTTGACATTAAACGGAAGCATGACGGTCTGACCCTGAGCCGCAGAGCGGTAATTGTCAGAGCCTGCAAAACAGCTTTCGGGAATGAAACCGAACTGAGGAGTGCAGTTATCTCCGGCAGGCGCAAATAGATTGCGGTCAATGCTTTCGCAGAGTGCAAGGCGCAGAGAGAGGTTATTCAAATATTTATCCGAGCAGTTAAAGCAGAAGCCGAAAACGGAATTTTTCTTTTCGTCGGCAACGCTTGTGTTTTCGGGCAATTCGCAGTCGGGTGGAAGCAAAGCGGCAAGATAGCCTGCCGAGGAGAGCTTCTTTGCAATTGACGGTATATCATTATCAAATGAGAACGAAACGGAAAGCGGAAGCGCTTTCTTTTCGCCTGCATAGTATTTATTCGCTTTTATGATGAGTGAGGTTTCGGGGTCCCATGAGCTTACATAAAAAGGTCCGTTGCAGAGAATGTGCTTGTTTGAAAGGCCGTATCTGCCGCCCATAGCTTCAAAGAAATCCTTGTTGCAGGGCATAAATTCACATTCGGTGAGCCTGCGGAGCAGGTCGGGGCATTTTGTGTTGAGCTTTATAACGAGCGTATAAGCATCGGGAGCTGTAACTCCGAGCTTATCGGCAGTCATTGTGCCGGCATATATTTCGGGTGCGTTTTCAATCACGAAAAGACGGTGAGCGTGGGTTGAGCCTTCACGCAGAGTAACTGCTCTTCGGCAGGCGAAAACAAAATCGTTTGCCGTAACCTTTTCGGATGAAAAACGGTCATAAAACTCCTCGCCGAACTCGGTTTTGAGGATAATCGGGCAATACCATTCCGTGCCCTCACGGAGCTTGAAGGTATAGGTCAGCCCGTCTGCCGAGGTGCTCCAGCTTTCGGCAATGCCGGGGATTATTTCGCCGTTTTCATCAAGGCGCACCAAGCCCTCAAAGGTGTTGGTTATAACCGTCTGAGCCGCCGTATCAGCCGCAAACTGTGGGTCAAGCGTAACGGGAGAATTTGCAAGAGGATATGAAATTTTTTCGCCCGAGCCCTTTTCGGAGCAGGATGAAAAAATGAATATCATCGAAACGGCAAGAAGCAGGGAAATTACTTTTTTCATTTGTTTTCCTCCATCCATTTCGCAAGCTGGTCGGCAAGAGGATTGCTGACCGCTTTTTCTTTTGCCTGCTTCTGCATATATCCGGCAACATCACGCTTGCCTGCGCCGAAGCTCTCTTTTCGTTTTTCAAAATCGGAAAGCTTTTCACGGTAACCGCAAACGCAGAAAAATGTTTTTTTGTCGCCCTCTCCACGCATTTCAAGCTTTTTATGACATTCGGGACAGCGTGCATTTGTGATAACGCTTATACTCTTTCTGTAACCGCATTCTCTGTCCTGACAAACGAGCATCTTGCCCTTTTTGCCGTTCACCTCAAGCAGATATTTTCCGCATTCGGGGCAGACCTCACGGGTGATATTATCGTGTCTGTATTTAGCTTCGCTTGATTTAACGCTGTTTACGAGAGCGGAAGCGTAGGAGCGCATTTCCTCAATGAATTGCTTATCGTTTGCCTTGCCCTTTGAAATAAGGGTTAAACGCTGTTCCCATTTTGCGGTAAGCTCAGCGGATTTGAGGTCGGGCGGAACGATATCAATAAGCTGTTTTCCTTTTGAAGTGGGATGAATTTCCCTGCCACGGCGCTCAATGCAGAATGAATCAAAAAGCTTTTCGATTATATCCGCTCTTGTTGCCGGAGTGCCGAGACCGCCTGCGGTTTTCAGCGCATCACGCAGAGAACCGTCATCAACCTGACCGGTGGGATTTTCCATGGCGGTGAGCAGAGTAGCTTCCGTGTATCTTGACGGCGGAGCGGTTTTGCCCTCGCTGACCCGAACATTTTTAACAAATGCAGGCGCTCCCTGAGAAAGAGCGGGAAGCTGTTGGGCGGCAATATCGGAATCGGAGTCATCATCGTCATCGGCAAGGGAAGCATCATAAAGTGCTTTCCAGCCTGCGGATTTAACAGTCTGACCCTTGGTATAAAAATTGTGTTTGCCAACCGTAACCTTTACCTGAACCTCGTCATATTCAAACGGGGCGGAAAGCACGGCAATAAAACGGCGCACAACCAAATCATAAATATGTCTTTCCTCACGGGAGAGCTTGTTAAGGTCAACATACTGCTCCGTGGGGATTATTGCGTGATGGTCGGTAACCTTGGCATCATTTACGATATATTTTGTGGGAATCGGCTTTGCACGCAAAACGGCGTTTGCAAGCTCTCTGTAAGGCCCGATTGCAACCGCACGGAGCCTTTCCTCAAGCGTTGCCGCAACATCCTTTGTTATATATCTCGAATCCGTTCTCGGATAGGTGAGCAGTTTATGAGTTTCATAAAGGCTCTGCATAAGCGAAAGGGTCTGCTTTGCGGAATAGCCGTATTTTTTGTTTGCGTCACGCTGTAATTCCGTAAGGTCATATGCGGCAGGCGGAGCCTTGAAGCGGTAAACCTTTTTAACCTCCGTGAGAACTCCTCTTTTTCCGCTCACCTCGTCGGCTATTGCCTGAGCGGCGGCAGGGTCAAAAAATCTTGCCTGATTGTGCGCATCCTTATAGAGTGCCGAATATCCGCCGAGGTCGATTTTGACCGTATAATATGTTTTCGGGCGGAATTTCAGAATTTCCTCTTCTCTTTTGACTATCATTGCAAGGGTCGGCGTCTGAACTCTTCCTGCCGAAAGCTGGGCATTGTTTTTGCAGGTGAGCGCACGGCTTACATTAAGCCCCACAAGCCAGTCGGCTTCCGCACGGCACTGCGCACTGCGGTAAAGATTATCATATTCCGCCGAGGGCTTAAGAGAAGCAAAGCCCTCTTTTATAGCTTTGTCGGTCTGAGATGAAATCCAGAGTCTCTGCATCGGCTTGCGGCATCCGGATTTCATGATTATCCAGCGTGCAACAAGCTCGCCCTCTCTGCCGGCATCGGTTGCAATAACGATATTGCTGACCTCGGCGCTCATCAGCAGAGAGCTTACCGCCTTGAACTGCTTTGAGGTCTGCCCGATAACCACAAGCTTCATTTTCCCGGGAAGCATGGGCAAATCCTCCATGCGCCAGGTTTTATATTTTCCGTCATATGCTTCGGGGTCGGCAAGGGTAACAAGATGGCCGAGCGCCCATGTAACTATATATTTATCGCCGATAAGGCAACCGTTTCCGCCTTTTTTACAGCCCAGCACACGGGCAATATCCTTTGCAACGGACGGCTTTTCGGCAAGCACAAGTGTTTTTCCCAAATTTATCACTCCGATAAGAACATAATACCATTCTATATAATACCAAATAAAGGTCAATTTAATTTTCTAAATCAGAATTATAACAAAATTTAACTTTTAGTTTTGCATACGGTTGTAATTTTTTATTTATTATGTTATTATTTTCTTTAATGACTATAATATAATGGGGAAAAGGTGAAAAGATGTTTGCACGCATAAACAGCATGGGGCTTTACGGCGTTGACAGCTATATGGTCGGTGTTGAGGTTGATTACGGTCAGGGCTTGCCGCATATTGAAGTGGTCGGTCTGCCCGATACGGCGGTCAGCGAATCGAAAAACAGAGTGCGTGCCGCAGTCAAAAATTCGGGTTACAGCTTTCCGCAGAGCAGACTGACAATCAATCTTTCTCCTGCCGATGTTAAAAAAGAGGGTCCCGTTTATGATTTGCCGATATTCATCGCTGTTCTGAAAGCAAATCAGCAGTTAAAATGCAATACGGATGACTGCGCCTTTATCGGTGAGCTGTCGCTTGACGGAATTATCCGCAGAGTGAACGGTGCTTTGCCGATGGTGATAAGAGCGCAGAAAAGCGGAATAAAAAGTGTTTTCGTTCCAAAAGAAAACGCACTTGAAAGCTCGGTTGTGCAGGGAATAGATGTTTATGCCGCCGAAAATGTTACTCAGATAATCAAACATCTTAACGGTGAAGAACGGCTTGAACCCGTTATATTCAATGAAAATGCGGAGCGTGAAAATTACATTCCGATGCCGGACTTCAAGGATGTTAAGGGTCAGCAGGAAGCAAAGCTGGCGCTCGAAATTGCGGCGGCAGGCGGACACAATATTCTGATGATAGGCCCTCCCGGCTCGGGCAAAAGTATGCTCGCAAAACGCATACCGTCAATTCTGCCCGATATGACCTTTGAAGAAAGCTTGCAGACAACCGAGCTTTATTCGGTAGCCGGCAAGCTTCCGCACGGAGTTTCGCTTATCAGAGAACGCCCGTTCCGTTCACCGCATCATACCGTTTCTCCTGCGGGACTTTCGGGCGGCGGCGCAATTCCGAAGCCGGGTGAAATATCGCTTGCTCATAACGGAGTGCTTTTCCTTGATGAGCTTCCCGAATTTTCAAGAGTATCAATGGAGGTTCTGCGTCAGCCGATAGAGGACAGCAAAATAACAATCTCCCGTGCAAACGCATCTTTAACCTATCCGTGCTCAACGATGATAGTTTGTGCAATGAATCCGTGCCCGTGCGGTTATCTCGGGCATCCGAAGCGTCCGTGCACCTGCCCCGAGGGAGCGGCAAGGCGTTATCTTTCAAAGATTTCGGGTCCGTTGCTTGACAGAATAGATATTCATATTGAGGTTCCGCCCGTGGATTTTGAAAAGCTTTCGGATAAGCTTCCGTCGGAAAGCTCGGCGGAAATTAAAAAGAGAGTTAACGCCGCAAGAAAAATTCAGCAGGAAAGGCTGAGGGGCAGCGGAGTTATGTGTAACGCCAAAATGGATTCCGCAATGACGAGAGAATTTTGTACCATGACGGCGGGAGCAGAAAGAATGCTCGAAAAGGTGTTTGAAACGCTCGGCTTTTCGGCAAGAGCCTATGATAAGGTGCTGAGAGTTGCGAGAACGGTTGCGGATTTGCAGGCAAGCCCAGAAATTGATGTTCCGCATATCGCTCAGGCGGTGCAGTACAGAAGCCTTGACCGAAGCTACTGGCGCAGATAATTTAAATAATATGTAAACATTTCGGATTTTGTTTGAAATAAATAAAGACGAATGATAGAATAAAATAAATTCAGGAAAGCGAGATAAGAATATGATGGATAAAAAGATTCTGATGGTTCTTATTGCCGCATTTGCGGCGATAGTAATTGCCACCGTTGTTATTCTGTTTTCGGTTAAAAAGAAAAAGAAAACTGCGGCAGAAGTTACGGTTGAGGAAGAGCCGGAAATTCCAGAGGGTGAAGAAAATCCCGAAGAGGATGAAGAAATTCCCGAGGATGAGCTTTGCCCCTGCTGCGGCGAAAGAAGAATATTTGAGGACGGAGATTACTGCAAAACCTGCGCCGATAAGCTGAAAAAAACAAAAATTCCCGTCGGCGGTTGGATAGCCGGACTTATTGTGCTTCTTGTGTCGGTTGTTGCAATGGCAGACAGCTTTCTGATAAGCGCACCGGCAATTCAGGCGGCAAAGGGAAATTCATATGCCGCCGAAAATTCGTGGTATAATGCATACACGGCATACGGCGATGTTGACAGCGTTATCACCGAAATAAACGGAATTATCGGAACGGAAACTTCGTTTATCAAAAAGGGCTGTAACCTTAAGCGCAGGCAGGTTAATGCGGTTGCAAACGCTTATTCACCGCTTGAAGCGGCAAACTATATTGCCACTGCATTTACCGCCGACGATGACGGCTTTGTTCAGAGATGCAGTGAGCTTAAGGAATATAAAAAAGAGCTTGAAGATTTTCAGAGCACATATAATGCCGTAACCGAAGCAGGCGGAGATATGCTTTATGACGGCTCAAAGATAGACGATGTTGTTAAGGCGTTCCTTTCGGTAAAGGGGCAGGACGGAGTAAATCCCGTCTATGTTGATTATTTCGTATGCAATGCCGACAGCTTCCTTGCACCGGAGGATACTCAGCGTGCGCTTAAGGACTATGAAACTCTCGAAGTAAGTGAAAATATGAGTGGCAAGGATTATTCGTGGCTCTATTATCAGGAATATGCAAAGCTCTGCCTTAAAGCCGGAGATACCGACAGGGCAATCGAGCTTATGGACAGAATAATCGGAAAAGATAACGGCAACTATTCGGCTTATCTTTCCAAAATGAAAGCTCTTATTATTGCAGGCAAAAAGGATGAAGCCGAAAAGCTCATTTATGAATTCGTAAAGCATAATGATGCGGCAGATACGGAATATGTTCTCAGAATAACATATCACCGCTATGTCGGCGAATATGATAAGGTTAAGGCTCTTTGCGAGGAAGCGTTTGAGGAAAACGATTTCGTTCCCGAGCTTCACCGTCAGCTTGCCATAGTTTATCTGCTTGAAAAGGATTATGATAACGCATATGAGCAGGCGTATGCCGCAGAGGAAAGAGCATATTATCTTTATTCAATGGGCGATTCCTCGGGCTATACCGATGAACTTGTAGATACGGTTTATGTATGCACATCACTCTGCAAGAAGTACGGAACGGGCAAGTCCGAAAATGCGGCGGTTATTGACGAGCTTCTTGAATCTTACAGTCAGGAGGAAACCTCGGCAACCGCAAAGGCAATTGTTGAGGGCAAGCTTGCACCAGAAAAAGTTTTCACGGAAGGAGCTTATGATTTAATATGAGAATGCTTTATATTATAGGAAAATTCATCACATTTCCGGGAGCTTATCTCAGAGCATTCTGGGAACAGCTTACCTGCCGTCTGTTAAAGCTTCCCGTTGAAGAGAAAAAATATCTCAGCGCCGACGAAACCTGCGGTCATGTTGAACATTCGCTTGCGAAAAAAGGCTTTGCGTCTTACCTTATGGCAACCGGACCGGGCTTTATGAATATGATAACCGGTTGGCCGCTTTTCTTCATGGGATATATTAACCTCAAGGTTATGGGTATCACCCCGTATGATTCGATACCGCTGTTTATATTGTATATTCTTTCAACCTATGTCGGAATTTCGCTTCTCTGCTGTCAGTTCCCGATGGTTGAAGATATTCTGAATTTTTGGGAAACAGCATATAAAGAAAAGAAAATCAATATATTCGGCAGAATATTTGCATTCATTCCGGCGCTTGTAACCCGAATCGGTGCAAAGCTTGAGGAATATTCAATTCCCGTTATATTCTGGATAATTTTCGGAATATACATTTTTGTGAAATAATCAACCGGGCTTGTGACGAAATTTTCACAAGCCCGATTTTTATGAAAAATCATTGACAAGTCATTTCCCTTGTGATATACCTTATAATTGTACGAAACATACGGAATAAGGTGTGGAAATGACAACAATCTTAAGTATCTCAATCGCTCTTGCGGCAGGGCTTTTTATGACCCGTCTCACAAAGCCCCTCGGTTTGCCTGCCGTAACGGCATATCTTGTGGCAGGTATTATTATCGGTCCCTACTGTCTCGGCAGGCTCGGAATTGACGGCCTCGGCTTCGTTTCGGCTGATAATGTTAAGGAGTTTAAAATCATTTCCGATATTGCACTCGGATTTATTGCCTTTGCAATCGGTAACGAATTCAGACTTTCACAGCTTAAGAAAATCGGCGGTCAGGCAACCTTTATCGGAATATGGCAGGCGGTAATCGCAACTCTTTGTGTTGACTGTGCTCTTATCGGGCTTCATTTCGCACTCGGCGAAAAGCTTCCCGTTCCGATGGCTGTTATTCTCGGCGCAATAGCCGCCGCAACCGCTCCTGCCGCCACGCTGATGGTTGTTCGTCAGTATAAGGCGAAGGGAAAGCTTACCGATTTGCTTCTGCCCATTGTTGCGATTGACGATGCCGTGGGACTTATCGTTTTCGCCGTTTCATTCGGAATTGCAAAAGCAATGGTGAACGGTGAATTCAGCTTCATTGCCATAGCGGTTGAACCCCTGCTTGAAATTGTATGTTCCCTTGTTCTGGGTGCGGTGATGGGTGTTCTGTTCACGGTCTGCGAGAGATTTTTCAATTCAAACAGCAAGAGACTTTGCCTTTCGATAACCTTTGTTATGCTCACCGTTGCGATTTCAATGCTTGAATTTGATATCGGAGAGATACATATCGGCTTTTCGGCTCTGCTTGTCTGCATGATGCTCGGCACGATGTTCTGCAATCTCTGCGATTTTTCGGCGGAGATTATGGATAAAACCGATAAATGGACGGTTCCGCTTTTTGCTTTATTCTTCGTGCTCAGCGGTGCGGAGCTTGAGTTGAATGTTTTCAGGGATGTTGCAATTGTCGGAATAGGCATTGCGTATATCGTTTCCCGCTCGGCAGGTAAATATGTCGGAGCATATTTCAGCTCCAAGATAGTGAAGTGCGATGCAAGCACTCAGAAGTATCTTGGCGTTACGCTTCTGCCGCAGGCAGGTGTTGCGCTCGGAATGTCGGTTACGGTTATGGATTTCGGAGAAATAGGCCCGATAGTCAGAAATATCGTGCTTTTTTCGGTCCTAATTTATGAACTTGTTGGCCCGATGCTTACAAAAATCGCCCTCACCAAGGCGGGCGATATCGCTCCCAAGGATTCTGCAAAGGAGCGCAAAAACCGCACGGCTCCTGCCAAGATATAACACAAAAAGCCGCCAAGGGCGGCTTTTAATATTTCATTATCCGATTTTTCTGCCATTCTGAATTTTGACCTTGCCGAGAAACGGTATTTTAACATATCCGTCAACGGTATCGCCGTCAAATTCGGCGTGAACAAGCAAATCTTTGCCTTGCAGTAATGAGGTTTGAAGTACGGCTTCAACCGTGTTTCCGTTTTCGTTGACCTCTTTCAAATCAACATTCGGAACCTTCATTCCGGGCACTTCAAGCTTATATCCGTATTTTCCGCCGTCATCAAATATATCAAGAAAAATTTTTCCCGAATAGAACATTGTTTTGACACTGAACTCCCATTTTCCGAGTCCGACCATATATACACCCCTCTCAGAATTTATATTATGATAACACAAAAATTTCCGTTAATCAATATATCGAAAAAATATTTCGTGCCGGGCACATCATATAGTGGTTCACAATAATATTATATATACATTTTATATATGTGCTTTTGCATGGATTATCGCTTCCGCACTTCAGCGTGCCGAAGTGCTTGATATTGTTTGGTTTCGGCGTTTTGAAAAAATTTAAAATTCTGAAATTTTTTTGAAAAAAACTCTTGACATTGAGTACTTGATATGCTAATATATTTCAGCATGCTGATAAGTAGGGGCATTTGCGCCCTTTTGTCAGATGCAGATATGCGATGATGCAGGAGGTGGCCGCTCTCAGAAGCGGGGAATTTCTGCGGAGTATGTCCGATTGTTAAACCGGGCGAAAGTATTCGTAAGCGTTTCGGCTGTGTGCCGGCATTGCGGATTGCCTGTCAGGTTTTTCGTCAGTTTGCTCAAAAACCGGTGATACTTGCGAATCGCCGAGCGCTTTGAGTAAAATGATGGAAAATATGACGGCATGAAGTGTGTCTGTCTCTGCCGGATGCAGGAATGAATCCGCCGTTCCCGGGCGGAATTCATTTTTCGGATATTTATGTGCAAATAAGCGAAAGCTTTCCCGGAAATATTGTTTTCCGGTTTTTAAAATCGGACGGGTTGAAACACCCGGGGCGGTTTTCATAATTTGCAGCCCGCCAAATTTTTAAGGAGGCGTTCCAAATGGCAGCTATGGGAAAAATCAGAATCAGACTCAAGGGATACGACCACAGCCTTGTAGACAAAGCTTCGGAGAAGATTGTTGAAACGGCTAAGAGAACAGGCGCTCAGGTTTCCGGCCCCGTTCCTCTTCCCACTGAGAAAGAAATCGTTACTATTCTTCGTGCCGTTCATAAGTATAAGGACAGCAGAGAACAGTTCGAGCAGAGAACCCACAAGAGATTGATTGACATTATCAATCCCACACCCAAAACAGTAGAGGCTCTTACAGGCCTTGAACTTCCCGCAGGTGTTGAAATCGAAATCAAACTTTGATTTCGGCTAATGCAGGTCAAGTTGGCACCGAGAGGGTCAACCAATAACCAAGGAGGAAAAAAATATGCAGAAAGCAATCATCGGCAAGAAAATCGGTATGACACAGATTTTCGACGAAAAGGGAAATGTAATTCCCGTAACAGTTGTTGAAGCAGGTCCCTGCGCAGTCGTTATGAAGAAGACAGTTGAGAATGACGGCTATGAAGCAGTTCAGTTCGGCTTCGGCGATGTTAAAGTTCAGAGAGTCAACAAGCCCATGAAGGGTCACTTCGATAAGGCCGGCACCGGCTACAAGAAGACCCTCAAGGAGTTTAAGCTTGACGATATGGCAAGTGTTAATGTTGGCGACATTATCAAGGCTGACATCTTTGCGGCAGGCGATAAGGTAGATGTTATCGGCACAAGCAAGGGTAAAGGAACAGCCGGCGTAATGAAGAGATGGAACTTCGGCAGACTTAAAGAGACCCACGGTTCAGGTCCCGTTGTAAGACACGCTGGTTCACTGGGCGCTTGCTCAGACCCCTCCAGAGTTTACAAGGGAAAGAAGCTTGCAGGTCATCTCGGCTGCGAAAGAGTTACCATTCAGAATCTTGCAGTAGCTAAGGTAGACGCAGAAAACAACCTCATCGCCATCAAGGGCGCCATCCCCGGTCCCAAGAACGGCATCGTTGTTATCCGCAACTCAGTTAAAGCATAAGGAAAGGAGTAGAGAATAATGCCTAAAGTATCAGTATTTGACATGACAGGTAAGAAGGTTTCCGATATAGACCTTGCAGACGGCATCTTCGGTATCGAGCCCAGCATTCCCGCCATGCATCTTTGCGTAGTAGCTTATCTCGCAAATCAGCGTCAGGGCACACAGTCTACTCTGACCAGAGCAGAAGTAAGCGGCGGCGGCAAGAAGCCCTGGAAGCAGAAGGGCACGGGCCGTGCAAGACAGGGTTCAACAAGAGCTCCCCAGTGGTATCACGGCGGTATCTCCCACGGACCCAAGCCCCGCAAGTATCACAAGGATGTTAACAAGAAGGTTAAGAGACTTGCTATGAAGTCGGCTCTCTCGGCTAAGGTTGCCGATAACGAGCTTATCGTTCTCGACAGTCTCACTCTTGAAAACATCAAGACCAAGGAAATGGCAAAGGTTGTTAACGCACTTGAAACCGGCAAGAAGGTACTCTTCGTTCTTCCCGAGAAGAATGATGTTATCTACCGTTCAGCCCGTAACATTGCAGGCGTTAAGACCACTCTTGTCAATACACTTAATGTTTACGACCTTCTCAACTGCGACACCGTTGTAGTTCTTAAGGATGCAGTAAGCAAAATCGAGGAGGTTTACGCATGAGCAAATCAGCACAGGATATCATCCTCCGTCCCATCATCACAGAGAACAGCATGGACGGCATTGCAGACCGCAAGTACACCTTCGAGGTTGCCAAGGACGCCAACAAAATCGAAATCGCAAAAGCGGCAGAAGAGCTTTTCGGCGTTAAGGTAGCAAAGGTCAACACAATCAATGTTGACGGCAAGCTCAGAAGATACGGCCGTTTCGAGGGCTACACCGCTTCCCGTAAAAAGGCTGTTGTTACTCTTACCGAGGATTCCAAGACCATCGAATTCTTTGACGGTATGATGTAAAATCCGGCTGCGTAAGCGGCTGATATAAATCCGGCGGTAAAGTATGGAGAATGACATTGCTCCGCAAAGCCGCTATAAGGAGAGTGTAGAAAAATGTCTATTAAGGTTTATAAGCCGACAACAAACGCAAGAAGAAATATGTCGGTTACCGATTTCTCCGAGCTTTCAAAGGTTGCTCCCGAAAGAAGCCTTCTTGTTTCCAATAAGAAGAACAGCGGACGCAACAGCTACGGAAGAATCACGGTTCGTCATCGTGGTGGCGGACAGCGCACAAAATATCGTGTTATCGACTTCAAGAGAGATAAGTTCGATATTTCCGCAAAAGTAGTAAGCATTGAATATGACCCCAACCGTTCATCATTCATTGCGCTCCTTCAGTATGAAGACGGCGAAAAGAGATACATCCTTCAGCCTGCAGGTCTGAAGGTAGGCGACACCGTTGTTGCCGGCGAAACCGCCGACATCAAAGCAGGTAACGCACTTCCTCTTTCAAAGATTCCTGTCGGTACAATCGTTCACAATGTTGAGCTTTATCCCGGAAGAGGCGGTCAGCTTGCAAGAGCAGCCGGCAACTCCGCACAGCTCATGGCTAAAGAAGGCATCTATGCACTTCTTCGTCTTCCCTCAGGCGAGCTTCGCAATGTTCCTGCAGAGTGTATGGCAACTATCGGTCAGGTCGGAAATCTTGATCATGAAAATGTCAAGATTGGTAAGGCAGGCCGTAAGCGTCATATGGGTTGGAGACCCACAGTTCGTGGTTCTGTTATGAACCCCAACGATCACCCTCACGGCGGCGGCGAAGGCAAATCACCCATCGGCAGACCCGGTCCTGTTACTCCCTGGGGCAAGCCCGCTCTCGGTTACAAGACCAGAAGAACAAAGAAACCTTCAGACAAGCTTATCATAAAGCGTCGTAACGACAAATAAGTGAAAGGAGCAGATAATAATGGGCAGAAGCGTTAAAAAAGGTCCTTTCGTGCAGCCTAAACTGCTCGAGAGAGTTCTTAAAATGAACGAAACCGGTGAGAAGCAGGTTCTCAAAACATGGAGCCGCTCATCCACCATCTTTCCCGACTTTGTCGGCCACACATTTGCAGTTCACGACGGACGCAAGCATGTTCCTGTTTATGTAACAGAGGATATGGTTGGCCATAAGCTCGGCGAATTTGCACCTACAAGAACCTTCAGAGGTCATGCAGGTTCAAAAACATCAAACAACGGTAAATAATCGGCGAAAGGAGTGTATTAACAATGTCAGAAAAGGCAATGGAAAGTGTGCCGACCGCAACAGCGAAAGCCACTTATATCCGCATTGCGCCTCGCAAGGTTCAGATTGTGCTTGACTTAATCCGCAATCAGCCGGCAGATAAGGCAATGGCAATTCTCAAGTACACGCCCAAGGCCGCGTGTGAACCCTTGATGAAGCTTTTAAAATCAGCTATTGCAAATGCTGAAAACAATAACAATATGGACATCAACCGCCTTTATGTTGCAGAATGCAGCGTATGCCAGGGTCCCACTCTTAAGAGAATCAGACCCAGAGCTCAGGGCAGAGCGTTCCGTATAAACAAGAAAACATCCCATATCACCCTTGTGCTCAAGGAAATGGAATAAGCTAAGGAGGAGGTTAAACAATGGGACAGAAAATTAATCCTACCGGTTTAAGAATCGGCGTAATTAAGAACTGGGAATCTCGCTGGTATGCAGATCCCAACAAGTTCGGCGATACTCTCGTTGAGGATTACCAGCTCCGTGAGTACCTTCTCGAGAAGCTTGCTCCTGCAGGCGTTCCCAAGATTGAAATTGAGCGTGACGCAAAGCGTGTTTATGTCAATGTTCACTGTGCAAAGCCCGGTATGGTTATCGGCAGACAGGGAACCGAGATTGAAAAGCTCAAGAAAATCTGTGAGAAGAAGCTCGGCGGCAAAGAGGTTTCCCTCAATATCATCGAGATAAAGCAGCCCGACCTTAACGCACAGCTTGTTGCTGAGAGCATTGCTTCCCAGCTCGAAAGAAGAGTTTCATACCGTCGTGCCCTTAAGCAGGCAATCGGCAGAACAATGAAGCTCGGTGCAAAGGGTATCAAAACTCAGGTTTCAGGTCGTGTAGGCGGCGCTGAAATCGCAAGAACAGAAACTTATCATGAGGGAACAATTCCCCTTCAGACCATTAGAGCGGACATAGATTACGGTTTTGCTGAGGCAAAAACAACCTACGGCCGTATCGGTGTTAAGGTCTGGCTTTACAGAGGCGAGGTTCTTCGTGAATCAAGAAACACGAACTCCCGTCCCAGAAGACGCAGAGAAGGAGGTAACCGATAATGCTTTTACCCAAGCGTGTTAAATTCCGCAGAGTACAGAGAGGCAGACTCAAGGGAAAGGCAACCAGAGGCAATAAGATTGCTTACGGTGATTACGGTCTTGTAGCACTTGAGCCGGCATGGATTACCTCAAATCAGATAGAAGCAGCCCGTGTTGCCATGACAAGATATATCAAGCGTGGCGGTCAGGTTTGGATTGATATCTTCCCCGATAAGCCCATCACAGAGAAGCCGGCTGAAACCCGAATGGGTTCCGGTAAAGGTTCTCCCGAATACTGGGTATCGGTTGTTAAGCCCGGCAGAGTTCTCTTTGAGATAGCCGGAGTTGAAAAGGAGCTTGCAGTTGAGGCTATGCGTCTTGCATCAAACAAGCTTCCCATCAAATGTAAAATAGTAAGTAAAGAAGAATTGGGTGGTGAGCAATAATGAAAGCCAGTGAAATCAGAAAACTTTCCGCCAATGAGCTCGATGCTAAGCTTGCTGAGCTGAAGGATGAGCTGTTCAAGCTGCGCTTCCAGCAAGCCGTCAACCAGCTCGACAACCCGATGCGAATCAGCGCCGTTAAGAAGGATATCGCCCGTATAAAGACCATACAGAGAGATACCGAGCTTCACGGCTCAAAGGCATAAGGAAAGGGAGGTTAATATCTAATGGAAGAAAGAAACCTCAGAAAGACCCGTGTTGGTATCGTTACCAGCGATAAGATGGATAAGACCGTAGTTGTTTCCGTTAAGGATAAGGTCAAGCATCCTCTTTATAAGAAAATCGTTAACAGAACCTACAAGCTTAAGGCTCATGACGAAGAAAACGCTTGCGGAATCGGCGACCGTGTTCTTGTTATGGAGACCCGCCCCTTGTCAAAGGATAAGAGATGGCGTGTAGTAGAAATCATTGAAAAGGCTAAGTAATTAAGCCTTAGTGTAAGGAGGAAAACACTGTGATACAGCAACAGAGTTACCTCAAGGTTGCCGACAACACGGGAGCAAAAGAGCTTATGTGCATCAGAGTTCTCGGCGGTTCCGGCAGGAGGTATGCCAATATTGGCGACGTCGTCGTTGCTTCTGTTAAAAAGGCAACACCCGGTGGCGTAGTTAAAAAAGGCGAAGTTGTAAAAGCGGTAGTAGTACGCACCGCAAGCGGTCTTCGCCGTGACGACGGAACTTACATTCGCTTCGATGAGAATGCAGCCGTCATCATAAAAGAAGATAAGAACCCCAAGGGCACTCGTATCTTTGGGCCTGTGGCCAGAGAGCTTCGTGAAAAGGATTACACAAAAATCCTTTCACTCGCTCCCGAAGTACTTTAATCGGAGGTGCGAATGATGAATAAGGTTCATGTAAAAACCGGCGATGAGGTAGTAGTTATCAACGGTAAGTACAGAGGTAAGAGAGGCAAGGTTATGCAGGTCAGCCCCTCAGAAGGAAAAGTAATCGTTGAAGGCGTTAACATCGTCACAAAGCATGTTAAACCCCGTAAGATGGGTGAAGAGGGCGGCCTTATCAAGGCAGAGAGCGCTCTTTATGCTGATAAGGTTCAGCTTATTTGCCCCAAGTGCGGCAAGCCTACCAGAGTAGGTCACAAGATAAACGCTGACGGCAAGAAGGTTCGTGTTTGCAAAAAGCCGGACTGCCTTGCAGAGTTTTAAGTAAGGGAGGACACAACAAATGGCAGCAAGATTAAAAGAAATGTATGTCAAAGAAGTGGCACCTGCTCTTATGAAGAAATTCGAGTACAAGAGCGTTATGCAGATTCCGAAGATTGAAAAGATAGTTATCAATGTTGGCTGCGGTGAAGCAAGAGAAAACTCAAAGGTTCTCGATGCCGTAACATCAGACCTTAAGCAGATTACCGGTCAGAAACCTGTTCTCTGCAAGGCTAAGAAGTCAGTTGCTAACTTCAAGCTTCGTGAAGGCATGGTTATCGGTGCCAAAGTAACTCTCAGAGGCGACAGAATGTATGAGTTCATCGACAGACTCTTCAATCTCGCTCTTCCCAGAGTTCGTGACTTCAGAGGAATTAACCCCAATTCCTTTGACGGCAGAGGAAACTATTCGATGGGTATTAAGGAACAGCTTATATTCCCTGAAATCGAGTATGATAAGATTGACAAGGTAAGAGGTATGGATGTCTGCTTTGTCACCACCGCACAGTCTGATGAAGAAGCACGAGAGCTGCTCACTCTTATGGGCGCTCCGTTCTCAAGATAAGGAGGGAAAACCGTGGCAAAAACATCAATGAAAGTTAAGCAGGCAAGACCCGCTAAGTACTCAACAAGAGCTTACAACAGATGTAAAATCTGCGGAAGACCCCACGCTTATCTTCGCAAGTACGGCGTTTGCCGTATCTGCTTCAGAGAGCTCGCTCATGCAGGTCAGATTCCCGGCGTTAAGAAAGCAAGTTGGTAATTGAGCACTTGCAAAGGAGGTAAACAGTATGCAAATTACTGATTCCATCGCTGATATGCTTACTCGTATCCGTAATGCGAATGCGGCAAAGCATGACACAGTGAAAGTTCCCGCATCGAACATGAAGAAGGCGATTGCTCAGATTCTTGTTGATGAGGGTTATATCAAAGGATATACAGTTGAGGATGACGGAAAACAGGGCATGATTGAAATCGCTCTTAAGTACGGTCCCAACAAAACTCAGGTTATCACCGGTCTTCGCAGAGTATCAAAGCCCGGTCTGAGAATTTACACAAACTGTGAGGATATGCCCAAGGTTATGAAGGGCATCGGCATTGCCATCCTCTCAACTTCAAAAGGCGTTATGACTGATAAGGACGCTCGCAAAGCCAATGTCGGCGGCGAAGTTCTTGCATTCATCTGGTAAGGAGGTGCCGTATAAATGTCAAGAATAGGCAAAAAACCTATTACCGTTCCTGCGGGCGTTGATGTTAAACTTGAAGGCACACTTATTACCGTTAAGGGCCCCAAGGGCACGCTTTCAAGAAACATTCACCCCAATATGGCGGTTGAAATCGACGGCAACACCATTACTGTAAGCCGTCCCAATGACGATAAGGAAAACAGATCGCTTCACGGTCTCACAAGAACTCTTATCGCAAATATGGTAACAGGCGTTAACGAAACCTACAAGAAAGAGCTTGAGGTTAACGGCGTTGGTTACCGTGCAGAGCTTAAGGGCAAGGATCTTCTCCTCAAAATCGGTTATTCACATGATGTTGTCATGACCGCTCCCGAGGGTATCACAATTGAAGTTCCCAATCCCAACAAAGTTGTAATTTCAGGTCCCGACAAGCAGAAGGTCGGACAGTTTGCCGCAAATGTGCGTGAGAAGCGTCCTCCCGAGCCGTACAAGGGCAAGGGCATCAAGTATGTTGATGAGTTTATCCGTCGCAAGGAAGGCAAAGCCGGTAAGGGCGGCAAATAAGTCTAATTAAGGAGTGAAAATTTATGGTTAACAGACCGGACAGCAATAAGGCCAGACAGAAGCGCCATACCAGAGTTCGTGCTAAGGTATCAGGCACAGCCGAATGTCCCCGCCTTAACGTATTCCGCTCCCTCCAAAATATCTACGCTCAGTTAATAGACGACGTAGAGGGCAAGACCCTCGTGTCCGCATCAACTGTTGAGAAGGATTTTGAGGATTACGGCGGAAATAAGTCCGCAGCTCACAAAGTGGGCGAATTATTGGCAAAAAGAGCCGCTGAAAACGGTATCGAAAACTGCGTTTTCGACCGTGGCGGTTACATTTATCACGGCCGTGTTAAGGAACTGGCCGACGGCGCCCGTGAGGGTGGCCTCAAGTTCTAAGAAGGGGAGGAATACTTTTGGCTAAGATTGATGCATCGGCATATGAGCTCACAGAGCGAGTAGTAGCCATAAACCGTGTTTCCAAAACCGTAAAGGGCGGTCGTATCTATAAGTTTGCGGCTCTTGTAGTAGTCGGAGACGGAAACGGCATCATTGGTTTCGGACTCGGTAAGTCAGGCGAAGTTCCCGACGCTATCCGTAAGGGTATCGAGGACGCAAAGAAAAATCTTATGAAGGTTGCTCTTAAGGGATCAACAATCCCTCACGAGATAATCGGTAAGTTCGGCGCAGGCGAAGTTCTTCTTAAGCCCGCCGCACCCGGTACCGGCGTTATCGCAGGCGGTCCCGTTCGTGCAGTTGTTGAGACAGTAGGTATCAAGGATATCCGTACAAAGGCTCTCCGCTCGAACAATCCCTGCAATGTAGTAAGAGCTACTCTTGACGGACTTTCAAAGCTTCGCAATGTTGAAGATGTTGCGATTATCCGTGATAAGTCCGCTAAGGAAATAATAGGTTAAGGAGGGCGGAAAAATGGCAGATATTCAGGTAAAGCTTGCAAAAAGCCTCATCGGAAGCACCAAGCCCCAGATTGCTACCGCCCATGCACTTGGTCTTCACAAAATCGGTGATGTTTCCGTTCAGCCGGACTCACCTGCAACACAGGGCAAGGTAAGAAAGCTTGCTCACCTCGTTGAGGTAACCAAGCAAGGAGGTGCAAACTAATGAAGTTGCACGATCTTTCACCAGCCGCAGGCGCAAGCAAGGAACGCAAGCGCATAGGCCGTGGTCCGGCATCGGGTCAGGGCAAAACAGCCGGCAAGGGTCATAAGGGTCAGAAGGCACGAGCAGGCAGAGGAATGCGTGCCGGATTTGAAGGCGGACAGATGCCCCTTCAGAGAAGAATCCCGAAGAGAGGATTCAACAACATCTTTGCAACAGAGATGGCAATAGTTAATGTTGCTACTCTTGATAAGTATTTCGACGACGGTGCAACCGTTACCGTTGATGCTCTTATTGAGAAAGGCATTCTTAAAAAGACTTTGGACGGCGTTAAGATTTTGGGTCAAGGCGAAATTACGAAGAAGCTCACCGTTCAGGCAAATGCTTTTTCAGATAGCGCTAAATCGAAGATTGAAGCTGCCGGAGGAAAGGCAGAGGTGATCTGAGGTGCTTAAAACCTTTATAAACGCATGGAAGATTGAGGACCTTCGCAAGAAGATGCTTTTCACAGCGCTTATAGTGCTCATCTTCAGAATCGGTTCTGCTATTCCCGTGCCGTTTACAAACATCGGCGAGTTCGGAATTATTTCCGATCCCAACGCCAGCACATTTATGAACTACCTGAGCATGATGACGGGTGATGCGTTCAACTACGGAACGATTTTCGCAATGTCCATCACTCCTTACATCAACAGCTCGATTATCATGCAGCTGCTTGCAGTTGCAATCCCCGCTCTTGAAAGACTTCAGAATGAAGGCGAGGAGGGACGCAAGAAAATTGCTTCCATCACCCGTTTCGTAACCATCGCTCTCGGTGTTCTCCAGAGTACGGCTTACTACTTCTATCTTCGCAGCCAGGGCAAGCTTGTTACCGATATCAGCGGCAGCAACTTCACGGGCTTTGCGGCAGTCTTCCAGGCAATCGTTATCATCACCTGCTTCACCGCAGGTACAGCCCTTATCATGTGGCTCGGCGAGCAGATAAATGACAGAGGTATCGGCAACGGTGTTTCGATAATCCTTTTTGCAGGTATCGTTTCCAGAATTCCGACTCTTGTCACTTCTCTCTACGGACCCAAGAACGGCTATGTTGCCAAGGGCGGCGCATACATTCCGCTTTCAATTCTCGTAGGTATCGTTCTTATCCTTATGATAGCCTTTATTGTTTGGATGGATAATGCCGAAAGAAGAGTTCCGGTTCAGTATGCAAAGAGAGTTGTCGGCAGAAAGATGTACGGCGGTCAGAACACACATATTCCCATCAAGGTAAATATGTCCGGCGTTATGCCCGTTATCTTCGCTTCATCCATTCTTTCACTGCCCCCGACAATTCAGATGTTCATCAGCCCCGAGAAGATTTCGGGCGGTTGGGAGAAATTCTTCGGCCTGTTCTCATCAACTCACTGGGCTTACGGCATCATTTATTTCGTTCTTATCATTGCTTTTGCATATTTCTATGCAGGCATTCAGTACAACCCCATTGAAATGTCCAAGAATATCCGTGATAACGGCGGTTCAATCCCCGGTATCCGTCCCGGCGAGCCTACTGCAAGATATATCGGCAAGATTATCAACAGAATTACGCTTCTCGGAGCTCTGCTTCTGAGCGTTGTTGCTCTTGCTCCCATTCTCTTCTCACAGATTACGGCTCTTGCCAAGCATCCTATGAATGTTTCACTCGGCGGTACATCAATCATCATTCTCGTCGGTGTTGCTCTTGAAACTGTAAAGCAGCTCGAAAGCCAGATGATGATGCGTCATTACAGAGGCTTCCTCGATTAAGAAGCCAAAACGGAGGATTAGCATGATAGTGCTCAAAACATCCAGAGAGCTCAGCCTTATGAAAGAGGCGTGTGTTATTTCTGCCGGAGCATTAAAAGCAGCGGGCGAAGCGGTTGCACCGGGTGTATCCACAGCGGATATAAACCGTGTTGCCCACGAATATATAGTCAAGCACGGGGCAGTGCCCACATTTCTCGGCTATAACGGTTATCCCGCTGCATCATGCATTTCCATAAACGATGAGGTCATTCACGGCATTCCGAACAAGAAGCGAATTATCAAGGCAGGCGATATAGTCAGCATTGATGTAGGAGCGACCTTTAACGGCTATGTCGGAGATAATGCCGCCACTTTTGCGGCGGGGGAAATCTCTCCCGAAGCACAGCGGCTGTGCGACACCACCAGAGAGAGCCTTTATGAGGGCATCAAGGCGGCTGTTGCAGGCGGCAGAATCGGCGATATCGGCTCAACAATCCAAAGGTATTGTGAGGAAAGAGGCTTTTCGGTGGTTCGTGAGTACACGGGTCACGGAGTAGGAAAAGTTATGCACGAGGACCCCAGCGTACCGAATTTCGGCACACCCGGCAGAGGTGTGCGCCTGCTCCCGGGCATGACCATTGCAATCGAGCCAATGATAAATATGGGCGTTGCAGGCATCAGGCAGCTGCCTGACGGTTGGACGGTCAAAACAAAAGACGGTAAGCTTTCGGCTCATTTTGAGCATACCGTTGCCATAACGGCAAACGGTCCGGTAATACTTACTCAGATTTAAAATTTTATCAACGGCAACAATCAGGAGGTTTTTATGTCTAAGTCTGACATGATCGAGATTGAAGGTACGGTAGTAGAATCGCTTCCCAACGCAACCTTTCAGGTTGAGCTGGAAAACGGACACAAAATTTTGGCACATATCTCCGGCAAGTTGAGAATGAATTATATCAAGATACTGCCCGGCGATAAAGTGACCGTAGAAATGTCGCCATATGACCTTACAAAAGGCAGAATTACATGGCGTTCCAAGTAAGATTCAAGGAGGGTATTCTAATATGAAAGTCAGACCTTCTGTCAAGAAAATTTGCGAAAAGTGCAAAATAATCAAGCGCAAGGGAAAAGTAATGGTTATCTGTGAAAATCCCAAGCACAAGCAGCGTCAGGGTTAATCCCGGCGAAAACCAAGTTTATTTGGAGGTGCAACTGACAAATGGCTCGTATATCAGGTGTTGACCTGCCCAGAGATAAGAGAATAGAGATAGCTCTTACTTATATCTACGGTATAGGTCGCAAAACTGCAAGCGATATCATCGCAGCAACAGGCGTTAATCCCGATTTAAGAGTTAAAGATATGACCGAGGACGATGTTTCAAAGCTTCGTGAATATATCGATCATAATGTTAAGGTAGAAGGCGATCTTCGCAGAGAGACTGCATTCGCCATCAAGAGACTGGTTGAAATCGGATGCTACCGTGGTGTTCGTCATCGTAAGGGTCTGCCCGTAAGAGGACAGCGTTCAAAGACAAACGCACGCACACGCAAGGGTCCGAAGAAGACCATCGCTAACAAGAAGAAATAATCGAGGAGGGATATTATGGCTAAAGCAGCAAAGAAAGCAACAGGTACACGCAAACGCCGTGAGCGCAAGAATATTGAGCGTGGCGCAGCCCATATCCAATCCACCTTTAACAACACTATCGTTACAATTACGGATACTCAGGGCAACGCAGTTTCATGGGCAAGCGCCGGTGAGATGGGCTTCAGAGGTTCAAAGAAATCCACTCCCTTCGCAGCACAGACTGCCGCCGAAACAGCCGCAAAGATTGCCATTGACCATGGCATGAAGACTGTTGAGGTTTATGTTAAGGGTCCCGGTCAGGGTCGTGAAGCGGCAATCAGAGCTCTTCAGACCGCAGGTCTGGAAGTTAACATGATTAAGGATGTTACTCCCATTCCTCACAACGGATGCCGTCCGCCCAAGAGAAGAAGAGTGTAACCAGAATTTTTTGGAGGTGTAACACAATATGGCAAGATATACCGGTCCGGTATGTAAACTTTGCCGCCGTGAGGGCAAAAAGCTTTTCCTCAAGGGCGAGCGTTGCTATACCGGTAAATGCGCATTAGAGCGCAGAGCATATGCTCCCGGCCAGCACGGCCAGAGCCGCAAGAAGGCTACTGAATACGGTCTTCAGCTCAGAGCGAAGCAGCAGGCTAAGCGCTACTACGGAATTCAGGAAAGCCAGTTTTATAAATATTTCGTTATGGCTGAGCGCAAGCAGGGCGTAACAGGTGAAAACCTGCTCCGTATCTGCGAAAGCAGACTTGACAATGTTGTTTATCTTCTCGGCTGGGCAAACTCCAGAGCGGAAGCAAGACAGCTTGTAACCCACAGCCATTACAAAGTAAACGGCAAGAAGGTTAACATTCCTTCCTATCTCCTTAAAGCAGGCGATGAAATCGCTATTGCCGACAAGAGCAAGGAAAGCGAAAAGATTAAGGCAACGGTTGCGGCTAACGAAGCCCGTCCCGTTCCTCAGTGGCTTGACCGTAACGCAGAAGCTCTCACAGCTAAGGTAATCGCTCTGCCCACTCGTGAGCAGATTGAAGTTCCCGTTGAAGAGCATCTTATCGTCGAGCTCTATTCTAAGTAATAATTGCCGTGTGCTTTGCCCGTTTCCGGGCAAAACACAGCATTGTTACCGTGAAAGTCTGTTGGTTTTCTACAACAGCGTTTTTGAATGCATTTTTAAGCAGGTAAAATCCTGCGTGTTTTAAAGGAGGGTTTTGAATGATTGGTATCGAAAAGCCCAGAATTGATACTGCCGAAGTTTCACCCGACGGAAAATACGGAAGATTTGTTGTTGAACCCCTTGAAAGAGGATACGGCACAACCTTAGGCAACAGTCTCAGAAGAGTGCTTCTTTCCTCTCTCCCCGGTTACGCAATAACCTCCGTTAAGATTGACGGTATTCTTCATGAATTCAGCACTATCCCCGGCGTTAAGGAAGATGTTACCGAGATAGTTCTTAATCTCAAAAATGTTATCCTTAAGATAAACGGAGACGGTCCCAAAACAATCTATATTGACGCCAGCGGTGAGGATGAAATCACGGCAGGCAGCATCAAAACCGATTCAGAGGTTGAAATTCTCAACCCCGAGCTTCACATCGCAACTCTCAATTCCGACGCTCATGTCAGCATGGAGCTGACCTGTGATAAGGGCAGAGGATATGTTTCGGCAGAAAGAAACAAGCAGATGATGCAGCCCATAATCGGTGTTATAGCAATTGACTCCATCTATACACCCGTATTAAAGGTTAATTACACAGTAGAGAACACCCGTGTCGGTCAGATAACTGACTATGACAAGCTTACGCTTGAGGTGTGGACAAACGGAACCATCAATGCGATGGAAGCCGTTTCTCTCGGAGCCAAGATTCTCAACGAGCATCTCAACCTCTTCGGTGACCTCTCAGGTGAGGCGTACGATACAGAGGTTATGGTCGTTAAGAGTGACAACGGCAAGGAAAAAGTCCTGGAGATGACCATTGAGGAACTTGACCTTTCTGTGCGCTCCTTCAATTGCTTGAAGAGAGCTCAGATAAATACGGTTGAAGATCTTATCAACAGAACCGAGGAAGATATGATGAAAGTTCGTAACCTCGGCAGAAAGTCTCTTGACGAAGTTGTATCAAAGCTCAATTCACTTGGCTTTGACCTTCGCAGAGATGAAGAATGATGACCCATTAAACGGTAAAGGAGTGTGAACTAAATGCCCGGTACCAGAAAGCTTGGCCGTACAAGCGACCATCGTAAGTCGATGCTCAGAGGCCTTGTTACCTATCTTTTGGAGAACGGCAGAATTGAAACCACCGTTACAAGGGCTCAGGAGGTTCGTGCAATGGCTGAAAAAATGATAACCATTGCTAAGGACGATTCTCTTAACTCAAAGCGCAAGGTTCTTGCCTATGTTACAAAGGAAGACGTAGTTAAGAAACTCTTTGACGAGATTGCCCCCAAATATAAGGAAGTTAACGGCGGTTATTGCCGCATAATCAAGACCGGTCCCCGCAGAGGAGATGCAGCTGAAATGTGCATCATCGAGCTGGTTTGATTAAGATAGTTTAATAAAACTGCTCCCTGCTTCAATTGAAGCGGGGAGTTTTTTGTTCGGAATCAATGAGCACCTTGCATCAAATTTATATGGTTTAATAATCTTGTTTTGATAGAATATTTATGTTATAATTATAAAAAAATCAAGGAGCGATAAATATGGCAAAATATGATATTGCGGCAATTATATGGCCGTCATACACGGGCGATGAAATCAGAAGCAGAATATTCTGGCCCGAGGGATTCGGCGAATGGCAGTCGGTGAAAAATATGACCGACAAAGGCTATGAGGGATGCCGTTGGCCGAGAAAGCCCCTTTGGGGATATGTTAACGAAGCCGACCCCGACATCATGGAAATGCAGATTAATGCCGCCGTCAGACACGGAGTTAACACCTTTATTTATGACTGGTATTGGTTTGATAACAGACCGTTTCTCGAAAACTGTCTTAATGACGGATTCCTTAAGGCTCCGAATAACAAGCAGATGAAATTCTATCTCATGTGGGCAAACCACGATGCAACCCATCTTTGGGATATCAGAAATTCACACCTTCATAATGTTATCTGGAAAGGCTCTGTTACGGAGCAGATTTTCGATGAAATCTGCGACAGAACCATCGAAAAATATTTCAGCAGAGAAAATTATTACTGCATCGACGGTTGCCCGGTGTATATGATATTTGACCTTCAGAATTTTGTTGAAAGCTTTGAAACAATTGACAAATGCAAAGAGGGCATAAAACGCTTCAGAGAAAAAACGGTTAAAGCAGGCTTTAACGGTCTTGAATTCCAGCTTGCCTATTTCAGCGATTACACAACAAGAATAAAAAAGCCCGGCTCGGAAGAGCTTTTCCGCATGAAGGAGCTTATGGAATATGTCGGCTTTGACAGCTTCACAAACTATAACTGGGCCTGTGTCGGCATTGATATTGATACGGATTACGAAGAAATAACAGATTCATATATGAAGCTCTGTGAAGAATATAATTCGTGGAAAACAACATTCTATCCGAATATCACAATCGGATGGGATAATAATATCCGTTTTAAGGAGTTTATCAAGGGCGTTGTTAAGAATAATACTCCCGAAAATTTCGAAAAGGCATGTGCAAAAATAAAGGAATATACCGATAAGGCTCTTGCGGACGGTAAAATTAAAGCACCGCTTATAACAGTTAACAGCTGGAATGAGTGGACGGAAACAAGCTATCTTGAACCTGATGATTTATACGGTTACGGATATCTCAATGCAATAAAGAAAATATTCGGTTAAAACATAAAAACGGCGGAACTTCGGTTTGAAGCTCCGCCTGATTTTTGTGTAACGGGAATGCGCATTAAATCTTTTCTTCCAAATACGGCTTGCCGTTCTTTATCGGAACCTTCAGCCAACTGCGGGTTTTAAAGCTTCTGGGACGGATAACAACCTTATCCGCATAAATCTCAAGCTGCATTCCCACGCAGAATGAACGGCTTTCACCGTGATGATTTCCGCAGGCAAGGCTCGGCAGATTGATAAGATTGAGGTTTCCCTCTTTTTCAAAGCTTGCATAGCCGTGCTTTTTATAGCAGTTTTCGCCGCCTATTCCCATGTGCGAATGGCCGCTGAAATAATAAACATTCTTATGCTTCTTGAGAATTGCTTCTATTTCCTCCGAGCGTTCACCGATACCGCCGTCGGCAAGGGTTTTATAATCCTCTTTTTTATCCCAGGTTACGGGCAGACCGTGCTTCTGATTGAGACTCTGGTGGCAGAATACGAAAATCGGCTTTCCGCAGTCGGCTTCGTTCATTTCCTTTTCAAACCATTCGATTTGCTCATCGCTTATTGAAGCTTCACAGCCCGAATCGGCGTCATTGCCGAGAAAAATCATATGATATCCCTTGATAACATAGGAAAAATACGGCTTGTCTATTTTGTCACCGCAGATAAGCTCATAATATTTAAGATAATTCTTAAGGGCGGCTTCAAAGCCGTCATCGTTCCAGCCGTCATGGTTGCCGATGGGCAGAATTATTTTTTCGGCGGCATTCGGAACCTTGTCAAAGCATTCCTTTGTCATTTTCCAGTTAATATCCGAACCTCTTGAAGTGGTGTCGCCCACAGTCAAAAAAACATCAACGGGCGAAAGGCTTTTCTTTGCATCGCTCAGTGCCTGCTTCATTCTCCATTTCGGAAGCCACGGCTGAGGATGCTTTTCGTCAATATGCGTATCACTCACTATGGTGCAGTTGAGTATTATTCCGTCATAAAGCGGTTTCATTCTGCTCATAAAAATTACCTCTTTTGCTGAATTTATATAATTTTAACATTGAAAATATATATTGTCAATTAGCCACAAGTATTTCGTGGCTAAGGTTGATATAAAATCTTTTTTATGATATTATGAAAGAAAAAAACGGGAGAGGATATTATGCTTCGTTATGACCCTGCGGTATTTGCGGTAGGAAACAGCTATCAGATTGCGGTAACATCAAAGGCACAGGCTTTTATCAGTATTAAAATAGGGGATGAGCTTTTCCTCGATGAATCAAACGGCATACTCTGTTCGGCATCGAAAACCCATATTTTCGAGGTGCCGCAGGAGCTTCTGAACCGTGAAAAGCATTACACGGTGATTGAAAAGGGAATAATCAAAAGACTGCCGTATTTCAGCCGTACGAGAGCCGATAAATTTTACGAATATAATTTCATTCCCGTGAGCTCAAACGCTCCGAAATGCTATCATATAGCCGATACGCATAATCTTACGGCTGAGCCGGTTGCCGCCGCCGAAAAATTCGGGGATTTCGATTTTCTGATTCTCAACGGCGATATTCCGAATGATACGGGCAGACCCGAAAATCTTTATACGGTTTTCGATATTATATCTCAGCTTACGCATGGCACAAAGCCCGTTGTTTTTTCAAGAGGAAATCACGACCTGAGAGGTATATGCGCCGAGATGTTTGCGCAGTTTACACCGTCAAGAAACGGCAAAACATATTATACATTCCGTTTGGGCGGAATATGGGGCATCTGCCTTGACTGCGGTGAGGATAAGAGCGATGACCACGCCGAATACGGCTGTACCGTTGCCTGCCATCAGTTCAGACTTAAAGAAACCGAATACATAAAAGAGGTTATCGCAAATTCCGAAAAGGAATATAACGCCGACGGAGTAACGCATAAACTGGTTATAGCTCATAATCCGTTTACGAGAAGATACGAACCGCCGTTCAATATAGAGGAAGATATCTATTCCGAATGGGCAAAGCTGCTCAAAGAGAATGTTAAACCCGATGTGATGCTCTGCGGACACACTCACCGCTATTCGGTTGACCCGTGCGGCGGAAAAGAGGATGCACTCGGTCAGCCCTGCACCGTGGTTGTTGCTTCATATAAAGAGGATAAAACCGTCGGCGGCGCAGGCTTTGAGTTTTGCGAAAACGAAATAAAAATAACCTTCTGCGATAATAATGGATTTATGAAAAAGGAAAGAATTTTATTTTCAGTTAGGAGATAGGAGAGAGGAATTAAGGACGGGCTTCGCCCGTACCCATTATATAACTGCTTACATATAGCATTTTACTTCTGAATTAATATTTGATGTTTATTCAGAAACAAAGAGAAGAATGTTAATAATATAAATTCGGCGCTTTGCGCCCCTTAATTCCTCTCCCCTCCATCCTCACTCCTAACTGAAAAAGCGGCTTATGTGAAGCGAATTCACACAAGCCGTTTTTTGTTATTTATCAAGGCTTTCCATTCTTTCGGGAACGGTTATGCTGAACATTTCGAGAATGTTTCTGAGAACGGTTTTAACGCATATGCAAAGGCTGAGCCTTGCCTGCATGAGGGCTTCATCGTCGCAGTTTACACGGCAGGCATTATAGAATTTATGGAACAGCGTGGCAAGGTCAACCGCATAACGGGTGATTTTTGCCGGGTCATAATTCTTAGCCGAGGAGATTATTTCATCGGTGAATGCGGAAAGGTGCTTCACAAGCTCTTTTTCTTCGTCGGCTGTAAGAAGCATAAGCTCGGGAACGGTGCATTCTCTTGCGGTTTTGCCATCTTCTTCAAGCTTGCGGAGAATACTGCAAATTCTTGCATGAGCATACTGGCAATAATAAACGGGGTTTTTACTGCTTTGCTCAACGGCAAGGTCAAGGTCGAATTCCATCTGTGAGCCGGGTTCTCTCATATTGAAGAGGAAGCGAACCGCATCAATCGGAATTTCTTCAAGCAGGTCAACAAGTGTTATCGCTTTGCCGGAGCGCTTGCTCATTCTTACAACCTCGCCGTCACGGGTAAGACGGACAAGCTGCATGAGGATTATATCAAGATTATCGCCGTTACAGCCGATGGCATCAAGCGCACCTTTCATTCTGGCAACATGGCCGTGATGGTCGGCGCCCCAAACATCAATCGCTCTGTCAAAGCCCCTTACAAGGAATTTGTTGCGGTGATAGGCGATATCGGCGGCAAAATATGTCGGATTTCCGTTTGTTCTTACGAGAACCTCGTCCTTGAGCTCCAAACGCTCGATTTCTTCATCGGTTTTACCCTCACGCTTAAGTCTTGCGCCGAGAACCTCTTTGTTCTTATACCACAGAGCACCGTCTTTTTCGTAGGTCAAACCCTTATCGGTCATTATTTTTATTGTTTCGGCAAGCTCGTCGTCATTGTGAAGCGTGCTTTCAAGGAACCATGTATCATAATTGATACGGTATTTTTCCATGTTTTCTTTCATTGCGGCGATGTTCTTCGGCAGAGCATAGTCAACCAGCGCTTTTCTGCGTTCCTCTTCGGAAGCGGAAATGTATTTATCGCCGTAAGCTTCCGCAAATTCGGCGGCTCTGACCTTTATATCCTCGCCGTGATAGCTGTCCTCGGGAAGCTCAACGGCATCCTCACCCTTAAAAATCTGCTGATAACGGATATCAAGTGAAAGGCCGAATTTTTCAATCTGATTGCCTGCATCGTTAACATAAAATTCACGGCTTACATCGTAGCCGGCGAAGTCAAGCACGGCGGCAAGGCAGTCACCGAGAGCGCCGCCCCTTGCGTTGCCCATATGCATGGGTCCCGTGGGATTTGCCGAAACGAATTCAACATTTATTTTCTGACCCTTTCCGAAATCGGAACGGCCGTAGCTGTTGCCCTTTTCGAGAATATCCTGAATTATGCAGGCATTGAAGCTTTCACGCAGATAGAAATTCAGGAAGCCGGGTCCGGCTATCTCGCATCTGCCGATAAAAGTGTCGCAAAGCTCCATTCTGTCGCAGAGAACCTGAGCAATTTTACGGGGAGCGCAGTGCAAATCTCTTGCCCATGCCATTGCGGCATTGGATGAATAATCTCCGTTTTCTCTGTTTGCCGGAACCTCTATGATGAAATCGCTCAGAGCCGTTTCGGGGAATTCTCCGTCGGCAACCGCTCTGCCTGCGGCTTCTATAATTGCGTTGCGTATTTCGGCAATTGCCTGTTTAACCAATAATGACATTTTATTCATCCTCCTTAATCATCACGGAAATATTGAGCTCGTTTTCCGAAACAAGGTCGTTATTAAAATCTATTGTGTAAGCAAATCTAACCGTTCCGCCGTTTTCGCAAAGCTCGGAATGCACGCTTTTTGCGTAAATTCCCATCATCAGCTCGCCAAACGGAGTGTGATAGAAGCAGGTGTGGCGGCGGCTTTGCTCAAAAACCATTTCGGTATTGTATTTTCCCGTGCGGAGCATTGAAATTTTGTCGGGAGCTTCGATTTTAAGGTGAGTTGTGCAGCCGTTGAGCTCCTCGTCGGTTTCCTCATAGGAAATGACGAATACTCCGTTTTCGATATCCAGACTGCCCTCCGAGGTGAGCTCACAGACGGATTTTTCTCCGCACGAAATATGTGAATCCGTAATTTTTACAATTGCATTTTTCATAATTTTATCTTTTGAGAGCAAGGCACAGAAGCTTATCGAGAAGCTCGGAATAAGGAATACCCGAAGCGGCGAAAAGCTTGGGATACATACTGATTGAGGTGAATCCGGGAATGGTGTTGGGTTCATTGAGCATAACAAGAGAATCCGACTTTCTGACGAAGAAATCAACTCTTGCAAGTCCGGAACAGCCGAGAGCTCTGTAAGCCTTTATTGCCGCATTTCTTATTTCTTCAATCTTTTCCGGTGAAAGACGGGCGGGGATATGAAGCTCGCTTTCGTTGGCAAGATATTTTGCATCATAATCATAAAATTCATTGCAGGGAACTATTTCGCCCACAACGGAAGCAATCGGGAAATCGTTGCCGAGAACCGCACATTCAACCTCCTGACCGTCTATGCCCTCTTCAAGAACGATTTTTTTATCGTGTTCAAACGCTTTTTCGCAGGCGTTTTCAAGCTCGGAGAGATTTTTTGCCTTGCTGATGCCCACGGAAGAGCCTGCATTTGCCGGTTTAACGAAAATCGGAAAACCGAGTTTTTCGGCGGCGGCATTCAGAAGAGCCGTTTTTTCGGCTGAATAAGAGACTTTATCAAAAGCCGTCCACTTTGCCTGGGGTATGCCGATAAAGTCCGTCATGGCGTTTGTAGCGGCTTTATCCATACAAATTGCACTTGCCTCGGCATCACAGCCCACATAGGGAATGCCGGATATTTCGAGAAGCCCCTGCACCGTGCCGTCCTCGCCGTTTTTGCCGTGGAGAACGGGGAAAACGATGTCGATATATTCAATTTCTCCGCTTTCAAGATGAATTATGCCGTGATGTGAACGGTCGCAGGAAATGACTGCACTTTCGAGATTTGCTTTATCGTTGAGCCACTCTCCGTCGGGCATAAGTGCCGTATCGCCTTTAAAGAGCAGAAACCTGCCGTCCCTGGTTATGCCCATCGGGATAACCTCATATTTATCTCTCGGTATATTTTCGATAACGGATTTTGCGGAAACGAGAGAAACCTCGTGTTCACTTGATACTCCGCCGAAAAGAACCAGAACCTTTTTCTTCAAACAAATCACTCCCACGGGAACGCATATATTCCCATCTTAATTACACAATCAATTATATTATCACATCGGAGGAAAATAGTCAAACATTTTTATTTAATCGGGAATTTATGATGGGCTTCATCTGTACTCGTTTTATTATTTTACTCATGATTTGTTGACAATACCGAAATTTACGGATATAATATGTTTACCACATTTTTCTTTGGTATATTCTGATTTCGGCGCAGCGGTACAGCTGGGCTTATTTGGCTATGCTAAAAGAGCTTTAAAAGGATATGATACTATTGCGGTAGCTTCACATTCGGTTGAATGTGTTTCTACCCGCATTCGTATCCTTCTAAAGAATGCAGAGAAGCCGAAGAAAAGTGTGGTAACTTTCAAGACCGAATGTGTTCTATATTTGCCGTCGGTCGAAAGGTCGGCGGCATCTCAATTTTCCACCGAATACCGCATAGCAGAAGCTGCCGATTTATATTTCGGCGGTTTTTTGTTATGGGGGATAGTATGGGAAAGGTATGCGTTTTTTTCGGAAACAGAGATACGCCCGAGAGCGTAAAGCCGCTTTTACATGACACTTTAGTAGATTTGATTGAAAATGAGGGCATTAATGAATTTTTAGTAGGAAAGCAGGGGAAATTTGACTTCTATGTAATTAGTGAGTTGAAAAAACTTTCTGAAAATTATCCCGAAATAAAATATACCGTTATGCTTGCCTATATGCCTGTTAATGATGATAAATCGGATTACGGTAATACGGAATACCCTGCCGATCTTGCCGCTGTTCCGAGACGGTTTGCGATAGATAAGCGAAACCGTTTGATGATTAACAGAGCGGATATTGCCGTTACTTATATTTCGCATATCGGCGGAGCATCAAAATACAAGGAGATATGTGAAAGAAAGAGCAAAAAAGTTATAGAACTATATATTAAATAGATATTATTGTTATATTATAGCTAAAATATTATAATATTTTAGCTATTTTTCTTTTATGGAAAAATAAACAGTTTGTTGTGTGATAGAATAAACTGTAATTATTTTCTGAAATCAAAGGAGAAAATCACTATGGCAGATATCATTGCTTTGCTTACCGATGTTTATAAAGGAATTCTTCCCGCTTTCACAGAATGCGGATTTACGGTTGTTACTCCCGATGAGCCAGTTTCACCCGAGCTTCCGGCAAAAGATATTAACGGATGCATCACCATTGAATTCAAGGGCGAAAATAAAGCGGCCAAGGTTGAGCATTTCAACAGCAGAATTTCACTTCACGGTGCAGTTAAGGAGGGCGAAATTCTCAGCGGTGATTTTCACGAGCTTGCGGTTTCCCTTTTTGAAGAGGAAAGCGCAAACGCCAAGGATATTCGTTTTGTTGTGAACGATTTTTCCGAAACGCTTGTTGAAAACTTCGGAACGAAAACGGTTAAGCCCGTCAAATCCAAGCTTCCGACTCCGGTTTCAAAGTCGGCGGCAAAGAGCGGAGCGGTTTCATATGACCCGAATACTCTTGCAAACCGTTTCACAACCATTTATCCCGAGCTTCGTGACGAATACAAAGAAAACTGCGAAAAATACGGTGAATTTCTTGCAGAGGATTTCTTCGTTAACTACGGCAACGAGGTTATAAAGAGAACGATTAAAGAAAACAATCCCACGAAAATGCGTCAGCTTTTCAAGCTTCTCAACGAGATTTATGAGGACGGAACAAACGAAACGCAGAGCCTTATTTGCGTAACCATACTCGGTTCGCTTGAAAACGACCAGCAACTTCTTGCAAACTGCGTTGATTATATGAGTGCCGATATGACGAGCCCCGTAATCAATGTTAATAAATATCTTTGGTCAAGGGCGGGCAAGGGAGCAAGAATGAAGCTTGAAAATCCGCCGAAATATAAACCGAAAAAGAAGAGCAAGGGCGGCTTCTCCAATCTCGGAATGCAATAAGGAGGAAGAGAAAAGTGGACAATATAAATAATCAGGAGCTTGACAATGTATCCGTTGAGCAGGTTTCTCCCGAGGAAATGAACACGGTTGTTACCGAAGATTATGATGCAAGTCAGATTCAGGTTCTTGAGGGACTTGAAGCGGTCAGAAAAAGACCGGGTATGTATATCGGTTCAACGAGCGCATCGGGACTTCATCATCTTGTTTACGAAATAGTCGATAACTCCATCGACGAAGCGCTTGCAGGCTACTGCACGCATATTGAGGTTGAAATAGAAGAGGGAAACATCATTTCCGTTACCGATAACGGAAGAGGTATTCCCGTTGACATTCAGGAGCAGACTGGCAAAAGCGCACTTGAGGTCGTTTTCACCGTGCTTCACGCAGGCGGTAAGTTCGGCGGCGGCGGATATAAGGTTTCCGGCGGACTTCACGGCGTAGGTGCTTCGGTTGTTAACGCTCTTTCCGAGTGGCTTGAGGTTGAGGTCTATAAGAACGGTAAAATCCACCGTATGGCGTTCTCGAGAGGTTATATCACCCAGAATATGACGGTTATCGGCGATACGGATAAAACCGGTACCAGGGTTCGCTTCAAGCCCGACCCCGAAATGTTTACCGATACCACCGTTTATGATTTCGAAACGCTCCATAAGCGTCTGCGTGAGGAAGCCTTCCTCAATGCCGGACTTAAAATATCCATTGAGGATAAGCGTTCCGAATCGGCGGATAAGGACGAAAAAGACCGCCGTGATGTTATGTGTTATGAGGGCGGTATAAAGGAATTCGTTACCTATCTCAACAAGAACAAGCTTCCCATTCATGAGGATGTTATTTATATGTCGGGCATGAAGGGCGATGCCATGGCTGAGCTTGCATTGCAATATACCGACACCTATAACGAGGTTATAGTTTCGTTTGCGAATAATGTTCATACTCCCGAGGGCGGTATGCACGAGGACGGCTTCAAGCGTGCGCTCACCAATGCTCTTAATAAATACGGCAAGGCAACAAATATCCTCAAGGGTGATGATAAGGTTTCCGGCGAGGACTGCCGTGAGGGTATGACCTGCGTTATCTCGGTTAAGCTCACCGAGGCTCAGTTTGAGGGTCAGACGAAAGCCAAGCTCGGCAACAGCGAAATAAGAACGCTTGTGAATTCACTCGTTTCCGAAGCTTTGGAGCAGTATTTTGACGATAATCCGTCAGTCGGAAAGATGATACTCGATAAAGCGCTCACCGCCAACAGAGCGAGAGAAGCGGCAAGAAAAGCGAGAGAATCCGTCCGCAGAAAAACCGGACTTGAATCCGGTCAGATGCCCGATAAGCTTCAGGACTGCAACGAGCGTGACCCGTCCCTTTGCGAAATATACATCGTCGAGGGCGATTCGGCTGCCGGTTCCGCAATTCAGGGCAGAGATTCAAGATTTCAGGCCATCCTTGCAATGTGGGGCAAGATGCTCAATGTTGAAAAGGCAAGAGCCGATAAGATTTACGGCAACGATAAGCTTTCTCCGCTGATTGTTGCACTCGGTGCAGGTATCGGAGAAGAATTCAATATTGAAAAGCTCCGCTATCATAAAATCATCATTATGTCCGATGCCGATGTTGACGGCGCTCATATCAGAACCCTGCTTCTGACCTTCTTCTTCAGATATATGAAGCCGCTCATTGAAAACGGATATGTTTATTCGGCTGTTCCGCCGCTTTATAAACTGGTAAGGGGCAAAACCACGAGAGTTGCCTATTCCGATGAAGAGCGTGACCGTGTTTCGGCTGAAATGAGAAAAGATAACCCCAATGTTAAAATTGATATAAGCAGATTCAAAGGTCTCGGCGAAATGGATGCTCATGAGCTCTGGGAAACCACCATGGACCCCGAAAAGCGTTCACTGCGCCGCATAACTCTTGATGATGCAGTTGCGGCTGACCAGGTTTTCAACATCCTCATGGGTGAAGAGGTTGAACCCCGCCGTGACTGGATTGAAAGCAACGCAAAATATGTTGTTAATCTTGATATATAAGGAGGCGGCGAAAAATGGGACATAACAGAAGCTACAAGCCCGAGGATATTGCGTTCCCGAATCAGGTGATAACGGAATCCGAGCTTGTGGGTGAAATGCAGAACAGCTACATAGAATACGCAATGTCGGTTCTTGTCGGCAGAGCCCTGCCCGATGTTCGTGACGGACTTAAGCCCGTTCACCGCCGTATTCTTTACACGATGTTTGAGGACAGTCTCACAGCGGACAAGCCGTTCAAAAAATCGGCTACCTGCGTGGGCGATGTTCTCGGACGCTATCATCCCCACGGCGATGCATCGGTTTACGATGCAATGGTAAGACTTGCTCAGGATTTCTCAATGAGATATATGCTTGTTGACGGTCACGGAAACTTCGGTTCCGTTGACGGCGACCCTCCGGCGGCTTACCGTTACACGGAAGCGAGAATGAGCAGAATAAGCGATGAAATGCTCCGTGATATAAACAAAGATACGGTTGACTGGGACCCCAACTTCGATGAAAGCCGCAAGGAGCCGAGAGTTCTTCCGTCAAGGTTCCCGAATCTGCTTGTAAACGGCTCTCAGGGTATCGCCGTAGGTATGGCAACGAGCATACCGCCGCATAATCTCCGTGAGGTTATCAACGCCTGCGTATGCGTTCTTGATAATCCCGAAGCAACCTTTGAGGATTTGATGGAGCACATCAAAGGTCCCGATTTCCCCACCAAAGGAATTATAATGGGCAGAGCCGGCATCCGTCAGGCATATGCAACGGGCAGAGGAAAGGTTGTTATCCGTGGCAGAGCCGAATTTGAGGAATACGGCAGAGAAAACCGCACGAGAATTATCATCAACGAGCTTCCGTATATGGTTAAAAAGCGTGAGCTTATTAAGAAAATTGCGGAGCAGGTAAGAGATAAAAGAATTGACGGCATATCCGATTTGAGGGATGAAACCGACAGAAACGGTATGAGAATAGTTATTGAGCTTAAGCGTGATGCAAATGCTCAGGTTGTGCTCAATAAGCTCTATGCGCAGACTGCTCTTCAGTCCACATTCGGAATTATCATGCTGGCTCTTGTTGATAATCAGAAGCAGCCCAAGGTTCTCAATCTCCGTCAGGTGCTTGATGAATACCTTGCATTCCAGAAGGAAATAATAATCCGCAGAACGAAGTTCGATTTGAGAAAAGCGCTTGAAAGAGCTCATCTTCTTGAAGGACTTATCATCGCTCAGGATAACATCGACGAGGTTATCAGAATTATCCGTGAGAGCTATGACGATGCAAGAGAACGCCTTATGGCACGCTTCGGACTTGACGAGGTTCAGGCTCAGGCAATACTTGATATGCGTCTTAAAGCGCTCCAGGGTCTTGACCGTGAAAAGCTCGAAAACGAATATAAAGAGCTTGAAGAAAAAATCGCATATTTCCGTCAGCTTCTCGACAGTGACGATATGATAAAGGGTGTGCTCAAGCAGGAGCTTGTTGCAATCGGCGAAAAATTTGGCGATGACCGCCGTACCGAGATAGCCGATGTCAGCGGCGAGGTTGATATGGAGGAGCTTATTCCCGAAACCGACTGCATTTATGCGCTCACCAATATGGGATATATCAAGCGTACCGCCGTTTCCGAATATAAACAGCAGAACAGAGGCGGCAAGGGCGTTAAGGGTCTCAAACAGCGTGAAGAGGATTATGTTAAAACAATGTTCAGCTGTTCAACCCACGACTTTATTATGCTGTTCA
Organism: Acutalibacteraceae bacterium; assembly: GCA_045627825.1. Classification (GTDB taxonomy): domain Bacteria; phylum Bacillota; class Clostridia; order Oscillospirales; family Acutalibacteraceae; genus CAG-177. Next base: position 99,095 of record JAZQON010000041.1, read on the forward strand.
CCAGCAAGGGCAGAGTTTACAGAGTTAAGGGCTATGAAATTCCCGAGGGCTCACGCCAGAGCAAGGGAACAAATGTTATCAATGTTATTCCTCTTGATGCCGATGAAAAGGTTTCCGCAATGATAAAGGTTCCCGATTTCGAAAGCGGAGAATATTATCTTTGCATGGCAACGAGAAACGGCATAATCAAGCGCAGTGAGCTTGATGCTTATAAGAATATCCGCAAGAGCGGAATATTCGCCATAAATCTTGACGAGGGCGATGAGCTTGCATGGGTTAAGCTCACCGAGGGCAAGGAAAATCTCATTCTTGCAACCAAAAAGGGAATGGCAATTGCGTTCTCCGAAAACGATGCAAGAGTTATCGGCAGAACCGCAAGAGGTGTTAAGGCAATCAATCTTGCCGAGGGCGATTCCGTTGTGGGTATGGGTATTCTAAAAGAGGGCGCTCAGGTGCTTACAGTCAGCGAAACCGGTCTTGCACGCCGCAGTGAAATAACAGATTACCGCATCCAGTCAAGGGGCGGCAAGGGTCTCACGAATTATCATGTTGAAAAATTCGGCGATGTTGCGGCAATTGAGGTTGTTGACTTTGCGGATGACCTTATGCTGATTTCTTCGGACGGAATTATAATCAGACTGCCGCTTGAATCCGTCAGAGCCTGCGCAAGACCTTCAAAGGGTGTCCGTGTTATGAAGCTTACCGACGGCGAAAAGCTCATAACGGCGGTGTCGGTTCCGGCTGATGAAGAAGAAAGAAACTTCGATGCGGAAGAAATTGCAGAAGTTTCCGAAGAAGAACAATAATTTTTGCAAATTCTATTGATATAACCGAATTTATTTGTTATTATATACAAAACAAAACACAAACCAAACCGAAAGGGGATTAGTATGAATATTGCTTTGATAGCTCACGATGCCAAAAAGGAACTTATGGTGCAGTTTTGCATCGCTTACTGCGGAATATTGAGCAGACACAACCTTTTTGCAACGGGAACAACCGGTAAGGTTATTTCCGAAGCAACCGGACTTGAAATAACGCAGTTTATGAGCGGTGCGCAGGGCGGAGACCAGCAGGTTGCATCAAGAATAGCCTGCAACGAAATTGACCTGCTTCTGATTTTCAGAGACCCGCTTACGGCAAAGCCGCACGAGCCTAATGAAGCAACTCTTTTAAGGCTCTGCGATGTTCATAATATTCCCGTTGCAACAAATATCGCAACCGCCGAGGCGCTCATCCATTCTCTTGCGAGGGGCGACCTTGACTGGCGTGATATAGTTAACCCGAAATAATTGTTCGTTATCGGCAGGCGGTTACCGCCTGCCGTACGGGCAAAAAGGAAGATGATATATGGCACTTGTAACAAAAGCTATAAAGGGAACGCAGGATATCCTGCCTTCCGATGTATATAAAAATCAGTTTATTGAACAGACGGTGCTTGATATAGCGGCGAAATTCGGCTTTAAGGAAATCAGAACCCCCGTTTTTGAGCATACGGAGCTGTTTCAGAGAGGTGTTGGCGACACCACCGATGTTGTTCAGAAAGAAATGTACACATTTGACGATAAGGGCGGCAGGTCAATAACGCTTCGCCCCGAGGGTACGGCAGGTGCGGTAAGAGCCTTTCTCGAGCACGGTCTGTTTAACGAAGCGCTTCCCCAGAAGCTTTGCTATATTCTCAACTGTTACCGCTACGAAAAGCCCCAGGCAGGCAGATGGAGAGAGTTCCAGCAGTTCGGAATTGAAATGTTCGGTTCCGCTTCTCCTGCCGCAGATGCCGAGGTTATTTCGGTTGCCAATGAAATTTTCGCTTTTCTCGGCGTTGAGGGATTGGAGCTTCAGATAAATTCAATCGGCTGTCCCGAATGCCGCAAAAAGTATCATGAAGCACTCAAAGAATATTTCGAAACAAGAAAGTCCGAGCTTTGCCCCACCTGCCTTGAAAGGCTTGATAAAAATCCGATGCGTATTCTTGACTGCAAAAGCCCGATATGTAAGGATATAAGCAAGGATGCGCCGGCAATAATCGACTATATCTGCGATGACTGCGCCGCTCATTTCGAAAGCGTTAAAAAGTATCTCACCGCAATGAATATAGATTTCACCGTAAATCCCCGTATTGTGCGTGGACTTGACTATTATACACGCACTGTTTTTGAGTTCGTTTCAACCGATATCGGTGCTCAGGGAACCGTTTGCGGCGGCGGCAGATATGACGGACTTGTTGAAGAGCTCGGCGGACCGAAAACTCCGGCTCTCGGCTTCGGAATGGGAACGGGCAGACTGCTTATGCTGCTTGAATCTCAGGGAATTGAGCTTCCGTCCCCCGAAAGCTGTGATATTTATATCGCCCCGATGGGCGAGGAAGCTTCACTTAAGGCGATGGCGCTTGCAACGGATTTGCGTGCCGCAGGAGTTGGAGCGCAGACCGATGTTGTGGGCAGGTCGCTCAAAGCTCAGATGAAATTTGCCGATAAAATAAACGCAAAATATACGATGGTTCTCGGCGATACCGAAATAGCGGAAGGCAAGGCAAAGCTTAAGGATATGAGCACGGGCGAGGAATGCGAAATGCAGCTTGAAACGCTTGCCGATGATTTTATGAGCTTTATGGTTCACCGTGAAACCGCTGCTCTCGGCGAAAGTCTCGGTGACCTCGGAAGCATTGATTTAGCTTCACTTCTTTGATTTTAATACGAAAGGACAGAGAAAATATATGGATTTTATGACAGGACTTAAGAGAACGCATTACTGCGGCTCACTGCGTATTTCCGAGGTCGGAAAAACCGTCACCGTCGCAGGCTGGGTTCAGAGACAGAGAGACCTCGGCGCTCTGATTTTCGTTGACCTGCGTGACAGAGAGGGCATAGTTCAGCTTGCCTTTGACGAAAGCACTCCGAAAGAAATTTTCGACAAGGCTTTTTCAGTCAGAAGCGAATATGTGCTTATGGCGCAGGGCGTTGTAAGAGAGCGTTCATCGAAGAATACAGAAATTCCCACGGGAGAAATCGAAATCGAGGTTAAGGAATTAAGAGTTCTTGCAAAGAGCGAAACTCCCCCGTTTGAAATTGTTGAAAACTGTCAGACCTCGGAGCTTACAAGACTTAAATACCGTTATCTTGATTTGCGCCGTCCCGACCTTCAGAAGAATATTCTCATGCGCCATAAGATAGCGAAAATTACAAGAGACTATTTTGACGAAAACGGTTTTGTTGAAATCGAAACCCCGATTCTTATCCGTTCCACTCCCGAGGGAGCAAGAGACTATCTTGTTCCGAGCCGGGTACATAAGGGAAAGTTTTATGCTCTTCCCCAGTCACCTCAGCTTTATAAACAGCTTTCAATGGTTGCCGGGTTTGACAGATATATGCAGATTGCACGCTGTTTCCGTGATGAAGATTTACGTGCCGACCGTCAGCCCGAGTTTACTCAGATAGACCTTGAAATGTCATTCGTCGATATGGAGGATGTGCTTGCAATCGGCGAGGGATATATGGAAAGAGTGTTCCGTGAGGCTCTCGGAGTTGAAGTAAAGCTTCCGCTTCCCAGACTTACATATAAAGAAGCCATGGAACGCTTCGGAAGCGATAAGCCCGACACCCGTTACGGTCTTGAAATATATGACCTGAGCGAAACGGTTAAAAACTGCGGCTTCGGCGTATTCACAAGCGCAATTGAGGCAGGCGGCAGTGTAAGAGGAATAACCGCAAAGAATGCGGTAAATATTCTCACAAGAAAAGAGATAGATAAGCTCACCGAAGCGGCAAAGGGCATCGGCGCAAAGGGTCTTGCATGGGTAAGACTCAATGAAGACGGCACCTTCAGCTCATCATTCGGAAAGTTTCTCACAGAGGACGAGATGAAAGCCGTTCTCGATAAGGCGGATGCAAAAGCCGGCGATGTTGTGCTTATTGTAGGTGATACCAAAAATTATACGGTTCTCTCGGTTCTCGGCGCACTTCGTCAGACCGTTGCGAAAAAGCTTGACATTATCCCCGAAGGTCAGTATAATCTCCTTTGGATAACCGAATTCCCGTTCTTTGACTGGGATGAGGAGCTCGGCCAGTTTGTTGCAATGCACCATCCGTTCACAGCGCCTATGGATGAATGCCTTGATTATCTTGAAACCGATAAGGCAAAGGTAAGAGCCAAGGCGTATGACCTTGTTCTCAACGGAATTGAGCTTTGCTCCGGTTCAATCAGAATAACCAATCCCGAGCTTCAGGGCAGAATTTTCACGCTTCTCGGTCTTTCCGATGAAGAAGCTCACAGCAAGTTCGGCTATCTGCTTGATGCATTCAAGTACGGCGCACCGCCCCACGGCGGAATGGGCATCGGCCTTGACAGACTTATTATGCAGATGCTCGGCTGTGAATCCCTGCGTGATGTTATCGCTTATCCCAAGGTTCAGAATGCAAGTGAGCCGATGACGGATTGTCCGGCGCTTGTTGATGATATTCAGCTTAAAGACCTCGGTATCACGGAAATGAAAACAGATGAATAATCTGTTTATGTAATAAAGAAAGGTAGTATGCGTTATGTCAAGAGTTTACAATTTTTCAGCAGGTCCCTCAATGCTTCCCGAAAGTGTTCTCAACCGTGCAGCGGCTGAAATACTTGATTATAAAGGAACAGGTCAGTCGGTAATGGAAATGTCGCACCGTTCAAAGGCTTATGAGCCCATCATTTTCGGCGCTCTCGACCTTTTCAAAGAGGTTCTCAATGTTCCCGATAATTATAAAATCATTTTCTGTCAGGGCGGCGCTTCAACTCAGTTTGCGGCTATTCCCCTCAACTTCATGAACGGCAGCGGAAAAGCAGATTATGTTCTCTCGGGTCAGTTCTCAACCAAGGCTTATAAAGAAGCTCAGAAGTACGGCGAGGTAAAGGCTGTTGCTTCCTCAAAGGAACAGAATTTCACCTGCATTCCCGAGCTTAACAAGGCTGATTTCACTCCCGATGCAGACTATTTCTATATCTGCCAGAATAATACTATTTACGGCACACGCTTCACCGAGCTTCCCGACACCGGCAATGTTCCTCTTATCGCCGATGTATCCTCCTGCTTCCTTTCGGAGCCGATGGATGTTTCAAAATACGGCGTTATCTACGGCGGCGCTCAGAAGAATGTTGCTCCCGCAGGACTTACCGTTGTTATCGTAAGAGAAGACCTTCTCGGCAATGCAAGAGATTATACTCCCACCATGCTTGATTATAAAACTCTTGCCGATAACGATTCCATGTATAACACTCCTCCGTGCTGGTCTATCTATATGTGCAAGCTCGTTCTTGAATGGATAAAGAGCATCGGCGGACTTGAAGCAATGAAGCTTCACAACGAAAAGAAAGCTTCCATTCTCTATGATTTCCTTGATAACAGCAAGATGTTCGTGAATCCCGTTAAGAAGAGCGACCGTTCAATGATGAATGTTACCTTCGTAACCGAGAGCGACGAGCTCAACGCAAAATTTGTTAAGGAAGCTGCCGAAGCAGGCTTCGTTAACCTTAAGGGTCACCGTTCCGTCGGCGGCATGAGAGCAAGCATTTACAATGCAATGCCGATTGAGGGCGTTGAAAAGCTTGTTGACTTTATGGCTGACTTTGAAAAGAAAAACTGACGGAGGAAAGCTGAAATGTTTGAAATTTTAACTCTCAATAAAATATCCAAAATCGGTCTTGATAAGCTTGACCCTGCAAAATACACTTGCTCAGACAGCTTTGAAGCTCCCGATGCAGTGCTTGTCCGCTCCGCTTCAATGCACGAAACGGTTCTTTCCGAAAAGACCGTTGCAATCGCAAGAGCCGGTGCAGGCGTAAACAATATTCCCGTTGCCGACTGTGCGGAAAAGGGCGTTGTTGTTTTCAATACTCCCGGCGCAAACGCAAATGCGGTTAAGGAGCTTGTTCTCTGCGCACTGTTCCTTTCATCAAGAAAAATAGCAAGCTCAATCGACTGGTGCAAAACCCTTAAGGGTGAGGGCGATGCAGTCGGCAAGCTTGTTGAAAAAGGAAAAGGTGCTTTTGCAGGTCCCGAAATTCTCGGCAAAACTCTCGGCGTTGTGGGTATGGGCGCAATCGGCGCACTTGTTGCAGACGGTGCAAAGGCTCTCGGAATGAAGGTTATCGGATATGACCCGTTCCTTTCGGAAGAGAAAAAAGCAGAGTTTAAAGCGGAAGGCATTGCCGTTACCGCAGAGCTTGATGAAATTTTTGCAAAAAGCGATTATATCACTCTTCATCTTCCGCTTAATGACGGCACAAGAGGTCTTGTTAATGCGGCTTCATTCGCAAAGATGAAAGACGGCGTAAGAATACTCAATTTTGCCCGTGGCGAGCTTGTTGATTCCGCAGATATGGTTGCGGCTCTTGAAAGCGGCAAGGCGGCGGCATATGTTACCGATTTCCCGACCGATGAACAGATAGGCGTTGACGGCGTTACTGCTATTCCGCATCTCGGAGCTTCAACTCCCGAGAGTGAGGATAACTGTGCGGCAATGGCGGCTCAGGAGGTTGCGGATTATCTCGAAAAGGGAGAAATCAAAAACTCCGTTAATTATCCCAACGCAAAGCTTCCCGAAAGCTTTGAATGCAGAACCTGCTTCCTCCACAAAGAGGATGACGGTTTCAGTGCAAAGGTTGCGGCGGCGGCTTCCGCTCAGGGTGCGGCAGTTAAGAACCTTTTCTCGGCGGCGAAAAAGGGAATGGGCTACACCGTTGTTGATACCGATAAATGCTTTGATGCTTCAGCAGTTGACGGAGCAATAAAAGTAAGAGTAATTAAATAAAAAATGGCTGTGGCAAGAAATTGTCACAGCTCTTTTTTCTGGTTGAATATGTTCCACGGGGAAGCGCTGAAATCGGGTGAAGCGGTAAAGGAAAGTTTTTTGTTTGAGGTGGGATGAAAAAATTCAAGGCGATAGGCAAAGAGCGCAAGCTCTCCGGCACAGCCGCCGTATTTTCTGTCGCCGTAAAGCGGAAAACCACGGCTTGAAAACTGTGCTCTTATCTGATGCGTTCTGCCCGTATGAAGCAATATATCCGCAAGGCTGAAGCCGCCGGCTTCGGCGATTATTTTATATTCAAGCGAAGCTTCCTTAACACCGTTTCGTTTGCGGTTAACAACAAACGATTTATTTTTTGCCTTATCTCTGAAAAGCAAATCCGTCATAATTCCGTTTTTTTCGGCAGGAGAACCTTTTATAACTGCATAATAGCTTTTCCTGAAGCGGTTTTCGGTTATCTGTTTTGAAAGCTCAGCCGCCGAGCGGGAGCTCTTTGCAAAAACCATAACGCCCTCGGTTTCCTTGTCGAGACGGTGAACGGGAAAAGCTTCGGCTGTTTCGCCGTCTTCCGCAAAATGCGAATTAAGCAGAGATATCATATTTTCTCCGTCACCGAGCTGACTTAATACTCCTTTGGGCTTTATGCAGACAATAATGTTTTTATCCTCAAAAAGAATATTCATTTGTTCAGCCTTGCACGCTTTTCACTGCGTCTGAGAGAAAACTTGATATTGTCGATAACAAGCCACAGCTGACCTGCAAGATTAGCCGGAGTTTCTCTCATTCCCGTGCGGAACCATTCGGAAAGTATTCCGACCATTGCATATTCATAGAATGAAGCGATAAATTCAATATCTTCATCGGGAACGCTCATGCCCTCGGCGTGATAGCTCACGAGGTCAATCATTATCGAACTGCATGATTTATACATATAGTTTTCGAAATAATCGTAACTCCTTGAAGAACAGATATTATTTATAACTTTTTTGTGATTATAGGCAACGGTGAGCATTTTTATAAAGCCCTCAACCCAGGAGCCGTAATGCTTGTAATTATCAAGCATTTCAATGAGCTCTTTTTTGAAAATTTCTTCAAGCAGGTCATAAATATCGCTGTAATAATAGTAGAAAGTGTTGCGGTTGATGTTGCAGGCTTCAACAATATCCTTTATCGTAATTTTGTCAAACGGCTTCTGACCGAGCAGGTCAAGAAAGGTTTCGGAAATTATTGTTTTTGTATCCTTCTGCATAGTGTCACCCCGTTTATCAATTATAACCCGAATTATACATATTAATTATATCACATAAATTTATAAAATACAAGAAAAATTGCCGTGTGCGGTGCGTAACAAATAAAATCTTATAAATTTGAAAAAACCTATTTATTTATTTTAATTATTCTGTTATAATAATAAACTGTATTTAAATCGTCTAAATTGCCGCTGTGCGGCGGAGGAGAGGTATATTTTGAGAAACAAATTTATTTCCGCAGTCTGCATTTTGCTTGCGCTTATCTGCGCAGCCGGATGCAGTATAAAAAAACCCGAAATAAAAACTGAGATTAAAACGGAGCCGTCAACTCAGGCTCAAACAACGGCGGCTGAGACTACGGCGGCTCAAACTACAACCGCACCGGTTACAACCACCGCTCCCGTAACCACAACCGCAAAGGCAAAAAAGGAAACTACAATTGCGGATGAGAAAGAGGACGAAACAACCAAAAAGAGTAAAAAGGTAACAACCGAAAAGGAAACAACAAAGGAAAAGATTGACCTTTCTCAATTCGGAAGCAAGGTTAAATACGAAGAAAAAACCTACACCGAAAAGCTCAAATACGGCGTTGCCGTAACCAAAACCGTTAAGGTTGCTTACAGAGTGTTGATAAACGGCAAAAAAGAAGTGCTTGATGAAACGGTTGAAGAAGCGAATTATATCCGTGTGGGTTACAGAGCTTCCTATGAGGATTTGCTTCCTGCCGCAAAAAAGAACGCTTCAAAATATGATGACTACATAGACAGAGTTGTTGAAATAGTTAACGGATGGCGCAAAAAAGCAGGGCTTAAAACGCTTAAGCTCAGTTCAAAGCTTACCGAAATTGCAAGCGTGCGTGCCGAAGAGGTTGCATGGTCAGGCAAGCATTCACACCGCAGACCCGACGGCTCTTTCTTCTCGTCGATTTTCAAAGAGAACGGCTATGAAAGCGGTTCCGTAGGTGAAAATCTCGGTTGGGGTTACGCCACTCCCGAAGCGGTATGCGAAGCATGGAAAAAATCTCCCACACACTATGAAAATATTATGAATCCCGATTTTACCAGAATCGGAGTAGGAGTTGCCGCAGATGCAGACCCCGACCGCAATCTTTGCTGGGTTCAGCATTTCAGCGGAGACTTAAGCTGAGGAAAATGCTATGGATATAAGAGTCGGAGATACTCTTTTAATGAAGAAAAAGCACCCGTGCGGAAGCAGTGAATTCGGCGTTCTGCGTATCGGTGCGGATTTCAGAATAAGATGTCTCGGTTGCGGCAGAGAGGTTATGCTGGAACGGGTTAAGGTTGAAAAGAATATCAAAAAAATTATTCGGGAGGAAGAAAAATGAGTTCTCTGTGCGGAGCAAACTGCGCCGAATGTGCATTCGGTGAAAACTGTAAGGGCTGTTCGGAAACCTGCGCAAGTCCTTTCGGCGGAAAGTGCATTGCCGCAGAATACATAAAGCTCGGCGGCAGGGAAGCTTATGAGCAGTTTAAAAATATTCTTATGAATGAAATAAATGCACTGCTTAATTCTCTCGGAATAGGCAAAACAGATTATCTTTGTGAGCTTGCGGGGGAATTTGTTAATCTTGAATACACTCTGCCGAGCGGCGAAAAGGTAAAGCTTCTCAACGATAAAAACATCTATCTCGGCTGTCAGCTTGAGTTTGCGGATATCGGAATATGCTACGGCGTTGTTGCCGATGCTTCTTTCGTTCTTGTTTGCAGTTACGGCGTTGACGGAAGCGAACCCGAAATAATAACATACAAAAAACGCTGAGCGGAGAAATAAAATGCTTGATAAATTAAAACAGGTTGAAGAACGCTTCGAGGAAATAAACAAAAAGCTTTGTGAAAGCGATGTTGTTTCAGATATGGAGCAATATAAAAAGCTGATGCAGGAGCTCAAAACTCTTACGCCCGTTGTTGAAAAATACCGCCAATATAAAACGGCGGAAAGCAATATGACCGAAGCAAGAGAGATGCTTGAAGCAGGCGGACTTGAAAAGGATTTTAAGGAAATGGTGCAGGAGGAATTTGAGGAATCCTCACGCCTTTCAAAAAAATATCACGAAGAGCTTAAAATTCTGCTTTTGCCGAAAGACCCGAATGACGATAAAAATGTTATCGTTGAAATAAGGGGCGGCGCAGGCGGCGAGGAAGCTTCGCTGTTTGCCGGAGTGCTTTTCAGAATGTATTCGATGTATTCCGAAGCGAAGGGCTGGAAATGCGAGGTTCTCAATTCAAATCCCACGGAGCTCGGCGGCTTTAAGGAAATAAGCTTTATGCTTGAGGGTGAGGGTGCTTATTCACGCCTTAAGTTTGAAAGCGGAGTTCACAGAGTTCAGCGAGTTCCCGAAACAGAAAGCCAGGGCAGAATTCAGACATCAACCGCCACCGTTGCGGTGCTTCCCGAAGCGCAGGAGGTTGATGTTGAAATAAATCCCGCCGATTTGCAGATTGATACTTACCGTTCAAGCGGTGCCGGCGGTCAGCATATCAACAAAACCGAAAGCGCCATAAGAATAACGCATATTCCCACGGGAACGGTTGTTGAATGTCAGGATGAAAGAAGCCAGTATAAAAATAAAGACAAGGCGATGAAAATTCTGCGCTCAAGAATACTTGAAGCGGAAACCGAAAAACAGCATAACGCCATTGCCGGAGAACGCAAAGCCCAGGTCGGAACGGGTGACAGAAGCGAGAGAATACGCACCTATAATTTTCCGCAGGGCAGAGTGAGCGACCACAGAATAAATTTAACGCTCTATAAAATAGAATCAATCGTCAACGGTGACCTTGACGAAATTATAGATGCTCTTATTACGGCGGATACCGCCGAAAAACTGAAGGCGAAACCTGAATGAAAACACTTTATTTAAAATCGGAAGATGAAAATGCGGCGAAAATTTCCGCAGAGATACTCCGTAACGGCGGACTTGTGGCAATACCCACCGAAACCGTTTACGGACTTGCGGCGAATGCGCTTGACCCCAAGGCAGTCGGAAGCATCTTTGCCGCCAAGGGCAGACCGCAGGATAATCCGCTGATAGTTCATGTTTCATCAATGGATGAAATCATTCCGCTTGTTGAAAAAATCGACCCAAGAGCTTATGACCTTGCAGAAAGGTTTTGGCCGGGTCCGCTTACAATAATAATGAAAAAATCCGATGTCGTTCCCGATGAGGTTACGGCAGGGCTTGACACCGTGGCGATAAGAATGCCGTCACATCCGTTTGTATCGGAGATAATCCGCCTTTCGGGAGTGCCGTTTGCCGCACCGAGTGCAAATTCCTCGGGCAAGCCCAGTCCCACCTGCGCCGAGCATGTCAGGCAGGATATGGACGGCAAAATCAATGCCGTTGTTGACGGCGGCGAATGCGATGTGGGCGTTGAATCAACGGTTATAACTCTTGTTACCGAACCGCCGACCCTGCTTCGCCCGGGCGGAATAACTCCCGATGAGCTTGAAGAGGTTCTCGGCAAAATTCAGATTTCCCACGCCGTTTACGAAAAACTCAATGAGGGCGAAAAGGTGCAGTCACCGGGGATGAAATATAAGCACTATGCGCCGAATGCGCAGATAACGATTATCAAAGGAAGCTTTGAAAATTACGAAAAATTTCTTAAATCGCAAAACGATGAAGTGTGCGCCGTATGCTTTAACGGCGAGGGTGCGCATTTTGAAAAAGCCATAGAATACGGCGATGAAAATGACAGCTCGGCGCAGGCTCACAGAATTTTCGATGCTCTGCGTGAGGTTGACGAAATCGGCTGTAAAAGAGCGTTTGTGCGCTGCCCCGTTTCAACGGGAGTGGGGCTTGCGGTATATAACAGACTTCTGCGCTCAGCCGCATTCCGTGTTATAGATGTTGACCTGAAAATCCCCGTTATCGGTCTCACGGGTCAGACGGGAGCAGGTAAATCCACCGCCGCCCAAATGCTGAAAGATAACGGCTTATACATAATCGACACCGATATTCTGGCAAGAAAAGCCGTTGAGAACAGAGCCGTGATTGATGAGCTTTGCAAGGCTTTCGGGGATGATATAATCCGTGACGGCGCTCTTGACCGCCGTGAGCTTGCCCGAAGAGCCTTTTCGTCTGCGGAGAAAACGGAATTGCTCAACAGCATAACGCATCCCGAAATAACAAGGCTTGTTTTTGCCGAAATTCATAAGGCGGAGGCTCAGAATTCGGTTGCCGCAGTTGTTGATGCACCCCTGCTGTTTGAATGTCCGCTTGCGGATATTTGCGATTTTACCGTGTGCATAACGGCTCCCGAAGCCGAGCGCCTTGAAAGAATCATGCACCGTGATTCAATCGGTGAAGCCGATGCACGGATAAGAATGTCGGCGCAGAAAAGCGAAGAATATTATACGGAAAAATCGGATATACTGATAAAAAACGGAAAAAACGACAATATGAAGGCTCAGCTTGAAGCTGTTATAAACCGACTGAAAGGATGACGGATATGTGTGAAAAAACCGAAACGGAGCTTCTGAAAGAAGAATTATTTTATGACCATCAGCATGCTTCATATGAATTCGACCCGGATGAGATAGCGCAGGCGGACGAATTTTGCGAGGACTATAAAAAGTTTCTCAATGCCTGCAAAACAGAGCGTGAAGCGGCGGCGTATGTTCTGAAGAAAGCTGAAAATAACGGATATAAGCCGTTTGATTCAAAGGGAAAATATAAGGCCGGAGATAAGGTATATTATAATGTTCACGAAAAGGCGCTCATTCTTTGCACATTCGGAAAACAGCCCGTTGAAAACGGTACGAGAATAGCCGCCGCACACATTGATTCTCCGAGACTTGACCTTAAGCCCTCTCCGCTTTATGAGGATACCGAAATAGCGTTTTTCAAAACCCACTATTACGGCGGAATCAAGAAATATCAGTGGACAACCGTTCCTCTTTCTCTGCACGGAATTATATTCCGCAAGGACGGAACCTCGGTTACGGTGAAGCTCGGCGAGGACGACGGAGACCCGAAATTCGTTGTTACCGACCTGCTTCCGCACCTTGATAAGCATATTGCGGAGCGCAACGGTGAAAATGTTATTAAGGGCGAGGATTTGAATATTCTTGTGGGAAGCAGACCGTTTTCAAAGGATAAGTGCGCCGATAATGTAAAGCTCAACATCATGAAGCTTCTCAACGAAAAATACGGCATAGTCGAAGAAGATTTTCTCCGTGCGGAGCTTGAAATGGTTCCGGCTTATCCGGCAGTTGATATCGGTCTTGACCGCAGTATGATAGGTGCATACGGTCACGATGACAGAGTGTGTGCATATCCGGCGGTTATGGCTGAATTTGCGGTTAAATCGCCCGAATATACAACCGTTACCGTTATAACCGATAAAGAGGAAATCGGCTCGGACGGCAACACGGGACTTTGCTCCGATTATCTTAAAAATTTCATAGCCGATATTGCGGCCGTTCAGGGTGCAGAGGGCAGAGATGCGCTCAGAGCTTCCGAGTGCCTTTCGGCGGATGTTAACGCCGGCTTTGACCCGACTTATCCCTCGGTTCACGATAAAATGAATGCGGCTTATATCAATAAAGGTATTGTTGTTACAAAATATACGGGTGCAAGAGGTAAGAGCGGAACGAATGATGCAAATGCCGAATTCGTTTCGAAGATTACCCTGCTTTTCGATGAAGCAAAGGTTTCATGGCAGACCGGAGAGCTCGGCAAGGTTGATGAGGGCGGCGGAGGAACCGTTGCAAAGTATATCGCAAACCTCGGCGCTCAGGTGGTTGATGTGGGCGTTCCCGTTCTTTCGATGCACGCTCCGTTTGAGGTTGTTGCCAAAACAGATGTGTATATGGCATTCAAGGGCTTTAAGGCTTTCCTGGAAAAATAATTTATGTCGGTTTTCTTTGCGCAGATACGGCGAAAGCGGAGAATATTCTGAAAAAGATTTATTATTAACAATTGAGCAATATTTTGTTTACAAACTGTTAACAAATAAAAGGCGATATTGCATTACAATATTAAACGGAAAATATATGTTTTGTTTAGTTTTCATAGATTGACATCTTCTTTTTTCATTTTTATTTTCTCTTTCCCCAAAGTACTGCCGGATTTGCGCAAAATTCGGCAGTACGATTTTTTATGAGGTAAAATATGAATATCGAAAAATTATCATCCTCTCTCGGCGGCGGCGAAGCGTTTCTGATTGTTTCGCCCGAAAACAGAAGATATTTAACCGGCTTTGAATCATCCGACGGCTATCTGCTGATTACCGCCGATAAAAGCATATTTTTTACCGACAGCAGATATATTGAAGCCGCCCGGGCGAAAATCACAGACTGCCATTCGGTTGAGCTTCTCACAAGCTTTAAAAATCAGCTTCCCGAATGTGCAAAAAAGCTCGGTATAACAAAAATTTTTACCGAAGCCGAAAAGCTCACGGTAAAGCAGTTCGAAGAGATAAGCAGGGCACTTGAATGTGAATGCGTTGCCGAAAAAGCGGACAACGAAATAAACACTCTGCGCCGCAGAAAAAACGAAACGGAGAAAAACAGAATAATTGCCGCTCAGCGGATAGCCGAAAAAGCGTTTGAGCATATTCTCGGGTTTATCAAAGAGGGAGTAACAGAGCGTGAGGTTGCGCTGGAGCTTGATTTCTTTATGCTCAGAAACGGTGCTTCGGGGCTTTCGTTTGAAACAATAGCCGTAAGCGGCAAAAATTCATCCATGCCCCACGGTGTTCCGTCGGATAAGAAAATTCAAAATGGCGATTTTATTACGATGGATTACGGCGCAATTGTTGACGGTTATCACAGCGATATGACCAGAACCGTTGCACTCGGGGAGGTTTCCTCAAAGCAGGCAGAGATATATGAAACGGTGCTTAAGGCGCAGGATACGGCACTCAAAATTCTTGCTCCGTCTGTTTCCTGCAAGGATGCAGACCTTGCCGCAAGGAATATAATATCTCAAGCAGGTTACGGCAACTGCTTCGGCCACGGAACGGGTCACGGCGTGGGAATTGATATTCACGAAGCACCCACGGTATCGTTCAGAAGCAGTCAGGTGCTTTCCGTGGGCGATATTGTAACGGTTGAGCCGGGCATATATCTTCCGGGTGAATTCGGAGTTCGCATTGAGGATATGGCATATATTACCGAAAACGGCTTTGAAAACCTTACAAATTCGCCGAAAAATCTCTTAATTTTATGATATGTCATTATATATTGAAAAAAAGACTTGAAAAATTATAAGGAATAGTATAAAATATCTGTGAAAAACATATAAACATATAAGGAGTAATTTTTTATGGTATCAGCAGGCGATTTCAGAAACGGCGTAACCTTCGAGATGGAAGGTCAGGTTTATCAGATTATAGAATTCCAGCATGTTAAACACGGCAAAGGCGCCGCTTACGTAAGAACAAAAATCAGAAATGTTATCGGCGGCGCTGTTGTTGAGCGTACCTTCAACCCCACCGATAAGTTCCCCACCGCTTATATTGAGCGCAAGGAAATGGAATATTCATATAATGACGGCGACCTCTATTATTTCATGGATCCCGAAACATTTGATATGGTTCCCATTTCTCAGGCTACTCTTCCCGAGAACTTCAAGTTCGTTAAGGAAAATGAGGTTTGCCGCATCCTTTCCTATAAAGGAAATGTTTTCGGCGTTGAACCTCCCACAACCGTTACTCTTCAGGTAACAAAGACCGACCCCGGTTTTGCAGGCAACACCGCTACCAATGCAACCAAGCCCGCTGTTCTTGAAACCGGCGCAGAGGTTAAGGTGCCCCTTTTCATTGACGAGGGTGAAATGATTACGGTTGATACCCGTACCGGCGAATATCTCAGCCGTGCATAACTTATTTTAATGGAGGACAAAAAAATGACAGTAACCGAGAAAGTTGCTTATCTTAAGGGTCTTGCAGAAGGACTTGCCATTGATGAAAGCAAGCCCGAGTCAAAGCTTATCAATGCCATGATTGATATTCTTGACGATATCGCTCTTTCAGTTTCCGACCTTGAGGACGGTCTTGACCTTGTTTCCGAACAGCTTGATGCCGTTGACGAGGATTTGGATGAGCTTGAAGGCTTCGTTTATGACGAGGATTATGATGATGACTGTTGCTGCGATGATTGCTGCTGTGACGATGATGACGACGAATACTATGATGTTGAGTGCCCCAGCTGCGGCGAAATAATCACCGTTGACAGTGACATCCTTGAAGAAGGAAGTATCAATTGCCCCAATTGCAATGAGCTTCTTGAATTCGAATGCGAGTGCGATTGCGACGATTGCTGTGAAGACGACGAATAATTAAAATCAAACAACACACGGCACAGTGTTATGCTGTGCCGTATAATTTTAAGGAGAATTTAAAATGAAAAAATTAACGGCTGTAATTTTAGCTCTTATTATGACATTCGGTTGCTTTTCAATGATTTCGTTTGCGGATGAAGGCGTAAGCGGTCAGCTTAAAATAGCCAACTATAATGTTGACGGCCTGCCCATTCCTCCGCAGTTTTCGAGCACGAATAAGGATACCGTTGCAACCACAAAGGAAATTGCAAAACAGCTTAACGCAATGAGCCTCGATATAGTCGGCGTTCAGGAGGATTTTGAATTTCATCCGATGCTTAAAAAAGGTCTTGCCATGACCGATGCAACCTATTCAAACGGCGGCACGGGAACGGGCTCGGGCTGTAACATATTCTCCTCACGCAAGATTTATAACAGCGGCAGAGAAAGCTGGAATGAAGCATACGGTATTTTTGATGCAGGCTCGGATGAACTCACTCCCAAGGGCGTTGTTTATTCAACAATAGACCTCGGCAACGGCGCATATGTTGATATTTACGATTGCCACATTGATGCTTTTGACGATGAGGGTTCAACCAAGGCGAAGCGCTCACAGTATGAACAGCTTCAGTCACTTATCGAGAAGCATTCCGGAAAGAATCATGCGGTTATAGTTATGGGCGATATGAATGCTTATTTCAATATGGAATCCGGCATATATATGCGTGAGCTTCTGGTTGACCAAAGCGGATTTAAAGAAGCATGGGTTGAAACCAATCTTGCCGGCGATTATGAAACCTGGAAATATGACGGACAGTATAACTGCGGCCGCTGGGGCGTATGGGATTCGGCAGAAAAGATTTTTTACAGAAGCAGTCAGGCGGTAACGCTTGAAGCTGAATCTTCTTCATATGTAAATCTTACATATGAAGAGGGCAAAAACCTTTCCGACCATTCGGTACAGCTTGCGGTTATCAACTATACCGTAAACACCGAATTTGAAAAAACCGAAGACCTTAGGCCCAACAGACTGCATCTTTTCAAATTCCTCTTTGATTTTGAGGTTCAGCTCTTCAAGACCATAGGCAAGATTTTAGGCGAGCTTCCCGACCTTATTCTCGGCAACACAAAGATAGATTATATAAAGTAACAAAAGAGGTAATATTATGCTTAAAACGGGCATACAGTCGGGCATACTTTATGACGACGGCAATTTTGAGTGGGGCTTGCAGACCGTTAAAAACGCAGGCTTTGACTGCATTGATTTCAATATTGACACAAAAATAAAATTTTCGGAAATCCGTGACGGCAAGCCCGATGAATTTTTCACCAAAAGCGATAAGGAATTAAAGGAATATTACCGTCCGCAGAAGGATGCAATGAAAAAATACGGAATTAAAATGAGCCAGATGCACGGTCCGTTCCCCGTATATTGCAGAAATAATCCCGAAGCAACGGAAATTCTGATTAAGGCAACCGAAAAGTGCCTTATGCTCTGCAAATATTTCGGCTGTCCGTATCTTGTTGTGCATCCTGCCGTCGGTGAAAACCCTGCGGATGAAAAAGAGATAAATATGTTCATATATAAGAGCCTTATTCCGGCGGCGAAAAAATATAAAGTCGGTATCTGCCTTGAAAATATGTTCAAATCCGTTGACGGCCACACAACCGAAGCGGTATGCTCCGATATTACGCAGGCGTGCGAATATATTGATGAGCTTAATGAAATCGCAGGCGAAAAAATATTCTCATTCTGCTATGACCTCGGCCATGCCACGCTTCTCGGCAAGAATATAAGGCGCTCAATAAATATGCTCGGAGAAAGACTTACCGTTCTGCATATTCACGATAACAACGGAATAAAGGATTTGCATGTTCAGCCCTATTCGCAGACCACAAACAGCCATTCGGGATATATCACCGATTGGGAGGGCTTCATTGCCGGACTTAAGGATATAGGCTATAAGGGTGTGCTTTCGTTTGAAACATTTAATGCACTTACCTGCCTGCCGAAGGAGCTTGTTCCGGTTATGGTAAATTATATCGGCGGAGTTGCCCGATATTTCTCAAAACGATTATCAAAATAAAACCTTTTGTAAATTTATTTTTAAAACTGTTGATATTAATATAAATAATATATTATAATTATACAAGGTTGTGCCGACGGTACAGCCTTGTATGAATTTTATCCGAGAGGTTCAATATATGAAACGAGCATTATCCGCAATTTTATCCCTGATAATGATATTCACCCTGCTTCCGTCAGCGCCGTTTGCCTATGCAGTCGGCGTCGATAACGCATTCTTCAATGCGGATACCGAAGCGGTCAGCGGTGAAGCTTTTTATTTTGCGGATGAAACCTCTGTTTTCTCGGAAAATGACGAGGGAGAAAGCGTTGTTTATTCCGAAAACGGAGCTGAACGGATAGGCGTTTCGGGGTACTATATCTATATCCTGCGGAATAATATCATTTCACGCCTGAATATGAAAACCCTTTCCGAAAAAATCATCATAACTGCGGAAAAGAAAATCGGCCGTTTTTCAAAGAGCGGTTCGGTTATATATTATCTTTCGGACGGAAAAATAAATCTTTATGATATTGTCAAGAAAGCAAAAACCGAATTCAATGTAAAAAATATTAAGAATTTTTGGCTTGAAAGTGCGGATGAGCTTTCATATATGACGGACAATGAATATATTTATACCGTAAATCTTTTAAACGGCGAAACAGAAAAAAATATTAATATGTCGTCGTATCTGCCTGAGGATTTGGAGGTGCTTGCGGAAAGTGAAGCACTTCCCAGAGCAAGCTCTCAGAAAATGTCGCTGATAAAGCTACGCAACAAATTCCCTGACGGAAAATACTGGAACCATGCAGGCTCATCAAGGAATAATCCCGACGGCTACACCTCAACACCCTGCACCCATCATCCGAATGACAGCGGTTGCAGTTACACGGGAAGCTGTGGCTGTAATTCCTTTGCAAGTGCAATTCAGTGCATGGGTTATGCCTATAAATGCGGCTACGATGTAACGGGTAACACTCCGTCATCGGGTGACGGCGGCTGGTCAACCTCAACCTCATCTTCAAAGGTGGATTCGGTAAAAGCCGGTGATGTTATCAGATACAGAAACGACGGCCACTCGATTT
The DNA here is from genome assembly GCA_045627825.1 of Acutalibacteraceae bacterium. Lineage (GTDB taxonomy): Bacteria > Bacillota > Clostridia > Oscillospirales > Acutalibacteraceae > CAG-177. Next base: position 118,565 of record JAZQON010000041.1, read on the forward strand.
ATGTTACGGGTGTATCGGGTGACACGATAACCTATACCGACTGCAACTGGGGTCATCAGTGCAAAATCAGATGGGATGCAACCGTTTCAAAATCCACGGTTAAATCCTCGTTCACAAAAATATTCATAGCTCCGTTTGATGCCGGAGTTTATAAAATGAAATTGGAGCTTGACGGCGGAAGCTGTTCGCAGTCAACCGTTACCGTTTCGGACGGCGAGCCTTACGGTGCTCTACCCGTTCCCGAAAAAGAGGGCTATGATTTCAAGGGCTGGTTTACCTCGGCAAGCGGCGGAACGCAGGTTACGGAAACCACGATAGTCAATCTCGACACAACAAGCACGCTTTATGCCCGTTGGTCAATAAAAATATATAACATAAATTATGATTCCAACGGCGGAAGCAATGCGCCCGAAGCTCAGACAAAAAAATACGGAGATTCAATAGTTCTCAGCAGTAAAACTCCGCAGAGAACGGGATATAAATTTTCGCATTGGAACGATGCTCCCGACGGAAGCGGAAAGAACACATATAAAACAAGTGCAATATATAAAGATAATGCAAATATCACTCTTTATGCTCAGTGGGAAGCCGAGCAGTACCGCCTGAGCTTCAACTATAACGGCGGCAGTAACACAAGTCTCGGCAGAAATGTTACCTACGATGCCCCCTACGGTGAGCTTCCCACATCCTCTAAGGACGGCTACGATTTTGCGGGTTGGTTTACGGAAAGGGACGGCGGAGAGCTTATCACTGCCGAAACGATAGTTAAGGTTACGGGCTATCAGACTCTTTATGCGCACTGGACAGAGAAAAAATATCCGATAACCTTTAATATCAGGGGTGACGGAGCGTGGCCCGATAATCAGTATAAAATGTATTTCTCACCGGCTTACATAAGCTCGGTTGTGCCGACCTCAACGGGTGCGGTGTTCCTCGGATGGAATACTGCCGAAAACGGCGGCGGAAAATCCTATGCTCCGGGAAGCAAATATGAACAAAATGCACCGCTTACGCTCTATGCGCAGTGGGACAGAGAAAAATATAACATTACTTTTGATGCAAACGGCGGTACTTCCGTTCCCGAAGCTCAGATACAGGAATACGGCATAACACTTAAGCTGAGTGATATTGTTCCCGAAAGAACCGGTTATACCTTTAAAGAATGGAACAAGGAGAAAAACGGAAGCGGAAAAGCCTATGCACCCGGCGATAAATTCAAAGAAAACAAGGCTACAACACTCTATGCAATATGGGAAGCCGAAACCTTTGAGCTGTATTTTGACCCGTGTGACGGCGCAAGAAGCTTTGAAAGCAAAACCGTTACATATGATGCTCTTTACGGTGAGCTTCCCGAAGCGGTCAGAGCAGGTTACGGCTTTATCGGCTGGTTTACCGAAAAGGACGGCGGTGCGGAAATAACTGCAGAAGATACGGTGAAGATTACCGCAGACAGCACTTTTTATGCTCATTGGAAAATCAACACCTATGATGTTATTTATGTTTCGGACGGCGAGAATACGCCTGAAGCGCAGAGCAAAATTCACGGAACAGACCTTAAGCTGACTGCAGAAACGCCCGAAAAAGCAGGCTTTGATTTTGACGGATGGGCAGACGAAAGCGGCAATGCTTATGCACCCGGAAGTGTTTATTCCGAGGATAAGCTGCTCACACTTTATGCAGTTTGGAAAACCGCCGAATATAATATTGTTTACCGTGCGGACGGTGCGGCGAATGTGCCTGCCGTTCAGATAAAAGCGCACGGAACGCAGGCTTTTGTTTCATCGGCTGTTCCCGAAAAAACGGGGTTCGTTTTCCTTGGCTGGGCTGACGGAAACGGAAAAATTTATTCCCCGGGAGAAAGCTTTACCGATAACTCCGATACGGTTTTAACTGCTCAATGGAAAGCGGCGGAATATCTGCTCACCTTTGCGGATAATTCCGGGAGAAATATTTCTTACGGCGAAAAATACGGTGAAATGCCGGTTGCACAAAAGGATAACTGCGTTTTTGTCGGCTGGTTCGATGAAAGCGGAAACGAAATCTATCCTGAAAACAAATTTTATCAGACGGAAAATCAGACCCTTACCGCAAAATTCATCTCCGAAGAGGAGCTGAGCGGTCAGGAAGTATATTATGCCGTATTCGTTGACGGCGGCGAGATAATCGAAAAGGTTCCCTATACGGACGGAACGCAGAGTATAATTGCTCCCGGGCTTCCGCAGAAAGACGGCTATAACGGCGAATGGGCTGATTTTGAGCTTGTTGCAGGCGGAACGGTTGTTAATTCCGTGCGCAGTCCGAAGCTCTTTACCGCAACCTTCACGGCTGACGGGGCAGAGGTTGCGAAGATAACATATTCTGCGGATGAAAAGACGCTTGCAGAGCCCGAGATTCCGCAGAAAGACGGATATTCAGCGAAATGGAGTGAATATTCACTCGGGTCGGATATTGAAATATCCGCCGCTTATACTCCGACTGAATATTCAGCCGAATTTATCGCAGACGGAAAGACGGTTGAAACGGTTAAATATACGGTTGAAACCGATAAAATAAAGCTTCCCGGTGTTCCCGAAAGAAAAGGCTATAAGGGCGAATGGGAAAGCTTTGAGCTCGCCGCAGGCGGAATGAAAATATATGCTGTCTATTCGCTTGAAACCTACACGGCGGTATTTTTTGCCGACGGAGCCAGGGTCGGAGAGGTGCATTATACCGTTGATACAACCGTGATAAATGCTCCCCGTGTGCCCGAAAAGAAAGGCTACGGCGGCGAATGGGAAAGCTTTGAATTTGCGGCAGGCGGCGTTGAGGTTAAAGCGGTTTATACTCCGAATAAATACACCGTAACCTTTACCGCAGACGGCAAAACCGTTGATACGGTTGAATATACTTACGGCGATAAGTCAATCCGGGTGCCTGAAATTCCCGAAAAGGCAGGCTATACCGCTCAATGGAGTGAATATTCGCTCGGATATGAAAGCTCAACGGTCAGCGCAATTTATACGCCGATTGAATATACGGCGGTTTTCCTTGCCGACGGAGCTGAAATAGGCAGAACCCGGTTCACCGTTGAAACGCTCAGACTGAATGAGCCTGCGATACCGCCCAGGGACGGCTACTATGCCGCATGGGAGAGCTATGTTATCGGCGCAGGCGATATGGAAATAAACGCTGTTTACAGACTTTTCCATGCAATTGACATAAAGGGCTTTTCGTATGAAAGAAAGATTGATTATAAAACAACGATGACCTTTATTGCCGACCCCGTGGGAATGACACCCGAATGTGAAATTCATTGGTTTAAGGATGGAAATGACATCGGGACGGGCGACAGAATAACGGTTAAGGAAGCAAAGAAAAACTATAAAATTCAGGCAAAAATCATGGAGAACGGTGAAATCCTTGCCGAATCGAGAACGGAAAAAATCATTGTCAGTGATACACTTGCACAGAAAATCAAATCATTTTTCAGAATGATATTCCGTGCATTGCCCGTTATAGTTCAGGAGTAATAAAAAAATCGAGCTGTCAAGGGCGGTACTTCGTAAACTGATTTATGAAGTACCGCCCAATGACAGCCCGATTTTTTGTTATTTCTTTCTCATCTGAGCAAGGTCACGGTAATTGATAAGCTTAATTCCGTGGGCTTCGATGTGCTGTTTTGTCTGGGGGTCTTTCATAACCTTATATTCCCAGGTTCTGCGATACCATACGCTTGAGGTACCCTTTAAATCCTCGGTTTCGATGCAGGGATGAAGGTAGGTTTCGGTTACGCCGTCGGGCATATTTGCATAGAGGTCATAGAGATATTCTTTGAAATCCTCATAGCTGTTTTCCTGCGGAGCCGCCCATTCATTCGGAAGCAGATAATCGGGGATGGCAACGCCGAGCTGATTGGTGAAGCCTACCACCTGAGAGAATACGCCCTCAATCATTTCCTTGTCGATTTTGATATCGAGCATTGTGTTGCTGAACTGCTCCTCGGTGAATTTTGCGGGAAAGCGGAACGGCAGTCCCATCTGACCGGCGATGCCGAGAGTGAGCTCAAGAAGCTCAAATCTGCCGGTTTCGATTCCGTAAAGTGAGCCCATATGGTTATCAAGATGTGAGGGGTTTACAACGCCGAGTGCACGGCAACGGGCAATCTGGGCGAGAATTTCGCCTTTCAGCTCTTCAAGGTCGGCGTGCTTTTCAACATCAACACTTTCGTGCCACATATAACCCTCTTCGTCACGCAGAGAAGCGGTTTTGTCTGCCGAAACGGGAGCCCAGCGGTAATCGCCCCATTCGCTTGTGAGAGTAAGATGAACGCCGATTGCAAGCTCGGGATGCTTTGCGGCAAAACGGCAGGCTTCGGGAGCCCAGCCGCAGGGAGACATAATCGTAGAAGAGGTCAGAGCGCTGTTCGGGTCGGTAAGCAAATCCATAACTCCGAGATTTGCGCCCTTGCACATTCCGAAATCATCGGCATTGATAATGAGATATCTTTCCATAATTTTCTTCCTTCCTTATTTAAAAATATCATAGGATATTCTGTCAGAGAATTTATCCGCATCAAACTCTTTTCCGAGAATGACGGATTTTTTAACCTGCTTTTTGCCCTTTACAAAATCGGGTCTGCCCGGGCAGAACGGATAAAATCCGAGAACGCCGAAAATGTACCATATCGCCATAGAGCCGTTATCCTCATCGCCGGGGAAGCCGTCATCCTCCCGGGAAAATGCTTCCTTGCAGAGCTTTTCAACCCAATATGCGGTTTTTTCGGTTTCGCCGAGCTCGGAATATATATAAGGTATATGGAAGCTCGGCTGATTTGAAATGGCACATTGACCGAAATCAACCGCCGCCATTTCGGTAATCTCGTGAATTTCACAGCCGTAGCCGACTATTTTATAATCGGGTTCAGCCGCAAAGAGCTCGTCAATTTTGGAAATCAGCTTATCCTTTCCGCCGTAAAGAGCGGCAAGACCGTTCATATCGTGCGGCACGGCGAATGAATTCTGCCATGCACTGCCCTCGGTATAGTCTCTGCCCCAGCCTATCGGGGAGAAATCGGGACGGAAAATGCCGTTTTTATCCTTCGGGCGCATAAAGCCCGTTTCGGGGTCGAAGATATTTTTATAATTTTCCGCACGCTGACGGTATTCCTTTTCAATATCGGTTTTGCCGAGAAGCTTTGCAATTTCGGCGATACACCAGTCACCGTAAGCGGCATCCTGAGTGAGGTTTACCGATTCTCTTTCTTCATCGTAGGGAACATAACCGAGCTTGCAGTAGCTTTCGGCACCGTTTCTGCCGAAACGCTTATCGGGAGAATCAACCGCCGAATGCTTGAGCATTCCCTCAAGAGCCGTTTCAAGGTCGGGCTTTTCAATGAAGCCTTTCACGGCGGCATCACAGATAACCGCATCAATCAGCGTGCTGGGCATACAGCCGTGTTCGCCGATTGAAAGCCACCTCGGAAGCCAGCCGCATTCTCTGTATTCATTGATGAATGCCTTAACCATATCCCGAAGCTCGTCCTTTGCAACGATTGAAAAGAACGGGTAAACAGTGCGGTAGGTATCCCAGAAGCCGTTATCGGTATAGCGTACGCCCGGATGGATTTTACCGTCGTGAGGGCAGTAATGAATTTCGTTTCCGTCGGCATCAAGCTCGGAGCATTTATGCGGATAGAGAAATGCACGGTACATACACGAATAAAAAGTTTCAAGCCGGTTTTCATTTTCGGCTTCAATTTCAATGCGTGAAAGATAACCTTCCCAAATCTTCTCCGCATTGTTTTTTATTTCCTCAAAGGAACGGTTTCCGACTTCTCTTTCGAGATTTATTTCCGCCTGCTCAAAGGAGATATATGAAGCGGCAACGGAAATTTCCGTTTCGGAATTTTTGAGTGCGATATGAATTGCCGTGGTTTCTCCGCTGATTTTTGAGCCGTTTTCGGCATCGTTATCGCCGCTCTGAATCATATTTTTTTCAAAACTCACCGAGTTTTCAGGGAAAGAAACAACAACATATTCGCAGAAGTCAACCGCTTCGCCGCCGGAACAGTTGTCGGTTTTTATGTAAAGCCTGTTTTTATCGGCTTTGAATTCGTAGGAATATTTTCCGCTTACGGGAAGAGCGGAAAAATAATTTTCGCCCTTGCCGTCAAAGATTACACGGAACATGGCGCATCTCTCGGTGGGAGCCAGTTCAATTGTTGAACGGGTGCGCAGGAGACGGTATTTGAGATAATAGGGCTTTAATTCCGTATCCTGAGGACGGAAGCCCGACCATCTGTCCTCACCGTCAAGCTTCAGCGGTGTTATCTGAGGAAGAAAAACAACTGCGCCGTAATCGGCTATCCACGGTGACGGCTGATGTGTAAGGCGTATTCCCTCAAGTGAACGGTTCTCGGGATGATAATACCATCTGATATTTCCGTCGCTTGTCTGCGGACAGAACGCCGTCATTCCGAACGGAAGCTGAACGAGAGGAAGCGTGTTGCCGTTGCTGAAACGGTGAACCGAGCGGCTTCCCTGCTTCGTGTTAACGAGGTCGCAGTATTTCATATTCAAATCCCCTTTGATAAAAGAATGTTGATTAAATTCGAAAAGCCGTAATACCTGCTTTCCTTTATACGGGAGCTTAAAAGCGCCGTGTTATCGGCTGAATTTTCAATTTCCCGTGAATATCTCTGCATAATTCTTATGCGTTTTTGTTTATCGGGTTCCGAAACGCAGAGAGCCCTTATAACCGCAAACGCCGTGGCGCAAAATCTGATTTTTCCGCTCAGGTCGCCGTCATAGGCGGCAAGAATGAGATAACGGAAAATGAAATATACCGCCAGATTTTCAAGCTCCGGTTTATCGGGATAATTTTCGCCGAGCCTTGCGGAAAGCAGTACGCTTTTCCATCCGGGGTCAAGCGCTTCGGCTTCGAGATGGTCGGAGATATATTTTTTCAGAGCCTTTTTTGCCGCAGACGGACGGTATTCGGGGAAAGCTTCGCTTTCTTCAAAATCGGCGAGCGCTTTTTCGGCGCTGTCATATTCATAATGCTTTATGTATCTGTCAAGCTTTTCGCAGAGCAGAAGAGCATTAGCAAAATTCGCTTCAACGCTTCGGCATCTGTTCTGAATGATTTCGATTATACGGTTTCGTATTTTTAAAAGAAGCAGATAAAGCTCTGCATCAAAATCAGACGGAACAAAGCTTTCTCCGGTTTCCCCGGTAATGAATTTTATCGGCTCCGGGTGATACATTATTATCCTTGCCGCTTCGGGGCATGAAAGAGAAAGCCCCGTTTCGCATCTTGAACCGAAATATGCGGTGTGACGGGGAAAACGGGTGCAGGTTTCGCAAAGCGAAGCCTTGCCGAGTTTTTCATACATTTCGCAAAGACCGTTTTTGAGCAAAAACGGACATCTGCCGTTGACCGATTTGAAAATCAGGTCGCCGTCGGCATCGGTGCACATCACTCTGCGGAGCTTTTTGCCGAATTCTCCGCCGACTGCGGAATATCTTTCCGCACTTTCGGCATCAACAACTATCTCCCAGCCTGCACAGCAGGTGTCGGAACAGCGGTCGGCAATGCAGACAAATTCTTTATAATAATCCGGAAATGTATTTTTCATAAAAGCTTTTTTAATATTCTTGCAACTGCGGCAACCGGCAGACCTACGATGTTGAAATAATCACCCTCAATGCTTTCAACGAGGGTGCATCCCTTGCCCTGGATGCCGTATGCACCGGCTTTATCCATAGGTTCACCTGTGGCAACATAATCGGAAATTTCCTTTTCGGAAAGGGGATAAAATCTTACCCTGCTTTCCTTGTGAAAGGTTTCGGCTTTTCCGCCGCAGACAATGCAAACGCCCGTTATAACCTTATGCTCCTTACCCGAGAGTATAGTCAGCATTTCGGCGGCATTCTCTTTGCCGTGCGGTTTTCCGAGAATTTTTCCGTCTGCAACAACAATCGTATCGGCGCCTATAACTATATCGTCAGGGTGAGTTTTTGCCGCTTCAAGCGCCTTTTTTGAAGCCGTCATTTCGGCGGCATCGGCAGGAGCCGTTCCGTCGGGAATGCTCTCGTCAACATCGGCGGCGCAAACCTCAAATTCAAAGCCTGCCGTTGAGAGGAGCTCTCTGCGGCGTGGAGAAGCGGAAGCCAGAATTATTTTTTTCATTATTTGTTTTCCTCCGACCTGCGGAGCATTTCGGCAACTCTCATAACAAGCGCCTGAGTTTTGCCGTCTCTTATTTCGCCGTTCATAACCATCTCAACGGCCTCGGCGATGGGAATTTTTTCAACCTCGAGAAATTCATCATCATCGGGGTGCATTTGGGTGGCTTTAAGTCCCTTTGCGGCATAGAGATGAATTATTTCTCCGCAGTATCCCGGTGACGGATAGAATTCTCCGAAATTGAAATATTCTTCGGCAACCGTACCCGTTTCCTCTTCAAGCTCACGCTTTCCGGCTTCAAACGGGTCTTCACCAAGCTCCAGCTTGCCTGCCGGAAGCTCCAAAATCACCTCGGAATAAGGATATCTGAACTGACGGACGAAAATCAGCTCGCCGTTATCGGTTATCGGAGCTATGCACACTCCGCCGTTATGTTCAACAACCTCACGGATGCACGCATCTCCCGTGGGAAGCAGGGCATCGTCACAGCGAACTCGGATTATTCTGCCTTTATACACATAGTTTTTGTTTACCGTTTTTTCTGTAAGGTTCATAATTTACTCCCGAATAATTATTTTGTTCTGCCGAGGAAGGTGAGAGCCGAGGAAACGGTTATTCCTGCGACAAGGAACACAACGGCTGTTATGCCGCTGAATAAATCGGCGCTGTTGGTACAATAAAGTGCGGCGCTGAGCACAAAGCCAAGAGCGCTGAATATCACCTGAAGCACATTGCCGAGCTTGGATTTTGAGGTCATATTGCAGGATGATGCAACCGCACGGAGCATTGAATATGCCGTGCCGTCATGAACTATTCCGGCAGGAAGCTTATCACTCACGGCATCACGGCGCCTTTTGAAGAGCTTGCCCGCAACGGAGGAAAGAACTCTGAAATTCTCCTGCGGCAGACCGAAGCTTGAAGCGATAAGCTCCTCGGTAACATTAACATCGTTGGTTCTGACGAGCATCTGTATTCCGTTGCTTTCGAGAATACGCAGATACGGTTCAAGGCTCAGGTCAACAGCGTAACTCACAACGAACATTGCCGCAATTTTTTCCGCAACGGCAAGATAGATTATCTTTCTGCCCGAGTGGGCATATTTATCCTCAACCTCTTTGTCGGGAACATCTATATTGTGATGAATAAGCATATTGCGGTTTCCGAGAAGCACTTTCTGATTGTGTATTCTTGCGGAAATACCGAGCTTATCCTCATAATTCAGCTCCTTAACGGGGGGCAGAATATCCTGTCTGCCGCTGATAACCTGCTCAAAGCATTCACGAAGAGGTCCTCCGGATTTTATAACGAGAGCTGCGGCGTAAAGCAGAACATCGTCAATGCGGATGTTTTTGAAATCTTTCATTCCGTGCATTGTGCACTGTGAACGGCTGAATATATCCGCCGAATCCATAACAACTGCATTTGCGGACTGAATTTTTTCAGCTTCGTCAAGGCTTACTATCATTGTGCCTGCCTTGTTAAGTCCTATATTTGTGAAGCCCATTATAAATGAGGGGATAAACGAGGTGAAAACGGGAGCACAAATGCAGAAGCACCCTGCGAAAGCCGAAACGGCGGTAACTGCGTTCTTTGTGAATATTCCGGCAAGCACGGCAACGATAACGCTTGCCGCCGCCGTAAACGGAAGCATAATTCCGGCAAGCCGGCTTCCTCTTTTTTCCGAAACGGAATTTCTGATGAAATCAGACGGAAAAGCAAGCTTTGAGGAATAGAGCAGGTCGGCGTTACCCATCATCAGACCTCTGCCGAGCTCAAATATTTCAGCTTCGTTTTCAAGAGAATGCACCGCATACATATTATGCTCATACTTGAAAGCGCATACTTCAAAATTACCGAGAGTTCTTTCGGCATCAAGCATATCTGCGGCTTTTGAAAGCAGAAGCGAAAAGCCTGCGGCGGCGGTGAATATCGGGAAATATTCGCCGTGTGAGGATATGCACACAACTATATTCTGAATAAGTGCAACCGCAATTGAAAGAGATACGGTGGAATCACAGCTTGCCCTGCCGCCGACTATATCGGAGAAGCCGCCGAGAAATTTTTTGCCGCACATCACCGCCGAAACAATGAGCAGAACAGCGTTCATGATATAGAAAATCAGAGAACCTTTTGCGAAAATCTCCGTTTCGATGGAGAGCTTTTCGGTCAGCAACGGCATAAGGTTTACTATGATAAGTATTATTTCGAGTACGCCCGATGCAATAAGGCTTTTCACCGATTTTGAAGCTCTGCGGGTAAGCCTTGTGTGCATTTCGGCACGCTCATCGGGATTTGTATATTCAATACCGATTGTTTTGCTTTCGATTTTTTCTTCAAGTTCCAGCCTGCGTGCGGCTTTTCTGCGTGCTTTTTCTTCACGGGCAACCTCATCGGGAGAAGCGCTGAATTCGCCTTCAAATTCGCTGTCGAGGTCAAGACCGCCTGAAAGCGTAAAGCTTGCGGCTTTTCTGCGCCGCCTTTCCCAGAGCGTTTCCTCAACATCGTTTTCGCTTGCCTGCTCGGGAAGCGTTTCTTCGGGAATACTGTCAAAGCCCGAGAGGGTTATCTGGCCGTCAACATCATCGCTTTTCGGCTGAAAATCGGCATTATCCGCTGTTCTCATAACACGGGTTTTTTTATCGTCAAGCTCCTTAGCCTTTTCTGCGGCAAGAACCTTGGGCATCGGGTCAAGTCCGGCTTCCGACGGCTCGGAGCCTTTTTCAACCAGAATTCCCGATTTTTCTATCGGACCGGTGGGCTCGGTATCTATTTCGGCGGTATTCTCAACGGTTATTTTTTTGAAAAATCTTGTTCTGTATTCACTTTCGTCAATGTGCGGATTATCTTCAATTTCATTCTTTTTACCGAATATTTTTTCAACCGATTCCGAAGCATCCTCAAAGAGCTTTATATCCGAATTTGTCTGAACGGCTTCCTCCGGCTCAGCTTCTGGCTGACCGTTGAATTCATCCTCGGGAATTATAACCGTTTCGATTTCAAAATCCGAGATGTCGAAATCATCCTCGGGCTTGTCGGAAAAGAATTTTTCCTGACCCTCAACCTCGGTTTCGCTTTCGCCCGATGAAATATCCTGCATTTCGGTAACGGGAGAAGCTTCAAGCGGCTTCACGGTAAAAATTCCCGTATCAAATTCACGGCTGAGTATTCTTTCAAAATCCTCGGCAGGGGTCAGAACCTCTTTTTTCGGCGGAATATATTCTTCGCCGTTTGACTGCGCTATAAGACGGTCAATATCCTCAACCGACCATTCCTTAGACGGAGTATCCGTTTCAACCTCTTCCGTTTTACGCAAATCACGAACCTGTTCGAGAATGCTGTCAATATCATCCGAGGAATAATCTTTCTTTATATAATCGCTCAAACCGTTCACCTCTTTTTCGCTATCTCGTACATAAGTATGCCTGCCGCAACGGAGGCGTTAAGTGAATTTATTTTTCCTTTCATCGGCAGAGAAACGATAAAATCGCATTTCTCTTTGACCAGACGGCTTATGCCCTTTCCCTCTGAGCCGACCACAAGAGCAACACTGCCCGAATAATCCTGCTCATCCCAACGCTTGCCGTCCATATCCGCACCGTAAACCCAGAAGCCATTTTCCTTAAGCTCATCGAGAACGGCGGCAAGATTTGCAACTCTTGCAACGGGAACATATTCTATCGCTCCTGCGGAAACCTTTCCCACCGCATAGGTGAGTGCAACTCCTCTGCGCTTCGGGATAATTATTCCGTGAGCTCCGCAGGCATCGGCGGTTCTGATTATTGCACCGAGATTGTGGGGGTCTTCTATTTCGTCGCAGACTATAACAAACGGCGGTTCGTTCTTTGAACGGGCATTTTCGAGAATATCCTCTATCGAAGCATACTCGTGAACCGACGCCCATGCCGCAATGCCCTGATGATTTTCGCCGCCGCAGAGCTTATCAAGCTTTCTGCGGTCAACCTCTTTAACGACTATTCCTTTGTCACGGCACTTTGAAATCAGCGGACCTACCGAGCCGCCCCTTTCGCCCTTTGCAACAAGCAGACTGTCAATTGCTCTGCCGCTTTTGAGTGCTTCGGCTACTGCGTTTCTGCCGATTATGAGCCCCTCATGTTCATTTTGTATTTCCATAAAGGATACCGTCCTTTGTCGTAAAATGTCTATAATCAATTTATTATATCATAAAAAAAGAAAAATAAATAGTATTAATGAAAATTTTGCGAAAAATTTATGTTGCCTGAAAGTGATTACAGCTCATAATTCGACCTGTTCCGCAGTATATCCTGATTTAAAATTACTGATAGCAGTATGAAAGGATTTGAAGCGATGGAAAACATAAAATCTCTCGGTCAGGAGGATAATCTGGACAAGCTGTGGGACAAAGGAGTAAGCGTACTTTTTTACAGTATTTATTTTGTGAGCGGATTTATATTATCGGGGGCAAGACTTTTTTCGGTTCATGTTCCGCTCAGCACGGGATTAGCGGCGGCGTGCCCGGGAACGGCATTCATTGCGGCGGCAGTCGGTGCGGCACTCGGAGGATTTTTGCGCCTTTCGGGTGCAGAGCTGATAAACGCCGTTGTTCCGCTTGTCGGGGCGGCAGGAATAAAATTCTTTTTTGAGAAAGCCGGATATAAGCCGAGAAGCAGAGCCGCTTTGCCGCTTTGCATAATGCTTCTCACATTTCTCTGCTCAACGGTTACGGTTTTTACGGATGAGCCGTCGCTCAATGCGGTGCTTCTGTGCTTATGCTCATCGTGTCTGACGGCGGCTTCGGTAACATTTTATTCGGGAACGGCAGGCTGTATAAGGGGGAAACGAAGCCCGTATATGCTTGATGACCATGACCTTGTGTGCATAACCGTGAGTCTTTGTTCACTTCTTCTCGGTTCATCGGAAATAAGCTTTGCGGGCTTTCGGCCTGCCGGACTTTTTGCGGCATTCGTAACCGTTACCGCCGCCTATCTTTTCGGGCAGTCGGGAGGGAGCGTTGCCGGAATAGTTATGGGCGTGGGAAGTGCGGTCGGCGGAACAAGTGCGGCTCTTGCACTCAGTCTCGGAATATGCGGACTTTTGGGAGGAATATTTTCGAAATTCGGCAGATTTGCAGGTGCGGCGGTGTTTTCCGTAACGGCAGGAATAACGGCATTGATTGATTCCTCTGCGGAGGGAATAGCCGTTTTTGCTCAGGCGGCTGCGGCGGCGCTGATTTTCGTTCTGATACCCGGTAAACAGCTTGCCAAGGTCAAAGGCAGAATTAAAAATCCCGGGGCAGGCAGAATGAAAGCCGAGTTTACGGCGGCAGGTGAACGCCTTAAGGATGCGGCAAATGCGCTCGGTTCGGTTTCCTCGTGCGTTGCATCGGTTTCGAACGGTATCAACGCTATGTCTCCGGCAACGGATATGCTTGTGTGCATGAGAGTTCGGGAACGGGTCTGCTCCTCTTGCAGATTAAAGGATACATTCTGCCCCGAAAACGGAGATTTTGAGCAGATAACCGAAAAATTATCAAAGGGCGAAGAGATAAGTGCGGTTGATTTTTCGCTTGATTTTAATTCGAAATGTCCGAGCGTTCCCCGTCTTGCAGATAATTTTAACCGTATATATTCGGGCAGAAAAGCGCTCAATGCGCTTCAGGCAAATTCGGCAAGGAACCGTGAGCTTGCCTGCGGTCAGTTTGATTGGATGGCGGAGTTGCTCAGGGAGCTTTCAACTCAGACACGGGAGGGCGCAACATTCCTTTTCGAAAAGGAAAAAACAGCGGCAAGAGTGATGACGGACTGCGGCTTTGAGCTTGTTTCGGTGAAGTGTCTGTGTCCGCCGTCCGGAGCGCTGAGAATAGAATGTACGGTAAAAAGCATACCCGTGGGAGTGAGCCTTTCACGCCTTACCGCCGAGCTTTCAAGAGAAACAGGAGCGGAGCTTATGCCGCCGAAAATAAGGGAAATCAGGCAGAATAAGGAGCTTGTATTTTTAAGAAAAGAATTATTCAGAGTAACCGTCGGGACGGCAAGGGCAAGCTGTTCGGGACAGAAATTCTGCGGCGATTATTACGAATATTTCCGCACGGAGAATTCAGCTTATATTGTGCTCAGCGACGGAATGGGAACGGGCGGCAGAGCGGCGGTGGATTCAACGATGACCGTGGAGCTTTTTTCAAGAATGCTTAAAGCCGGGTTAAGTGCCGATACGGCGCTGAGCATAACAAATTCCGCTCTTGCAGTTAAGTCGGATGATGAATCGGTTTCAACACTTGATATGGCGAGGATTGATTTGTTCACGGGCTCGGCGGTGATATTCAAAGCCGGAGCGGCGGCATCATATCATACATTTTCGGGCAGAGTGAGAACGGTTGAAATTCCGTCAACTCCGCTCGGAATACTCAGCAAGGCGAAGTTCAGCAAGTATGAATTCAGGTTAAAAGGCGGCGATATAGTTGTTTTGGTAAGTGACGGGGTTCTTGGCAGCGGAACCGGCTGGATAACCGATGAAATCAGAGCCGCCGACGGCGTTTCCGACCCTCAGGCTTTTTCGGAGCTTATTCTCAACACGGCAATAAGCAAATGCGGCAAAGCCTATGACGATATGACTGTTGTCACGGTGCTGACCGAAGAAATTTAGAAAACGGTTCTTTAAGGAAGTAAAGCATCATATAATTTATAAAAAATTGCGGCGAAAAGCCGACGGAATGGTGGTCTAAAATGAAAATATATAAGCCGGAAGGTCAGATAATAACAACGGAAGAAAATAAAAAATTTTTATCGGCTCAGTCGGGAATAAGGGAAGCCTGTTATTCGGGCGCAGTTCTTGAAGGCAGAGTTACAAGGTGCGACAGTGAACATAATCTTCATGTTGACCTCGGGTGTATGCCGGGAGTAATTCCGAGATGTGAGGGGGCAGTCGGAATAGACGACGGCACAGTGCGTGATATTGCCCTGATTTCGAGAGTAAACAAACCCGTCGCCTTTACGGTAACGGGCTTTGAAAAGGATGAAAACGGAAAAGAAATTGCTCTGCTGAGCAGAAAAAAGGTTCAGCAGGCGTGCGCCGGAGAATATGTTTCGGGCTTAAAGCCGGGAGATGTTATTCCGGCAAGCGTAACGCATATTGAGGGCTTCGGAGTATTCTGCGATATCGGTGCGGGAATAAATGCGCTTATGCCGATTGACAGCATCTCCGTTTCGAGAATTCCTCACCCGTCGGCAAGATTTGTTCCCGGTCAAAAGATATTTGCGGTTGTCAAAAGCATTGACGAAGCCGGCAGGCTCACGCTCAGCCACCGTGAATTGCTCGGAACATGGGAACAGAACGCTTCTGCCGTGAGCGTAGGTGAAACCGTGCCCGGCATAGTGCGTTCTGTTGAAAAATACGGTATTTTCGTGGAGCTTGCTCCCAATCTTGCAGGGCTTGCCGAATATTCGGAGGGGGTGGAAATCGGAAGCCATGCAGGAGTTTATGTTAAGAGCATAATCCCGTCAAAGATGAAAATAAAGCTTATTATCGTTGATTCGTTTGCGGCGGATTATCCCGTTGACCCTCCGGGATATTTTATCACATCGGGTCATATTGACCGCTGGGTATATTCGCCTGCCGAGAGTGAAAGAGTAATCGAAAGCGTGTTTACTCAACCTGACTGATTATTCTTCCGCCGCCAAGGACGGTGTCTCCGTCATAAATAACTGCACTCTGCCCCGGTGTTACTGAACGCCGGGGTTCATCGAATTTAACCGAAAAACCGTTTTCGCCGTCGGGAATTATCAGTGCAGGCGCTTCCTTTGCCCGAAATCTGATTTTAACATCGGCTCGGAACGGCTCACGGGGTATTTCGTTTATCCAGCTTGCACGGTCGGCAACAAGTCCGCCGCTGTACTGACTGCCGTTTTCGCCAACCGTAACGGTGTTGTTTGCGGCGTTCAGAGAAGTGACGAACATAGGCTTTCCGAATGCTCCGAGACCTTTTCGCTGACCGATAGTATAATTGATTATGCCGCTGTGAGAGCCGAGAACATTTCCGTCTTTATCAATAATATCTCCTTTGGGGGAGGTTATCCCGAGTGAAGCAAGATAAGCCGGATAATCATTATCGGGAACGAAGCAAATCTCCTGGCTGTCATGCTTATCGGCAACGGGAATGCCGGCTTTTGCGGCAAGCTCACGGATTTCGGATTTGTCCGTTTCGGCAAGCGGAAAAATTATTTTCGAAAGGCGGTTTTGGTCAAGTCTGAAAAGAAAATAGCTCTGGTCCTTCGGACTGTTTGCCTTTTTGAGAAAATATTTCCCGTTTTCGCATACCGTTGAGGCATAGTGACCCGTTGCAAGCGCATCACACCCGTTTTCAAGCGCATAATCAAGCATTGCACCGAATTTTATAAGTCTGTTGCATTCAATGCAGGGATTAGGCGTTCTGCCGGAAACATATTCTGCGGCAAAAGGTTCTATTATATTATTTTTGAAAAAATCTCTCAGGTCAAGAATTCTGTGTTCAATTCCGAGAGCTTCGGCAACCAGACGGGCATCTGAAAGCTCCTTTTCACCGCTGTTAAGGCGCAGAGTTATTCCGAAAACCTCGTTTCCCTGCTTCTTAAGCAGATAAGCGGCGGCGGCGCTGTCAACTCCTCCGCTTATGCCGATTGCGATTTTTTTCATAATTATCACCGAAAACATTCTACCATATTCCGCATAACAAGCCAATAGTTTTGAAAAATTTTTTAGAAAAGGAAAAAAAGCCTTGCAGAAATGAAAAAAAAGAGATATAATAAACTTATTATATTGAGGTATCTCGCATTTTTGGAGAAAGGTTTATAAGGATTATGGCAGCAGACTTGCATTGTCACACCAGACTTTCCGACAGCTCAATGGGTATTGATGACCTTATTGTGCTTGCACAGAAGCGTGGAGTTGACACAATAGCGATTACCGACCGTGACTGCCTTGCAGGAACGATAAGGGGTAAAATAATAGGTGAGCGCAGAGGGATAAATGTTATTCCGGGCGTTGAAATATCGGCTTACGATTCAAAAAGGGACAGATATGCGGATATTATCTGCTATATGAGCGACAGTCCCGACAGGCTTGAAGGACTTTGCCACCGTAATGTTGTGGCAAGAAAAAGAGCAAGCCAGATGATGACTTTGAAAATTGCCCGTAAATATCCGATAACTCCCGAGCTTGTGCTGAAATGTGCGGCAGGTTCAACGGCGGTTTTTGAACAGCATATTATGCACGCTCTTATGGAGTGCGGACTTACGGATAAGATTTACGGCGAGCTGTATGAGGAGCTTTTCTCTCCCGACAGTCCCGAGAACATACTTGTTAAGGCGAATTATCCCGAGCCGTCCGAGGTTGTTGCGGCAATCCACGAAGCAGGCGGAATAGCGGTGCTTTCCCATCCGGGGAAATATGACAGCTTTGAGCTTCTTGATGAGCTTATTGCTGCCGGACTTGACGGCGTTGAGGTCTGGCATCCGTCAAATACAGAGGAGCAGCAGGCGGAGCTTCTTGCAAAGGCAAAGAAAGCGGAGCTCCTTACTCTCGGAGGAACGGAATTCAGAGGAATGTATTCCGAGGAGCCGATATCTCTCGGAGAATATTCAACTCCCGATGCCGCACTCAAGGCGCTCAATTCCTATAAAACAAAAATGAAAAAGCGTTTGGCAAAAGAGAATAATTAAAAAAAGCGGCGGAAGCCGCTTTTTTTAATTCGGAGTTCGGAGTTCGGAATTAAGGGGCGCAAAGCGCCGATTTTATATAAGTAATTTTTAAACTTTGTACCTCTGAATAAACAACAAATATTAATTCAGAAGTAAAAAGCTATATGTAAGCAGGTATATAACGGGTACGGGCGGAGCCCGTCATTAATTCCGACTTCATAATTCCGAATTCCGAATTAAAATCGGGCGAATGCCCGTCTCCGTCCTCTCTCCACACTTTATTTATTGCTTTCCCATTAAAAAGCTCAGTTTTTTGAGGTCTTCAATCAGGTTTTCCGCTTTGCCGTCTTCGGTAAATTCAATCAGAATGCCGTTTTTGAAACTGAGATTTTTGAGGTTCAGAAGAATTTTATCAATGAATTTTTCATCCTTTTTGCCGTTCATCTGAAACTTTCTGAGCTCGGAAAACGAGATATGAACATCCTGAACATAGGGAAAAGTTTTGTGAAGCTTCTCAATATCCGATTTTTCGTCAAGATACCACGACTGATAATAGGTTTTTATGTTTTCCCGGTTAACCTCACGCATAAAACGCAGAGAGCTTTCGGTTGTGTCATTATAAGTGTTCGGGTGACATTCGAAGCAGACGGTCAGACCGAAATCCTTTGCGTAATCGGCACAGCGGCGTGCATCGTCAATGAGCGTTTTATATTCCTGCTCCGTGGTTTCGGCGCTTCCCTTTGTGCCGAGCCAGGTGCGGATATATTTTGCACCCATAACCGAAGCATTTTCGCATATCGTTTTCCACCCGTTTTCATCATTGCTTCCCGTTCTGTAATATGTTCCGTAGGAATTGATTATTATTCCCTTTTCGGCGCAGAGTGCTTTTGCAAGCTCTGCGTCTTTCTTTGTTTTTATGTGAACATCCGAGCCCCATTCGATTATTTCGGCGTTTGCACTTGCGGCAATGTCAACAACCTCTTTAACTGAATAGTCTCTGAGGGATGTGCTTGTGAATCCAATCATATAATCATCTCCCTTTTGCCTATAATATCTCATTCCGAAAATTTATTCAAGTTTTATTTTAAAACGCTTGTAATAACGAATACTAAATGATATTATGATATAAACAATATAAAAGGGAATTTAAAAATGAAAAAGGTTCATTATGCGTGGCTTGTGTGCGCAGGATGCGCCCTGCTTCTGTTTTGCACAAGCGGACTTTCAATAAATGCATTCACAATATACCAGCCGTATATTCTTGAACAGAACAATTTTACAAACGCTCAGTCCTCAATGATAATCACGGTCAGAAATCTTTTCGCATTCGGCGCATTTCTTTTTGTGAGAAAATTCTACAAAATATTTTCCAAAAGAACGGGTATGCTGATTGCCGGAGTGCTGACCGTTCTCGGATTTGTACTTTACGGCATAGCGAAAAGCTTTCCGGTTTACTGCGCCGCTTCGGCTTCGGTAGGGCTCGGCTACGGCTTCGGAACAATGGTTCCGATAACCATTCTGCTGACCGAATGGTTCAACGAAAAAAGGAATACCGCAATTGCGGTTTGTTCGGCGGTGACGGGAATTTCAACTCTCGGCATACCGTCGCTCATAACCGTGCTGATTGAAAAAATCGGTATGAAATATACATTTCTGCTTGAAGCGGCAATAATGGTTCTGCCCGTTGCGGCGGCGTTTTTGCTTATCAGAAATCACCCTTCGGATAAAGGCTTGCTGCCTTACGGCACAAAGAGCGGAGAGGGCGGAAAGAAGCTTTCGGAAATCGGAATAAATTCAGTCGACCTGCTTTTGCTCGTGCCTGCCGTTTTGCTTATCGGAGCGGTTATGAATGTTTCATACAGTCATCTGACCGTGCATTTTACTTCATCGGGCTTCAGCGAGGAAACTGCGGCCGCCGCCGTTGCGGTTTCGGGAATAGTTCTTACAGCCGCAAAGGTGATTTACGGCAGACTCGGCGACAAAAAATCAAATTATTTCTGCAATTATATTTTCGGAGCGGTACTGCTTATCGGGCTTCTGCTTCTTTGCTTCATAAGAAGCGGAGCGGCTCTTATGTATAGCGCAACCGCACTTTACAGCTTCGGTCTGAGCTTTACCGCCGTGGGACTTTCCGTATGGGTCAACGACCTTTCGGCGGCAAAGGATTATGACAGAAATGTTCAGCTCTTTCAGACACTTTATTCCGCCGGTTCGCTGCTGTTTTCAACCGTTCCCGGACTTATCGCCGATGCTTCGTCCGGCTTATACACAAAGGCTTATTTAATGTTTTTCGTCTTTGCGCTCTATGTGATTTTTGCGGTTCAGTTTTCTTATATCAGAATAAGGAAGAGGAGAGCTTAAAAATATGTGGCTGATTTTATCGCTTTTATCCGCACTTTTTGCGGCGCTTACCTCAATTCTGGCAAAGGTCGGAATTGAAAATGTTAATTCAAACCTTGCCACGGCAATAAGAACAATGGTTGTTGTGGTTATGGCTTGGCTGATGGTATTCATAACCGATGCTCAGGGCGGTATAGGCTCAATCAGCAGAAAAAGCTGGATTTTTCTTATTCTTTCGGGACTTGCAACGGGTGCATCGTGGATATGCTATTATAAAGCGATTCAGATAGGCGATGTTTCAAGGGTTGTTCCGATAGATAAGCTCAGCGTGGTGATTACTCTTGTGATGGCGTTTGTGTTTCTGCACGAAAAATTCAGCGTTAAATCAATTATCGGATGTATTCTTATAGGGGCGGGAACTCTGCTTACGGTTCTCTGAGAGGTGATAAAAACGGAGGAAAACAGGGCATATATCGCAATAGATTTAAAATCGTTCTATGCTTCGGTTGAGTGCGTGGAGCGCAGGCTTGACCCGCTCAAAAACAACCTGGTTGTTGCGGATGAAAGCCGAACCGAAAAAACAATATGCCTTGCCGTTTCACCGTCTCTCAAGGCTTACGGAATACCGGGCAGGGCAAGACTTTTTGAGGTTATTCAAAAGGTTAAGGAAGTAAATTCTCAAAGAAAATTCAAAGCGCCCGGGCACAGGTTTTCGGGCAAATCGTATTTTGACCCCGACCTTAAAAGCGACCCGTCATTAGAGCTTGATTTTATAATTGCTCCGCCGAGAATGGCGAAATATATGGAGATAAGCACGCAGATATATAAAATTTATCTCAAATATATTGCACCCGAGGATATTCATGTTTATTCGATTGACGAGGTATTCATTGATGCAACGAATTATCTGAAAATCTACGGGCTTACTCCGAGAGAGCTTGCAATGAAGATGATAAAGGATGTTCACGCCGAAACCGGCATAACCGCAACCGCCGGAATAGGAACAAACCTTTATCTTTGCAAAATTGCCATGGATATTGAAGCCAAGCACATTCCGCCCGATGAAAACGGCGTGAGAATTGCGGAGCTTGACGAAAGAAGCTACCGGGAAAAGCTTTGGGAGCATACACCGCTTACGGATTTCTGGCGTATCGGCGGCGGCTACGCAAAAAAGCTTGAAGCTCACGGACTTTTTACCATGGGAGATGTTGCACTCTGCTCAGTCGGAAAAAGCAACGAATTTTACAATGAGGATTTGCTTTACCGGCTTTTCGGAATAAATGCGGAGCTTCTTATTGACCACGCCTGGGGCAGAGAACCTGCAAGGATATCGGATATAAAGGCTTACCGACCCGAAAACAGCAGTATAAGCACGGGGCAGGTGCTCAAATGCCCTTATGATTTTGAAAAGGGCAGGCTTATCGTTAAGGAAATGACGGATTTGCTTGTGCTTGACCTTGTTGAAAAGGGACTTGTTACCGACCGTATGGATTTAACCGTCTGTTACGATATTGAAAACGCCGCAAAATTTGACGGCGAAATGAAAGAGGACCGTTACGGCAGACTTGCTCCGAAGAAGGCACACGGTGCGGTAAATCTCGGTGAATACACTTCGTCATCGAAAATAATAACGCAGGCGGTTACGGAGCTTTATGACAGCATAGTGAATAAAGCGCTGACGGTTCGCAGAATGTATGTTGTTGCGGAGCGTGTGGAGCGAGAGGGCTTTATCAAAGAGGAAGCGGAACAGCTCGATTTATTCACGGATTATGAAGCGCTTGAAAAGAAGAAAGCCGAGGATAGGGCGGCGCTTGAAAAAGAAAAAAGTATGCAGAAGGCCATTATTTCGGTTAAAAAGAAATACGGCAAAAATGCAATTTTAAAAGGAATGAATTTCAAAGAGGGCGCAACGACAATTGAGCGAAACGGCACGGTCGGCGGCCACAAGAGGTAAAAATATGCAGTATAACGGTTTCAAATGTGAGGAATTTGAATTTGAGGGATATCCGGCAAAGGTTATAATTCCGGAAAAGAAAGACAGCAAGGCGGCACTTATTCTCAAAACGGAATATTTTGAAGCCTTTCCCGAAACGGAATTAAAGCTTGTTGAAAAAGGAAATTTTCTTGCATTTATCAAAAATAAAAACCGCTGGGGAACGGATGACGATATTGACCGCAAGGCAAGATTTATCGGATTTGTGCTTGATAAATATGATATTCCGTGCGGCTGTGTGCCCGTCGGCATGAGCTGCGGAGGAGTTTTTGCGGTAAAGCTTGCCGCAAAATATCCCGAGCTGATATCGTGCATTTACGCCGATGCTCCGGTGGTAAACTATATGAGCTGTCCGTGCGGCTTCGGCATCGGTCACAGCCTGAATGACGACAACAGCGAAATTATGAACGCTCTTTCATTCGGCGGCATTGCGGAGCTTCTGGCTTACAGAGATATGCCGCTTGATAATCTGCATAAGCTGATTGAAAACCGAATACCGCTTGTGCTTGTTGCAGGCGACAGCGATGATACCGTTCCCTATTCGGAAAACGGAGAATTCATTGAAAAGGCTTATAGCAGAACGGATATTGATTTTGAGGTGTATATAAAGCCCGGATGCAATCATCATCCTCACGGGCTTCCCGACCCGACACCCGTTGTTGATTTTATAATGCGAAACAGATATGAACGAAAAATATAAAAAAATAATTGATATGCCTGCGCCACGCTCGGAAAAGCATCCGCAGATGTCTCTGCATGACAGAGCGGCTCAGTTTGCGCCGTTTGCGGCGCTCACGGGCTACGGCGATGCGGTTGACGAAACCGCAAGGCTCACCGAAACGGGATATATTCTCAGCGATGAAGAAAATTCAATTCTCAATGAAAGACTGAAATTTCTCAGGGAGCATATAAATGAACGCCCCCGGATAACCGTTCAGCATTTTGTCCCGGATAAGCGCAAGCATGGCGGTTCATTCGAATATTATACGGGCAATCTGCGCAGGATTGACGAAATAATAAGAAAGTTTTATTTTACCGACGGCTCCGAATTATGCCTTGACGGTATTTATAAAATCGAGATAACGGAGGAGTAAACAAAAAATGAAAATAAAACTGAACACCGAAAAGAAATTTCAAAGCTTTGAGGGCATAGGCGCAAGCGGCGCATGGTGGGCGCAGTATGCCGGCGGATGGGACAATATCGACACAGAATCCGGCAAGCAGACCCGTGACCGCATTGCCGAGCTGCTTTACAGCAGGGAAAACGGAATAGGAATGAGAACCTACCGTTATAATCTCGGCGCAGGTTCAAAGGAATCGGGCAGAGGAAATTATTCGGACGATGCACGCAGAGCCGAGAGCTTCGAGACCGAAAACGGCATTGATTATTCCAAGGATGCAAACGCCGTATATATGATGAAAAAAGCGGTTGAGTACGGAGCGGATGAGGTTATATTTTTCGTAAATTCACCCGTTGAAAGACTTACGAAAAATCACAAGGGTCATCTTGACAAATCGCATATAATGCGCACAAATTTAAGCAAAAAGAATTATTCCGCTTTTGCGGATTACTGCCTTGATGCCGCAGAGCATTTCATTTCTCAGGGTATTCCGGTTAAATATCTTTCCCCCGTCAATGAACCGCTGTGGGTATGGGACGGCGGTCAGGAGGGGTGCCATTACAGTCCTCTTCAGGCGGCTGAGGTTATGCGTGTTTTTGCAAAAAAGCTTAAAGAAAGACCCGACCTTTCAAAAATGAAGCTTTCGGGAGTTGAAAACGGCGATATCCGCTGGTTCAATAAATCCTATACACGCTGTATGCTTGCCTTCCCCGAGGTCAGAGAAGCAATTGATTCGGTTGATGTTCATTCATATTTTCTTCCGTGGCCTGTTCGGTTTATGAACAACCGCCCCGTTTTTCTTCGCAGATTCAGAAAGTGGATGGATAAAAATTATCCGTCAATGCCCGTTAAAATGAGCGAATGGACACATATGAAAGGCGGCAGGGATGCCGGAATGGATTCGGCGCTTGAAACTGCAAAGGTTATGTGGGAGGATATAACCCTGCTGAATGTTTCGTCATGGCAGCACTGGCTTGCCTGCTCACATTATGATTACTGCGACGGACTTATTTATCTGGACAGAGAAAACAGAACCTTTGAAATCACAAAGCGTTATTTCGTAACCGGAAATTTCTCGAAATTCATTCCGTATAACAGCGTCAGATTTGAAACTGAGTGCGATGATAACGAGGTTATGACGGCCGGTTTTGAGAAGGACGGAAAAATAACGCTCATCATAATAAATCCGACGGTAAAGAGCAAGAATTATAAAGCTCCGTCAGACGGCTTTGCTTATGTTACCGATGAAAGCAGAAGCCTTGAAAAATCAGAGGTATGTAAAAATTCGGTTGTGCCAGTTCCGGCACGCTCGGTAACAACGATAACTTTCTGAGGGTGATAAGATGAAAGAAAAGATAACGGATTTGATTCAAAAAACGAAGCTCTATTGGAAAGAGCCGCCCAAGGGCAGATATATGACCTATAAAGAGATAGCTTCGCTGTCTGTCGGCGGTATCGGAGTTCGCCTTATAGTTTACTGCTATGCGCAGATGATAATATCAACGGGTAATGTTCTGCTTGCAAACACCATCGGCATTGACCCGATTCCGCTTTATGCGATTTACATAATCAGCCTGCTTTCGGGCTTTCCGCTCACGGCGCTCCGTGCAAGGATGATAGATAATACCCGAAGCATGAAGGGCAAATACAGACCGTATATTATCAAAATGGGCATACCCACCACCGTTCTCGGAATAGGCTTCATGATAATGCCGTATGAGAGAATGTCGCTTTTCGTAAAATGCGCCGTGGTGCTCGCTTATAATATCGGCTTCCAGTTTTTCTATAATTTCTTTAACGATTCATACGACAGCCTTATCAATGTTCTTTCGCCCAACAGCATTGAGCGCTCCGATGTGCTTTCGATAAAGTCGGTTGTTGAGAATATTTCTCCCTCAATAGTCAACCTCATTTTCCCTCTGCTTGCAAAGCTGATAACGGGTCAGAACACTCTTTATGATTTGAGAGTTTACCGTCTCACATATCCGATAATGCTTGCATTCGGTATGCTGATGTCAATTCTCGTTTATGCCAACACCGAGGAAAAAATCGTTCAGGCGAAATCACATTTCATTCAGATAAGGTTTATTGATGCATTCAGAGCGGTTGCCGCAAACAAATATTTCTGGATTATTTCGCTTGCCGGCTGGATTGGCTTTCTTGAAAACGCATTCGGAAGCATTCTGCAATGGATGTATAACTATCAGGGCGCCTGCTCGGCAGGTCAATATACTCTGATAGTTGCCATAACGGGCAATGCTTCTTTCTGGCCGAACCTTGTTGCTCCGTTCCTTATCAGAAAATACGGCAAGAAAAAAATCCTGATTTGGTCAAACCTGCTTAATATTGTTTTCATTGCCGCAATGATACCCGTTGTGCGCCGAAGCGGTTCGGCGGGAACGATATGGCTTCTGCTCGTTATCATTTTCATCAATACATTTCTTACCGCTCTCGGTCATCTGCTCACTCCGAGTATCAACGCCGATATCAGAGATTATCAGCAGTATATCACGGGTGAGCGCATTGACGGTATGTTTGCGGCTGTGGGACTTATCGGAAACATAATCACCATGGCAACGGGTCTTGTTTTGCCTTATATTTACGATAAGGTCGGTCTTAACAAAGAAACCGCAATCATGCTCGGCTATGACGGCTCGAATGTTTATAATGTTCTTTATAATCCCGATTATTTCAGAAGCATTTGCACCGTGCTGATAGTTGCATCCGTTGTCGGTGCGGCGATGAATGTTATACCGTTCTTCTTCTTTGACCTGAGCGAAATGAAGCAGAAGGCGATGATAAAGGTTCTCAAAGTGAGAGCCATGTTTGAAGACTTCGGAAACGGTGCGCTGGCGGATGAAACGCTTAAGGATGGCGGAGAAATCATTGCCGAAGCAAGGGAATTTTACGGCAAAGCTCCCAACGATATAAGCGGCGCAAAGGAAAAGCTCAAAGAAATAAAGCGAACCGATAAGCAGGCGTATAAAGCCGCAAAGGAAGAGCTTAAACGGCAGAAAGATGAAAATGAAAAAATTGAAATTGCCGGATTTATTATGAATGAGCTCGGCAGATTTTCAACCGCCGAGGGCAGGGTTGAGCTTGAAAATGCAAAGCTTATCGCAAATGCCGGACTTGACGGCTTCCTTAAATGCAGTCTGCCCGATATTTCCGAAGCAAAGGCTATGCCGAAATCCACCGAAGCCGAAAAGAGCATAAGACGGGATACCATAATGCAGATAAGGAATTTTGCCGTTGCAAAAAAGACGGCGGCGAAATATTATCCCGACGGCATAAAGAAATTTGACGAAGATATTCTCGTTTCTCTGTTTGAGCGTGAGGATAAATTAAGAGCGGAGCTTTCGGAGCTTGCCGCCGAAATGAAAAACGCCAAGGAGACCAATGCAGTTTACGATATGTCGGATATAAGAGAAAAAACTCAGGCGCTGAAAAAGGAAAAGGCTCAGGCAGCAAAGGAGATAAAAAAAGCTTCTGCGGAAAATTCGGTTTATCACCGTGCCGCAAAGCCGTATCTTGATGCGGTGAGAATATTGGCTCAGGCCGAAAATTACGGCAGACTTGATGAGATTGCCGCTATGTATGAAAAGGTGAAGGAATAATGGAAGAAAAACTTGAGATATTTTATATACGCCACGCCGAAACCGACCCGCCGAGACTTGAAAGCGCTTCAACCTGCGATGTCTGCCTTTCCGAAACGGGCTATAAGCAGATAGCCTTGCTCGGTGAACGGTTTGCAGGCAAACAGTTCGATGCGATTTTTTCAAGTCCGCTTGTAAGAGCGGTCAGAACAGCCGCCGCCGTTGCGGAAAGACTTGATAATCCGCCGCCGATAGAGATAATGCCCGAGCTTATTGAAAACGGAAGCCGGAGAGGATATGTCGGCAACAGCATTGAATTTCTCAGAAGCATTTATCCCGATATGAAGATGTGTCCCGATACGCTCATCACCGAAGCTTATGACGATGAGGATGACGATGTGAACGATTGGAGAGCGAAAATCATTGTGGACTATTTCAGAAAGCGGTTCGGATACGGCAAAAAAATCGCCGTTTTCGCTCACGGTTCATTCGGAAATCACTTTATACCTGCCGCCGTTGAAATGGGCAAGGGAAATTACATTCTGAGCATAAATCACACCTCGGTTACAAAGATAAAATATACAACCGACGGCAAGCAGAGAATTTCATTCCAGAATGATATTTCGCATCTGCGTTCCCTGATGCCGGATTATGAATTCACGGTGTGAGAAAATGCTTCTCGTTTCATAATTTCTTAAAAAAATTGTTGAAAAAGCGGATAAAATATAGTAAAATTACTGTATATATATAAAATGGGCGGTGAAATTTCTTGAACAGAAAAAACATTCCGGTAATACTGTTCGGTGCGATTGCCGCCGCATTAATCGTTGTTATTATTTTTGATGCATTCACAAACAAAAAATCCGAAGCGGAATTTTTTGCCATGGATACATATATTTCGGTTAAGGCGGAGGGAGCCGACGGCGAAAAAGCCGTTCCGGGGCTTCAGATGCTTATAAATTCGCTTGATACGGATGTTTTATCCCGTCATGTTGAAAATTCGGAAATATCAAATCTTAACCGAAACGGCGGAACGGTCAGCGATAAGATGAAAAATTATCTTATTCCGCTTATTGAGCTTTCCGAAAAATCGGGCGGAAAATTTGACCCCGTTCTCGGTGCTGTCAGCGATTTATGGAATTTCGGAGATACGCCCCGTCTGCCGTCGGATGAAGAACTCAAAAAGGCTCTTGCGGTGTCGGGCGTTGACAAAATAGCTTTAAGCGAAAACACTCTTTCGGTTGAAAACGGCGCATTGATTGATTTCGGTGCGGCAGGCAAGGGGATTGCGCTCGATGAGGCAAAAGCTCTGCTTGAAACGATGAAAATAAAGCGTGCCTGCGTGAGCGTGGGCGGCAGTATTCTCTGCTACGGCGGAAAGAAATTTACCGTCGGAATAAGAGACCCGAAAGGCAATTCGGGCAGTTATATCATGACTGTTTCCATGGGTGCAGGCTGTATATCCACATCCGGCAGTTATGAGCAGTGCTTTGAAGAAAACGGAAAAACCTATCACCATATTTTAGACCCCGACAGCGGTTATCCCGTTGATAACGGACTTGTGAGCGTGACGGTTATTTCTCGGAGCGGAATGATGAGCGATGCTCTTTCAACGGCGTGCTTTGCGCTCGGAATCGAAAAAGGCTCGGCGCTTGCCGAAGAATATTCCTGCGAAGCCGTTTTCGTTACCGATGAAAATAAGATTTACACAACCGACGGAATAAGAGATGCGATAACCGTAACGGACGGCGCTTATTCCTTTGCACAGTGAATATGAACGGAAAACTTTTCAGAAAAGGTGATATTGCGGTTATCGCCGCCGCACTTGCCGTTGCCGCAGTTATTATGCTTCTGCGCCCGGACGGCGGAGGAAAGCTGACGGCGAATGTTACCGTAAACGGTGAGCTTGTTGAGAGCATTGAGCTTTCGGAGCTTAAAGAGGAAATCACGCTGGATATCAAAACCGAACCCGATACGGTTATAAAAGCAAACAGCTCCGCAATATGGTTTGAATCGGCCGAATGTCCGGATAAGCTCTGCGTTATGAGCGGAAAGCTCACAAAAAAAGGCGATACCGCCGTGTGTCTGCCTGCAAGAACGGTTATAACACTGCTCGGCGCAGAGGTTGATGCCGTAACCTATTGATTATATGAAGAAAAACAATATTTTTAAAATAGCCCTTGCGGCAATACTTTGTGCCTATGCGTTGGCGCTGAGCTTCATTGAAGGTCTGCTTCCGCCCGTGCCGTGGCTTCCCCCGGGAGCAAAGCCCGGGTTATCCAACATAATAACAATGTTTGCGGCAGGCAGTCTGGGGCTTCCGTGGGCGCTCATAATAACGCTGGTGAAAGGTGCTTTTGCGTTTGCAGCAAGAGGTTTTACCGCTTCTCTTATGAGCCTTTCGGGAGGACTTCTTTCCGCATTTGCAATGTATTTTCTTTTGAAATATGCCGAAAAAAGGCTCGGACTTATGGGCATTTCGGTTATCTGCGCCATCTGCCACAATGCAGGTCAGCTTGCGGCGGCGGCACTGATAACGGGAACGGCAAGCATTGTTTACTATGCTCCTGCGCTGATAATTTTCGGAATTGTCACGGGAGCGGCGACGGGCATAATATTCAGAGCGGTTATGCCTGCGCTCGAAAAACAGAAAAAACACTTTTTCAAATAAAAATTGAGGAGGAATTATTATGGCTAAAACAGCCGGAGTTCTGACTGCTGTCAGGAAGGTCAGAGGCGGAGCAAAGGTTCCGCACCGTAAGAACACCGCCGAAACAGAAGTTGTCAGAATCCCGATGCCCTCAAAGGTCGTTATTCCCATGCAACAGCATATAGGTGCGCCCTGCGAGCCTGTTGTTAAGGTTGGTGACGAGGTTGCGGTAGGTCAGCTTATCGGCGACAGCGACAAATTCGTAAGCGCCCCCATTCATGCTACCGTTTCGGGAAAGGTGGTTGCCGTTGGCGATGTTAAAATGGCAAACGGTACAATGGCAAAGGCGGTAACAATCGAATCGGACGGAGAAATGCGTCTTTGGGAGGGCATTAAACCTCCTAAGGTTGAAACAAGAGAGGACCTGATAAAGGCGGTCAGAGATTCGGGACTTGTGGGTCTTGGCGGAGCAGGCTTCCCCACCCATGTAAAGCTGAATTTTCCGCCCGAAAAGAACATAGATACTCTTGTTGTCAATGCGGCGGAATGTGAGCCCTATATAACCGTTGACTACCGTGAGTGCATTGAAAATTCATGGGATATTCTTTCGGGTGTTTATACTCTTAAAGAAATTCTCGGCTTTAAGCAGGTTATAATCGCCGTTGAGGATAACAAGCCCGAAGCATTCAAGGTTCTTAAGAGAATAGCCGATAACAAGCTGGATGTAAAGGATGAGGTTAAGCTCATGACCCTCAAATCCAAATATCCTCAGGGCGCAGAAAAAATGATGGTTCAGTCCGCAACGGGCAGAAGAGTTCCTCCCGGAAAGCTTCCTGCCGATGTTGGATGCGTTGTTATGAATGTTGCTTCGGTTGCGTTCATTTCAAGATACCTCAAAACCGGCAAGCCGCTTGTCAGCCGTTCACTCACCGTTGACGGTTCTGCAATAGCGGAGCCTAAAAATGTAAGAGTTCCCATAGGCACAAATGTGGGCGATATAATCGAATTTTGCGGCGGATTTAAAGAAGAGCCCTGCAAAATTATCACGGGTGGTCCGATGATGGGTCTTGCCGTGGTCGGAACGGATATACCCGTTCTCAAGCAGAATAACGCTATTCTTGCCTTTGCAAAGGATGATGCCGTTCTCAAGCCCGAAAAAGACTGCATACGCTGCGGCAAGTGCGCCGCCGCCTGCCCGATGAGCCTTATGCCCACCAACATAGTCAGAGCCGTTAAAACCAAGGATACGGAGCTGCTCAATAAATTCGGCGTTAATGTCTGCATGGAATGCGGAAGCTGTGCTTATGCCTGCCCGGCAGGCAAACCCCTTGTTCAGCATATGAGAATGGCAAAATCCATTCTCAGAGAGGAGGCAAAGAAGAATGGTTAACGGAAAAATGCTCACCGTCAGCGCATCACCGCATATCCGCTCGGTGAAAACAACAACCAAAATAATGCTTGATGTTATCATAGCACTCATTCCGGCTCTTATTGCATCTGTTTTTGCATTCGGTCCGAGAGTTCTGCTTGTTACCGCCGTTTCGGTAACCTGCGCCATTCTTGCCGAATATGCCGCACGCAAAATAATGAAAAGAAGCGTTACAATCGGTGATTTGAGTGCCGTTGTAACCGGTATGCTTGTTGCATACAATATGCCGTCAACAATTCCGCTTTGGATACCTGCTCTCGGAAGCATACTTGCCATAGTTGTGGTTAAGCAGTTCTTCGGCGGAATAGGACAGAATTTTGCAAATCCGGCCATTGTTGCGAGAATAGTGCTTCTGCTTTCATTCGGCGCACAGATGACAAACTGGGTTGCTCCGCTTTCATGGAAAACCGATGCGGTTTCAACTGCCACAACTCTTGCAACACTTAAAACCGGTTCGGTTGAAGGGCTTCCCTCAATGTGGGATATGCTCATCGGTTTAAGAGCGGGATGTCTCGGCGAAGCCTGCGCAATTGCGCTTATCGCCGGCGGAATATATCTTATTGCGAGAAAGGTAATTTCTCCTGCAATACCGCTTGCATATATCGGCACAGTCGCCGTATTTATGCTTATAAAAGGTCACGGAGATTTAACATTCCTTGCCTATGAGCTTCTCAGCGGCGGTTTACTGCTCGGTGCAATATTCATGGCAACGGATTATTCAACAAGCCCGATAAATGTTAAAGGCAAAATCATTTTCGGTATCGGCTGCGGAATAATCACCTCACTCATCAGACTTTTTGCTCCGATGGCGGAGGGTGTTTCGTTTGCAATACTTATTATGAATCTGCTTGTTCCTTATATTGAAAAGGCAAGCATTCCCAAGCCTTTCGGAACGGTTAAAGAGAAAAAGAGCAAGGAGGCGGCAAAGGCATGAAAAAATTCAACGAATATGCCGCTCCCACGGTAGTGCTTTTCTTAATCTGCGTTGTTGCGGCTTTCCTGCTTGCGGTTACCAATGATGTTACCGCTCCGGCAATTGCCGAGGTTAACGCCGCCAACGAAGCCAAGGCAAGAACCGTTGTTTTTGCCGATGCGGACAGCTTCGGAGAAGCCGTAAAATCCGATGTTCCCTGCGTTGATACCGTTGTTCCGGCTCTCGATAAGGACGGAAGCGTTATCGGTTATGTTGTAACCTCATACGATGAAAAGGGCTACGGCGGAAAAATTTCCGTTATGACGGGAATTGACGCCGATGGTAAGGTTACGGGAGTAAGCATTCTCGATATGAGTGAAACCGCCGGACTCGGCGCAAACGCAAAAAGAGATTCATTCCGTGAGCAGTTCATCGGAAAAATAAAAGGTATCACCGTTTCAAAGGATGAAGCCGGAGAAAATGCGATTGATGCTCTTACGGGTGCAACCGTAACATCAAGAGCAGTCACGAGAGCGGTTAATGCCGCAATAGAAGCCGCAGGAGGTGTGAACAATGGCTGAGAAGAAAAAATCACTCGGTAAGGAATTTACCAAAGGTATTGTAATCGAAAACCCCGTTCTGCGCCTTGTTCTCGGAACCTGCCCCACTCTTGCCGTTTCAACCAGCGTTGTTAACGCAATCGGCATGGGACTTTCCGCAACAATAGTTCTCATCTGCTCGAATATCGTTATTTCGGCGCTGAGAAAAATCATTCCCTCAAAGGTCAGAATACCTGCATATATCGTTATTATTGCTTCATTTGTTACAATTGTTCAGATGGTTGTTAAAGCGTTTGTTCCGGCGCTCGATGCGGCGCTCGGCGTTTATCTTCCGCTGATAGTTGTTAACTGCATCATCCTCGGCAGAGCCGAAGCGTTTGCAAGTAAAAACGCCGTTATCGCTTCTGCCGTTGACGGTCTCGGTATGGGTATCGGATTTACCGTTGCACTTTGCTGTATGGCAACCGTCAGAGAAATTCTCGGCGCAGGCACATTCCTTGCCGATGCTCAGAATCTTCTTGTTCTCTTCGGAGAAAATACTCTCGGCGGCTTCAACGGATTCCAGATTCCGTTCTTTAAGGACGGTTCGTTGCTTAAGCCCATGACTATTCTCATTATGGCTCCCGGCGGCTTCTTTACATTCGGAATTCTCATGGCGTGCGCCAATAAGATTGCCGAAAGCAGGGGCAAGCCCAAGGCCGAGCTTAAGGGCTGTGAAGCCTGCCCGATGGCTAAAAACTGCGCTCTGCTTGCAAAGGGCGAGGAGTGCGGCTCAAAAGAAGAAAAGGAGGCGGCTGAAGTATGAAAGGATATATCTATATTCTCTTAACGGCTATCCTCACGGGTAACTTCGTTCTCTGCAAGTTCCTCGGCATATGCCCGTTCCTCGGCGTTTCCAAAAAGCTCAATACGGCAGTAGGAATGTCAACGGCGGTTGTGTTCGTTATGGCGCTTGCAACGGCTGTTACATATCCCATAAATTCCCTGCTTGTTAAAAACGACCTTGAATATCTTCAGACAATCGTTTTCATTCTCGTTATTGCGGCGCTTGTTCAGCTTGTTGAGATTATCCTCAAGAAGTTCATTCCGTCGCTCTATAACGCTCTCGGAATTTATCTTCCGCTTATCACAACCAACTGCGCTGTTCTCGGCGTTGTTCTGCTCAACATAACCGAGGGTTACACCTTTGTTCAGTCGATGTTCAACAGCATCGGCGGCGGTCTCGGCTTTATGCTGGCTATGGTTATTTTCTCGGGTGTTCGTTCAAGACTTGAAAGCTGTGATGTTCCCAAATTCCTCAGAGGACTTCCGATAGTTCTTATTGCGGCTTCCATTGTTTCCGTTTCTTTCATGGGCTTTACCGGCATTGTTGACGGTTTGCTCGGAATGTAAGGAGGTGCGGTAAATGAATCCTATTCTTTTAGCTGTTGTTCTTCTTGCCGTTGTAGGCTTTATAGCGGCAGTAGGTCTTACCGTTGCTTCAAAGGCTTTTGCCGTTCCCGTTGATGAAAAAGCGGTAAAAATCAGAGAATGTCTGCCCGGTGCAAACTGCGGTGCGTGCGGATTTTCGGGCTGTGACGGCTATGCCGCCGCTCTCTCAAAGGGTGAAACAACAAACACCGCCCTGTGCGCTCCCGGCGGAAGCGAAGCTTCCAAGGCAATAGGCGAGGTAACAGGTCTTGCCGCAGGCGATGTTAAACCCATGGCGGCTGTGGTTATGTGCCAGGGTCACTATAACAATGCGGTTCAGAAGCTTGAATATCAGGGCGTTCAAAGCTGTAAAATGGCGGCTCAGATATTCGGCGGTCCGAAAGAATGCATCTACGGATGTCTCGGTTTCGGCGACTGCGTTGAAGCCTGCGAATACGGTGCAATAAATATCTGCAACGGAATTGCAAGAATAAATCCCTATGAATGCAAGGCGTGCAAAAAGTGCGTAAAAACCTGCCCGAAGGCACTTATCGAGCTTATGCCGCTTGAAGAAACAAAGGCGGCGGTTCTCTGCAAGAACCATGATAAGGGTGCGATAACCCGTAAGGAATGCTCGGCAGGGTGTATCGGCTGTATGAAGTGCGTTAAATCCTGTGAAAACGAAGCTATCAGCATTGACCGTTTCTGCGCTAAGGTTGATTTTGAAAAGTGCACGGGATGCGGCAACTGCCATGAGCAGTGCCCCGTAGGCGCAATAGATGTTATTTCACTCGTAAAAGCATAATCAAAAAACCGCCCTCGGGCGGTTTTTCGGTTATTGAATGCAAGTTTCGGTTGATAATACACAGATAATATGTTACTATGATAGAAAAATAAATAAGGAGAATTGAAAATGATTAACATAAAAACATTCGGTGCGGCCGGCGACGGCGTAACCGATGATGCCGCAGTGATAAATGCGGCTCTTAAAGAGGGCGGAGAAATTTTTATTCCCGACGGAGAATATATGCTCGGCGATACGCTGAAAATACATTCGCATACGCATATTACCGCTTCCGATAATGCACGCCTTTTCAGAAAAGAACATACGCAGACCGGCAGAAAGGATTTCCTTTTGGTAAATGCCGATATTGAGAACGGCAACACCGATATAAGCATAAGCGGCGGCATATGGGACGGCAACTGCCGTGTTGAGGACAGAGGAGAGGATTTGTTTGACCCCTGTGCAACCACGGGAACGCTTATCAATTTCAGAAATGTAAAAAGTGTTTCTCTCAGTGGAATGACCCTCAAAAATGCGCTTTGCTATTATACACGCTTCTGCGAAGCCGAGAATGTGACAATTGAAAACATCCGATTTGCTTCCGAAACGATAGTCCGCAATCAGGACGGCATTCATCTTGCCGGATTCTGCAAAAATTTCAGCATAAAGAATTTATACGGCGAATACGGCTCTCCGAATGACGATTTTATTGCACTTAATGCCGATGATGCCATGGAGCGCCAGGAATGCTTTGATGTTGTTAACGGCCCGATTGAAAATGTTACCGTTGAAAATCTTCATTCTGATTTCTGCCATTGCTTTGTGCGCATTCTGAGCGTAGTAAGCAGTATAAAAAACATAAAGGTTACCAATATAACGGGCAAATTCAAGCGCACCGTTCTCAATCTCGATGCCGCACGCAAATGCCGTGTTCAGCTTTTTGATGAAAAGGATTATCCGAACGGCGTGGGTGACATAGAGAATATTATCATTGACGGGCTTGAGGTTAGCCACGATGATGAGACGGAACCGTTCATAGCGCTTGAAACGAACTGCAAAAACTTCACCGTCCGCAATTTTAAAAATACGGGCGATGAATGCGGAGCGTTTACCGTTATAAAGAATACCGCCGAATATAAATATACGCTTGAAAAGGGCGGAAAAATCGAGGAAAAGAAGAACGCCGCCGCACAGCAGACGGTTATCTGCGCCGACAGCGTTGACAGCTTCAGCTTTGAAGCACGGTGAAAAGTGATTTCTTAATCCGAAAAAATAATTGCCGATACGGAGTATTTTGCAGAAGAAAGAAGCATATAAAATGAATTTTGAAAATATAGATAACGGCAACAGCTTTGATTTCGGCAAAACGAGCGAGGCCTATGCAAAATACAGAGATATTTATCCGAAAGAGCTTTATGACAGACTGCGTGAGCTTGGCGTTGCCGCCGACGGTACGGCGTGGCTCGATATCGGCACGGGCACGGGCGTATTTCCGAAAAATTTACAATAAAGCATAAGGTTTATATTACATATTTTGAGGTTGAATGATGGACAGGAAAGCACTTGTTGAAGCGTATCTCGGTCAGACAGTACGAATCGAAATTGACAGACCGATAGGTTATATTCACAAAAAGGAAAAATATACGCTTGTTTACCCGATAAATTACGGCTATATTCCCGGCGTTTTCGGCGGCGACGGAGAAGAGCTTGATGTATATTTGTTAGGCGTTGATGAACCCGTTACGGAATACACCTGCAGGATTATCGGTGCGGCTCTGCGTAAAAACGATGTTGAAGATAAGCTTATCGCCGCACCCGAGGGAATGAGCTTCACCGCCGTGAAAGCATATAAACAGATTGAATTTCAGGAAAAGTGGTATGATACAGAAGTTAAGATGCTGAAATAAAAATTTTTGTAACACATGGGTGATGCTCACATAGAATGTGATTGAAAGCGGTTGAAAAACAGCCGACTTTACATTAATCTGGAGGTCATTTTATGGGTTGCTCATGCAATAACAACTGGATTCTTTTCATCATCCTCATTCTCCTCTTCTTCAACAACAACGGAGACTGCGGATGCGGCAACGGTGTAAGCCCCATCAATAACGGCGGCTGCGGCTGCGGTTGCTGAACGCACCATGAGCCGTGGTGAAAACGGCTCTGCCGTCTCTCTTTACGGGAGACGGCTTTTTTATGGTTTTAATATTCGGCTGATATGGCGCTGAGTTTCAGTTAGGAGAGAGGATGGAGGAGAGAGAGAGTTAAGTTTATCCGAAACTCCTCTCTTCTCACTTGAAATTTTAAAAAAATTTCCGAAAATGTGTGTGTTAAAATGATGTGACCCAAAAAATAATGAGAAGTAAACCTTAAAGTGATATAATAAGTTTACCACAACCCAAAAATCACAAAGAAAGGTTACTTCTCATGAATAGGATATCACAAGAAGCAAGAAAAAA
>JAZQON010000042.1:0-53317 GCA_045627825.1 Acutalibacteraceae bacterium
ATTAAAATAATCTATAATAACGCAGAAGGTGATAAAGGGATAAGTATGCCCTTTTCTTCATGCCGGTGTGGCGAAATCGGCAGACGCAAGGGACTTAAAATCCCTCGGTGGCAACACCGTACCGGTTCAAGTCCGGTCACCGGCACCATAATGCCTTTGCTTGCGCAATCAGGGGCATTAATTAATGAATAATGAATAGTATTGGTCAAACAAGGCTTTTTATATGTCTGCAAGAGACGCAATTGTTATTGCCCTGTTTCATCTGTATTGTTCATTGTTCATTTTTTTATGCCGAAAATGCCGTGCGGAGCAATTCGCACGGCAAAATTTTATATTATATCTTATTTTAAATCATCTGTAAAATATGCATTGGAATAGGCTTTGAAGCCCTGATAATCGGTAACGGTGAAGCGAAACCAGGTTGTATTTTCATTAACCGCAAATTTTGCTTCGGTAACATATTCTCCGTCCGGTGCCTGAGCCGATTTGCAGGCTCTGCGGTTGGGCAGATAGCAGATTGAACGGGCAGGGGAGGTTTTGATTGTTACGAAGCCGTCCTCATAAACGATTGATTTTATTTCGGGACCCGTCTGCTTATAGTTTCCCGTGGCTGAGTAGAATTGACCGTTTCTGAGTGCATCGGTTACGGCTTCATAGTCGAGTGACGGTGCGGCTATCATGGTGTATCCGCCGTAGGAATCGCAGTTCGGGTCTGAATCGGGATAACGGTTGTGATTATCGTCCGTTGCTATGCAGTAAAGGCGTTTGTTCTGACGGAGCAAATCCTCATATGCGTGTGCATTTTCATCATCATAACCGACAACAACACAGCCGAAATTGACAATTTCCATAGCATCCATACCGCAGTATTTTGAATACTGTTCATATTGTTCAAGCGACCAGAACGGATGATTATATGTTACGAAAAAGTCATTTTCAACGCCGCTTTTTATCACTTCATTAACGCATTCGGGAGAATATTCTCTTATAAAATCGGGCAGGCTTTCATCAAAATTGACCTTGTTCATAAATTCATGGGCATTTCCCCACACATAATTTGAGCGGTGCCAGCAGGGTTGCTTTGTCTGATTGCGGTCATAAGCAATAAGGCAGAGATGGCAGGTTCTTGTGTCCTCATTCGGAACGGGGTGCTTCTGTGAAGCGGAAAATTCAAATCCGTTGAGGGCGAGAAAATTTTTGTCGCTTAGGTCATTATGCGGAATGAAAACCTCATGGTCGGTAAAAGCGATAATCGAATAGCCGTGAGCCATATAGTCTGCTTTGAGCTGTTCGGGCGATTTTGCACCGTCGGATATTGTTGAATGGCAGTGCAGGTTTGCACGGTAGTATTTCAGATTGTTACTTGCTTCGGGAAGCAGAATTTTTTTCATAAAAACATCTCTTTTGCATTTTTTTCAATTATAACATATTTTCGGTAAATATCAAACCTTTAGGTTGATTTTTTTAAAAATAACTGATATAATTTTCTTAAAAACAATATGGTTAGGAGAATTGAAATGTCAAAGGTATTCAAAAAGCTGACTGCCGTTCTGCTTTGCCTTGCAGTGGTGTTTACGCCGCTTCTTGCCGTATCGGCAGAATATTCGGAAGCAAAATACACTCAGGACTGCCCGTATGTTTATGTTCACGGCTTCATGGGTTCAACGATTTATGTTGATAAAGACGACCCCTCATCGGACTGCGCATGGCCGCCGCCGACGGAAAAGATACTCGATGCGGTTAAGGATGCTGTTCCGTCACTCGGAAAGCTTCTGTTGACACGCAATTACGATAAGTTTTCGGATGAATTTATGCCGATAGCCAAGGAGCTTCTTTCCGATATAATGCTCGGCCCCGACGGAAATATTAACAACAAATCCGGCATAATCTGGGAATATCCGGCAAAGGAAAAAATCAATTCGCAGTCAACCGTAGACTTCAGATATGACTGGAGACTTGACCCGATTGAGATAGCGGCTCAGCTCAATGATTTTATTGATTATGTGCTTGAAGCTTCGGGATGCAGTCAGGTTGTGCTTGAAGGTCACAGTCTCGGCGGAGTTATTCTCAACACCTATTCGAGAATTTACGGCAACGAAAAGATAAAGACCTATATATTCAACACAACTGCTGTTTACGGCGAAACCTACAACGGCGAGCTTATGAACGGAAAAATGAGACTTGATGCCGACGGCCTTACCTATTATCTTGATGCCATTTTCGATTATAACGAAAAGGAAGAGCTTCTTGACGGAATATTCAAAATTCTCAATGTTTCGGGAATAACCGATATTGCGTGCAAGCTCGGAAATAAGGTGCTTGACAATCTCTTTGAAAGAGCGGCAACCGATGTTGTTGTTCCGCTTTTCGGCGGATGGCTTACGATATGGGCAATGATACCCGATGAATATATCGAACAGGCAAAGGATTTCGTCTTCAATGAGGTCTATAAGAACGACCCGACCGACCGCTCCGGGCTTATCGAAAAGATAAACAATTTTGATAAGAATGTCAGACCATACAAAACCGATACACTTAACAAAATCAATGAAGAATGTAATTTTTATGTTCTTTCAAGATACGGTTATGTTTCGATTTTCATTACTCCGTCATGGAAAATACTGAGTGATACCGTTATTGATACAAAGAATACCTCATTCGGCGCAACAGCCGCAAATTACGGCACAAAGCTGTCCGAAAACTATATTGCCGGTAAAGATGCGAAATATATTTCTCCCGATAAAACCGTTGATGCTTCAACCTGTATGTTCCCCGAGCAGACATGGTTCGTCAGAAACCTTGCCCATGCCGAGGAGGGCGTTGACGATATTGATGAAATGTTTATGACCCTTGCGTATCATGACGGTCAGGCAACGGTTGATACCTTTGAGGAATACCCCCGCTTCCTCAGTTATGATGAAGATACAGATACGGTATCGGCGGATAACTATGTTGAACCCGAGCAATTGAGCTTCTTTGACAGGATAAAAGCAATGCTTCAGTCAATATTTGAGTTTATTAAGTCTATATTTGTAAAATAAGTTGACAAAAAAACTCAATTTGATATAATATAAAAGGTTAAAACAAATCTTAAATAGGAGTGAAATATTATGCCATTAGTAACCACAAAAAAGATGTTTGAGGATGCCTACAAAGGCGGATACGCAGTAGGCGCATTCAATGTAAACAACATGGAAATCATCCAGGGTATCGTTCAGGCGGGCCAGAAGCTCAATGCCCCCCTTATTCTTCAGGTTTCCAAGGGCGCAAGAGCTTACGCTAACCACACCTATCTTGTTAAGCTCGTTGAAGCGGCTGTTGAGACAACCGGTCTTCCCATTGCTCTCCACCTTGACCACGGCCCGGATTTCGAGACCTGCAAGGCTTGCATTGACGGCGGCTTTACCTCGGTTATGATTGACGGTTCACATCTTCCCTATGAGGAGAATGTTGCCCTCACAAAGAAGGTTGTTGAATATGCTCACGCTCACGGCGTTGTTGTTGAAGGCGAGCTCGGCAGACTTGCCGGCGTTGAGGATGATGTTAAGGTTTCCGCAGAGGATTCATCCTACACCAAGCCCGAAGAGGTTTTCGATTTCGTAAGCCGTACCGGTGTTGATTCTCTTGCAATTGCAATCGGAACAAGCCACGGCGCATATAAGTTTAAGCCCGGTCAGGACCCGAAAATCCGCATTGACATTCTTGAAGAAGTTGAAAAGAAGCTTCCCGGCTTCCCCATCGTTCTTCACGGTGCATCATCCGTTATCCCCGAATTTGTTGACCAGATTAACGAATACGGCGGAAAGATGGATAACGCTATCGGTATCCCCGAAAGCGAGCTCCGCAAGGCCGCTCAGCACGCAGTTTGCAAAATCAACATTGACTCCGACCTTCGTCTGGCAATGACAGCCGCAGTCAGAAAGTATATGGCTGAAAATCCGTCACACTTTGACCCCAGACAGTATCTTGCTCCTGCCCGTGAAGCGATTCAGGGAATGGTTGAGCATAAGATTACCGAGGTTCTCGGCTGTGCCGGAAAAGCATAAGTCAACAGCGCAAGCACCGGATTTGTATAAAAATAAGCTCTCTGCTTTAATCAGGCAGGGAGCTTTGATTTAACATTATTCATATTTTGCTCTTTCGCCGCCGATAAGCTTAGGCCTTGTTCTTGCGGCATTGAGCTTTGCTTCTCCGATAACATTGTTTTCAAGACGCAGGGGAACGGCAACTCTCTTAAGATGCATTCCGATAAGAGTGTTTCCGATGTCGATTCCGGCATCCGCCTTTATTTCTTCAACCGCAACGGGATTATTCATCGAATGGTAAGCCGTTGTTGCGAATGAACCGCCGGCGTGCGGATGCGGCACAACGCAGACCTCTTCAAGCCCCATCATATCGGCTTTTTCACGCTCGATAATAATTGCTCTGTTGAGATGCTCACAGCACTGGGCGGCAAGATATATCCCGTTTTCGGCAAAAATGCCGTTAAGTCCGTCATAGATTGATTTTGCAGGCTCAACGCTTCCGCTTGTGCCGATTTTCTGACCGATTACCTCGCTTGTTGAACAGCCGATAACAACAATATTTCCTCTTTTTAAGCCTGCTTTTTCAACAAGCTCCTTTGCGGCGGCTTTTGCCTGCTCATAAAGAATATCCATAGCTTTTCTCCTATTTTAAATCTTTGATTATTTTTGATTTTTCAAGCGCCGTGCCGAGAATTACGGAAATTACCGCACCGATAACGCCCTGAACGGCATTGGCAATAAGGCTTCCCGAAGCGCCGAACCCGAAATTCAGGATGAACGCTTCATATATAAAATATCCTGCACACATTATCGCTTCCGCAACTATTGCGGAGGGGATTTTCTTTTTTATGCATGAATACATTGTTCCGGCGCAGAATGCCATAAGCGCTTTTATAATAAACGATGCGGGCGCATATATTGCGTGACCGGTTATAATATCGGCAAGCGCAGAACCAAGACCTGACCCGAGAGAAGCATATCCGCAGGGCAGAACGAATGAAGCCGTGATAACGAAGCAGTCACCGAGATTGAAAAATCCGCCGGTTGACGGAGACGGTATCTGAACAACGGAGCTTGCAACGCAGACAAGCGCACCGAAAAGAGAAGCAAAGGTCAGCTTTTTGACTTTTTCAAATTTCAACCTTTCATCTCCTTAAACCACTTGAAATATTATTATAAATACATTATAATCAAATATATCATTATTTCAAGTGGAATTTTAAAAATAAGGAGAAGTATATGGAATTCAGAGCATATCACAAGGAGCTTGAAGCTCTGCATATCGGCTGTGAAGCGCCGAGAGCATATTATATCCCTTATAAAAGTGCGGAAGCCGCACTTGCAGGAGAAAGAAAAAATTCGGAATATTATACAGACCTGTGCGGAAAATGGAATTTTAAGTTTTATAAAAGCTTTGAGGATATAGGAGAGGATTTTCTTTCGGCGGCATTTGCCGATGAAATTGCCGTTCCGTGCTGTTGGCAGACCGTTCTCGGCAAGGGCTACGATGTTCCGCTTTACAGTAATCTGTTTTATCCGTTTCCGCTTGACCCGCCTTTTGTTCCCGATGAAAATCCCTGCGGACATTATAATAAAAAAATCATACTCAATAAAAAAGAGAGCAAGAGATATCATATAAATTTTGAGGGCGTTTCGTCATGCTTCTATCTGTTTGTTAACGGGGAATTCGCCGCATACAGCCAGGTGAGCCATTGCACAAGCGAAATTGATATAACCGATTATATTGTGAGCGGAGAAAATACTCTCGATGTGCTCGTTGTTAAATGGTGTGACGGAAGCTATCTCGAAGACCAGGATATGTTCAGACTTTCGGGCATATTCAGAGAGGTATATATTCTTGAAAGAGACGAAAACTGTGTAAAGGATATTTATATCAGAACTGAGCTTGATTCGTCGGCGAAGATTGATATCGAAACCGATGCCGAAATTTCGTGCAGACTGTTTGCTCCCAACGGCAAGCCCATCGGAGAATTCGGAAAGAAAGCGAAACTGCAAAGTCCGGTTCTCTGGAGCAGTGAAGCACCCGAGCTTTATACTTTGCTTGTTTACTGCAAAAACGAGATAATCCCGTTTAAAATAGGCTTCAAAAAGGTTGAAATTAAAGATAATATCGCATATTTCAACGATGAACCGATAAAGCTTTACGGCATAAACCGCCACGATTCGAACCCGGAAACGGGCTATTACTGCGATGTTAACCATATGATAAGAGATATCGAAATCATAAAAAGCGGCAACTGCAACGCCGTGAGAACCTCACATTATCCGAATGACCCCCGTTTTGCGGAGCTTTGCGATGAATACGGAATTATGCTCATTGATGAAGCTGACATTGAAACTCACGGAATGGGCTTTGAATACCGTGATACCTGGGATTGGATGCGCTGGTCAAAGCTTTCAACCGATGATGAATGGGAAGCTTCCTATGTTGACAGAGCCGCAAGACTTTTTGAGCGTGATAAGAACCACGCCTGCGTGATTATGTGGTCTCTCGGCAATGAATCCGGATGCGGAAAGAACCATCGTGCAATGAGAAATTACATAAAGAGCCGTGATGAATCGGCGATTGTTCATTATGAAAATTCTCACCTTGAATTCAAGGCTGTTCCGATTGGCGAAAATTTCAGCGATATATCCGATGTTGAAAGCCGTATGTATGCAGGCCTTGACTATACCGAGGAATACTGCAAAAACAAGAGCGCAAAGAAGCCGTTCTATTTCTGCGAATTCAGCTGTTCGATGAGCACGGGCGATATTCACGCTCATTGTGACCTTTTCAGAAAATATCCGCAGATTTTCGGCGGATGTTATTGGGAGCTTACTGACCACGGCGTTGATATCGGCGGCGGAAAATACCGCTATGGCGGTGACTTCGGCGATTATCCGAATAACAGCATATGCTGTGTTGACGGCGTTGTGTTCCCCGACAGACGCCTGCGCCCGGGCTTTGCCGATATGAAAAAAGGTTATCAGCCGTTTGAGGTGAAATACGAAAACGGTGAAATCGAGATATTTAACCGCCGTTATTTTACTTCTCTTGACGATTTATATGTTGTCTGGACTGTTGAATCCGACGGCGAAACAATCGTTTCCGGAAGAATAGAAGATACCGATATTTCCGCCCGTGAAAGCAGAAAATACAGACTTTTCGATAAACTCACCCAAAAGGATTTATGCTATCTTACTTTATATTTCAGAACAAAATCCGATTGCAAATGGGCAAAGGCGGATACCGAGCTCGGCTTTGAGCAGTTTGACCTTTCGGTTAAAGCTGCCGCAAAATCCGTTTATCACGGCAGACCCGAATGGGAAGAGGGAAAGAGATATATCACCGTTACCGCAGGAAACACCGAATATAAATTCGACAAGCCTTACGGAAGAATTTCGTCAATTCTCTGTGACGGAAAAGAGGTTCTTGCGGAGCCTACGCAGATTGAAATATGGATGGCGCACGGATATAATCAGCTCGGTGCGGCAGACGACAGAAGAAGCGCCGCAATGCAGGCGGCAGTTCAGAAAACCTATTCAACCGAAGTTTCCGAAACGGAAAACAGTCTGACGGTATGCTGTGATGTTGCAATCGGCGGCCCTGCCGTTGTGCCTGTTCTCAAGGGTAAGCTCACATTTGATTTCTTTGCGGATTCAAGCGTAAAAATTGCTTTCAGCGGCGAATTCAGAGAGCTTCTTAAGGAAATGAATATGCGTCTGCCGAGATTCGGTTTCCGCATTGCTCTTAAAAACGGCTTTGAAAAGATGAGCTATTTCGGGAAAGGCCCCGGAGAAGCTTATGCGGAGCGCCATAAGGGTCAGCGCATGGGCCGGTTTGAAACC
The DNA here is from genome assembly GCA_045627825.1 of Acutalibacteraceae bacterium. GTDB lineage: Bacteria > Bacillota > Clostridia > Oscillospirales > Acutalibacteraceae > CAG-177. The sequence goes on from JAZQON010000042.1 coordinate 7,878, forward strand.
ACGGTCAGCGATAATTTTGTTCCGTATATCAGACCGATTGAAAACGGTGCACATTTCGGCACCCGTTACGGCATTGTTTCAAACGGCGAAACGGCGCTTAAGTTTGAACCCTGCGCCGAAAGCTTTCAGTTTAACGCTTTGCATTATACTCCGCTTATGCTTGAAGAAACGGCGCATAATGATGAGCTTGTGCCGTCGGAAAATACCTATGTTTATCTTGATTATAAGATGGATATAAGGGGCGGCAGAGAATATTATGAAAATATCGAGCCCGAAAGGAAATGGGGTTTCGAGCCGATTGATTTTGCGGTAATCATTACGCCGGATAAGGAGAGATAATTATGAAAAAGTTTATCGGTATTCTGCTTGCGGTTATGATTTTAATGAGTGCATCGCTTTTTGCGGCCGCTCAGGGAAATAAGGAATTTCATTTTAATAATGACGGAACATTTAAAATATTACAGCTCAGCGATTCGCAGGATGACCAGAATCCCGCATGGGATATGCAGAATTTCTTAAAGCTTGCGGTTGAAGAGACGAAGCCCGACCTTATAGTCTTTACCGGGGATTTTGTTGAGGACAGCAGAATAGGCGATATCGGCATTGACGGCGAAAGCTTCCGTGAGGGTGTTGTGGTTAAGAAGAACGGAGAGAAAGACCACGATAAAACGCTTGCAAATCTCACCGTTGCGGCGGATGCAACGCTTTCGGTTTTGCAGGAAACGGGCGTTCCGTTTGCGGTTGCAATGGGCAACAACGATTATAAATGCGGAATTTCGATTGATGAATGGCTTGAAATATTTGCGAAATATTCAAACTGCATTATTGACGATGAAACGGGAAAAGATGTGGGCGGTCAGGATTTCAATATCGAAATAAAAAATGCTCAGGATAAAACCGTTTTTAACCTCTGGATTATGGATACCATGAGGGGCGGCGTTTCATCGGAGCAGGTGAAATGGTATAAATCCGAAGCCACTGCACTTGCAGGTGAGAACGGTGGCGAACCCGTTCCGGCTATTCTTTATCAGCATATATATTTTGATGATATAGGTAATCTGTTTGAAAAATGCTATCCATGGGATGAGGGCGCAAAGGGCAGAGCCAACGGCGGATTCGGTTTTTACAGACTCAACTATGACATGGCAAAGGGATATAATACTTTTTCTTATTTTCCGTGCGAGCCGAGTGAGCAGTTTCTTGCGGCTAAGGAGCAGGGTGATATTATAGCGGCGTTTTTCGGCCATCAGCATATGGACGGCTTCTCCGGGGTGCTTGACGGAATAGAGCTCGGCATCAGCTACGGCTGTGAAATGGCGAAGCCTGCCCCTCACGGATGCAGAGTTATAACGCTTCACGAGGATGATTTGAAAAATTACGATAATGAACAGTTCGTATATAAGGGAAGCGTAAAGCTCGGAAATGCCCGACTTGAAAAGCAGACAGACCGGGAAGAATACCATGAATATAATAATCCGCTTGTTAAGCTGATTATGGGATTTAAAAATATTATCGTTGCTTTTGCCGGGTTTATTGTTAACTTGTTCATATAATAAATCAAAGCCGTCGGTTGGGCAGTACTTCATAAACCGGTTTACGAAGTACCGCCCAGCCGACGGCTTTGATTGTTATAAGTTAAAATAAAATTTTATCTGCGTTTCTTTCCGCTATTTCCCGGCTTATGCCGCTTACTCCGATAAGCTCATCGAGTGAAAGAAATCTTCCGTTTTCTTCTCTGTAAGCTATAATTGCTTTTGCTTTCGCTTCGCCGATGCCGTAAAGGGCGGTAAGCTCCTCTGCGGAAGCGGTGTTAATATTTACTTTATCCGGTGACGGAGCGGTAACGGTTTCTGATACAGAGGTTGCAGGCTCAACCTGAGAATATTTCGGTTGGTCGAAAACATTATAAAGCAGTATGGCGGCAACGATTATCACAGCCGCAATAATCATCAGAAGTTCGTGTTTATGCGCACTCATATCAGAAGTTACTGCCGTTCCAGCCCCAATGCTCAGCTTCCTCATACTTAATATAAATATTTGAACGGTCAATTCCGAGCTCTTCATTGATTATCTCGGAAAGAGCTTGAGTGAGGCGGTCATATGCGGCATCCGAAGCAGAACCGAAAAGACTTACTTCAAGATAAGCGTAATCCTCGGAGCAGTCTCCTCTGAAATACATTTTCATATTATCCTCAAAGGTGAGCATAAGCCATGCTTCACTTTTCCCGGGGATAAGCGCTATTGCCTGACCGAGCTTTGCTTTTAACGCATTCTTTTTTTCGTCCGTGATTTCTTTGCTTACTGTTGTTCTGATATAAGGCATAAAATTTCCTCCTTATCCTACTCTTAAAAAGTCTCTCGCTTCAACAACTGCGCCCATAACGGTATATTCGCTGTCGGTGAAGTTTACATATATCATAGCACCGGTGTCGTATTCGGTGCAGTAAATTCCGTCGGAAACCTCATAATGGTCTGTCATTCTGGCTGAACGCAAATCGCTTAAGGCGTTATCTGCTTTTTTATAAAATTCAGCCGCCGAATTTATCGTATTGTCATAATAGAAAACATCGTTTTCGGTATCTCTTGAAATCGGCTCATAGTTCCATTCAAAGTGAGGGCAGGCGCCGTATTCGATACAGCGTAGCAGACTTTCTTCAAGGTTTATTCTTGTGTTTATCGGCTTTCCGGCATAGTCAACCGTTCCGTGAAGAATAAGCTGAACAAACGGTATTGCCGTATAAGCTCCGCCCGTGGGAACGCTTGTATCAAGCGGAACATTTATAACCGAATCAATTTTTCTGAGCATAAAGAAGTTGCCGTTAACCGCCATCGTACTGCGGCTTGTTGAAAGCGGAGCAATTGCCGAGCTTATCGCTTCAGCCGCCTGCTCACGGGTTGAGCCGTTGAATGATTGGTCGGAATAAAGCAGTTTGCCCGCATCATCAAGACAGAATCCCGAGAAATCATACCGCTTTGTGTCGGCAAGCACCGAATTTATAACATTTGAAAGTCTGTTGATTTTGCGAAGCTCACGGGTTGACGGTTCTTTGCCTACGGCATCGGAAAGCTTTGAGGTAGGGGTATAGGAGCTTACCTTTTTGCGAATATCATTAACGGCGTTTCCGCCGAAGCCGGAAGCATTTGAAAGAATGTCTATATCAAGATATAGACCCATTTTCTGCGCCGAAATATATTCATAAAGGTCTGAAAGCTTTGCTTTTCCGCCGAGACGGGCAAGAACAGAAGCGTTTTTTATGTCGTTCTGTTCGGTGCCGCCCGAGAAAGCTCCGCAATATCTCAATGCTATATTGTTAATTCCCTTGTTCTTCATTCTCGTGAGCATATCACGAGCCTGGTCAAAGTTTGTGAGGGTTGAAAGATAGCTGAAAGGTCCGAAATCCTTTTTTATCGCTCCTGTAAGGGTGAGGAAAAACGGAAGATAAGTTGTCTCTTCCCCGGAAGCAACCGAAAGCACGGAGTTCCTGATAAGCTGTTCTCTGCAAGCCGAAGCAAGTCCCGAATAGGTGGCGTTTTTATCGAAAAGAAAACGGTAGCAGAGTGAAAGCTGACGGGCTTCGGAAGATTTTGAAATATATAAGGTTTCGCCGTCATAATCGGATGTTGTTATCTCAAATGAGGGATAAACCATATTATATCCGCTGATATCGGATGCCTTGTCGGCGTGAATTACGGCGCAGGCGTCACCCTGCTGAATGAGAGAAACGAAAGCCGCTTCGCCGTGCTTTATGCCGAAAGCCGGCACAACCGCCGAGCCAGAATAGTCGTTGGGGCAGGAGGGGTCGGAGCCGTAAACCGCAAATGAAAGCGGTTCAAAGGATTCATCGAAAATGGATGTGCGGATTGTTGCACCGCATCCGTCGGGAACAAGCAGAAAATCATCCTCATAAGAATCATTGAAAGCGCCGAAATAATTGAGAAGCTCAATGCTTTCAATATAAGCATCGTTATTTCCGGAAAGGTTTGAATATTCACATTCAACAGTCATACTGCCGTCGATGAGCCTTGCCCTTATTTTGAGATTGAATGCAATATCGGACGGCGAAAGCTTTTCCTTTGCCGCAGTCTGTTCATCGGTATATAAATCAAAGTTAAATTCGGCGCCGTTTTCAATAAGGGAATATCCGGCTTTCCCGAATTTGAGAGAGTTATCCTGAGTGTTGAGATAATAAATATCCGTTCCGCCGATAACCTTAACCGTTGCCATGCTTGCTTCGCTGTTATGAGCTTCGTTCTGAGAAAGAGAATCAAGAAGCGGAAGCACGCTCCAGATATGTTTTTTCTCTGCATCCGCAACGCAGAAGGTGTTTGTTGATTTGTCAATAAACAGCTCAATAAGTCCGGAAGAAGCCGCTTTTTCCGTAAACGCAGAAGCACTCACGGAATAATGCATAAGCTCCGGCGTTTCGCATTCGGATGTGATGATATTACGGCTTTTGACCGATTTAACGGTTTTAACTCCGCTTTCATCGGGGTCGGAGCAGGCGCTGAAAAGCATTAAAACCGACAGCATCAATGCCGAAATACGGATTATATTTTTTTTAATCGCTGAAATCCTCATAATATTTAGGTTCCTTTGCAACCTCAAACATAAATTCAACGCCGTTTTCAACATTTTCAACGCCGAAAGCACAGCGGTGATTAGTCATAATACTTTTAACTATGGAAAGTCCGAGACCGAAACGGTTTTCGCTTCTCTCATGGGATTTATCCGCACGGTAGAAGCTGTCCCATATTTCTTCAATATCCGTATCGCTTATGGGCTCACCCGTGTTGAAAACCTTGAAGCGGTAACAGCTTCCGGTATCCTCGCATTTGAGAATGATTTCTTTTTCTCCCGAACAATGGGAGATAGCGTTTGTTATATAGTTTTTGAGAACTATTTCAAGCTTATCGCCGTGGCCGTAAACGCTCAGATTTTCGGGAATGAGGTTGGTTACTTTTATTCCGCTGTTTTCAAACTGTAATGAAAGATGGTTGAGCAGAAGACGCACTCTCTGACCGATGTCGAACTGCGCAGGAGTGAATATCTGCGTGTCGCTGTCAAGCTTTGAAAGCTCAAGAAGCTCAACAACAAGAGAATTCATTTTCTGACTTTCGTCATAGATTATGTGATAATATTCGTCGATTATCTCGGGGTCACTGCTTATGTTTTCGCAAAGTCCCTCGGCATAGCCGGAGATAATCGCAATCGGAGTTTTAAGCTCGTGGGAAACATTGCTGATAAATGACTTTCTTGCATTGTCAAGCGCAAATCTGCGCTCAATATCTCTTTCGAGCTGTTCATTCTTAACTTTCAAATCCATAAGAGTTGAGTCAAGCGTGGTTGAAAGAGTATTTATGCTTCTGCCAAGCTCGCCGATTTCATCCTTGCCGTAGTTTCCGCATTTCCTTTCAAAATTCAGCGCCGCCATATCCTTGGTGATATCGCTCATTTCAACAAGCGGTTCCGTAAATCTTGCAACAAGAAAACAGAATATGCCCGACATCAGGATAAGCAGGGGAATGCTTATTGCGGAATAAACCTTTTCGGCAACATCAACAACCGTTTCAACATCGGCAACGGGAATATAGATATGCAGAGTTTCGCCGGTGCTGAGTGAACGGCTGTAAATAAAATATTTTATGTTTGAGCCTATTCTGCTTTTGATTTCAAAATTATCGTATTCGGGCACATAGCCTTTATAATCGGATGTGAGCATATACGGATATTGCGGAGCGGTTGAACCTGAGGTTACGAAATGCGCACTGCTTTGTGCGGAGCTGTTGCCGGAGGAATAAACAAGTGTACCGTCGGAGGAAACAATTTCAAAATCAACATTGTTATTTGAAGATATTGAAGAAAGCTCATAATAATATGAAACCGTTCCGGGACTGCATTTGTTTATATTATCAGCTATGTCAACAGCATCATTATAGGTCTGAAAAGCATGTGCCCTGAAAAGCAGGGGAGAGCTGAAAAGTGCAATCAGCAGAAAGAACATTATGAAAACAATCAGAACAATGGCAAGCATTTTAATTCTGATTTTATGGAGCTTCGGAGCACTTGGCAGTTTCAATTTGCCGACACCTCTATTTTATATCCTACACCGTAAACGGTTTTCAAATGTGCTTCACCCCATGAGCCGAGCTTTGTTCTGAGCCTTGCCACATGGGAATCAACTGTTCTCGGGTCGCCGGTAAAATCAAATCCCCATATATCGTCAAGAAGCTGTTCACGGGAGAAAATTCTGCCGATATTTGATGCAAGCTTAACAAGAATATTATGCTCCTTTATGGTGAGCTCAACCTGCGAACCGTTGTTGGTTACAACATGACCGGGTATATCTATCGTAAGTCCGCTGATATTTATAATTTCATCGTTGGAAGAAGAACTCTTTCCGTCGGAACGCTTAAGAAGCGCTTCAACTCTTTTAACAAGCACGGTGGGGCTGAACGGCTTTGTTACAAAATCATCCGCACCGCTTTCAAAGGACATAAGCTCGTCAAACTCCTGACTTCTTGCCGTAAGCATAAGAATAGGCACGGAGCTTGTTTCTCTTATCTTTTTGCAGACCTCCCAGCCGTCTGCGCCGGGCATCATTATATCGCAGATAACGAGGTCGATATTTTCCTCGGAGCGGAAAAGGCTGATGGCTTCTGTTCCGTCTGCCGCTTCGATTGTTTCGTATTCCTTACTGCGCAGAAAATCGCAAACAAGTCTCCTTATTCTTGCTTCGTCATCGGCAATAAGTATCTTTTTCATCTGCATGCCACTCCGTTCCATATAGTTTATTTTATATATTTTAACACATTATAACTGCGTAAATCAAGTGTTACATTGATTTCTGCGGCTTTTTTAACGAAATTTGCGAAAATCTCAAAAAATTTATGTAAAACTATTGTTTTAAATGTTCAAATTTAGTATAATAAAAAAGTATTTATACTCGGGTCGTATGACCTTTCGAAAGGCGTGGTTAAAATGCTCGGCAAATATGTCAGAGTCAGGGTCACAAACCCTATCCGCTCCGTAAACAGACAGTTCGGTTTTACTTACCAGCTTAATTTCGGTGCAATTGAAGGAAAAAAGAGATATGACAGCGTATCATCCGGCGCATACATTATGGGAATAAATCATCCCGTAAGAACCTTTGACGGCAGAGTTATTGCCGCAATAAAGAGAAATGACGGCAGTCCGACGGTTTATGTTGTGGCACCCAAAAGCATGAGATTTATCGGCTATCAGATTGAAGATGCAATCGCCTTTGCCGAAAACGGCAGAGAATATCAGCTTGAATGCCTTTATGAGCGCTCGTGCGGAGCCGTGGTTTTCCGAAACATAAACGGAGAAATAAGATATCTGCTCATTAAGAACAGAAGAAGCACCCACTGGGGTTTCCCGAAGGGTCATGTTGAAAAGGGCGAATCCTTTGAGCAGACCGCAAAAAGAGAGGTACTTGAGGAAACGGGAATACATATTCACATTATTCCGCAGTTTGCTTCAAAATCCGAATATACCATTCAGGGCAAGGTTGAAAAAACGGTTACGATTTATCTTGCCAAAACCTCGGATACCCAGACTACCATTCAGCGTGAGGAAATAGAGGACTATATCTGGCTGAATTTTGAGCGTGCAATGGAAACTCTGAGGTTTATAAATGACAGAAATATCCTCAAAGACGCTCATGATTTTCTGCTTAAGGAAAAAATAATCTGAACGGAGAACTTGTTATGACGGAAGCAATTACCGATTATCTTGTCGGCATATTTCAGGGCAACATTCCGAAGGAGCTTATCATATTCATAATATCGCTGTTTCCCATTCTGGAGCTCAGAGGGGGAATGATAGCGGCAAAGCTGCTCGGCGTGGAGCTTGCAAAGGCGTTTGTTATCTGCTACATAGGAAATATTCTGCCGATACCGTTTATACTTTTGTTTATCAGAAAAATATTTGCATTTCTGAAAAAATTCAAACATACCGAAAAGTTTATAACAAAGCTTGAAATACGCTCCATGCGCAAAAGCGAAAAGGTCAAGCGCAGAAGAAACTGGGGTCTGCTTGCTTTTGTTGCCATTCCTCTGCCCGGAACCGGCGGCTGGACGGGAGCACTTATCGCCGCTCTGCTTGATATAAGAATAAAATCATCTTTTCCGATAATAGCACTCGGAATTCTCATTGCAAATCTCATTATGACCGCTTTTTCATACGGCTTTCTCGGTGCACTCGGAGTATAAGGAGAAATAAAATTGGCTGTTTCAAAAGAAAATATCAGAAATTTCTGTATAATAGCGCATATTGACCACGGCAAATCAACTCTTGCAGACCGTCTGCTTGAAAAAACAAAGTCGGTTGCCATGCGTGATATGACTGCTCAGCTCCTTGACAAAATGGATTTGGAGCGTGAAAGAGGTATAACCATAAAGGCTCATGCCGTTAAGCTCAACTATACGGCTGAGGATGGAAATGAATATGTTCTCAATCTGATTGATACCCCGGGTCATGTTGACTTTAACTATGAGGTTTCCCGTTCTCTTGCCGCCTGCGAGGGAGCGGTGCTGATTGTTGATGCTTCTCAGGGCGTTGAAGCCCAGACCCTTGCAAATACCTATCTTGCACTTGACCACGATTTGGAGCTTGTGCCGGTTATAAATAAAATCGACCTGCCCTCGGCAGACCCCGAAAGAGTTGCCGCCGAGGTTGAGGATGTTATAGGACTTGACTGCTCCGAAGCTCCGAGAGTTTCGGCAAAAACCGGGCTTAACATTGAACAGGTGCTTGAACACATCGTTAACGATATTCCGGCTCCGAAAGCGGATGATAATAAGCCGCTTCGTGCGCTGATTTTCGACTCGGTTTACGACAGCTATAAGGGCGTTATCGTTTATGTCAGAATAAAAGAGGGAAAAATCAAGCCCGGCGATACCATGAGAATGATGGCAACCGGTGCGGAATTTACCGTTGTTGAAACTGGATATATGCGTGCTCAGGAGCCCGAACCCTGCACCGAGCTTACGGCAGGCGAGGTAGGCTATATAACCGCTTCAATCAAAACCGTCAGCGATGCGAGAGTCGGCGATACCGTCACTACCGCCGAAAATCCTGCCGCAGAGCCGCTTCCGGGTTACAGAAAGGTAAATCCGATGGTATTCTGCGGAATTTATCCGGCAGACGGTGCGGATTATGAAAATCTGCGTGATGCACTCGAAAAATTACAGCTTAACGATGCGGCTTTAACCTATGAGCCGGAAACCTCCGGCGCTCTCGGCTTCGGCTTCCGCTGCGGATTTTTGGGACTGCTTCACCTTGAAATAATTCAGGAGCGACTTGAAAGAGAATATGACCTTGACCTTGTGACCACAGTCCCGAGCGTTATATATAAAATCAACCTTACGGATGGCACAATGGTTGAAATTGATAACCCCACTCACTATCCCGACCCGGCTTCAATCGCTTCGTGCGAAGAACCGTTTACGGATGCGCATATCTATGCGCCTGCCGAATATGTGGGAACGATTATGGATTTGTGTCAGGACAGGCGTGGAGTATTCAGGAATATGGATTATATCACGCCCGAAAGAGTTGATATTCATTATGAGCTTCCGCTCAACGAAATTATCTATGACTTTTTCGATTCCCTTAAATCCAGAACAAGGGGCTACGCTTCGTTTGATTACGAAATAAGCGATTACCGCAAATCAAATCTTGTTAAGCTTGATGTTCTGCTCAACGGTGATATTATTGATGCTCTTTCGTTTATCATTCATTCCGAAAAGGCATACAGCAAGGCGAGAAAGATAGCGGAAAGGCTGAAAGACAATATTCCCCGTCAGATGTTTGAAATTCCCATTCAGATTGGCATCGGCGGCAAAATAATCGCCCGTGAAACCGTTAAGGCAATGCGCAAGGATGTTCTTGCAAAGTGCTACGGCGGCGATATAACAAGAAAGAAAAAGCTTCTCGAAAAACAGAAAGAGGGCAAAAAGAGAATGCGTCACTTCGGAACGGTTGAGGTTCCGCAGGAAGCGTTTATGGCGGTGCTTAAGCTTGACGACAATGACTGATAAAAAACCGCTCGGGCTTTATCTGCACATTCCTTTTTGTAAAGGAAAATGCCCCTACTGTGATTTTTATTCGATATATCCGAAGCCCGAAACAGTTGAAAAATATACCGATGCGTTGTGCCGTGAGCTGAAAAAAACGGATAGAATTTTTGATACCGTTTATTTCGGAGGCGGAACGCCGTCACTGCTCGGTGCGCAGAAAATAAAGCGCATAATGAGCTTGGTGAATATGACGGAAAACTGCGAAGCAACTCTCGAATGTAATCCGTCTGATGCCGTTGATTTTGATTTTTCGGCGGTTGCCGGATGCGGAATAAACCGCATTTCTCTGGGACTTCAAAGTGCGGTTGATGCCGAAAGAAAAGCGCTCGGCAGGCGTGCCGGATGCGAAGAAGCAAAGAGAGCAATTGAAAAAATCTTGGCGGCGGGAATAGAAAATATATCCCTTGATTTGATGCTCGGAATACCCGGTCAGACGGCGAAAAGCCTTGAAAAATCAATTGATTTCTGCGCCGCTTCGGGAGTAACGCATATAAGCGCTTATATTCTCAAAATTGAAGAGGGTACAAGATTTTTCGAAAAGAGAAACGAGCTTATTCTGCCCGATGAGGACGAAACCTGCGAGCTTTATTTGCAGACCGTTTCATCACTCGGAAGCAGGGGATTCAGGCAGTATGAGGTTTCGAATTTCGCAAAGCCGGGATATGAAAGCAAACATAATCTCAAATATTGGCATTGCGAGGAATATCTCGGAATCGGTGCGGCGGCTCATTCGTTTAAAGACGGAAAAAGATTTTATTACGGCAGAAGCGCCGAGGATTTCATAAACGGTGTTCAGCCCGTTGATGACGGCGAGGGCGGCGGTGAGGAAGAATATATTATGCTTGCCCTGAGACTTACCGAGGGGCTTTCCGAAGAAAAATTCAAGTGCAAATACGGAAAAGATTTTTCGCAAAATTTCATAAAAAAAGCCGTTTCTTTTAAAGAAAACGGTTTGATGAATATTCAAAACGGAGTATATTCTCTTACTCCGGACGGATTCCTGCTTTCAAATACTGTTATCTGTGAGCTTACGGAAGTTCTCTGAAAATATGCCACTAAAATCATATTTGGTTCAAATATCTTAAGGAGGAAACATTATGAAAAAAACACTCAGTGGAATCATGGCAGCGGTCATTATCGCACTTTCGGTATTCTCGGTAAACGCTTTTGCGGCTCAGACCACAAAGACGGAAGCACTGTTTAAGCAGATTACCGATGCGAAGGAAATTTCGTTAACCTTTACCGCAGGCGACACATTTCTCGGCACATCAACCGACACGGTTCATATCAAAGGAAACAATGTGGCATATGAATATAACACAGGCTTCCTTAATGCCCGTGTTGTGCTTAAGGACGGCTCGGCTTATGCCTATCTTCCGATGCTTCCGTTTTTCTTTGTAAAGCTTGATAATACGGGACTTAACAATGTTGATGTGTGGAAAATAGTAGAAAACGCTTTCGGTATCACCATGGGAGTTCTCAACTATATCAAGAGCTATAACGAGGAGTATCAGGGCAAAACCTATTTTGTTGAGGAATTCAACGACAGAGCGCAGGTTACATCGAAATTCTATTATGAGGGCGACACTCTGAAAATGCTCATAGTAACCGATGCGAAAACGGGTTCAAGACAGGTTACATTATTTGACAGCTATTCATTTGCGGTCAGCGATGATATTTTCGCAATGCCCTCCGGCTTTGACCTTTCGATAATTCTTAAATGGCTGTTCAATCTCATTATTGCAATGTAAATATTGATATAATTTAAAAGAACGACGGGAATATCCGCCGTTCTTTTTGCTGTCAGACTGCTTTCATCTGCAATTTGAGATTATCGCTTATCATTGCAATAAATTCGCTGTTGGTCGGTTTGCCCCGTTCATTCTGAATGGTATATCCGAAATATGAGCTGAGCACATCCACATCACCTCTGTCCCACGCAACCTCAATTGCGTGCCTGATTGCTCTTTCAACTCTTGACGGAGTTGTTTTAAATCTTTTGGCAACCGTGGGATAGAGTATCTTTGTTACCGAGCTTATCATTTCATCATCGTTGACGGAAAGAATTATCGCTTCACGAAGATACTGATAACCTCTTATGTGTGCCGGAACGCCTATCTGATGCATTATCTGAGATATAACAACTTCAAGGTTATTCGCTCCGTTTTGAACGGGTACGGCTTCTCTGATGCTTGAAAACTGCATTATCCTTTCGGCAAGCATCGCCGGACTGTACGGCTTAAGAAAATAATAATCCGCTCCGGCTTTGAGCACTTCGCTTTCAAACCGCTGATTATCCGTGCCCGAAATCACCATAACAAGCGGCTTATGTTCAAGCTTCATTGAATTCATCTCGTGAAGAACTCCGATTGCGTCAAGCTTCGGCATAAAGCCGTCAATGAGCAGAACATCGGGCGTTTCGTCGATTTTCAGTGCTTCCGTTACCTGCATACCGTCTTTGGTGACGGTTGAAATCTGACAGCCGTTTGCTCTCAGTATTCCGGCAAGCTCGTGGCAGGCTTCACTGCCGTCTTCTGTTAACATTACTTTCAACATTTTTCTCATAGTTTAACCTCCGTTTTATTAACTTCACATGAATATTACCACAAATTGTCAAATTTGTCAATTATTCCCAATTAATTTTTGACCGCAATTTTCGACAATATTTGAAGCTTTATTGCCGATTATTGTCTTACCGCTTAAAGCAAAACGGTGTATCGCCGGAATAGTCACATCCCGACGATACAATGTGTTTTTTCAGGAGGCCTTTTGAAGTTCTTCTTTGATAACCGAGTCAAGGGAGTCAACCATTCTTGAAGCGAAAATGCCGTAGCCCTGAGAGGGTTCATTTACAAAAACATGAGTTACCGCACCCACAAGCATTGAATTCTGAACAATCGGGCTTCCGCTCATTCCCTGCACAATACCGCCCGTTTTTTCGAGAAGCTCGGGGTCGGTTATTTTTATAATCATATTTCTTGTTGAGCGGTCGGAAAGGGGATAAATTTTCGTTATTTCAACATCGTAATATTTCGGACCGTCGGAATCAATAGTGGTTACTATCTGAGCCGCTCCCTCTTTTACCTCACTTTCAAGCGCAACTGGTATCTGCTTTGCGCCCGAAGCATATTCAAGCTCGCCGAATATTCCGCTTTCAAGATTTGCACGAAGGCTTCCCAATGATTCATCGGAAAAAATTCCGCAAAGCTCTCCGGGATTTCCAACGCTGCTTCTGTAATATCCGTTCACAGCCGCACCGACTGCCTGACCGTTTGAAAGGGGCATTATTCTGCCCGTATCAATATCGCATACACCATGTCCGAGTCCGCCGAAGAATCTGCGTTCATCATCATAAAAGGTGATAGTTCCGATTCCTGCGGAGCTGTCACGCACCCATAGTCCTGCTTTATACTTCCCGCCCGATGACAAAACGGGTTTAAGAGCAAGAGTTATAATCTCGCCGTTTCTTTGTGCGGTGAGCTTTATTTCGTTTCCGCCCGAATTTTCAATCGTTTTTGTCATTTCGTCGGCGCTTTCGGCTTTCAAACCGTTTATATACATTATTATATCGCCGCTTTTGATACCGGCTTCATTCGCCGGAGAAAGATTACCGCTTGCGGTTGTTACCGAGTCAACGCCGATAACGATAATCCCTTCGGTGTACATTTTTATACCGAACACATCTCCGCCAAGCCCGACATATCTCCGTTTATTAAGGTTTACCTTAATATTTTTAACGGGAATTATTCCGAGCGCATTTATCTTTGTTCCCGATTTTTCGCTGCCGGACGATACCGTGCGGATATTGTGTTCTTTTCCTGCGGAATAAAATCCGTTTAAGGAGCTGCTTCCGATATCCGAAAATGAAATTTCATCGGGTAAAGAATTTACGCCGTAAATAACTGCGGTGTATATAAAAACGGTTACTACGGATGATATAATACAGAGCGTTTTAAAAAAGCGTTTCATTTTTCACCTCCGTGCAAAAATTCATGCCGTGCTTCTTGCGAAGCAGTTATAATTTGTGCAGAAGATGAAGCATTAAACCGAGGTTATTTTGTCCGTAAATATTTTTCTGAAAAGGCTGAACAAATAATTTTATTAAAAAAATGTAAAAAACAGTTGACAAACGAAATCGAATGATATATAATCACTTCAATACATAAACGCTTTAAAACATAAAAACTTTAAAGCGCTAAAGCAAAAGAGGCGGATAAAATGGATAAAATCATTATTTGGGCAACGATAGCGATTTATGCGGTTGTTATGATAATAATCGGTGTTACCCAGGGAAAAAAGGTAAAAAGCATTGCGGATTTAACGGTCGGCGGCAGAAACGCAGGTGCGTGGCTTTCGGCTTTGTCATATGGTACGGCTTATTTTTCGGCGGTTATGTTTGTAGGTTATGCGGGCGGCACGGGCAAGGCTTACGGTCTTTGGGGCGTGCTTGCCGGAATAGGAAACGCAATTTTCGGCTCGTGGCTTGCTTGGAAGGTGCTTGCAAGACCCACAAGAGATGTTGCGTTCAGGCTTAAAATCAAAACAATGCCGCAGTATTTTGAAAAGCGTTATTTCGATGAAAAAATCAAGCTTTTCGCCTGCGTGGTTATATTTATATTTATGATTCCCTATTCCGCATCGGTTTATAAGGGACTTGCTTCAATTGCCGATGTTCTGCTTGGAATAGATGTTAATATTTGCATGATTCTGATTGCGGTTATTGCGGCGCTTCTTCTGATATTCGGCGGTTACCTCGTTCAGGCGAGAGCGGATTTCTTCCAGGGAATAGTTATGATGTTCGGCGTAACGCTTCTTATAATCTGCGTTGTAAGATGTGAAAAGGTAGGCGGAATAAACGGCGTTATTGAATACGCTTCAACGGTTGAAGGACTTCCGAAGCTGAATGCTTCTCAATGGATATCACTCTGGGCAACGGTGCTTATGACGAGCTTCGGCACATGGGGACTTCCTCAGATGATTCAGAAATATTTCGGAATTAAAGACGATAAGCAGGCAAAAAAAGGAATAATAATTTCAACATTTTTTGCGTTCCTTGTTGCCGGCGGCGGATATTTCATCGGTTCACTCTGTTACAGATTTTTCACGGCGGATACTCTTCCGGCGCAGGATTATATTGTTCCGATGATGCTTAAGGATGCACAGCTTCCGTCCGTTCTGCTCGGAATAGTGCTTATGCTTCTGATTGCGGCATCGGTTTCAACTCTCTGCTCGATAACCCTCACGGCAAGCTCCACATTCACAATTGACTTTATCGGTCATTTCAAAAAGGATATGCCTGTTAAAAAGACATCGGTTCTGATAAAGGTTTTGTGTGTGGTTTTCATAATCGGTTCATATGTTATCGCCAACACCGATACACCGATACTCGATATGATGAGCTACTCCTGGGGTATAATTTCAGGTTCGTTCCTTGCACCGTATGTGCTTGCGCTGTTCAATAAGAGAATGAATAAAAAGAGCGCATGGGCAGGAATACTCTGCGGATTCTTTACCGCAATAATCCCGGCGGCGGCAAAGGTTATGACATATTTCACCGACAATGCGCAGGTTGCAAAGCTTGCTGGTCAGGGAGCGATTTATGCTGTTGCCGCAATGATAATTTCAATTATCGTTTGCACCGTTGTAAGCTTTATCACCAAAACGGAAGATAAGGAAAAAACCGATTTCTTCTACAACGGAAATGTAAGAGATATCGCAAAATAATTCTTAAAATAAAAAGCCGTCGAAGCGCAGAGAATCATAAATCGGTTTACGAAGCTCTGCCCAATGACGGTTTTTTATGTAATAAATCAAAAAATATTTGACATTATATAAAAGCAGGTGTAAAATATATTCACATCAATATAAAGGAGTGAAATTTCTTGAGCAGCGACAGTAGTCACGGCCGACCTAGTCATTTAAAATTCAATAGCGAAAGTGTTCGGGCTGTTCGGGAGATTTAACTTTTTCCGTTAACGGTTTTACGCCCTTGCGCTTTTGCGGAAAGGGCGTTTTTTTATGGAAAATGAAGTGCTGTTTTCCGTTATCGGCAAAATGCTCAACGACGGTAAGTTTTCCGCAGTTAAGGATATACTTATTGAAATGAATGTTGTTGACATTGCGCAGGTAATATCGTCAGCGGATGATGAGGAGCAGGCAAAGCTTTTCAGGCTTCTGCCGACCGATGTGTCCGCCGAGGTGTTTTCGTATCTTGAATCGGATATTCAGGAAACGATTGTTGAATGTATCACAAACAGAGAACTGCATAACCTTGTTGAGGGAATGTTTATCGACGATGCCGTTGACTTTCTTGAAGAGGTTCCGGCAAATGTTGTAACGAGAGTTCTCGCTCAGGCAAACCCCGATACCAGAAATTTAATAAATAAGCTTCTCAATTATCCCGAGGATTCGGCAGGCAGTATTATGACCGTTGAAATGGCGGCGTTCAAAGAAAACTGCACCGTTGAAAAAGCGGTTGCGGAGCTTCGCAGAACGGCTCTCGACAAGGAGTCGATTGATACGGTTTACTGCATTGATTCAAAGCATATCCTGCTCGGAAGCGTTCCGCTTCGCAGACTGATTGTTTCGAGTGCCGAAACAACCATCGGCAGTATTATGCTTGATGATGAACAGCTTATCGCCGTAAATACTCACGATGACCAGGAAACGGTTGCACAGCTTGTTCGCAAATATGACCTGCTTTCCGTTCCCGTTGTTGACAAGGATAAACGCCTTGTGGGTATCATCACGGTTGACGATGTTGTTGATGTTATTCAGGAAGAGAACACGGAAGACTTTGAAAAGATGGCTTTGCTGTTGCCGTCTGAGGATGATTATCTCAAAACGGGAATATTTACCCTTACGAAAAACAGAATAGTCTGGCTTCTTATACTTATGATTTCGGCAACCTTTACGGGTCAGATTATAACTGGCTTTGAGGGTCAGCTTGCAAAATTCGCCGGGCTTACCGCCTGCATACCGATGCTTATGGATACCGGAGGAAATTCCGGCAACCAGGTTTCAACCCTTATCATCAGAGGTCTTGCGCTCGGAACGATAAAGATAAAGGATTATTTCAGGGTTCTCTGGAAAGAAATAAGAGTTGCGGTTCTGTGCGGTGTGATTCTTGCCGCCGCAAACTTTGCAAGGATGTTCCTGCTCAGCAAAATCGGATGGGGCACGGGAGATTTTAAAATCATACTTGTTGTTTGCCTTGCGATGGTGTGTGCCGTTATCGTAGCCAAGATGATAGGCTGTTCGCTTCCCATTCTGGCAAAACTGCTTCACCTTGACCC
Organism: Acutalibacteraceae bacterium; assembly: GCA_045627825.1. Taxonomy (GTDB): domain Bacteria; phylum Bacillota; class Clostridia; order Oscillospirales; family Acutalibacteraceae; genus CAG-177. Next base: position 25,274 of record JAZQON010000042.1, read on the forward strand.
GGCGCTTATGGCAGGCCCGATGATAACCACAATAGTCGATGCGCTTTCTCTGCTTATCTATTTCGGGTTTGCTTCGTTGGTTTTGAGGGTATAGAATTTAATGTCCCAATTCGTCTATGAGTGTTTTTACTGAAAATCCTTAAAATCTTGTAGAAAAGGCTCCACAAAGGAGTCTTTTTCATTTTATGAAAGCAAAGTTTAATACCAAAGTATTCTCAACATTTTGTAGGTGCTCGGCTTTGTGTGTTTTCAAATTCAGTCGTTCACTGGCTATTTTGAAGCTTTTATACAAGCTCTGATTTATAAGATAGTAAGTATTTTATAAAAATATTAAATCTTACAGGTTGGAGGTTGAAAGACATGGATAATAAAAAAATCGTGATTAAAGCCACGGCTGAAAACATTGATAAGGAAAAAGGCAATATTGATGAAATTAAGCTTATGCAATCAAATGGTAATGCGTGCAAAGCTGTTTTCGGTAAGCATGGGACTGGGACTGTTCTGTCCTTAGCTGATAACAAGGTTGTGGCTGGTACTAACTCAAAGTTCTTGTGGACTACAGGAAAAGTTGAAGTCGCAGACTCGGCTAATACTAAGATTGAAGTAAACAAGAAAGGCAGTAGATATACATTTGAAGCTAAGGATAATGAAAACTATAACATCACTGTTACACATAGGCTGAATCTTCTGTTAATCATTATATTAGGAATTATACTTGTAGCACTAATTATAGGAGCAATGATAGAGTTTAATAAGCTTGTCATTGAGGATAAATCCCTAGTTGGTGACTTCTCTGTTGGTGATAAGCAAGAGCAAGTGATTGACGAGAAAACACAAGAGGAAGTTCCTACAATCAGTTATGCTGGATACAGTAAATATACAGTGTCTGAAAAAAACACAGATATTGAAATGTATAATCCTGATAATAATTTTGTAGATATGTATAAGAGTGCGAGCAAAGATATTGACAGGTATGATATAATATCTGTATCAGTGAAACTTTTTGACATTTTTTTCGTCTATATAATATAGAAACATACATAAGGAGGTAACGACTATGAAGAAATTGATAGCAATGGTGCTTTGCCTTGTGCTTGCACTCTCGATGGTTGGTTGTTCTAATTCTGCAAACAAAACCGAAACCATATCTTTTCACGACAAGACATTAAATAAGGCTGACCTATCACCAGAGACCCTTAATTGGCTAATACAATACAACAAATTGAGCGAAGAAGAGCAATTAGCGATTAGTTTTATCCCATCTGACCTCTACGAACTTTGTGGTTACGAAAACGCAATAGAAGAAGTTGGCTCTACCGAAGCTCAACCTGGTGGCACTCCCGTAGAGGAAGCATTTGATATTACAGTGTCCTATGCAAACTGGACGGAGGACAGTGCAATCAACATCAGAGCATTGAATACGAACAAAATGGCATTAAGCAACATCCTTCACCTTCCAATCTACAAGTTCAGCACTTTGGAAGAATTGGAAAAATTCAAGCTCGACTTTGGTGAAGTGCTGGCTATGGACAGTGGCTACAACGAAGTTCCATCTTTCAATGATGTAACAGCCGATTACGACGAAACATTTTTTAACGAGAACGATTTAATGCTCGTTTATGTTAGTGCTAACAGTGGCTCATATAGATTTGGCGTGAATAGCGTGTTCTGTAACGGAAACTCTTTTTGTATCCATATCGAACAACTGAATATTCCTGTTGTTGGCACTGCAGATATGGCAGGCTGGTTTATTACCGTTGCAGTTCCCAACAGTATGGTTGCAAATTGCTCGGAGTTTGATGCTGATTTGAACAACATTGAAAATTGATTGAGAAATTCCAATATGTCAAAGTATATGGCATATATTTGTAGCAAAGAGTAAGGCTGAAAACTGCCTTGCTCTTTGCTTTTGCCATATAAAAATTTCTCTGGTGCTCGGCTTTGTGTGTTTTTGTTCTAAACATAGTGTGTTGTGTTAAAAAGGCTTGATTTTATAAGGGGTTTCTTGACCTGTATAATTCTGTAAGCAATTGGTGCTAAAAGAAACAAATCCGAACTGGGAGAATTTAATAATCCGAACTGGGAGAATTTAATAAACCTCTTGCAAAATCTATAAATATGTGTTAAAATTAATAAGATATGTAAACGCAGAGAACGGGAGAGTAAGTTTTGCGGCACATTCAGAGAATATCCGTCAGTGGCTGAAAGCGGATTATGTGCATAAGAAACCGAAGTTCACCCGGGAGCGGCGAAGCTGAAATATCAGTAGGCTTCGACGGCTTGCACCGTTAACGCAGAGAGTGCCCGAAGCTTTTCGGGAATAAGGGTGGTACCACGGAATTGTAATTTCGTCCCTCGTCACTGATTGTGACGGGGGATTTTATATTTTAAAACTAATCTCTGACGGAGAGAACGAAAAGAAATCAGCATAAGGAAAGGAAAGAAAAACAATGTTTGAAAAACCCATACAGCTCAAAAATCTGTTTGAGGAAAAGGCTGCTTCAATTGCGGCATCTGCCGATATCGAACAGCTCAGAATAGAATTCCTCGGCAAAAAGGGTCATATTGCGGCTCTTATGCAGGAGCTTCGCAATGTTCCCAACGAAATGAAAAAGGAAGCCGGTCAGAAAATAAACGAGGTTAAGCAGTTTATCGAAACGGCAATAGCCGAAAAAACCGAAGAAATAAAGAAGCTTGAGGAGCAGAAGCTCATTGATGCCGCCGAAAGCTATGATGAATCAATGCCGATAAGTGCAGACCTCGGCTCATATCATCCGATAACACTTGTTCGCAGAGAGGTTGAAAATATTTTCCTGAGCATGGGCTTTACCGTGGAGGATTATTCCGAGATAACCGATGATTATAATTGCTTTGAAGCGCTCAATATTCCGAAGCATCACCCTGCAAGAGATATGCAGGATACCTATTATCTGAGCTCGGGTCAGCTTCTCAAAACTCATACCTCCGCCGCTCAGAATACCATTCTGAGAAAATATAAGGATTCGCTTGAAAGCGGCAATCCCATCAGAGCGATTTTCCCCGGCAGATGCTTCAGAAACGAGAAAATAGATGCCTGCCACGAGAATACATTTTTCCAGATGGAAGGAATTATGGTTGATAAGGATATTTCCATTTCAAACCTTATCTACTTTATGAAAACCATGCTTTCCGAGGTTTTCCAGAAGGATATAACCGTCAGACTTCGTCCGGGCTTTTTCCCGTTTGTTGAACCCGGCTTTGAGCTTGATATAAGCTGTCTTATCTGCGGCGGCAAGGGCTGTCCGTCCTGCAAGGATTCAGGCTGGCTTGAGCTTTGCCCCTGCGGAATGATTCATCCGAATGTTCTTTCTGCCGCAGGCATTGACCCCGAAAAATATACCGGCTTCGCATTCGGTCTCGGCATGACCAGACTTGCCATGATGAGATACGGCGTTAAGGATATCCGTGTATTCAACAGCGGCAACCTTAAGGCTCTTTCACAGTTCACCGAAAAATCGTTTACCGACCCGGCAAAAGAAAGCAAGGAGGCATAAAAGATGTTTGTATCAATAAACTGGATAAAAGATTATGTTGACCTTGAGGGTCTCGATATTAAAAAGCTCATAAACAGCTTCACCCTTGCAACTGCAGAGGTTGAGGATATATACGAAAAGGGAGCGGATGTTCAGAAGGTTGTAGTAGGCGAAATCCTTTCTGTTGAAAATCATCCGAATTCAAAGAAGCTTCACCTTTTAAAGGTTGACGCAGGTGAAAAGGTATGCAATATCGTATGCGGCGCTCCGAATGTAAGAGCAGGTCAGAAGGTGGCTCTTGCTCTTGCCGGCGGCAGAGTACCCGGCGGAGAAATCAGTGTTGCAACGGTTGCAGGCTATGAGTCCGAGGGTATGTGCTGTTCGGAAAGAGAGCTCGGAATAAGCGATGAGCATAACGGAATAATGGACCTTGAAACCGATGCTCCCAACGGAACCGATATCAAAACTCTTTATCCGATTGACGATATTATTTTTGAGGTTGATAATAAATCGCTCACCAACCGTCCCGACCTCTGGGGTCATTACGGAATTGCGAGAGAATTTGCGGCACTTACGGGCAGAGAGCTTAAACCTCTTAAGCTCGGCGACCTTTCGTATGACGGCGATGAGCAGGTTCCCGTTACCGTAGGCAGAGATGATTTGGTTTACAGATATTCCTGCATCAAAATGGATAATATCACAAAAAATGTAAGCCCTCTCGATATGAGAATCCGTCTTTATTACTGCGGAATGAGAGGTATAAATCTGCTTGCCGATGTTACCAATTATATTATGCTTGAAATCGGTCAGCCGACCCACGCTTTCAATGCGAACAAGATAAGCGAAATCGTTGTTGATACTCCGAAGGAGAAGATGAATTTCACAACTCTTGACGGCGTTGAAAGACTGATTGACGAAGATACTCTGATGATATATAACGGCAGTGAGCCTGTTGCCATTGCCGGAATTATGGGCGGACTTGATTCCGAAATCGTTGAGGATACGGGCGCCGTTGTGCTTGAATCCGCAAACTTTGACGGCGTAAGTGTCCGCAAATCATCTTCAAGGCTCGGCCACAGAACCGATGCCAGCGCAAGATATGAAAAGATGCTTGATCCCGAGCTTACTCTTGATGCGGTAGGCAGATTTGTTGAGATAGTAAAATCAATCGACCCGGGCGCAAAGGTTGCATCAAAGCTCAACGATAAATATGTTAAGAAGTATGCTCCTGTTTCGCTTTCTTTTGACAAAAAATATGTTGATAAATATACGGGAATTGATATCAGCGATGAGCAGATTATGAAAACGCTCACCGCACTCGGCTTCGGGGTCCGGTTTGAAAACGGAAATTATACCGTCAGCGTTCCGTCGTGGAGAGCCACAAAGGATGTTACGATAAAAGCCGATATAATCGAAGAAGTAACCAGAATTTACGGTTATGATAATTTCGATATATCCACCACACGCAGTCCGTTAAAGCCCGTTCCGAATGATTACGGCAAGCTTGAGGACGAGGAAGCAAAGGATATTCTCGTTAAGAAATACGGCTTCCACGAGGTTAACTCATATATCTGGTGTGACGGCAGAAAATATAAGAAGCTCGGAATAGATGTTGAGGATAATGTTAAGGTTCTCAATATCGAAAATTCCGAAAACGGCGTTCTGAGAAATTCAATGATGCCTACTTTGCTTGTTATGGCAAATGAAAACAAGGATTTTGCCGAGAAATACGGTATATTCGAAATCGGCAGAGTGGTTGACGGCTGTGACGAAAACGGCAGAGCAAAAGAGAGAAAGAGACTCGGTGTTGTGCTTTACGATAAAAGCGGAGACGAAAAATCGCTCTATTTCAAGGCGGTTGAAATCATAAACTGCCTTGTGGGAGAAATCAAGCAGAAGAAAGCCGGATACAATAAAATCGCTCCCGAGCATAACTGGCAGCATCCGAAGAACACTTCTGAAATTCTCATTGACGGTAAAAAAGTCGGCGTTCTCTGTGCTCTTCATCCGTCAAACCGTGCAAAATTTGATAAAACAGCCGCCGCTGTTGCGTTTGAATTTGATATGAATTCATTCAACTGTGCTGTTGCCGACGGAATAGAATTCCGTGAGCCGAGCACACAGCAGAGCACATATTATGACCTTTCACTTGTTCTCGGCGCAGATACAAAATTCTCGGATATAGCCGCCTGTTGGGAAAAGCTCGGATTTGATGAGCTTGAAAGCGTTAAGGTTATTGACAGATACGAGAAAGCCGATTTCAGAAGCATTACCGTAAGATTTAACTTTATCGCCATGGACAGAACCCTTGAAATGGACGAGGTTCAGGGTATGATTGACAAAATTCTCGCAAATCTTTCCGAAATCGGAGTGTCAATCAGAGCATAAATTATTAAAATACGGTTAAATTTTAAAAAAAGCATTGTTTTATTCAAAAAGGTGTTATATAATATCATTGTAAAGTTTTCTGCACGGAGGTGACCGAAATGACTGATAAAACAATAAAATTTTCCATTAAGGATGAAAGCGAAAACGAGATGAAGAAAAATCTTCTCGCAATTTATGAGGCATTAAACGAAAAGGGCTATAACTCAATCAGCCAGATTGTAGGCTACATCCTTTCGGAAGACCCCACTTATATCACTACCCACAACAATGCAAGAAGTCTTGTCAGAAGGCTCGACAGAGATGAGCTTCTTCAGGCGATGGTGAAGACTTATCTCGGAATAAAATAAAGGAGAAGAGCGAATGGCAAAAAACGATATACTTATGTATAAGGGCAGACCCCTTGTAAGACAGGGCAACACTCTTTATTACGGCTATATGAACGAAGCCTATGTGGTTATATTGCAGATTATGAGCACCAGAGAGCTTAAAGGCGTTGAGGTTGCGGACAGAGTTATAGTTCAGCTCGTAAATACCGACCCCAATGTGAGAACAAAAGAAAAAATTCTCAAAAAAGCCGAGCGTAAGGGACTTTATAATGCAATAGATATCGGCTGCATATGGCTTGAAAGAGAGCTTAAGAAAACAGCATAAAAATCAAAACCGTCGGCTCGGGTATCTCCCTGAAGCCGACGGCTTTAGTTTAGTGCAAAGGCGCATTTGTGCCGGATTTTTTAATAAACGCAATTAATAACCTTTCCGTTCATGAATGCGGAGAGGTTTTCTTTGCATATTTCCATAAGTCTTTCACGGGTTTCAAAGCCTGCCCATGCGATATGCGGAGTGATAACGCATTGAGGTGTTGAGAGCAGGGGATTGCTCTTTTCGGGCGGTTCTTTTGAAAGAACATCAAGCCCTGCGCCTGCGATAACGCCGTTTCCGAGCGCTTCGGCAAGCGCTTCCTCGTCAATAACCTGACCCCTTGAGGTGTTTATGAGTATTGCTGTGGATTTCATTTTTTTAAGAAAACCGGCATTAACCATTTTTTCGGTTGACGGTGTGAGCGGACAATGCAGAGTGATGAAATCGCTTTTTTCAAGAAGCTCATCCCTTGAAACGAATTCAACTCCGTCAAACGGTGCAGGATGATTGGTTGAAGCGATAACCTTCATTCCGAATGCAAGAGCGATTTTTGCAACGGTTTTTCCGATTTTGCCGAAGCCGATTATTCCGAGAACCTTTCCCGAAAGCTCGGTAAGCGGAGAAATCCAATAACAGAAATCCTTACAAGCCGACCATTCTCCCATATGAACGGAACGGCTGTGGGCGGCAACGGCATTGGTGTGCTCGAGAATATGCGCAAAGGTAAGCTGTGCAACCGCCTCGGTGCTGTAAGACGGAATATTGCATACGGGAATGCCCTTTTCCCTGCAGTATTCCCAGTCAACAACATTAAATCCCGTGCTGAGCAAGCCGATATATTTAAGCTCAGGCAGAGTTTTGAGAAGCTCTTTTCTCAAAGGCGTTTTGTTTGTGATTATTATTTCGCTTTCGGCAACTCTTTCGGCAATAAGCTCCAGCGGAGTGCGGTCAAAAATTTCAACCTTGCCGTATTCGTTCAGCCATTCCCATGAAAGGTCACCGGGGTTTTCGGCATATCCGTCAAGTATCGTAATTTTCATATTCATCATCTCCCGACAATATTATATCATAAATTTAAAAAAAGAAAATAAAAATTTAAAATAATATTGACCCGATTGAAAATATATTATAAAATATGTATTCGGTGATAATATTTTTTGAATTGCGGTGAATTTTTTTGAAAAAGAGAAAAAAGCCAAAGCTTATTCTTCTTTTTGTCGGTCTGGGCCTTTTGACCTTATCGCTTGTCGCTGCGGTTATTCTCGGTTCTCTTTCTTATAAGGAACTGTGGAAGCCGTATGAGGATATGCTTGCGATGCTGGCAAAAGTTGAAGATTATATAGCCGCCCTTGATAAAGCGTGGCAGTTTATAGGCGCAATACTTATTCTTTTTGCGATTAAATCGTTTATTCCGATTTATACTACTCCTACGGTGTGTTTTTTAACAGGTATCGTTTTGCCGATGTATGTTGCCGTTCCCGTGAATATTCTGGGATTTTTTGTGCTTCTTACTATCAGATATTTCTACGGAAGAAGATTCGGAGCAGGCAATGCGTGGAAAATCATCAGCAAATGGGATAGACTAAGAAACCTTATTCAGAAAGACGGAAAGGGCAATACCGCACTGCTTATTGCGTTGAGACTTGTTCCGGGTGTGCCGATAAACAGTATTTCGAGCATTTACGGCTCATTCGATTTCGGCTACGGAAAATTCCTTGTGCTTTCAACAATCGGATTTTTGCCGAGACTGCTGTCGTTCACATTCGTAGGCCGTAATGTGTTTGACCCTCTTTCCCCGGGATTTCTTGTGCCGCTTATGATGATTTGTTTCGTTTCCGGCATAACAACTCTGAGCGTTAACGGAGTGTGGATAAGTGTTGAAAAAACCGTATCCTATGCAAAGGATAAGAAGCAGAAAAAACTGAAAGGAACTGACGAAAATGAAAATACAGGCTCTTAAAGAAAAAATATCAGGAAGCGAATCAGATGAGATTTTCGCAAGATTATATAAATCGGAAGATATTGACACTCAGAAAGCAAGATATATAAGGGTTGCGAATACCTTTGAGGAATTATACGGCGCTGACCGTGAGGTGAGCTTATTCAGCGCACCCGGCAGAACCGAGGTCGGCGGAAACCATACCGACCATAATCACGGCTGTGTTCTGGCGGCAGCGGTTGACCTTGGTTCCATTGCGGTTGCGGGCAAAAACGGGGAAAATATCGTCAGAGTAAAAACCGAAAGATACAATATGGATGTTGTTGACCTCTCGGAGCTTGATGTTGTTCCGGCGCAGATGAATAAATCAATCTCGCTTGTAAGGGGCGTTTGCGCCGCTTTTAAAAAGAGGGGATATAATATCGGCGGCTTTGATGCTTCAACCGCATCCGATGTTATTTCGGGCTCGGGACTTTCATCCTCGGCGGCGTTTGAGGTGCTTCTCGGAACGATGCTCAACCATCTTTACAATGACGGAAAGGTGAGCGCCGTTGAGATTGCTCAGATAGCGCAGTATGCCGAAAACGAATATTTCGGAAAACCCTGCGGACTTATGGACCAGATGGCGTGCTCGGTTGGCGGATTTGTTGCGATAGACTTCAAAGACCCGTCACAGCCCGTAATAAATAAGGTGAATTTTGATTTCGCATCCTGCGGACATGCTCTTTGCATAGTTGACACAAAGGCCGACCATTCAGACCTTACCGATGAATATGCGGCGGTAAGGGGAGAAATGGAAAAAGCGGCTTCGAAGTTCGGAAAGAGCGTTCTGCGTGATGTTGACAGAAGCGAATTTGAAAAGAATATCTCTGCAGTGCGTGAATATGCAGGAGACAGAGCCGTGCTTCGTGCGCTCCATTTCTTCAATGAAAACGAGAGAGTTGCCGCCCAGGCAAAGGCACTTGAAAACGGCGATTTTGAAAAATTCAAGGCTCTGATTATCGAAAGCGGAAATTCATCATATATGTATAATCAGAATGTATATACCTGCAAGGCTCCGCAGAGCCAGGCGGTCAGCGTTGCGCTTGCAATGTGCGATAATATCCTTAAGGGAAAGGGCGCATGGAGAGTGCACGGCGGCGGCTTCGCAGGCACTATTCAGGCATTCGTTCCGCTTGATTTGCTTGATGAATTCAAGAGCAAAATGAGCGCCGTATTCGGTGACGATGCCTGCTATGTTCTCAATATCCGTCCCGACGGCGGAATAAAAATTGCTTAAAGGAAATAAAAATGAAAAATTATTCAGAGGTATCAAAAATTCTTAAAAAGCTTTGTGCCGCAAAAGGCACTTCGGGAAACGAGAATGAAGCGGCGGCGGTTGCCGCAGAGCTTCTCAAAGAATATATGCCCGTTCAAATCAGCCCACTCGGGAGTGTTATAGGTACTCTTGACGGTGACGGCGTTCATATTCTGCTTGATGCTCACCTTGACCAAATCGGTTTAACCGTTACGGTGATAGACGATGACGGTTTTCTTAAGGTTGCAAAATGCGGCGGTGCCGATGTCAGAGTGCTTGCGGCTTCCGATGTTACCGTTCATGGCAGAGAAAAGCTTTTCGGAGTGATTACCTCAACTCCGCCCCATCTTGCTTCAAAGGATGATGAGGGCAAGGCAAAGGCCTTTGAAGATATAGCCGTTGATATAGGACTTACCAAAGCCGAAGCGGAAAAGTTTGTTTCGGCAGGTGACAGAATAACCTTTAACGGTTCGTTTGATGAGCTTATCGGAAGCAGGATTGCTTCTGTTTCGGTTGATGACAGAGCCGGAGTTGCCGCTCTGCTCAGATGCCTTGATATTCTTAAGGATAAAAAAATCGGATGCAGACTTACCGTTATGTTTTCCTCTCAGGAGGAAACGGGCGGAAGCGGCGCAATGACGGGCGCTTTTGCGGCTCAGCCTGATGAAGCGATTGCCGTTGATGTGAGCTTTGCATCGGCTCCGAATGTCAGCTCCGAGAAATATGCTTCTCTCGGTGACGGAGCGCTTATCGGTTATGCGCCGTCGCTTGATTATGAGATGAGCAGAAAGCTTGATGAAATTTCCCAAAAGAAAAATATACCCTCAAAGCCGGAGGTTATGGGCGGAAAAACGGGCACAAACTGCGATGAAATTCAGAATACGGGCAGAGGATGCAGAACCGCTCTTGTTTCAATTCCGATAAGAAATATGCACACGGCTGTTGAGGTCTGCGAGCTTGCGGATATAGAAAATACGGCAAGGCTCATTGCCGAATATATCATCGAAAGGGGCGGCGAAAATGCTTGAGCTTATTAAAAAACTTTGCGCCATCCCGGGCATTTCGGGCAGAGAAAACGCCGTGCGTGATTTCATTATTGAACAGATAAGGGATTATGCCGAATACAGCGTTGACCCTCTCGGAAATCTTATTGTTTTCAAAAAAGGAAAAAAGCAGGCAAATCATAAGGTTATGCTTGATGCTCATATGGATGAGGTCGGATTTATCATATCGGGTATAACCTCAGACGGTTTCCTGCGTTTTGAAAATGCAGGTGGAATTAATACCGGCGTTTTTGCCGGCAGAAGAGTTAAGGTCGGCGAAAAAAGCATCAACGGAGTTTTCGGGATAAAACCCGTTCACCTTGTTGATAAAGATGATGAAAAGAAGCTTCCGTCGGGTGACGGGCTTTATATTGATATCGGTGCAAAGGATAAAGAAGAAGCCGGGAAATATGTCCGCTTGGGCGATTCGGCATGGTTCAGCTCCGATTTTGAAGAATTCGGAAACGGATTTATAAAATCAAAGGCACTTGATGACAGAGTGGGTTGTGCCGTTCTCATAAGGCTTATTCGAAGTGAGCTTGAATATGATGCGTGGTTTTCCTTCAGCGTTCAGGAGGAAATCGGTTTAAGAGGTGCATCGGCTTCCGCATTCGGAATTGAGCCCGAATATGCCGTTGTTGTTGAAACCACCACAGCCGCCGATATATCGGGTGTTAAGGGCGATAAAAGAGTGTGCGTATGCGGAAACGGCGGAACAATTTCGTTTATGGACAGAAGTACCGTTTATCCAAGAGAGCTGTTTGATAAGGCTCTCGAAATTGCCGAAAAAAAGAATATCCCGTGTCAGGTTAAAACCATGGTTTCGGGCGGCAACAATGCCGGAGCCATTCATAAAAGCAGATGCGGCGTTAAAACGCTAACCGTTTCAGTTCCGTGCAGATACCTGCATTCTCCTGCCTGCGTGATGAAATATGAAGATGTTGAAAGCAGTTATGAGCTTGTTAAAGCTCTTGCGGCGGAGCTTGCAAAATGATAAAGCTTGTTAACAAAACGGAAGAGCTTGACTTTTTGCCTGCCGACCCGTTTTCGGCAAGGATAACGGCGTTGTTTGATACCTACGGTGCAGAGCAACCGTTTGCGCTGTTCTGGGTGCAGGATGAAAAAGCGGCAGTAAGCAAAATTGACGGTTCGGTAACGCTTTTTGCCGCAGAAAATGCCGATTTTGAGGAGCTTTCGGAGTTCATTAAGGTTATCGGATATTCCGATATAACCTGCGCCGAGAATGTTGCGGAAAAGCTCGGATTTGCGGTCGACAATTCATCATATATTGTTGAATACCGAAATCCGGTTACTGCGGATAAAACGGGTATTCTAAATGATTTCGATAAAAAAGAAATATATTTGCTCCTTTGCAAATGCGGCTTTTCAATGGGGGATTACGGCAGTTTTCTTGCCGATATATGCGCAAGGCTCAATAAAAATACCGCTTCCATGGCGGCAATTGCGGAAAACGGCGAGCTTTGTTCCTGTGCATTTTCGCTTTTCAACGGCAGAAAAAGTGCATTGTTCGGTGCTGTTGCAACAAAAGAAAATGCACGGGGCAGGGGCTATGCCGGCAGACTTGTGACTTATCTTGCGGACAGCCGCAATAAAAAAACATTTTTATTTTGCCGGAATGACGGACTTTCCGAATTTTATAAGAAACACGGCTTTGAAATATGCGGCCGATGGGCTGTAATAAAATGAGGAGGAAAATATGATTATTATCTGCTATGTGCTTGCCGCCGTTACCGTTGCTTTTGCGGCACTCTGTATCACATTCCGAAGAAAGGGTAAATCCTTTGAGGGGATGATGTGCAAATTCATGGCAAGCTTCGGCTTTATTTCCACGGCGATAGTCGGTTACTGCCGGAACCCGAGCAGTGTTTTATATTTCTGCCTTGTGTGCTTCGCATTGCTTTTCGGGCTCGGCGGAGATGTTGTTCTCGGCTTGAAGGAAATTGCACCGAAATTCAGAGGAAAGCTCATTCCGCTCGGAACGGGATATTTCCTTATCGGACATATATTTTTCCTCACGGCACTTATCAAAAAAGGCGGTTTCAGTCCGCTGATGCTTATAATAAGCGTTGCGCTCGGCTTTGTTGCGCTTATAGTGATGAAGCTTATCAAGATGAATCTTGATGCAAAAATGACGGTTCTGCTTATCGTATATTATATACTTCTTCTGTTTAAAGCGGCATCGGCGTGCAGACTTATGGTAATCACCAAAGACCCTGCGTTTGTTCTCACCTTTATCGGTTCACTGCTTTTTGTTGTGAGCGATACCTGTCTCGGTTTGCTCTATTTTACACCGGTCAAGAAAAAGAATTTTTTCGTAACGCTTGAGCTTTCAACATATTATACCGCTCAAACACTCCTTGCACTTTCAATCGCATACATAAGATAACAAAAGTCCTCCTAAGGGCGGTACTTCATAAATCACAAACTGATTTATGAATATCTGCCATTCGGGAGGACTTTTTTGCCGGTTAAAACTTAAATTGTTTTACCCGTTTTCTTTTCAACAAGCTTAAGGATACCGAGTATCAGAAAATATCCGGCAACGGCACAGAGCAGACCGACAATTGCGCCGACAACCACATCGGTGAAATAATGCACATGAAGGTAAATTCTTGTGTATCCGATGATTGCGGCTAAGATAACGGCAACGGCGCCTGCGATTTTCTGCTTTTTCCGAGCCGCCGCAAACATTCCGCAAGCCGCCGCAAAGCTCGATGAGGTATGCCCCGATGGGAATGAATAGCCGTGCGCATAAGGATAACCGATATGCTCGGGATAATGAAATGCCGAGAGCCATTTATTGATAAATTCGGCTGAATATTGCTTTAATTCGTCCGCAACCTGCGTAAGATAGCTTTCTTTCATCCAGCCATCAATGAATTTGCCGTTATGTTCATAGCCGTTAACGCATTTTGAAGCAACGGCAGGGTTGAACAGCGCAAACGGTCTGGTTCTTGAAAAGATTGATTTAAGTATAATATTGTTTGCAAACAGCATTATCAGCTGAGCCGCAAGCATAACAAATCCTATTTTTCTCGTCCTTTTCGGAATACAGAAAATAAGTCCGACAACAACCCAGAAAACCCCGTCGCCGAGCCGGGTAACATAGGGGACGATTTTATCAAACCAATTTGTCCAAAGGTGTTCCTCAATAAATGTAAAAACCGAAAGGTCAAGGTTGAGAATTGATTCCGTAAAAATCACTCCTCCGTAACGGATTTGATAATTTCATATCCGGGGTAGTACATCGTGAAAACATTGGTGAGGTCTTTATCGTGATAAGCTTCTGCGGTAAATTGCTTATCGGCGGAAATATCGGTGGTTCTCATCATAACTCTCTCGGCAAGATTTTCGGAAGTTGTTTTGCCGCCGAGAATGTCAAAGGTAATGTTGAGCGATGCCTTGAGCATTTTTTCGGCAAGGGGATAGTTATATACCGAAAGTCCCGCTTTGCCGTCTGTGTCGGTGGTTACGGCGGCTTTCAGGCTTTCGACGAATGCGGATAAATCACCTGTATATTCCTGCGGATATGCTTCACATACGCCGTTATAAGCGGTTGGGAATGCGGGAGAAACATAGATGAGCTTGCGTGAATTTGCGATATCTATAAGCGTTTTTTGCACCGCAATATCGGTTGAATAAACCGCAAATCCCGATTCCGGAACATGCTCATTGAGTATCTGCCGTGCAATTGATTCGCCGATATATTTGTTTGCAGAGTCAACTCCGCCCACGCTGAACGGGTCAAGCGCATTATCATAAACAAAGGTTATGCCCTGAGCGGCGCATACCTGCTCAATATATTCTCTTTCTGCGGCGTGCAGAGGATTCAGGCTGATGTGTCTGTTTATCGAGAACATCAGGAAATGGGTTGCGCCCTGCTCCTTGGCTGCGGATACAATATCATTTGCGGCTTTCTTCCAATCAACACAGAGAATAACATCCGAAACGGCGGATAATTCATCAATCGGACATTCCGGCTCGGTGCAGATGAAATGCAGGTTCGGATTTATTTGCTTTGCGGCATTTATTGAAGTGATTGTGAAATGCGTTGCTCTCGGATAGATAAATGCTCCTATGCTTTTATCTGCGGCAAGCTCCTTTGATAAATCGGTTATATCCGGCGCACCCTTAACGGGAAAACGGCTGTCGAAATATTCCCTGACTACTATTTTATCGGGATACTGCTCGGCAAGCTTATGTGCGGTTAAATATTCCTCGGGATACTGAATTATCGGAGCCGTAATCAATGCAATTTTCTGCTCCGGCGGAACAATTTCCTCCGAGGGCTTTTTTTCTTTACCTTTTTTGCCGCAGGCGGCAAGGCTCAATATGAGAATGAGCGAAAGAAGCAGGGCAGTAATCTTTTTAAACATAGGTTTACCTCTTTCAGAATAATTTTTTCAATTCTTCCGGCTGGATTATTTCAATCTTGTCCTTAACTCTGAGCAGACAGCCGAGAAGTCTGTTGTTTACAGGAGTATTGACTTTCGCAAGGCAGTAACCGCTTTCTTCCTCTTTTCTGTACTGAAACGGAAGCTCAAAAACGCCGTCAATATATTCCGTATCTGCGGTTTTCATTCTGAGGATAAGGCATATTTCTTCCGCTTTTGATTCGAGTGACGGAGCTTTATCGAAATATCCCGTGCATTTGCTCAAGCTTGACATGAATTTGTTGTTTTGCTTACAGCTAAGAGTTTTAACTGCCGTGATACGGCTGAGCCTTATATATTCCGGCTTTGACGGAGTTACGGAGCTTGTGAACGCAAGCGCATATGTGTTATTCGTAATGCCGAGCCTGATGGGGTTTACTATTACGGTTTCCTGCTTTTCGGGAGATGCAAATTTCTCTCCGGGGTCAATGCGTACCAGGGTCAGCATAACCTGACGCTTTTCCTTTATTGCAAGCTCCAAATCATAAATCTGCTCATTTGAAATCGCTTTCGGAGCGCTTCTGATATTCAGATTGGCTGTTGTTTTAATAAGCAAATCCCATGACGGATTGCAGATATTGGCTCGGCTGTATTTCTTAACCTGTTCAACCTCTTTTTCGGAAACAAGAGGGGAGGAATAAAGCGCTCTGAGAACAATATTCATTTCGCTTTGGTTAAAGCTTCGTGCAAGATAATATCCTTTTTTGGGAGAATTCACATGAATAATATCATGCACGGAGGTGTTGATTGTTTTTATATCATCCGCAAGAGCACGCTTTGTTATGTCATGACCGAATTCGGAAAGCTTTTCGAGAATTTCATCCGATGACATTATGTTATATTCATCCGAATATAATGTGAGTATTTCGATGATGTTCAGTAATCTTGTTCTTGGATTGAGCATATTCAGTCACCTTTAATATTTAAGCTTTGAATTTATCTCTCTGAGCATATCGGGGTCATATTTGAGTATTTCACGGCCATAGGTATATATGCCGTTAACCTCATATTCAACATCGGAAACCTGAGTATATACCGTTGCACTCAGGCCCTTTTTAATCAGCGGAATAATCTGCTGTTCATGCAGTTTTCTGTATGCCGCCGAAAGTTCTTCCTTGCTTTTGAAATTCACATAGCCGAAGGATTTTGAATAGTTCCATACATGGGAAGCGATATTCATGCTGTATCCGCCGTATTCGCTCAGAACATAGGGCCTTCCGGCGGTTCTTAATTTTGTGGGAGCATGAACGGGGAATATATATTTGTGAACGCTCTTGAAATCGGGACCCATCTGGTCGTGCCATCCGCTGGCGTGGTCAACAAATCTGGACGGGTCATAATTTTTGATTGAATATCCTATTTCACGGGCATCAAACTGACCCCAACCCTCGTTAAACGGAACCCAACAGCAGATTGAAACGCAGTTATAAAGGTTATCCATCATTTCAAAAAGCTCTTTTTTGAATTCCTCACGCCATTCGGGCTTATCACGGTTGAAGGCATGATACATATTATCTTTAACATGAACATTGATATTCGGAAGTCCGCCGGCAAGAATGAGATTGAGCGGTTTGCCGCCGCTCATCATATCCTGCCAAACGAGCATACCGAGCCGGTCGCAATGATAATACCATCTGCGTGGCTCTTCCTTTATGTGCTTTCTGAGCATATTATATCCGAACGATTTCATCTGTTCGATGTCAAATATCATCGCTTCATCGGTCGGAGCGGTAAGCTGACTTTCAGGCCAATAGCCCTGGTCAAGCAGACCTTTCTGAAAATAAGCTTTATTGTTGAGCGCAAGACGGGGAATGCCGTTTTCATCGTTTATTATCGAGAATTTTCTCATTCCGAAATAGCTTGAAACCTCATCCTTTTCGCCGCCGCAGTCAAGCGTAAGCTTAAGAGAATAGAGGAAAGGCTCCTCCGGGCTCCACAACTTTGCATCGGGTATGCTTACCGATGATTTTTCGGTTATTTCGCCGTCAAAAATAATCTTTTCGCCGTCAAGCACCTTAGCGTATATTTTGCATCCGCAATCGCAGTTGTGTTTAACTTCAAGATTGATAACGCTTTTATCTATATCGGGCAAAAGCTTTATGCTTTCTATTCTGTTCCTGCAAACGGGTTCAATCCAAACAGTCTGCCAAATTCCCGATGTTGCGGTGTACCAAAAGCTTTTGGTTTCAAGAATTTGTTTTCCTCTCTGCTGATGGCCTGCATCTGTGGGGTCATAAACCTTAACGGTTAGCTCGTTTTCGCCGTCAATGAGCGCATCGGTAATGTCAAAAGAAAACGGGTTATATCCGCCGGTATGCTCGCCGACAAGGGTTGAATTTATCCAAACACTGCACTGCCAGTCAACCGCTTCAAAGTGCAGAATTGCTCTTTTGCCGTCAAATTCGTCACCGAGAGTGAATTTTCTGCGATACCATAATCTTTGGTTGGGCTTAAGAGCCTTGTTAACTCCTCCGAGAGCGGATTCAATCGAAAACGGAACGAGAATTTTGCCGTCAAATACTTCGGGGCATTCCGAAAATTCTCCCGTTACGGCATAATCATATTCGCCGTTGAGACAAACCCATTCCTTTCTTTCAAGCTGAGGACGGGGATATTCCGAGAGAGGACAGTTTTTATCAACCTTATCAAACCATATTGATTTCAAATCGTTCATATCCGTTCTCCTCTCACTTTACATACATTTCGTTAAGACGCCAATCTCCGTTTGCGGAAACAACCTTCATTTCCGTTGCGGATTTCTTTTTGCCTGCCTTGCAGGGAACGCTGAATATATATTCTCCGTTTTCGGAGGAAACCGGTTTTGCATTTAAGCTGTCAAAATCAACGCCGTCGGATGCTTCGAAATCCTTGCTCAAATCAAAATAAAGCTTTCCGTTTATATCGGCGTAAAAATCGTATTCTTTCAGAATTTTTTCGCTTTCCTCTGTGGTATAGACAGCGTTAACCGTTGAAACGATATTCGCATAGCTTGAATAGCTGTCTGACTTAACGGCGGCATAAGTTTTGCCGTTTTGCGTAACGGTATCGTTTTTATCAATCGGCAGATGCGAATAAACAAATACATTGTTAACGAGTGCTTCATTGCCGTCAAAAAGAAGCTGGGCGGTCATAATTATACCTTCGCCTACATAGCTGTTTATATCCTTTTCAGCAGGAACACGGGAACAACCTGCCGAAACCGCAATTGCAAGCAGGCAGAGAACGGAGACGATTTTTCTTTTCATATTAAGCCTCGGCTTTCTTTTCGGGAAGCGAATATTTTCCGCTGTATCTCTTGAATGTATCGGTGAATTTCTCGCTGCCCGAGGTTTTGTAATCATTGAGATAACCGTGAGTGTCGAAAACAGAATTGCTTATCTGGATAAGGCATACCGCAATGTTGGAGCAGTGGTCGGAAACTCTTTCATAGTTTGTGATTATATCGGAAAGAACAAATCCGAGCTCAATCGTGCAGTTGCCGCTGGTAAGACGCTGAATGTGTCTGTCCTTTATATCCGAAAGCAGACCGTCAATAACCTGCTCCAGAGGCTCAACCTCAAGCGCAAGAATGGCGTTATCGTGGCAGAAAGCATCAATTGTTATATCGAGAATTTCGGTTATCGCTTCGGTAACGGTCTGAAGCTCAATCTTCGCTTCGGGTGAAAATTCGATATTTTTATCGGAAATTTCCTTTGCGGTTCGCAGAAGGTTTACCGCATGGTCGCCTATTCTTTCAAAATCGCCGATGGTGTGAAGCATAATCGAAACGGTGTTGCTCGTTTCCGTTGTAAGCTCACGGCTTGAAAGCTTAACGAGAAAGGTTCCGAGACTGTCTTCAAGTTGGTCAAGTGTTTCCTCATATTGCATAATTCTGTCCGCAACCTTGTGGTCGTAATTCGTGAGCAGAGAAATTGCATCGAAAAGAGAATCCTTTGCGGTGTGAGACATAAGCACGGTCTTGGCCTTGCATTCCGAAATGGCAAGTGACGGACTGCTGAGAAGACGGTCATCAATGAATGATTTTTCGGTGTCTTTGCCGTTATCCTTGATTGCTTTGTATGCAAGCTTTTCAAGCTGTTTCATAAACGGGAAAAGCAGAACGGTTGTTGCTATATTGAAAATGGTGTGAACAACCGCTATCGCAACGGGTGAAATCGCATCATCGGAGAATGAAAATCCGATTGTGAGGTCAAGAATATAATAAAGGGAAAGATAGAAAACAGTACCTATAATTTTTATGCAGATGTGGATAAACGAAACTCTTTTTGCATCCTTGCTTACTCCGATGCTTGAAAGCAGGGATGTAACGCAGGTACCGATATTTTCGCCCATGATGATGGGGATTGCCATGCTGTAAGTGATAGAGCCGGTGATTGAAAGCGCCTGAAGAATACCGATTGTTGCGGCGGAGCTTTGAACAATACCGGTTATAACAATACCCACAAGAAGACCGAGCAGAGGATTATTGAAATGGATAAGTATTTCATTGAAGCCCTCAGCCTGAGAAAGGGGAGCGGTTGAACTGCTCATAAGCTCCATGCCGTACATGAGAACGGCAAAGCCCATAAGAGATGAACCTATATCCTTTACCTTTTCCTTTTTTGAAGCCATTATCAGAATAATTCCGAAAAGGGCTATGAGCGGAGAGAATGACGAGGGCTTGAGCATCTTAAGAAAGAAGTTGTCACTCTCAATTCCGGCAAGGCTCAGAATCCAGGCTGTGAGCGTGGTTCCGATGTTTGAACCCATTATAACGCCGATGGTCTGCCCGAGCTTCATAATTCCCGAGTTAACAAGACCAACCAGCATAACGGTAACTGCCGATGAGGACTGAATGGTTGCGGTTACGGCGGCACCGAGAAGCAGACCCTTAAGGGGCTTGTCGGTCATTTTTTTGAGAATTATTTCGAGCTTGCCGCCTGCGATTTTTTCAAGTCCGGATGACATAATGTGCATTCCGAAAAGGAAGAATGCAAGTCCGCCGAGCAGCGTGAAAACATCAAAAACAGTCATATTTTCTCCACCTTTAATATACAAATATTATTTATTTTCTTTTTATCCTATATTTCCTTAGTATATATAATACAATATAATAAGGCAAATTGCAACTATATAAATTTACTAATATTCAATAATATGTGAATTATTATCATTGCTTTTGACTAAAATACATATATAGAAAAAGAGCTTGTGAAAAATTCGCAAGCTCAATAATGAAAAAATTTTGTTTTGGAGAAATTCTTATTATGCGCCGAGCTTCTCAATTGCTGAGATTTCAACGCATAAGCAGAGAATTTCAACCGCCTTGCAGAGTTCGTCCCTTGACGGGAAGGTGGGGGCAATGCGGATATTTTTATCATCCGGGTCTTTTCCGTAGGGGTAGGTTGCGCCTGCACCCGTGAGCGTAACTCCGGCTTCCTTGCAGAGAGCAACCGTTCTTTTCGCACAGCCCGGAAGTACATCAAGACTTATGAAGTAGCCGCCCTTGGGCTGTGTCCATTCGGCTATTCCCTTGCCGGCGAGATTTTCTTCAAATGCGCTCAGAACCGCATCAAACTTCGGTTTAAGTATAGCGGCGTGGCGTTTCATATGTGCTTCAATGCCTGCACCGTCCTTAAAATATGCGGCGTGGCGGAGCTGGTTGAGCTTATCATAACCGATTGTCTGAACGGTCATTCTTTTCTTTATTGCGGCAATATTATTATCCGATGCCGCAAGCGCCGAAACACCTGCACCCGGGAAGCTGATTTTTGAGGTTGAAACAACCTCAATGAAATTATCCTCTGTTCCGTATTTTTTGCACTCGTCAAAAATATTTAGCAGGCTGTCACGGTCATCGCCGAGATGATGAACGCAGTAAGCATTATCCCAGATAACTCTGAAATCCTTTGCGGCAGGCTTCAATGCGGCAAAGCGTTTAACCGTTTCATCAGAGAAGGTTATTCCGCCCGGGTTTGAATACATCGGAACGCAGAATGCACCCTTAACATTTTCATCCTTAACAAGCTCTTCAATCATATTCATATCGGGGCCGTCGGAGCTCATCGGAATATTTATCATTTCTATTCCGAAGCTTTCAAGAATGCCGAAATGTCTGTCATACCCGGGAACGGGGCAGAGGAATTTTATTCCTTTTTTTGCGCTCCATGAGCCGTCGCCTGCGCCGAATATCATGCACTGTGCAATGTAGTCATACATTATATTAAGACTTGAATTTCCGCAAACTATAATATTTTTCGGCTCAACCGAAAGCATATCCGCAAAGATTTTTTTGCATTCGGGAATGCCGTCAAGCACGCCGTAGTTTCTGGTTTCCGTTCCGTCGGAAGCCTTGAAATTACCGAGAAGTGCAGGGTCAAGAAGCTCGGAAGCAAGCTCAAGCTGTTCCTTGCCGGGCTTACCTCTTGCCATATTCAGTTCAAGACCGAGAGCCTTATATGAATTGTATTTCTCGTTCAGCGCCGAAAGGCGTTCCGAAAGCTCTTCCTTTGAAAGATTTTTCAATAACATAAAATATACCTCCGAATAGGTGAATAACACTACCATTCTATATTATATTTCCTGGATTTGCAAGCATTATTTTTAAATCTTGCAAAAAAGTCTGAAATTTGTCGAAAAAATTCCGAAAAATGCGAGATTGCCGCACCGGAGTATCAAAAATACCCGATGCGGCAAATCATTATTGTTGATTTCTTCTTATGCCACTCTTAGCCTTAATGCGTTTATCCGATTTGGCTGCAAGAAGAGTTCCTATGCTTTGGAAAAGCTGAACGAGAACTATGAGCAAAATAACGGCAAACACCATAACGAGATATTTATATCGGTAATAGCCGTAATTGATTGCGATTTTTCCGAGACCGCCGCCGCCGATGATGCCGCTCATTGCGGAATAGCTCAGAATCGTTGTGATTGCGATTGTGGCGTTCAATATGAGCGAGGGAATGCTTTCGGGTATCATAACCTTAACGATTATCTGAAAAGGCGATGCACCCATGCTTGATGCGGCTTCGATTATGTTGGGGTTAACCTCTCTCAGACTGCTTTCAACAAGTCTTGCTATGAACGGGAACGATGCGATAACGAGCGGAACGATTGAAGCCGGTGTGCCGACGGTTGTTCCGATTATTGCTCTTGTGAGCGGAAAAACAAGTATCATCAGAATGAGAAACGGCACGGAGCGAAGCAGATTGATTATAACATTGAGAATGCTCATAAGCCATTTGGGGAGCGGAAGAACTCCGCCTTTTTCGCCTGCAACGAGCAAAACTCCGAGCGGCAGGCCGATTATCACGGCGAATACCGTTGCGATAACCGTTACATAAAAGGTTTCCCACAGCGCAAGCGGAAATTCGTTTTTGAGTATTTCGAGTGCTTCCGAAACGGCATCAGCCGAAAAAACTTTTTCAATCATATCCTCACACCTCCTCAACCGTTATATCGGGTATTGAGCTTAAATATTCGATTGCGGCCTGCATCTGCTCTTTTCCGCCGGGTATTCCGAGCAGAATATTTCCGTAAGCTCTGTCGCCGATTGCTTTTGTTGAAGCTCCGAGAATATTTGAAATTATGCCCTTATCAATCGCCATTTGCGAAATATGCGGAATATTTGCCGCCTTTGCTCCGTTGAAAACAACCCTGATTTTCGGCTCGTTTCCGCTTTCAACGAGTATTTCCTGAGCACCCTCGGGAAAAACAAGTCTGCGTGCGGCATCGGACTGCGGCTTTGAGAAAACATCGGAAACAAGACCGCTTTCCACTACCTCTCCGTTATCGAGAATGGCAACATGGTTGCAGATTTCTTCAACAACGCTCATCTGATGTGTGATGATAATAACGGTTATTCCGGTTTTAATATTTATATCCTTTATCAGCTCAAGAATGGAATGAGTTGTTTTAGGGTCAAGCGCACTTGTGGCTTCATCGCAAAGAAGCACCTGCGGATTTGTTGCAAGTGCACGGGCAATTGCAATTCTCTGCTGTTGACCGCCCGAAAGCTGGGCAGGGTAGGCGTTTGCTTTGTCGGGAAGTCCGACTGTTTCAAGCAGTTCAAGCGCTCTTTTCTTTGCTTCCTGTTTCGGTATTCCGGCAAGCTCCAGAGGAAAACAGATGTTTTTAAGGCAGGTTCTCTGCATGAGCAGATTAAAGCCCTGAAAAATCATCGTTATATTGCGGCGCTTTTCACGAAGCTCCTTCGGCGAAAGCGAACCGATGTCACAGCCGTCAATGATAACACTGCCATCGGTGGGGCGTTCAAGCATATTTATACAGCGTACAAGCGTACTTTTTCCTGCACCGCTCATGCCGATTATGCCGTAAATATCCCCGTCATTTATCGTGAGCGAAACATCCTTAAGTGCTTCAACGCTTCCACCCTCATACTGAAAGGTTTTTGTTATGTTTTTTAATTCTATCATTTTATTTTATCTTATTTTACTGCATCCAGAGTTGTCTGTTTTCCGCCGTAAATTCCGAGAGGTTCAACATGGATTGCCGCAACAGAAACAATGTGAGTTCCGTTTTCGGCGTTGAAATCGTCAAGATACGGGGTGTGCTGGAAGTAGTTTGCATCCATTTCTCCGCTTTCAACAACATTGTTGGGAACAACATAATCGTTATATTCGGTAACTGCAAGAGTAATATTCTTTGCGGCAAGAATTTTTTCGGCTATCTTGAGAATTTCGGCGTGGGGAGTGGGGGAAGCGGCAACCGTGATTGTTGAGCCTGCAAGTGAAGCGTAATCAACGGAAGCATCATAGCCGTCACCGGGGTTATCAACCGTGCTTACAACAGCTCCGCCGTAGGTTGCACCGATGAAATCGGCAACCTCTTTGCTTTCGAGAGCCGCAACGAGAGCCTTAATTTTATCGGCCTTTTCGTTACCCTCTTTAACGGCGATAATGTTTGAATATGCCGAGGATGAACCCTCTGATGCAAGCGAATCATTAACGGGATTGAGACCTGCCGAAATTGCGAAATTGGAATTAATAACCGCATAATCAACATCCTGAAGAATGTTGGGAAGCTGAGCCGCTTCAACCTCTTTGAAATCAATGTTGCGGGGATTTTCGGCAATATCAAGCTTTGTTGCGGTGATGCCTACGCCGTCTTTGAGCTTGATTATGCCATGCTCCTGGAGCAGAAGAAGCGCACGGGCTTCGTTGGTTGTATCATTGGGAATGGCAATGGTTAAGGTGTTGTTTTCTTTTCCGCAGGATGAAAATGCCATTGCAAGCGAAAGAACGAGAGCTGCGGCAAGAACGAGAGAAATGATTTTTTTCATAATTCTTACTCCTTTTTCAGACAATATTACTATTCTATCATTTCGAAATATCTATGTCAATCTCTATTTCAGAAATCAACCTCAAGTCTGTAACCGTCAATCCATTTATCCTTTATGAAATTGCGGGCTTTCAGGATAACCTTGTTCCCGTAAATCTCCATGGCAAGTCCCATTCCGCCGTTATCGTTGCATTCGTTTTCGGTTTCATCGTTATATTCCGTGCTCGGCATATTGACATAAATAACATTATTCTGCCTGTCATATATCGAGGGCGAAAAATCATGGTAATGGCCGCTGAAAAAGAATATCGGTTTTGAGTATGCGGAATGACTTTGAAGAATTGCATCAACCGAATCGGGAACACCGGATGAATTTATACCGTTGTGACCCTTGAGCGGTTTATGACAGAGAACGAAAATCGGAAGTCCGCTTTTTTCCGCTTCGTTCAGTTCGTTTTCAAACCAATTGAGCTGAGCTTCGGAATATGTCGGCAGAGCTTCATGCAGGTCAAGGCTTTCCGTTCCCAGGCAGATGAAGTGATAACCGTTTATTACCGTTGAATAATATACCTCTTCACTTTCAATTCCGTGACTGCCGATATATTTGAGAAACTGTTTTTTTGCTTCCGGATAGTCCGGGTCGGCGCTTTCGTTCCATGAATCATGATTGCCCATGCAGGCAACCGTATTATGCGCCTTTATATATTTTTTTTCAATTCTTTTCTGTGTGCGGTAATCCTGCCATACTCCGCTGTTGGTTATATCTCCTATGTTCAGCAGAACATCAATATCCTCCGAGCTTTCACCGATTCCGGCATAGGTTCTGCGCAGAATATCGGTTCTGTCACGGAAAATATTTCTGTCTGCATGGGTGTCGGAAATAACGGCACAGTTCAGGATTATTCCGCTTTCCTCAGGCGAATAGCTTTGTACATTGCCGAAAATATTCGGCGCAAGTGAGAAAATCGTTTCTATCGTAAGAAAAATCGAAAGAATATATTCAATGATTGCGTTCATGTTATCAGTCCTTTGATACTTTGATTATTTTAAATTCGCTGAACATAACCCCGAGAGTGGGCTCACTCATTTCAAGCTCAATACAGCCGTTTTGTATAAGCCTGTTCGGGATAATGTATGCGGCACTTTCGAAACCGGCGGCAAGCATTTCGGCATCGTATTTTTCATCGGTCATATCTCCGAAGCGTGTTCCGCAGTAGATTGTTTCGCCGTTTATCTTAACCGTATGTTCGGTTACGCTCTCTTTCTTTTCGCTTGCAAATGTAACTTTCAGAATGTAGTCACAGGGGGCGGTCAGACCGCCGATTTTTGCACGGAAGCTGAAATTATCGTAAATGCAGAACATACCAGTCGGCAGAGTGCCGTTGTTAACCCTCGGTCTGTCACCCTGAAAATCCATATATACTTCGCCGCTTTGTGAGCAGCCGCATTCTTTCAGTCCGTTGAGCGCAACGGAGAAGTAATATTCATCGGCATCCACCTTGTTACGGTCAAACGCTTTTTGCATGAAAAGATACGGATTTTCTGCTTTTTCCGCACGGTCAAGCATAGTCAGGAGCCACGCACGGTCAGTGTTCGGCAGGTCGATGGTTTCGAGAATTGCACCACGCTCCCAGCCGTTTGCGTGATAATGCTCAATATCGGTTTGCAGACCGATAAGGTTAAACAGTTTTTCGCATAATTTGCTTATATCTCTGCGCTGTGCCTTGTATTCTTCATCGAAATCTTTGCTGAGGATTGAACGAATGACATTCAGGTCATATTTCTCAAGAGCTTTTTTTGCTTCTCTGATAAGCGAAAGCTCAAAAAGTCGTCTGTGACGGAGAATCCAGTCACATTTTGCACGCATGAGAAGCTGAAGAAAACGCCAGTTTTCATTAAGAAACGGATAATTTTTGCTCAGATTTTCAAAGAGCAAAAGCGTTGAATCAATGCCGTGATTTTCGGCAGGGTCGCCCTCCCAGTTCATTTCAAGGTCGAGTATGCCGTTTGCTATTGCTTCGGCATCGGCACCGAAAAAGAACAGTCTGGAATAATCAAGCAGGGTAGTGCGCAGGTCGCAATCGGGGAAGAAATCCATATCCGCCCAAACAGCCTTGTTAACATCATCCGTTATGCCTTCGGAATAGCTCACCGAACCGACGGTATATTGCCTTGTTGTGCGGTGAATGAGCCTGTATTCTCTCGGACGGGGATTGGTGCATTCACGGCTTAAGCCCGTTGCAAGTGCAAAATGCCAGTCATCACGCTCAAAGTGAACGGGATATTCGCACCTTACATTGTGGGATATATCGGGATAGAGCCTTATCGGGTATTTTATCGGCAGTCTGCGGCGAAGCTCGTCTATCGGGAAAGCACGGTTCGGACCCGTGATAATGCCGTCAATTTCATCGGGAAGCTTTTCAAGTTCCTTTATGAACACCTCACCCCAGTCGGGAATGGAATGCGGCTGCTGAGCCGACGGCCACATCTGAGCATTCGGATGACTTTTTTTCAGTGCCGCCGAAATTGCTTTACAGCGCTCGATAAATTCATTTGCCGGAAAATCTCCGGGGTCTCCTCCCGGGGGAAAGATAACATCAATTCTCGGCACTCTTTCATAGAGTTCGCCACGGCGTTTTGCCGCCTGCTCAACGGTTTCGCCGTCATTGTTCGGATGCCATAAAGAAACATCAAGTCCGAATTCATCCGCCATGCGGCTTGCTTCAACGAGAAATTCTTCTTCGTCATATTTCATAAGCTCATTGCGGATTGAATAGCCCTTTTCATACGGAATATGCTCAACCGTGTTGGAGCCGAAATACATCATATCAAGATAATAGCGGCGGTAATCCTCATAATCCCAGGCATCATAGGTGTTGGGCGTGGGACGGTAACCCACCTGATGACCTCTTATGCGCTTATCGGGGATGTATGTTCCGCCGATATTTTCAATGAGCCTTACGCCGTTTTCGGTTTTAACGATTTTGCGCAGGAACATTCCGTATGCAAAGATAAATTCACG
The DNA here is from genome assembly GCA_045627825.1 of Acutalibacteraceae bacterium. Lineage (GTDB taxonomy): Bacteria > Bacillota > Clostridia > Oscillospirales > Acutalibacteraceae > CAG-177. Next base: position 52,847 of record JAZQON010000042.1, read on the forward strand.
GATACCTTTTGCACTGAACGCAATACCGTTTTCGGAGCAGAATATCATATAGCCGTCGGCAGGTGCGGTATCCGACTGCAGAAACGAAAAATCCGCCTCCGTGCGTGAGGAACACAAAGAGGGGATAATACCCGTTCTTGACTTTATTTCATCGGAAAACAGAGCGGCAGCTTTTGCGGCGGCATCGCCCTCGGTAAAGATGTTGAAGTTGATAAAATTCTTCATAATTATGCCTCCCTGGTAATTAAGAAAATAATACCATAGCGGAACCGCCGTGTCAATCGGATGTAATATCCTTAAAGAAAAAATGTAAATTTTTAAACTTTTTTCCGAAAACTATTGACATTTCCGCCAAACCGTGTATAATAATATAGCACTTGCAAATTGAATATCGCGGAGTAGAGCAGTTGGTAGCTCGTCGGGCTCATAACCCGGAGGTCGGAGGTTCAAGTCCTCCCTCCGCAACCAAAG
>JAZQON010000043.1:0-3583 GCA_045627825.1 Acutalibacteraceae bacterium
ATCTCCTGAAGATATTACAGGTATGAAAGTTTCACAAGGTATCTTAACTGTTCGTGGCGGTATGACTTCTCACGCTGCCGTTGTTGCCCGTGGTATGGGTACATGCTGTGTATCAGGTTGCGGCGACATTAATATGGACGAAGAAAACAAACAGTTTACATTAGCAGGTAAAACATTTAAAGAAGGCGACTATATTTCAATCGACGGTTCAACAGGTAACATCTATGACGGTGTTATTCCCACAGTTGACGCTGAAATCGCAGGTGAATTCGGTCGTATTATGAAATGGGCTGACGAGTTCAGAACATTAAAAGTTCGTACAAATGCAGATACTCCTGCAGACGCTAAAAAGGCAAGAGAACTTGGTGCTGAAGGTATCGGTCTTTGCCGTACAGAGCATATGTTCTTTGAAGCCGACAGAATTGCCGCTTTCCGTGAAATGATTTGCGCAGATACAGTAGAAGAAAGAGAAGCTGCTCTTGATAAGATTCTTCCTTATCAGCAGGGCGACTTTGAAAAACTTTATGAAGCATTGGAAGGTAACCCTGTTACAATCAGATTCTTAGATCCTCCTCTTCACGAGTTCGTTCCTACAGAAGAAGCTGATATTGCTGCTTTGGCAAAAGCACAGGGCAAATCAGTTGAAGATATTAAAGCAATTATTTCTTCATTACACGAGTTTAACCCGATGATGGGACACCGTGGTTGCCGTTTGGCTGTAACATATCCTGAAATCGCTAAAATGCAGACACGTGCAGTTATCCGTGCTGCTATCAACGTTAAGAAGGCTCATGCTGACTGGAACATTGTTCCTGAAATTATGATTCCTCTTGTTGGCGAAATCAAAGAACTTAAATATGTTAAAGATGTAGTTGTTGCTCCAGCAGACGAAGAAATTGCAAATGCAAAAGCAGACCTTAAATATGAAGTTGGTACAATGATCGAAATCCCGAGAGCTGCTCTTACAGCCGACGAAATCGCTAAAGAAGCTGACTTCTTCTGCTTCGGTACAAACGACTTAACTCAGATGACATACGGTTTCTCACGTGATGACGCAGGTAAGTTCTTAGGCGCTTACTATGACGCAAAAATCTTTGAAAACGATCCGTTTGCTAAACTTGACCTAACAGGTGTTGGAAAACTTATGGATATGGCTATCAAACTTGGTAAACCGGTTAATCCGAAACTTCATATCGGTATCTGCGGCGAGCACGGCGGTGACCCTGTATCAGTTGAATTCTGTCATACACTTGGTCTAAACTACGTATCTTGCTCACCATTCAGAGTTCCGATTGCACGTTTGGCTGCTGCTCAGGCTGCAATTAAAGATATGAAATAATCTTATAAGATAAAATTTCATAAACAGCAAAGATATTTAATAAAACTCCCTGTATTTTAAAAAATACGGGGAGTTTTTGTCAAAGTCCTGTTTTTTGGACATCAAATCATTTATAATTATGATGCAAAGCAAAAAGCAGAGGTGATATTATGAGAATATTTGAAATCGGGGATCTTATCGGCTATAGTTCACCGGAGGAAGGGTATATTTACGGAATCGTGACCGCAATCACGGAAACGGAACTGGAAGCAGAATATCTTGATGATACTTGGGAGTCGTTTTGGGTACCCAAAGAGGAAGCGGAATATATTGAACCGATATACCTGTCCGATGAGGCTGTCATAAAATTTGCGCGGTATGAAATCACTTTCAAAGAATTGGTCGGAGATGTTTATCCCCCGCAAAAACTGCGGGCAAAGGAAAGGTATGCCTTAACAATTGACGATCTGTTGTGCGTCCTCCGAAAAGCGAACGGAATGTCGGTTTCGCAATTTACCGAAGAATGGTTTTTTCCTATTCGGGAAATCATGCGGCAGTCATATAGTTATGGACATCCCGGCATGGAAGATAGCGGAGATTGCGGATATCGCTTTCTGCCTGCGGCGGGCTTTGCCGTTTGGAATGCCATGGATATAGTGGACAATTGTATCTATGATGAACAGAACGATTATTCCGAAATCATCGAAGAGTTGGAAAGTTGGAAAACACTTTTTGATTTGCCTTTTGAAAAGCGTGATTATCCAGACGGTTACAAAGCAAATTATGTCAAATCATTCGACGAAAACCAAACGCTTGAAAAAGCCACCGATGCCGAGCTTGCTTTGTTTATTCGATTTACCGATGAACTTTGTGAAAAGGGTAATAAAGAAGCTCTGTACGCCAAAGCATACGGCTGCTACGGTGGAAACCGTGCATTTCCGTGCGATTGGATCACATCCCGTGACTGCCTGTTAAAGTTGATGGAAATCGATGAGAATCCCTTCATTGCCAACACGCTTGGATATATCTATTACTATGGCAGATGCACGGGCGGCGAGCCGGAATATGAAAAGGCATTTATGTACTTTTCCATCGGTGCTGCCGGTGGCGTTTATGAATCACGATATAAGCTTTCCGATATGTTCCGCCATGGGTACGGTGTACCGAAAAACAACAGGATTTCAGCTTCGATGATTTGGAAGTTGTATAAAGAAAACCTAAAACATATTCTCAATGGCGGTTTTGACAACAAGTTTGCCGACATTGCGCTTCGTGCAGGCAATTTGTTCAAAGACGGCGTCAACTGTGAAGCAGATCCCGATGATGCATACTATTATTACCTGCAAGCGGATTTTGCTATCAAAATGAGGATGTTGGAAACCGATTATTATGGAGACGCAAAGGTCGCCGATGGCATACGGAAAACAATCGAAGAAATCTTGCCGCAGACATCCTATGTCAAGCCGAAGAGGACGGTAAATCCTTCTTCTATTGAAAGAATCGTCCGCTACTATTATCCAAAGAACCGCCTTTTAGAAATGAAAGCGAAAAAGCTAAAAAGCGGAGAGTATTCACTCGTGTTTCGCATTCTGCCGAAAGACGGAGAAAAATATACGCCGAAGTTATTTATTACAGATCCCGCCGCCCATTTTTGCGGAATGCTTGACAGCGTTACGGTAAAAACGATCAACTGTACAAAAATCAAAATAGGGAATCGCATTTTGAAAGACAAAACTGCAACAGTCATATTCGACTCTGCCGAAATAGACGGATTGTACTTGTATGGCAAACTTGTCGCTGAAATTGATTGCCAACATTATCGGTTGAAATTCCCGGACAAATCAAAAGCGGAACGGCATCGCTTCGCTGCTGTAGTATTTCAGTTCGGCAATCGTACATACGATTATTTGTGTAACATTGCTGATGTCAGGGTTGGCGATAAGGTAATCGTAAAAACAAATCAAGGCGAGACAGAGGTCGAGGTAGTTCGAGTGTTTGAAAAAGATGCAACCGAAACAGCGTTGCCGATAAGTAAATATAAGTCTATATTAAGAAAAGCATAAGTATTCATTATGTTGCGATTAGTGCAGTTAGCTAATAGCTGAGCAGGCAGCTATTTCCGAAGCTAGCAAATAAGAACCTGAACACAAGTGTTCAGAACCTTATTACTCGCTATGCTCGTAATAATTAAATAGCTTAGGCAAAGCGATATAAACAGAAAATGCTCCCGACCACCGTAAAAAGTGGCCGGGAGTTTTGTCATAT
>JAZQON010000044.1:0-32101 GCA_045627825.1 Acutalibacteraceae bacterium
GCGACTATATTTCTGAGGGAAGCGCAGCGGCTCGTAAGATGAAATCAGAACAGAACGCAAAAACAAAAAAACAAATAAATTTCGGGGTGTAGCGCAGATGGTAGCGCGCTTGGTTCGGGACCAAGAGGCCGTGGGTTCAAATCCCGCCACTCCGACCATTTGATGATAATCCGAACTTGCTTATTGAAACAGGCACGGTTCGGATTGTTTTTTATATTAAAAAAGTACCATTTTAATATTAAATCTATACAGAAAAATTTTTACATTTTGTTGAATTAAGAATATAAATATGATAATATTGCTATGGATAATATTTCAAATTCAAAAACCGAAATAATACATAAAAACATATTGCAGAAAGTGGTGAGCTTGCTTGATAAAAATTTTCGAGTTAACGGCTTTTGCGGTTTCGGCGGCAGCTTTCTTTTTCGGCGTGTTTTGCTTTTCCCGAAAAAAAACACCGAAATACTTTCATCTGTACACCTACGCCGCAGGATGCTATATGCTTGAAGAGCTGTGGGTAATTGTAAATTCCCTGCTCGGGAACGGTGCCCATGACGGTCTGCTGACGGTACGCCTGTTCGGCACCTTCGGATGCTTATGCTTTCTGCTTTCAGCAAAAGCAAATGAATTCGATAAGGTTGTGGATGAAAAGAAAAGCATAACGCCAAAGGCTCTGGCATTCATTGCGCCTGCAATTCTGCTTATAATATATGCCGCATACGCATTTTCTCCGCTCAACACAATGAATGCGCCGTCAAAAGCAATCGGCCTTTTAAGCATCTCGCCTGCGTTGCCTGCTTCATATTTCAGCATGAAGCATTTGACTCTTCCGAAGGATGAGATGGGATTTCTGGAAGCAACAAGAAAAATTGATATTCTCGCACTCATTTTTTACACGGCAAACTATGCTTATCCGCTGATTAGCCTGCATATCTCGGAAAAAATCATGAGCGGATTTGATTTGCTTCTCGCCGTAATGCTTTTCGGCATAATCGTTCTGTGCAGAAAGGGGGCTGACAAATGGGAAGCACTAATCTGATGCTTTTTGTCTGTCTTGCCGCACCGCTGACAATGATGCTCTTTGTGCTCAAGGGACGGATGCGTGCTGTTCCGGGATTTTTGTTGCTAGGCATATTCATGTGCCTTATCGCAGGAGAAATCAACTGCATTATTCTGAAAGAAACGAATCTTTCCACCCGTTTTATTACAGTTAATATTACGCCGATTGTTGAGGAAATACTCAAAGCGATTCCGATTGTATTTATTGCATTTTTGCTTAAGCCGGGCCGTCAGTTTCTGCTGGAATGCTCCGTTGCGGTGGGCGTGGGATTTGCAACAATGGAAAATGTATGCCTGCTTCCCGATTCGGCATTCATTCTCTCCGCCGGCGTACTGGTGGCACGGGGCTTCGGAGCCGGTATGATGCACGGTGTCAGCACCTTAGCCGTGGGATATTCAATGACGGCTGTCAGCTCTGACAGAAAGCTGTCACATACAGGTACGATAGCGGCACTTTCGGCGGCAATAATTTATCATTCGATTTATAACATTATGGTACAGTCGGAATACCCGATAACGGGTTTTCTGCTGCCGATTATAACCTTCATTCTGTTAATAATTGCAATGAATAAAAAAAGTTGTAGCCATAAACCAGATTAATTCGTATAAATAAGTGAAGAAAAAACGAAAGGAATGGAAATTATGAAACGGATAATCAGTATTTTGTTATGTCTGACCCTGGCGTTCAACATTTTCGGAGTAATGGCATCGGCATTGGAGGATGGAAGCGATATATTCGCCGAAATCGCAGATGATGCAGATGCAATGATGGCAAGTCAGGTTGATGTTATGGGAGGCATCTCGAGCGGAGTTAACCGTCTGGTTAAGGATTTGGATACCAGACTGCTCGCAGAACAGCAGGTATCCTTTTTCAGCTCATTTATGACAGGTGCAAAGACGCTGAGTCTCGGTCTGAGCCTTGTAAACGGAACGGTAAGCTTTCTTAAGCTCATAGGTATCATTGAAGACCCGACGGCAAAAAAGCTGAATACCATTTATGAATGCCTGCTTGATGTTCAGGAAACCGTACATACCATTGACAAAAGAACAGAAGATATTCAGAAATCTCTGATTGCGCAGGCAAGCACAACCACCTATAACTTCCGTCTTGACCGCTATGACAGCTATCGTCAATCATGGAATTCTTTTTTCAGCTCCGGCGGTTCATATGATGAACTAAGACGGCTGACAGAAGCTTATCAATCCGAATTCAATAAAAAAATGATAGATTACGCAACAGCATGGCAGAACGGAAGCGAAAACGGCATTCGTGTGCTGTATTCCGCAGACGGACTCGCCTTATCCTCCGGAAGCAACTTAAACGGTCCCGATACCGCACTTCCGAAACAGCCGTCCTATTCCGATGACGGATACCGTGTTGCTTCAAGCATAACACTTCCCGGAAGCTTCATCGGCGTTGAAGATGCTCTTATCAAGGGCGATACCTATATTGCCCTTCTTGAAACTGCCGTTCATGAGGGAGTTCAAAATGCACTTTCGCAAAAGGCGCTCATTGCTTCGGATGAAGCATTCTATGAAAAATATGAAGCAATGGACGAAGCCGGAAAAGCGGAATTTGCAGAGCGTCTCAGCAACGATTTTCTTGATGCGGTATCATATGACGCCGCTTATGAAACGGCAAATATGACTTACGATGTGGGTTCCTTTGCAAGCGCCGTAAGCTCAGCTTTTACCACATACTGCAACACCGTACTCGGTGCAAACGGCGTAACCTCTCCCCTGGAATCCGGCTTATGCAAGCTTTCTCTTACCCACGGATTTGAAGGCGAGGTCAAAGGCGATGCGGCGGCAATATGCGGATATCTTGCGGAAATCAGTATAGCATACGGTGAATTTACCGCATTTCTGACCGCTATGGATAAGGGTACTACAACAAGCAAGCAGGAAGCAGTTATCGACCGCTGTCTGAAATCCGCATATTATCCAGTATGTTACCATGACAGCTTCATCACCGGCTATGATAACTACTGTTATCCTTTAAACGCATTGATTGAATTCCATGATGTAAGATTTAACGCAACATATACCTACAAAAGCGGCAACCCCTATGAACCCAAGGATGCCGGCTGGGATATATTGAGCGACAGCATAAACGCCACATCGGAAAAAGTAAAAAATATTATAAATAATAACCTGATGATTTCCAAGCAGGATATGACTTTACTGTATCTTTATTATGAATCCGCCGCAGCATCGAATCCCGAGCTCGGAAACTTCAACGATTATCTTGATTCAATAGATTTGCTTCCCCGCAAAGCCAATCCGCTTATAATCTTAAGAGGAACAAATACTTCACTTGACGGATTGGCGGATATTGACCCGGCAGATAAAGAACATTCTCAGGTTTACCTTATGTCCTCCCCCGCTCCCTATGACCTTATGAAGCGTAAGGTGGATGAATACCGTACAAAAGATAAAAAATGGGGCGAAACCATCCAGTTTTATAAGAGCGATACGGTTTATCTGAAAGAAGGAGATATGGATTACTCCAAAGAGGGAGAAAGCACAGTCTTTTTCCATGACCAGATGAAAGCCGATGTGTTTGATGCCGGCAGTCAGGGAATATCGCTTGAAAGCAGACTTCAGAATAATGCTACCGTTGCGGAAAGGGCTTACACCTATTATGTGCTTAAGAGCAGTCACGGTGCGGGAAAGTATGTTTATGTTACCTTTGCAAATCCCGGCTCGCATCTCAGCTATAATTATGTAAGCAGCGGCACCAACACCATCCGGATGAGAAGTGCCTCATACAGTATGTTAAGTTACAGCACACAGCAGATACGGGGAAACGGAACAACGGCTTCCGTATTCGGAAACGGTATGTGGTGGATTATCGGCGGAGGAGCGGTTATTCTCACCGCCATAGCAGTCACAGCAGTCTGCCTGACCAAAAAGAAAAGGAAAAAAGAAAAAGCTTCCGAGCCGATGAATGAAAATTCCTGAGCCGTAAACTTAAAATTTACATATTGAAAAATGTTTGAAAATCTGATACAATATAGTAAAATTTTGGAAAGGAAGTTTGAAAAATGGGCAAATTTGCAATTAAAGAGTCAAAGTCAGGTTTTAAGTTTGATTTAAAAGCAGGTAACGGCGAAATCATAGCCAGCTCACAGGTTTACACCACCGAAGCGGCCTGCAAAAAGGGAATTGACAGCGTACGCAACGCCTGCATCGGCGAAGTTGAAGACCAGACAGTTCCGAATTTTGCAGAATTAAAGCATCCGAAATTTGAAGTTTATGTTGACAAGGCAGGCGAATTCCGCTTCCGTCTTAAAGCAAGAAACGGCGAAATCGTTGCCAGCGGCGAAGGCTACAAATCCAAGGCAAGCTGTCTCAACGGAATCGAAAGCATTAAGAAAAATGCTCCCGAAGCAGAGGTCGTTTCCGAATAATTTACGCAATATTATTACGAGGCTGTCGCAAATGCGACAGCCTCGGTTTATTTAAAAAACTTTATATACTCTTACATAGTCAACAATAAATTTTGCGGGGAATGTGTTCTCGGTGTTATCATAAACCTCGGGATTTTCCACGCCGTTTGTTTTCACCTGGCAGGTAAGGAGCATAAAAGCCGGGTCGGTTGTAGCCCCGTTGGAGCTTCTGCCGGATTCCTTGCCGTCAATATAGAAAATAAATTCATTCTCGGTCCACAGAACACCGTATGTAACATATTCTTTGTATATATCTTTACCAATGCGATACTTGCCGACAATTTCACTTTTGAAATTGTCTGTATCCGGCTGATATTTGTGTACGGTATTTATTGTACTGTTCTGATGCTTCTGACCGTAATAAAAAGATTCCATAACATCTACTTCGGTATATTCCGCATTAACGCCTTTTCTGTGAAGCTTCTGACCGGATGTCATCATCCAGAAAGCAGACCACATACCCTTTGCCGACGGCACAATACAGCGGCATTCGAAGTAACAGCCGGGTTCAAAATTGCTGTATGCATCGGTATTTTCTATTCCTCCGGTGTACCAGCCTGCACCTTTGGGACCGTTTTCAAGATACTCCGTTGACATTATCAGATTTTCACCGTCAAATGAGAGCATGCTTCTGTCGAATATTTCTCCGGTTCCGAGGTCGGGAACATCCTGCCATACTGCGGTATTAAGAGTATCGCCCCTGAACTCATCGCTGAAAACAACCGGGCAATCCTTTAAGTTAATTTCATCTCCGATAATCGGCCCGGGAGTATCGGAAATAATAACTCCGAAAAGCTGAAATACAGCCATCACAGCCGCAAAAAATGCTTTCAGTTTTCCCGTAAAAAACAGAATGAATGCTTTTGAAAGCTGACCCGGAATTGCGGTAAGCGCCGACATCTGACGAACCGCAAGCACGGAAAGCAATGATTTAAACATTATTATCACCCCGTTAAGACTATACCACATATAAAAACATATTTCAACCTCGGAACCAATGTCTTGATATGCCGGGAATTTTCCGTATTTCGCAATATATTTCATCATATCGGCTCACTTTCGGAATCAGAGCCTTTCGTTTTCGTGAATTATTCACAATTATTCAAGATTAACTAATAATTATTGACAAAATATGAATATATCACTAATATTATTGCATATTTATACAGTTCATTCTGTTATCACGCAAGCAGCACACTATGGTAAATGTATTTATTGACGGCAGGACAGCAAAAATCCTGCCATGAATATTTTATCTTTGCATTTTTCGGAAAAATGTTGTATTATTATATGGTAGACGGTGCACCATAGCAACCCTATATCGTCTGCAATAAATTCGGATAAAAATCATCGGAGGATGCGTAAGATGAAGCAAACGGATAAAATAACCGACTATTACAAATTTTCGGAAGAAATCTGTGAAAAACTGCGTTTTCCGCAGGATGCGGCGGAAGAATTTCTTTCGGTTGAGCGGAAAATCAATGAAACCCCCGAGCTTTCGCAGGCTCTTAATGAACAGGTGTTCCGTTTCTGCGAAAACGATTCGGTCGACATGAATGAAATCATTCCCGAAGCGGAAAAACTCTCCGAAAAATTCGGAATAAATAATTATACACTGAATTTCATACTTATAATGCACTGCGCTTACTATACCCGTTTGCGCTATAAGGAAGAAAATCTGCCCGACAGTCTTTTTCTGGACGGCCTTGCGGATATGAAATATAAGCTTTCGGAATGCAGAGAGATAAAAGGAGTGAACGGAACCTTCGTTGCCGGTTGGTATGAGGGCTTCCTGCGTGTCGGCAGGTTTACACTCGGCAGATTTCAGTATGAGCCCTGCGGACTGTATGAGAATGAGGATAAAAAGCTTGAATGCGGTTATGTTCTTAAAAACGGTACCCGTTTTTTGAATATGCACATTCCGAACAGCGGAGTATCTTTGACAGATGATGTACGCAGCAGCTCCTATAAGCTTGCCTACGATTATTTCCGTGAATGGGTTGGCGGTGACACGGTTCTTATTCAGACGAACTCATGGCTGCTTTATCCGAGAACTCCGGAATTTCTGCCCGAAAAATCAAACATCATCAAATTCATGAAGGATTTTGACATAGTGAAATGGGTTGAAAGAGATGAATTCTCGGATGCATGGCGTGTATTCGGAAAAAGCGCTCAGCTTCCTCCCGAGGATTGGGATGAAAACACATCCTTACAGCGTGCGTATAAAAAGTGGATTTTAAGCGGAAACAAATCGGGCTACGGCACGGGATTTGTTGTGATGCATAAGGGTAAAAATGTTACACACATAAAAGAATTTTTTGCATAAGGAGAATATATTATGGATTTTCTGAGAATTATTACATCACTGTTTATGGCATTGTTTTTACCGATAGCAAACCTTTTCGGTTCACTCGGCGAACCTCCGGAGGCGGATTTCGCCGACCCCGAGCCCGTAGCTAAGCTTGAAAGAAAGGCGGATGAATTCATTATGGGAGAAAACGATATAATTCTTTACAACGGAGTAGGTTTTGAAGATGCCGTGAAGAAAATCAAAGCCCTGAACGGCAAAGAAGCTACCGTATGGCTTCACGAGGGTACATATAATTTAAGCAAAACCGTCAGCCTGAGCGGAATTAAAAATGCATCGTTCCGTGCATATCCCGGCGAAAAGGTTTCCGTTACCGCAGTTAAGGAAATCGGCGGTTGGGAAGAAACGACCGTAAACGGCGTTAAAGCGTGGGTTACGGACATTGATGCAGGCGAAAACTTCAATTCACTTTTCAGAGGTGACGAAAAGCTTCCTCTGACAAGATACCCCGAAAGCGGACACCTGCTTGTTAAGGCTCCCGACAGAAGCGCCGCTCTGTTTGATGATGAAACCTCTCCCTGGCCGGGCTACGGCTACGGTGACACAGCATTCTACACAAACGATGACCTTAAGCTCGGCAGTTTTTATAATGTAAACGATGTTCATATCAAGCTCATGCACTTCTGGTTCTGCGAAAATACAACTCTCACTTCATATGAAAACGGCAGAATAAGTATAAAAATGCCTTGCAGTATGAAAATTCAGGAGAACGACAGATATTTTCTCGAAAATGTTTTTGAAGCTCTCAACGCCCCGGGCGAATGGTATCACGACACATTAAAAAATAAAATATACTATATTCCGCAGGATGGAGACGATATCGGCACAACGGTTCTCACTTTCCCAACGGAAAACCTGCTGTTTGATATTGCCGACTGCGAAAATATCAATTTCAGCGGTCTGACAGTCAAAAACACCGATTGGTGCTACCTCTCCCCCGACCCGTCCACGGGCTGGCTTTCCGAAAACGGATTGCTCTTTCCGCAGGGCAATCTTGAATGCAACGGCGTTTTCGATATCACACGGTCAGGCAAAATCAATTTCACCAACTGCGATTTTCTCAACATAGGCAACGGCGGAATCCGTTTTCAGAGGGTCTGCAACAACTGCACCGTAACGGGCTGTACCTTTAAAGAAATCGGCGCAAATGCGGTTTTCGTCAACGGCAACAACACCGAAGATGTTTCACAGCAGACATACAATATAAAAGTTGTTGATAATCTTATTGCAGGCTACGGCAGAAACTTCCCGTCCGGCATCGGCATTCTTTCAACCCACGCAAGAAACTGCACCTATTCGCACAATGAAATTCACGACGGATACTATACTGCCATTTCCTGCGGCTGGTTATGGGGCTATACTTACAGCGTTTCGGACGGAAATGAAATCAGCGAAAACCTTATTTATGATATAGGTCAGGGCTGGCTTTCGGATATGGGCGGAATTTACACTCTCGGCATTCAGCCTCACACGGTTTTGAAGCACAATAAAATCTATAATGTTGCCGCAGACCCCGGCGAGGGTGGCTACGGCGGTTGGGGAATTTATCTTGACGAGGGTTCATCCGGCATAACCGTTTATCAGAATCTTGTTTATGACTGCGGCTCAAACGGCTTCCATCAGCATTACGGAAAAGAGAATATCATCAAAAATAACATCTTTGCGCTCAGCAAAAACGGCGAAATTCAGGTCAGCCGCAATGAAGAACATAATATGCTTCATTTATCAAACAACATCATCGTTACAAACAATACTCCGGCTTACCGTCATGTTGAAAAAACAAAGTTTACAGACGATAAAAATCTTTACTGGGATTATACAAACGGCAAGTATGTTATGAGCAGTAAGAACGAAGACCTGAAATTTAATAATGTTCTGCACAAGCCGGTTATGGAAGCCATGGGATATTACTGCAACGGCGAATACGAAGACCCCCTGTTCCGTGACCCGATGAATTTTGATTTCACCCTTGCGGACAACTCACCCGCATTTGAAAAAATCGGCTTTGAGCCGTGGAACTATAACACCGCAGGCACTCTTACGCAATTTGATTAAACCGGTTTGTTATAATTGCCTTATACTGCAATATCATCGAAACGAGGTGCATACATGTTCTCAAAGGGGTATATTAATCTCCGCATCATTGCTTTAATTCTTGCTTTCATTGCCGGAATAAAACCGCTTGACAGCTTATTCTTTTACGGAAGGAATGTTGAAGTTTTGGATAAATCAGGCATCGTAAATGAACCGCTCATAAAAAATGACGGTTCGGGAGTTGATTTCACCCTTGAAAGCGAAAGCGGCAGTCTTAACTGCTCTCTGACCTGCTGCGGAAAAGAGGGCTGGAGACTGCAAAGTGAATTTGACGGTGAAATATCCGATTACGGTGCGGCTCAGCTTCTTTCATACTATATGAAAGAGGAAAATCCGTGCAAGCCTGAACGGGTTACGGTTGGCAAAGCCGAAAACTCCGTAATTCTCAAAGCCGCCGACGGTTCATCGGCAGAAATAAACCTTTCACCGTTTATGCTCACATATAAAAGCCCCACAGGTGCGGTGTCGGCTCAGATTACCGATATTGCCGTGAAGGACGGAAACACCGTTGTGCGTGGCAAGCTCAACGAAAAGGAAGCCATGTGGGGTGCAGGCGAGCATTTTGACCATGTTAACCAGCGTGGTCAGCATGTTGAAATAAACGCAATTGACCAATGGGCGGAAACGAGGGGCAACAGCTATATGCCGATTCCCATTCTCGTTTCGTCAAGAGGTTCGGGGCTTTTCATGAACAGATATGAAAGAATGACGGTTGATGTTGATTCACGCATCGTTCCGAAAAATACATGGCAGTTCTGCGTGCTCAACGCTCCGTGCGATTTATTCGTATATACAAGCGATGAGCCTGCGGATGTGCTTTACGGCTATTCACTGCTCACCGGCTTTTCACCCGAGCCTGCCGAGTGGAGCTACGGAAGCATAATTTGCAGATATTACCCCGATTTCAGCACGGTTGAGGGCGTTGTTGACATGGCAAACGCCATGAAAGAAAACGATTTTCCGTGGGACGGCGTAATCATTGAGGGCTTTAACGCCGCAAATGATGCGGAGCTTGAAAGAATGAGCAATACCGTTCACGGCATGGATAAAAAGCTTATGGTTTATTCGCAGACGGGTTCAAATATGTTTGCGGCAAAAACCGATGAAACAAAGTATCTGGTTAAGAACGCACTGACGGGAAGCTACGACCTTGTTCCTGCCAACAGCGATAACCCTGCGGATAATCCCGATGCAGGTTCATGGAGATTTCTCGATATAACAAGCGCCGAGGTCAGAAACTATATATATAATGATATATGGGGCGAAAAAATCGAAAGATACGGCATTGACGGCTCAAAGGTTGATTTTTGCGAGCTCTTCCCCGATTTCTATGAGCTGATTATGGCAGACGGCAAAACAAGCGGAGCTCACCATTGGTACCCCGTTGTTTTCAATTCGCTCCTCTATAAAAAGCTCAGCGAAAACCCGAACGGCACAATGACAATCAACCGTGGCGGTTCGATAGGCGCTCAGAGATACCCGTGGATATGGCTCGGCGACCAGAAGCGTGAATTCAGGTTCATAAAGGCTCAGGTTAAGGGTATGCTCAGCAGCGGAATTTCCGGCGTGCCGTTTATCACTTACGATATGGCAGGCTATAAAAACGCCGGCAGGGATGAAGCCGATGTTTTCAGGCGTGCGGTTGAATTTACGGCGTTTATCGGCAACATCCAGACCCACGGAACGGTAAAGCGTGCTTATGATTTCGACGATGAAACAAAGGATATTTACAGAAAATACGCAAAAATTCATGATGTGCTGAGACCTTATCTTGTTGAGCAGGGAAAGGTTTCCTGCAAAACGGGGCTTCCGCTTGTTCGTCATCTTGCCCTGAATTATTGGAAAGATAAAAAGGTGTGGAACATCGAGGATGAATTTATGCTCGGCAATAAGTTGCTTGTTGCACCGATACTTGATAATTCAAATCACAGAAACATCTATCTGCCCGAGGGCAAATGGAAAAACCTTTGGACCGGTGAAGAATACAAGGGCGGTCAGACACTTGTTTTATATAAAGTTGCAGATGATGAAATACCCGTTTTCGTTAATGAGCAGGCACAGTCAGAAGCATTTGAAGAATGCGTAAATCAGGTTTTGGAAATATATAATAAATAAAACAATGGGGCTTGTGAAGAATTTAATCTCACAAGCCCTTATGCTTTATTTGATTATGAATTAATCCGATTTAAAAGAATATTACTTCTCCCGTATTTCCGCCATAGGTTTTGCCGTTATAATCAAACGAAGCTTTTTCATAGAATGCGGCGGCAACCGTTCCGTCGGGCATCTCAACTGCCTGAATTTTCTCTGTATTCATTATCACCCTGAATTCTTCAATCGTATTTTCGCTCATAACGGTGTAAGCGTAAGAGCCGTTGTTTTCAATCGAAACCGTGAAAACATCACCCTCGGCTTTTTCGCTTGCCATCGGCAGATTATTTCTGTGCCAATCGCCGGTTTTATGCTCACTCTTTGCCGTAAGCGTTCCGCCGCTTAAAACAGTATATTTTATTCCGTTATGGATAACGGTGTTTCCTTCCCGTCTGAATGAGCCTGCATAGAAGCATTGGTCAAGCGTTGTATTCATCGCTCTGCCCTTTGCATCCCTCATACCGGCTCCGAGCAGAATGGCGGCGTTATCGGTTGCAAAGCACGAAACGGTCATATCAATTCCCTCGTGTGAGGTTTTTGCGCACGAAGCCGCTTTTCCGTTTGCAACCGCACTGCCGTAAATGCCGTCAAGGTATCTGTAAGTATAATCCTCGTGGGCGAAAAGCTCCTCATCGGTTTCGTTAACCGCCGTTGTGCCGGGCACAAAGGAATAATCGTAAATCGGGCTGATATTGTTATATTCTTTTCCCGTGTGCATTATCGTTGTAACACCCGGGAACGACGAATTATAGGAAAGCACATTTTCATCATTGATTATCTCGGAATATGCAAGCTCTTTACTGCCGCCACGGAAGCTGAAATAAAAATCCTCATTGTTAATTACAAGGAATTTTGCCGTGTCGAAATAATTTACGCCGTAATTCTGCTTTATGTCGCCGTTTATTGAGTTAACATATGCCTTTATTTCATCTTTTCTCGGCATTTCTTCTATCTCGGCAAGCTTCGAAAGAGAAGCGGTTACGCTCTTTAACGGCTGAGAATTGCGCCTTGAAACCGAGCGCCCCATGGTTGTGGGGTCAAGCGTACTGCCGAAGCTCATAATTCGAAGTCCGTCAAGAATGAAATTTGCAAACGGTTCAAGCTGTTCACGGGTGAAAATATACTTCGTACCGGAAAGCATTTCGATAATATGGGTCATACCGCTGATAAATTCTATACCGTAGCCGCCCATATAAATTCTTTTGCCGTGCTGGAAAAATGTGCTGTCGTTCTTAAGTCCCTCATCGTCTGAATATTTAAGCTCACCCGAAATGACCTTAACCGCTTTTTTAATTGCCTGACCGTCATCCATAAGAACACCGAATTTGAATGATGACATGGCAAGGTCAATCGCATTTGCACCCGTATGATTATTCAGTACGGGACTTACCGTGAAGCATCCCCTGCCCACATATACGGCAAGTCTTCTTCTCTGCACCATGGTAAGCTCATCCTTCATCAGAACACCGATTTCACCGAGCACATTGGAATTTGAAAGCCTGTTATACCACCAGTTATCGCTCTGATAATCGTGCTTTTCCCAATAGTCAAGCATTTCGATAATGTATTTTTTATATAAGTCCTTTTTGGCTTTGTCGGTCTCTGTTTTGAAAAGTATGGCAAGTCTTTCCGCTCTTGCAATATGCTTTCCCGCAGGCCATGAGGTTCTTGAAATGCTCTCATAATCTATATCGGGGAAATAACAGTCGCCGTCTTCATCAAAAGCTGCGGCGGCGATAATATCATCGCCATTCTTTATATCCGAGCCGGCAAACGGACCGATGCTCCCCGAAAGCAGACTGTTTGTGATGTTTTCGGAGATTATTTTTATATCGTTATTTCTGCCGCCCGTAATAATCGAACCGATTGAAATAAAGAAAACAAGTATTGTGCAGATAAATGTGTTGAAAGAGCTTATCATCTTCTCACCTCATTTGTTCGTTTTTCTCAAACGCAATATCGCTCTCATCGGTATTGCTGTTTATTATTTTCAGATTTTTCACTTCGGTTTTTATTCCGAGAAAATGTTCAATCGGCTTGAGGATTTTTATATTATCAAATGTTATATCCGATACCTCGGGAATTTCGCTTCCGCTGTAATAGCTTCTTAAATATTCATCAAACGAAGCATAGATATAAACCGCTCTGCATCGCTCATTTTCGAGCATTATATTTCTGCAAACTATATTTTTACACCCTGCCGTGAGCGGAATATCCTCAGCCCTGTATCCCATATGGGTTTTGACCCACATTATCCCGTCAAGCTCCTTATATCCTCCTTCAAAATCAGGTTCGGTGAGTGAGGTATAAGGTGTATTATCGGGCTTCATCACAACTCTGTACATTCCGTTCCGGGTTTTGATTGCATCGGAATGATAAACCGTCATTCCGCTTTGCCATTTTCTTGCGGTGCCGACGAGTATGCGAATGAAAAACGCATATGTTTTATACCCCGGAAGCTCAATGCAGTTTTCTATAATACCGTCCGAAATCGAACCGAAATTCGGGTTTGACACCGAATAATCGGCGCAGTTCAGGGCGATTGCATCGTCATAGGTTCTGAATTTGCTGTCACGCACGGCAAAATTCCTGCCCGGACCGAAATGAACGCCGTCCTTAAGTCCCTCAATATGAACCCGTCTGACCTCGGCATTTTCGAAATCCGAAATCTGAATTGCATAATCCTTTTCCATAAGGTCGGTTATAACAGCATCTTCAATCAGCAGATTGCGGATATAAAGAAATGCAATATGCCCACGCAAGCCTGCAATTACATTTTTGCTTTCGGGAGAAGCTCCGGCACTTTCAACGCCGTTTACAACTATATGCACTCCGCCGAGCGATATATTTTCGTTATATTCGCCCCTGAACGCACCCTCATTTACAAAAAGGTTGCCTTCAAAGCTTTTATCTTCAAGCGGCACACGGCGAAGTATAACTCCGCAGGAAAACTTAATATGCGTATCGGACGGCAGTCTGACCGTTCCGGCCATATCGTATATCCCCTGCTTATCAACGGTTATATTTTCGCCTGCGGCAATTGCTCTGCTTAAAGCGGCGGTATTTTCAAGTCCCGTTTTGCCGGATGAAAATCCGTAATCAGCCGCATTGACCGTTTTATTTTTTCTTTCATTTATCATAATCCCACCGCCGTTCGTTACGATTATATCATATTCTTTTTGCGTGTGCAAATATTTCTTACATCGCAGATATCTTTAGGAAAAATGTATTGACAAAGAAGCAAAACACGGGTATAATACATATGTGTCCAATCGGTCACATATTAAGGAGCGTGGATGCCATGGAAAAAAACACAAGGGAAAGAATACTTGACGGAGCACTTGAAAGCTTTGCCGAAAACGGTTACAGCGGAACAAATCTGCGTGACCTTGCGGCAAATCTCGGTTTAAGCAAATCGGCTCTTTATCGCCATTTTGACAGCAAGGAAGCCATATGGAATGCGGTTATCGACACAATAGAGCTTTATTACGGCGCACGCTTCGGCTCACCCGAAAATATCCATGAAGCTCCGAAAGCCTGTGATGAACTGTTTGAAATGACAATGCGGATGATAAATTTCACCATGCACGATGAAAAGATTATTCTCGCAAGGCGAGTTCTGCTCACCGAGCAGTTTCACGATAAGCGTGCCGCCGCACTCGCAACCCGTCACTTTCTGACGGGAACGCAGGAAATTTTCAAGGGCATTTTTGCCGAAATGATTAAGAACGGCATATTGAAAAACTGCGACCCCGGAATACTTGCCCTCACCTACACCGCACCCGTAACGGAGCTTATTCACCGCTGTGACCGTGAGCCTGAAAAAGAACCCGAAATCATTGAAAAAATCGAAGCATTCCTGCGGAATTTCATCGAGGAATACGCTTTATAACAGGAGAAAATCATAATGATGAACAATAAAAAATATTATATCTTGGGCGGAATTCTCTGCTTAATTGCGGTTATATTTGCCGCAGTTGCACTCATGAATCCTCAGCTTTCGTTCCCGTGGAAAAATTGGGTAAGCTATTTTATATATGCGTTGTACGCAATATACACGGTTCTCGTTTTCCTGATGCCGAAATTCAAAAATCCGGGTCTTGCCGTCTGCGGAGTTGTTGCCGCCGATTTTATATCGCTTGCGCTTATCGCAATTTACATCGGCACACGCAACACTCCGAATGAAAACACACAATATCTCATTACGGCGCTTTCACTTACGGCAGTCGCAAATTTCGCAAATATTGCAATACAGAAAAGGAAAATCAGACAATGATAATTAAAACGAAAAGGCTGACCGTAAGGCTTTCATCGGACGATGAAATGCGTGAGCTGATTTCAGCCGAAAAAGACGAAATACTGAAGCAGGCATATACCGAAATGCTCAATGCGTCGGTAAAATATCCGGAAAAGCGCCAATGGTTTGCAATGTGGTTAATTGAAAAAGACGGCAAAAGGATAGGTGAGCTTTGCTTTAAGGGCTTATCTTCAGACGGAAGTGCCGAAATAGGTTACGGCATTCTGCCCGAATTTCAGAACTGCGGCTATGCATCGGAGGCTGTTAAAGCCGTAACGGATTGGGCGCTTGCCGAACCGTATGTTAAGCGTATCACCGCCGAAACCGAAGAAGAAAATGCCGCTTCAAAAAGAGTGCTGATAAAATCGGGCTTTATCCCTACGGGAGAATACGGAGAAGAGGGGCCGCTTTTTGAGCGCATAAATCAATAAGATAATCGTGCCTGACGGCTTGATTATAAATAATTATTTTCAGGAGAGTGCTTTTTGAAGAAGTACAACACAACGGAGATTGTGGCATAACCGGGAGGTTTGCCTGCAATCACAAACCTCCCATTATTGATGTCAACAATTTTCAGGAGGAAAAACAATGAATAAAAATGACTGCATTATCCGTTCGGAAAGAAAAGATGAATACAGAGAAGTTGCAAACCTTGTCAGAGAAGCATTCTGGAATGTTTACCGTCCCGGATGCAGTGAGCATTATGTGATTCATGTGCTCAGAAATGACCCCGATTTTGTGAAAGAGCTTGATTTTGTCATGGAGCAAAACGGTAAGCTCATCGGGCAGAATATGTTTATGAAAACCGTGATAGAAGCCGATGACGGCTCAACCGTTCCCATTCTCACAATGGGACCTATCGGAATAACGCCGGAGCTCAAGCGCAGAGGATACGGCAAAATACTGCTTGATTATTCCCTGCAAAAGGCAACTGAGCTCGGCTTCGGCGCCGTTCTGTTTGAGGGCAACATCGGTTTTTACGGCAAAAGCGGTTTTGACTATGCTTCGAAATTCGGCATAAGGTATCATGACCTGCCCGAGGATGCGGATTCATCATTCTTTCTCTGCAAGGAGCTTGTTCCGGGTTATCTCGACGGCATAACCGGCGTTTATCAGACGCCGCAGGGTTATTATGTTGACGATGCCGAGGTTGAAGAATTCGATAAGGGCTTCCCCTATAAAGAGAAGCTGAAGCTTCCGGGTCAGATATTCTGAATGTTATAATGTAAAAAGGCGGGCTTGTGACAGAATAAAACTCTGTTGCAAGTCCGCTTTTGTTTGATTATTCTTTTTCCGCATACTTCTTCCAGTGATTTGTGAAGTAGAAGATAAGCATTGCCGCCATTCTCACAAACTGGTCGGCGTTGAGACACCATCTGTAAGCTTCTGCGCCCATACCGAGCACCGAAATAAGCAGATAGCCGAGTGCTACCCTGAATATCCAAAGGCTCACAAGCGAAGCAATCAGCGGAGCAATTGAATCTCCGGCACCTCTGAGCGCACCGCCGACGGTTTTATGAGTATTGATAAACGGCAGTCCGACTGCGGCGATTTTCAGGAACAGCATTATATCGGAGTATATCGTGGTGTCATTCGTAAACAGAGTGCAGATAATTTTGCCTGCAAAGCAGAATATGAGTATTTCGATTGCCGAGAAAATCAGCGCCCATGTTTCGGAAAGCTTAAGATAAGCCTTTGCTCTGTCGGCTCTCCCCTCTCCGAGTGATTTTCCGAAAAGAGAGGTTGCGGCGGTACAGCAGGCATCACCCGTTGACCATGCAAGGGATTCAAGGCTTGCGGTGATTTGCAGGGCGGCAATCTGCTTTGTGGGCAAAGCGGATATTATCTTTGCCGTGATGGTTGCACCCGATTGCAGAATGAGCTGTTCGCAGGCCGAGGTTATTCCTATTCTGAGCATTTTACCCTTAACCTGCTCGGAAAGTCTGAGCGTAAATTCGCTCTTTTTCGGGCGGAAATCTTCATCATAAAAGATAAAGAACAAAACGGCAATGAAAAACAGAATGACTTTCGAAATTACGGTTGCAATTGCCGCACCCTTAACATACATCGGCTCCAATCCGAGTTTTCCGTAAATGAGAATATAGTTTAAGAGCACATTTGAAGCATTGCCGGCTATATTGTAAAACATCGGTATTTTCGTTATCCCTTTACCCCTGAAAGCCGCAGTTATGCACATTGAGCAAATCTGGAAAAGAAAGCCTGCGGAATTGGTGCGGTAATAGAGAACGGCAGTTTCGAGCGTTTCGCTTTTTCCGCACACAAAGCCCATTATCTGCGGAGCAAAAATACCCGTTACAGCTGTAACGCCTATTCCGAAGAACACGGAAAGCATCAGCGACTGCTGAGCCGTCTGATACATTTTCTTTTTGTTGCCCTCTCCGAAATACCACGCAACAACGGCGGTTGTGCCGATAAAGAATGCGTTCATAACGCAAACAACAAGATTTATCGGAGCACCGCAAAGTGACAAAGCCGCCACTGCCACCGTGGAATTCGGGATATGGCCTATCATTATGTTATCAACAAGTGCAAAGAGCTGGCCAAAAATCAACTCCACCACCGAGGGAAACAGAATTTTATAGAAGCTTCCCTTATTTAACCGTTCCACTTGATTATTACTTCTTTCTTAATTGCTCCGTGAGCATAGTTATAATTCGGAAATTTATTTTTCTCAATATCTTCCCATCTCGTCAATCGGAAGATTTTCAAAATCGGGAATAAGCTTATATACTTCGGAATTTTCTTTCAGCGTATAATCACCGGTTTCGGGAGAATTGAAAACCGCATTCAGCTTTGTAAGTCTCAAAACCGCATTTCCGCTTATGTCGCTGTATTTATTCGCCGCATCCGATATCGAACCGATATTTTTCCGTGCATTGATTATCAGATTTCCACTTACCGTGCTGTATGACGGATTCGGCGCAAAATCGGGATTATCCTTATCATCGAAATTATCGTTTATTTTCGCCGTCTGCGGATAGGTTCTCTGCCAAAGCTCCGTTTTCCACGGCGAAGCATAAAGATTTGTCCACATACTGCCGCCCGGCAGAGAGCTTGTAAACCAACCGCCGTTTACACCGTCAATTGCACGCTGGTCATATGATATTGAACGGTCATTCGTATTGATTACAATATTATTCTTAACATTCAAATCTCTGCCGCCGCCGAGATGAATACCGATTTTCGGAACATTGATAAGCAGATTTCCGTAGATTGTCTGACCCGAAAGAGCATCATCCATATAAATTCCGTCGGGTGTATGGCCGTTTTCGCCGAGGTCATAAATGCAGTTATATCTGATAACCGTTCCGTACCAGTCCCACCTGCGGCCCGAATAAATCGCTCCGGCATCATCGGAAAGCAGACAAACATCGTGAATTATATTATATTCGATAATATGATTGTTGCCGCTGTATGTGATTGCTTCGTGCGGCGAATTGAACATTTCGTTATGCGAACAGATATTGCCCACACCGCCAAGCGTTACGGCAGGCTGATAGGTAAGATATATCTCCGACCAGTCGTGGATAAGGTTATTATCCGCTTTGCTGTTGCCGGCTTCGAGCGTTTCTCTGTTGCCGCCGCTGATGATTATTCCGCCCTTGCCCGTGCGTGTGATTTCGTTTTCGGAAACAAGATTATTGCTTCCGCTGATTACAACGGCGTTTCCGGCAATATTTTTTATCAGGCAGTTTTTAACCGCAACATTATTTCCGTTTACGCTGATTCCGTCACCTCTGGTTCCTTTTACGGTCAAGCCCTCAAAGGTGAGAAAATCGGCATTTGCGTTTATTATCGGCTTTGTTGTGAGAGTAAAGTCAACCGTTGCCGAAGCAAAATCATTTGACGGATAAAGATATATAATTCCGTTGCTTCGGTCAAGATACCATTCTTCCTCGCTGTCAAGCTCCTCAAAAACATTGAAGAAATAATACGGCGCACCCTTTTTTGTTCCGTAAACACTGACGAATTTCGGCGAAAGCTCACGCTTATCGTAATCGAACGAGCCGATAAGAGTTGAAGCATCCGCCCAGTCATATTTCCAGAAGCCGAACATCCACACATCGTCAAGCGTTTCCCAGCTGTGAATGCGTCCGGCAAGCTCCTTGCTTATTTCGTAAACATCGCTCTCGGGATTTCTTATGCTCTCCCAATTCGGTACTGCGGTGGCTGCGCCGTCGCTCTCTCTGCCCAGACCCGTTTTAATAACCCTTTCGGTATAGAGCCATCCCTCATTCGGATATCTGGCAATGGTTTGTCTTTTATCGTTTACAAAGAGCTCACAGTAAAGATTTCCAGTATAATCGCCGTCATACTGGCTTGCGGTATTGTATGAACCGATGGCATAGATTTTTCCGTATTGTTCGGCGGTTATTCCGTATTTTTTAAGGTCAATGCAAACAACCTTTTTCCTTGCGTTTTCGCTGAGCCTTGAAAGCATTTTTTCATCGGAAATTCTGCCGAAATCTTTTCCGCTTATCGAAATTCCGCCATTTAATACAACCTCGCCGTCACCGTATGCGCAGTAGGTTATCGGGCAGGCTGCCGTTCCGCTGTCCACGGAGGTAAATTCAACCGATGAAACACGGTAATCCCCGGCTTTAATTGCAACGGTAATTCCGTCAATAGCGGTTTTATCCGTGGCTCTGACGGCGTTTCTCGCTCTTTCGATTGTTGCGAACGGATGCTCAAGACTGCCGTCATTGCCGTCATCGCCGTCAACCGCAACATAGAAATCCGCATTATTCACCGTTACCGCCTCTTTCCCGGTATATTCGCCCGTTCCGATTGGTGCGGTTACTCTGTAATTCTTAACCGCTCCGTTGCCGAAAAGAGCAAGAAAACACATAATCAGAGTTAACAAAAATGTTTTAATCTGCAAAAGCATTTAAATCTCTCCTTTGTTCATATATAACTCATAGGTTCGGCGTGCACATTCCGAAATTTTTATCGGGTGAAAATCGGGTTTAGCCACGAGACAAATATAACATATTCCGGCAAATAATTCAACCGATTATATCCGTTAGTGCTTTACTTTTTTTCTTTGCTATGCTATATTTTAGAAGAAAGGGTGATTTTATGAAAAAAGCGATATCCGTTCTGTTATCCGTTATCTTTGTTTTCTCCGCTGTTATCCCCTGCTTTGCTCAGGATGAAAAATGCGACTGCGGCCATGCCCCGATAATTTATGTTGCGGCTCTCGGCAGCGGCGATGTTATTGAGAATGAGGGAGCCGAAAATCAGCGCACCGTTTTCCGTCCCGATACGGGCGATGTTCTCAAACGCTTTCTTCCGATTTTCCCCGCCATTGTAAAACTGCTGATAACAAGAAATTATGATGATTTCGGCGATGTGCTGATTTCCTGCGTGAATGATACCTTCGGCGCTCTTGCTCTTGACGGCAACGGCGATTCTCAGCCGAATATCACAAGCGAGGAATTTCACCCCGAATCCGCTCAGCACGGCGATGATTACAGCTATTATTTCGGATATGATTTCAGACTTGACCCCGTTGTAAACGCAAAAAAGCTTCACGCATACATTGAAGAGGTTAAGGCGCTTACTCATCATGATACGGTGCGTTTCCGTTCCTCAAGCATGGGCGGAGTTGTTACCATGTCATATATCAGGCTTTACGGCACAAAAGATATCGAAACGATAATATTCCAGTGCTGTCCGATACTCGGAACGGCAGTTGCAGGTGAGCTTTATAACGGCAAGGTTGAAATAAACAAAAATGCACTTCTGCATTACGGCTCTCAGGCTCTTCCGGCACTTGACAGCGATTTTCTCGGCGGTTTTCTCTATGCACTGATTGAAGCCTTTGAATTTATGGGCATATTCGATGTTCTGCTGAAATTTGCCGATAAGCTCCTTCTAAAGCTTCAGGACAGAGTATTTGATGAAACCCTCATTCCGATTTTCGGCACTCTCCCGGGCATATGGAGCTTCGTTCCCGATGAATATTACGAAAGCGGAAAGGTTTTTATGAAGCTTGACCCCGTTTCTCAGGCAGGTCTCATAGAAAAGCTTGATTTTTATCATTATGAGGTTCAGCAGAAAGCAGAAGAGCTTTTGAAGGGCGCTCAGAATGACGGCACAAATATATATATTCTCTGCGGCTACAATATGCAGAGAACTCCGCTTGTTACAGCATATAAATCAACCTCAGACGGAACGGTGGATACAAAATATGCTTCCTGCGGCGCAACCTGCGCTCCCGTTTACGAAACTCTCGGCGACGGTTACACTCAGGCGAAATATAACGATAAATGCTATCTCTCGGCTGACGGTATGATTGATGCTTCAACCTGCATCCTGCCCGATAACACATGGTTTGTTAAGGATATGCTTCACTGCAAGGTGCATAAGGGACACGATGAGCTTTATAAGATTATGTTCAATTCCGAAGAACAGCTCACCGTTTTCGACATTGAAAAATATCCGCAGTTTTTGCAGAATGATACCGTAAATCAGACGCTCACTCCCGTAACGGAGCAGATGAACGATATTCAGAGTGCATGGTACTCCGCCAAAAATTCAACAAGCTTCTTAAACATAGTCAAGCTGATTTTCACAGCTGTTCATACGGTGATTAAATAAGGAGATATAATAAAAACGGAAAGGGAAAAAATAATGAAAAAGATAATTGCGGTTTTTCTTTGTGCGATAACACTTGCTTCATCGGCTGTTCCGGCGTTTGCAAATGATGTTGATTACAAAATAAGCAATCCCTATAAGAGCGTTGAAAATCTGCTCTCAAATCCCGAAAATCACTATAAAACAAATCTGCACACTCATTCAACGGTCAGCGATGCAACCGTTGACTATGCGGATATGATAAAGGGCTATTACGAAAACAACTTTGATATTCTTGCCTTTGCCGACCACGGAGTTATCGGAAAATACTGGAATGAAGAGCCAACCCATCTGCCGCTTTATCTTTATCAGTATATTGCCGGTAAAAAGGTGACAAGGCTCACCGATGAAGAATTCAAAACCATAACCAACGGCACTTACACTTCTTCGGGCAGAACAAAGAGCAGAGGACTTCAATGCGTTCCCACCGCCATTGAGCTGAATATGGTAACAATGACAAAGAGCCATGTCAACGGATATTTCTGTGATTTCGGAGAGGGTGATATAGGCTTTGAAAACGGCTATGAATATGCCGTTAAGAATGTTGAAAAAGCCGGCGGTATTTCGGTTATCAATCATCCGGGCGACTGGCTCGGCTCCGCAACACACCCCGAAAAAGCAAGAGATATTAAAAATGTGCGCTATTTCGGAGATATTTTCAACAAATATAAAAGCTGTCTCGGCATGGAGGTTCTCAACCGTATTGATTCCGTAGGCTCATCAGACCGCATTCTCTGGGACAATTTACTGCAATATGTAATTCCTCACGGAGAGCGCACAATATGGGGCTTTTCCAACAGCGATGCCCACAAGCTTTCGGATATAGACACATCCTATATGGATTTTATTCTGCCGGAATACAGCATTGAAAATGTTAAATATGCTATGGAAAACGGCACATTCTTTGCCGTCGGACGCAGGGCACGCAAGGAAATGCCCGATGATTTTGTCGGCACGGGAGAAATCCCCTCGGTTGTCGGTCTGACCGTTGATGATGAAAACGATATCATCACCGTTACGGCAAAAAACTCCGATAAGGTGCAATGGGTTGCCAACGAAAAAATAATTCTCGAATCTTCGGAAAAGAATCCAGACGGAACGGTTACATCCGTTATGAAGCTCAGAGAGCACAGCGGTGATATAACCTGCTATGTTCGTTTTCAGCTTATCGGCGAGGGCGGAATATGCCTTTCTCAGCCGTTCATCTGCGATGACGGAAATATGTCAAGATTTATCATTGAGGATAACCGCACTCCTGCTCAGATTTTATGTGAAAAGCTCGTCAGAGCACTCACGAGCCTGAGAATATATGTTGTTTTCCAGGAGCTTTACAGAAAAATATTCTGACAGCACTTAAAAGAGCTTGTGACTAATCATCGCAAGCTCTTTTTCGGAATTTTATTTATCATTCAATATTTTAAAGCATATTTTTATACTTAAATCAATATTTTTCCGAGTTACGGTTGATTTTTTTGCTTTAAGGGGTTATAATATTATCGAAAAGCGAAGGTGATGAAATATGCTCAAAAGAAAAATATCGGAAAATTTGATTAATTGGAAAAATTCGGAATCAAATAAAGCCCTTATCGTTGAGGGTGCAAGGCAAATCGGCAAAACATATACAATAAGACAATTCGGGAAAGAAAATTATTCTTCTTTTATCGAGCTGAACTTTATAGAAAATCCGTCACTTGTTAATATTTTCAAAGGCACTCTCGATACCGATACAATTCTTACGGCTGTCAGACTTTATGTTCCGAATTCAAAAATCATTGAAGGTGATACGCTTGTTTTCCTGGACGAAATTCAGGAATGCTCCGAAGCAATCACCGCTCTCAAATTTCTTGCGGAAGATAAAAGAATATCCGTCATCTGCTCAGGCAGTGCTCTCGGTATGAACTATAAACCGCA
The DNA here is from genome assembly GCA_045627825.1 of Acutalibacteraceae bacterium. Lineage (GTDB taxonomy): Bacteria > Bacillota > Clostridia > Oscillospirales > Acutalibacteraceae > CAG-177. Next base: position 23,996 of record JAZQON010000044.1, read on the forward strand.
AACCTCATATCCGGTCGGCTCGGTTGAATATCTTTCAATGACCTCGCTTGATTTTGAAGAATTTCTCCTGGCTATGAATATTGATAAGGATATTATTTCCGATTTGAAATCATATTTTGACAACAAAAATTTTGACAAAAAGGTTCCGTTTGCAATTCATGAAAAACTGAATTTTTTGCTCAGACAATATTTGATTATCGGCGGAATGCCTGAGGTTGTGCAGGCATTTGTTGACACAAAGGATTACGGCATTGCAGATTCCATACAAAGAAGACTTTACAGAGATTATATAAATGATATTGCCCGATATGCCAGTCCGAATATTAAAATAAAAGCTGAAAAATGCTATAAATCAATTCCGATGCAGTTATCAAAGGAAAACCACAAATTCCAATACGGAGTTGTTGAGCATAAGGCAACAGGTGCAAAATACGAAAGCAGTGTTGACTGGCTGTCAAACGCACATATTGCAATCCCCGTATATAATCTCAGTAAAGTCGAATATCCGCTTGAAGCTTTTTCAATTGAGAATAATTTCAGATTATACCCATCTGACATCAGTTTCCTCATATGCACATACGGTTATGAAATCAAAGCCGCTCTGCTTGAAGATAATAACATTGACGAAAAACCGTCGAATATAATTATGCGCTCTGCAAAAGGCGGAATATACGAAGCTCTTGCCGCCGATATGCTTTATAAATCGGGCCATATCAACCTGCGGTTTTACAGAGATGAAAAAGGTACTCCCGAAATAGAATTTTTCATTGAGAACGGTGACGGCGTAATTCCGGTTGAAATCAAAGCAGGAAGAAATAAAACAAAATCGCTTGATGCAATGCTGAAAAACGATGATATACCGTACGGATATAAATTCGCATCACAAAACATCGGGAAAGCCGGCAAAAAAATCACACTGCCGATGTATATGATGATGTTCCTCTGATTTATTATCACAAATAAATGCTGATAATCTGTTTGTTACTGCATGGAAATATTGATTTTTAAATGAAATTATGTTATATATGTAAAAGAAAGGAGCGGTAATATGTTTAAAAAATTCTTTTCCGTGATACTTGCGTTTATCGTTTCGGCGGTAACTTATCCGCTGAGCTTCATGCCGTTTAAAGCCGATACGGATTTTACGGTGGACGGCGGTAAAGTTTATGCGCAAAGCAAGGAAGATGATACGGTGATTTTCAATATCAATGAGGAAACGGAATGGTTCAACTATTATGCCATTAAATATTCCTCCGATGCTTACATAAACGGTGAAATCACCTACGGCAACGGCTTCGGCAAGGAAATCAGTGAAGAATTTTTCCTGGAGCCTGCCGAAAACGGAGTTTTTTATTCGTTCATTGACGGCTGTCTTGATAAGGTAAAGGCGAAAAATATTATTTCCGTCAAAATCGCTTCAAGGCAGAAAACGGATTTTGTTTTTACGCTTGACGGTGTTTCCGCTTTCAACCGTGAAATTCCGGGAAAAGAAATATTTATTTCAAATGATGAATATAAAATCGGTGTTGACCTCAACTGGGGCGGAGCGCTGACCTATATGGAGGACCTCAATTCCGGCGTTGAAGCCGTTGAAAAGGACGGTTTAATCCGTGTTGATTCAAACGCTTCCGTGCGCTACGGTAAAAGGGCGGTGAATAAGCATGTTAACCTTATCAACAGACACGATACCGGCAGACTTGTTCAGCAGTCCTATTACGGAGTGCGCAACAGCGCAACCTACGAAAACGGTTCGTTTATGGACACAACATGGGGCTATAACCCCGTTCAGGGCGGAAATCAGTTCAACGGATGCAGTAAAATCGTTGATGTGCGTGTAACCGACAGCAGTATTTATATCAAGTGCAGACCGATGGACTGGGCGAAAAACAATGACTCCATAACGCCGTCGTATATGGAAGCAACCTTTAAATTCGTTGAAAACGCCGTCCATACATCCTGCCGTTTCGTTGATTATTCGGGCTATGAGCCCACAAGAAACTCTCAGGAGCTTCCGGCTTTTTACTGCGTTGAACCGCTTAACAGATTTGTCTGCTCCGATGAAAGCGGCGAGCTTACCGTAAAACCCGACCTGCCATTCTGGGGCGTTTCCGACCAGAAGAGATACACATCACCCGAAAGCTGGGCGGCATTCACGGGCGAGTTTGAGGACAGCTTCGGCATAGGGCTTTATGCTCCGGGTCAGAAAAATTTCATTGCAGGCGTTTTCGACAGAGGACATACCACCGAAAAAGACCCGTCACTTTCAAATGCAACCTCATATTTTGCGGTTGTCGGTATTTTCGATTTTGAAAGCTTCAAGGCTTTTGAATATGATTATTATCTGACCACGGGCGATATTCCCGAAATCAGAGCGAATTTTGCAAAAATCGCAAATTAAAAAGGAGATAACATCATGAAAATTTTATTTTCAAAATTCATTGCATTTTTAACGGCAATTCTGCTCACATTGACGGGTGTAAGCGGCAGTACGATAGGCTGTACCGAGGGCACACCCATTCAGGCAACAAGGCACGAATACAAATTCAACAATAAAAAGCTTCTTATCGGCGGCTACTATGCCAGAGAAGATGAGCTTCAATATTGCAACGATGCGGGTATTGAGTTTATCATTGCTTCGGGTGTAACCGAAAACTATCTTGATACGGCACAAAGATACGGCATCGGCATTATCGCATCAAGCTATAATCTCCCCTACTGTTATGAAAATATGACGGATTCGGCAACAAGCGCTTATGTGAACGCCAACCCTGCCGCATATAAAGACCATCCCGCTCTTTGGGGTGACAATATGATCGATGAACCTCATGCGAGTGCTTTCGGAAATATTGCGAATTCGGCAAACGCTTATTACACTAAATTCCCGGGCAAAATTCCTTATGTAAATCTTTTCCCGATGTATGCAAACGATGAACAGCTCGGCGAATTTGTTACTCTCAATCCGTTTTACAAGCTCTTAACTCCCGTCAGCGACCAGTTCAGCGACCAGGTTAACCGCTACAAATATCATGTTTCGGATTATATCAACACAATCGACACCGACTATATCTGCGCCGATATTTATCCCTACCATTCAACATCCGTAAACGGCAAAGAGGTTAAAAATACCGATGAATGCTGGCTCAGAAACCTTGATGTGCTTGCAGAAGCCTGCCGTGGCACAAACCGTGACCTTTGGATTATAATGCAGTCCGCAGGTCTCACAAAGGACGGTTCAACCGAAAATGTCCGCTGGTGTGACGAGGTATCCGATATCAGTCAGCAGGATTATGCCTGCCTTGCATTCGGCACAAAGAATATCATTTATGCTCTTTACGGCCGTGACGGCTGGTGGGATTCCGATTCCCATATGATTGGCAGTGACGGCAAGCCCACCGACACATATTACGCCGCTAAAGAGGTTAACGGATGGCTTGCGGACTTTGCCGAGGAATACGGCAATTATCAATACACAAGCACTTACCTGCTCAACAGATACAAGGCAACGGGTTACAGAAACGGTAATCTTCTTTGTGAGGTTACCGAAGAACGGGGAAACATCAAATCAACTGACGGTCTGCTGATAGGCACATTCACGGGAACCGGCGACTCAAAGGCTTATGTTGTTACCAACATTGAGGAGCTCAATAAAAATTCCGGCGCCGAATTCAACTTTGATGTTCCCGACGGAAAAACCGCAACGGTTTATTACAAGGGTGATATATTCACAAAAACAGCCGACTTCACAATGGAAATCGGCTCGGGCGACGGAGTATATATTACAGTTAAATGATACATTCCGTACACGGCATATGCCGTGTACGGGCTATTAGTTGATGAAAAGAGCTTGTGAAAGATTTCATTCTCTCGCAAGCTCTTTCTTGTTTATTTTTCTCCCGTTATGATTTCCCTAACCGCATAGTATGCCGGTTTGGGTGTACCGTCAATATAGAAAAGTCCCCACTTTGTTTCAAACGGACACCAGGTATGTCCGGACGCCAAACAGGTCTCCATATCCTGTCAGGAATAGATAATCATACCTGCAAGGCAGTTGAGCTTTTTGAGCTCAGTCATAACAGCTTTGAAATACTGCGCCTGACCGTCAGGCGTGTGAGGAATATTATTTATTGTTTCCGGAGATGTCTCGCCGTAAAAATGGTTTGCGTACTGACCGAAAACCATCTCCGCCCATTTTTCTTCCTCATCGGGATGCTCAACCTTCAGCGTATTGCGAAACTGAGAGGGAAGCTTATTTATAAAAGCAGAACCGTCTGCTATCGCTTCAGCCTCGGTGGCATATCCGTAAACTCCGAGAATTTGCGCCTTCTGTTCCGCCGATTTCGGTCCTCCCTCGCTCCAGAAGCCAAACTCTTCGATAATTATCGGCTTGTTTGTCATTCTGTAAAGCTCCTTGACCTTTTTTGAGTAATCCTTCGGTTTGGCTTTGCCCTGACCGCCCGTATAAAGGTCAATGCCCACATAATCGCAGTATTTGAGATAAGGCTTCATAAGCTTATGAAGCTCACGGCTGACCTGAATTAAATCTGCCGAATTATATCCTATGGGGAAGCTGTCATCCTTAACACCGCTTATCGCTTCAAGCTGAACGCCGATATAAAGAGCGGCTTCTTCAATAGTAAGCGGAGTCATAAACCCGACAAGTCCCATCTCATTTGTAATCTGAAAACCGCCTGTTATATCCTTAAGGTCATTATAAAGGAAAACCGCAAGCTCCTTGGTTCTTTCAATATCCTCAACGGGGTTGAAGCCCATATCCGCAATATAATCTCTCGGATACGGCGTAACAGCCATAACCTTGAAACCTCTTTCGGAATAACCTCTGCAACGCTCCTTGAAATTATTGTATGCCTGCCTGATATTTCCGCTTTTATCAAACGGACAAGGAATATCAAATCTGACCCATTTGAGACCTGCATCGGCAAGCATTTCATAATTCTCATTCGGGTGGCACACGCCGTACATAAATCCGCCGTTTTGCTCAATCAGAGCCTGAACATTCTTATCCGGCAAATTGAAAATGCTCCCGAAAAAGCAGGATATTGCGATAATAATGCTTTCAAAAAACGCAATGATTTTCATTTTTATTTCTCCTTTTATCAATAATCCGTACCGTAAAAAGCTTCACTCGGAAATAAAATCCGAGACTGCAACATTTTTTGCCGCAGTCCCGGAATTTAAGCTTTATTTTTCAAGTGCGGCATTAAAACCGTTTATTATATTAAGAAATGAAACATCGGTTTCAAGATTTTCATCGGCTTCATAAGCGGCGGAAACCGCTGCATCCAAGCACTCTCTGAAGCTTTCATCCGGAATTTTTTTATTTTTAATGAACCATCTTTTAAGAAGAAGCTCAAAAGCGCCGCTGTCAGACTGACCGCCGAATTTTTTCGCATATCCGGCAAGAGCCTTTCCCGCTTCCTCCGCACGCAGACTTGCACCTGCCGAGCCTGCTTTTACATTGTAAATTGCGTTAACAACTATATCAAGGTCTTCGGGCTCCGCTTCTGTTGTTTCTTCTGATGCTTTTTCCGTTGACGCTTCCGTTTCGGCAACACTCCGTGATTCCGTGGGAGTAGCTTCCGGCTCTTGGGTCTTATCGCATCCGGCAAATGCCGAAACAAGTGCAATGCAAAGCAAAGCCGAGATTATCTTAACAAAAATCTTCATAAAATCTTCCTTTCGTTTTTTATTATTTTACCACACAAAAGATGATTTTTCAATATTTGCAATTAATTATCTGCCGATTAAAAGATTGAATATCGAAAGAATAATACTTGTTACGGCTTTGAATACAGAAACAATTGTCGGGATAAATCCGTTTTCTCTTATTTCCTCAAATATATTTTGGCTTACCTTGACTTTTCTGTCCTGCCCGGATGAATATCTTTCGGGTATTTCGGGATAACCGCTTTCGCCGACTTCAAAGCTTTCAAGATAATCCTTGAATGCAATCCATTCTTTTACTTCATTTCCGTTTCTATCCTTAAGTGATAAAGAATAGAAATCAAAATTCTTTTTGCCGTTTTCATCTCTCGGGGCTATCGAAATCATACCCTTTGTGACCTGGTTTACCATATCGAGCATATTTATCGCATACATATTGCCAACCACTTTATAAAGCTTATTATTCTCTATTTTAACAGGTCGGGCATCACCCTTAACAATACCAGAATTCATAACCTTACTGAGAATAAGGCGCTTTGTGTTGAATTTATAGCTGAGCCCCGAATAGCTCATTTTAAGTGAGCTTACAAGCTCACCGACAGAAGCATCAATCTCGGTAAGAAGTTTCACTTCCCAGCCGTAGAGATAACACGATACAAGCGGATGCCCGGCGGTTCCGTCCGAGCCTACGCCGAGTGAACAGATTTCAAAAGCATCGGCAACGGTAATATCGCCCTTTTCAAATGAACCTCTTACCGTTCCGAGGCCCACAAGCGCAACATCAATATCGTTAACTCCGTTCTGCTCCGCTTCATAGATATATGAATCGGCAATAAGGTCACCGAGCGGATATTCCTGATGAGTGTTATACATCTCGTCAAGACCGATAAAATCAAAATTGCTGTGAGCAATAACCTTATCGAAGGTTTCACCGGGCTGAAGATAGGATTTGTTTATTTCTTCCTTGTATTTTTCAAACCTTTCCTTTGTTTCGGTATCCTCCGCAACGGATGAATTGAGCGGAATAATCTTATAATCCTTAACCGTTGTCTTGCCGTTTTCGGATGAAATCGTGAGCTTACCGACATTTTTAAGGTATTCGCCACAGGAAACAATTACGGTATCTCCGATTATAACGGGCTTTGAATAAACTGTATGCGTGTGCCCGCTGATTATAACATCAATATCGGGCACATCCTTTGCAAGGTCAATATCCTCGCCGTTTTTGCCGTCTCCGTCAGTTCCCGAATGAGATATTGCGATTATAATATCACAGCCCTCATTCTTAAGCTTTTTGACCTGCTCCTTTGCGGCCTTGATATAGTTGACATATTCAAATTCCGTCTGTATGCAGGCAATACAGCTTATTCCCACAAGTCCGAATATACCGATTTTATGGCCGCCGCATTCAATTACCGTGTTTTCCTTAACTCCGTATTCCTCACAGGCTTTTTTGAAATCAAGCTGTTCCTCGGTAAGGTCTCCCGAAAGGACTATATTTGACTGAACGATTTCGGGAAGCTTATCGCCCGAAGCAATTGCGGCTCTGAGCATTTTTGCCGCACCGGCGGCGCCGAAATCAAATTCGTGATTGCCGAATGTGGTTACACTGCAACCGCAAATTCCGAGATTGCGAAGCTCATAAGCATCGGTACTGTAAGCCGCCTGATACAGCGTTCCCATTGAAAAATCTCCGCCGTCAAGGAAAATAGTATTTTTATCTTTATTTTCCTTGATTACCGTTGCAAGCCTTGCCGCACCGCCGTGCTCGATAAGCTCGCCGCCCACGATATTTCTCGTGGGATAAAGATAATCATGGCTGTCATGAATGAACATAATGCTGAGGTCTTTTGCGTCTCCTGCGCTTGCCGTGGAAATGAATATCCCGAAAATCAGTATGGCAGTCATTAAAATGCTCAGGATTTTTACGAATGTTTTTTTCATATTTTATCCCCCTTCTCACATTGCACCGCAATGTATATGTATGGTAGCATAATTCGTTTCGTCTGTCAATCGGCTTTAACCGAGTGATGATAAAACGAACCCATTTTCTTTCGTTTTATAGCAGTCATCTGCTTCGTTGCCCTCATTCGCAATACACAAAGTATTACTCACTCGGTCGCCTTGCGTATAACTACTCTAAAACAAAAGAAAACTCGCCTTGAATTTGAGATATTTTTTCGTATGACAAGGAAGAGAAAGCAGTAAGGCTGGCGCCTTGCAATGACGATGACGCAGTCAGACGGAAAAATAGCCAGATTCAAGGTGGGTTCGGATTATCATCACTCGGTTAAGCCGGAATTCAGCGGTGAATGTACATTCTTGACATTTCAGATTCATCATCACACCGAACCATGCACATAAATTCCCAGCCGTACCGTTCATAAAAACCTGTGTGATCTGTAAGGAGATAAAGCGGCGATA
>JAZQON010000045.1:0-5778 GCA_045627825.1 Acutalibacteraceae bacterium
TGATGAGAAAACTGCCCGGCAGAATAGTCGGTCAGACCGAGGATGCAAACGGCAACCGCTGTTATGTGCTCACTCTTCAGGCAAGAGAACAGCATATCAGGCGTGAAAAGGCTTCCTCAAACATCTGCTCCAACGAAGCTCTCTGCGCAATGACGGCATCGGTATATCTTGCGGCTGTGGGTTCAGAGGGGCTTAACCGTGTTGCAAAGAATTCCGCCGCTCATGCTCATTATCTTGCTTCGGAGCTTTCAAAGCTTAACGGCTTCCGTCTTGTAAATGATAAACCGTTTTTCCACGAATTTCTCATGACCTGCCCCGTTAATGCCGATAAGCTCAACGAAAAGCTCGGCGAATACGGCATTCTCGGCGGTCTGCCCGTTGGCGGAAACATTCTCTGGTGTACAACCGAAATGAATACAAAAGCGGATATCGACAGGCTCGTTTCTCTTGTTTCCGAAATCGTTAAGGAGGTGGAGTGATGAAGCTTTTATTTGAAAGAAGCCGTGAAGGCAGAAAGCAAAGTCTCATACCCGAGTGCGATGTGCCCGAGTCTGCATTTGATTCCGCCGTTCTCAGAAGCAGCACTCCCCGTCTCCCCGAAATTTCGGAAATCGACCTCGGCAGACACTATACCGAGCTTGCAGGTGAAACTCACGGCGTAAACTGCGGATTTTATCCTCTCGGCTCCTGCACAATGAAATATAATCCGAGAATCAATGAAGAGCTTTCCTCTCTCAAAGGATTTACGGATGTTCATCCTCTCCAGCCCGAATCAACGATTCAGGGTTCGCTTGAGGTTCTTTATGAAACGCAGAAGATGATTTGCGAAATCACTGGCATGGACGATATGACCATGCAGCCTGCGGCAGGCGCACACGGTGAATATACGGGTCTGCTTCTCATAAGAAATTATCATAAGGAGCGTGGCGAACTCAATCAGAGAACAAAAATCATTGTTCCCGATTCGGCTCACGGAACAAATCCGGCATCCGCCGTTATGGCAGGATTTAAGGTTGTTTCGGTTCCGTCAAACGAATTCGGCGGAGTTGATATTGAAGCGCTCAAAGCGGCAGTCGGTGACGATACGGCAGGCCTTATGCTGACCAATCCCAACACTCTCGGACTTTTTGACCCCAACATTCTCGAAATTACAAAAATCATTCACGATGCAGGCGGCCTTTGCTACTATGACGGCGCAAACCTCAATGCCGTTATGGGTCATGCACGCCCGGGTGATATGGGCTTTGACTGCGTTCATGTTAACCTGCATAAAACATTCTCAACACCTCACGGCGGCGGCGGTCCCGGCTCGGGTCCGGTTGGCTGTAAGGCGTTCCTTGCCGATTACCTCCCCTCTCCGCAGGTTAAGAAAACCGAAAACGGTTATTCTCTTTTTAATCCTGCCAAATCCATGGGTAAGGTAAGAGATTTTTACGGCAACTTCCTTGTTGCGGTTCGTGCCTTTGCATATATTCTCACTCTCGGAAAAGAGGGAATTCCAGAAGCTTCCGAAAATGCGGTTCTCAACGCAAACTATATGATGAACAAGCTCAAAGGCTGTTACAAGATTGCGTATGATACGCAGTGTATGCACGAATTTGTTATGGATATCGGGCCGCTCAAGGATAAAACCGGCGTTTCGGCAATGGATGTTGCCAAGCGTCTGCTTGACTGCGGTATTCATCCGCCTACAATGTATTTCCCGCTCATCGTTCACGAGGCTCTTATGATTGAGCCGACCGAAACCGAGGCAAAGGAAACGCTTGATAAGGCGTGTGAATTCTTCCTTAATATATATAAGGAAGCTCAGGAAACACCGGAAATTCTTCATTCCGCACCAAATAACTGTTCAATCGGCCGTCCCGATGATGTTATTGCGGCAAGGAATCCAGTGTTGAAATACAATTTCGAATAAAAATCAATCGGGTCGGGCAGTTTTCTGTCCGACCTTTCCTGAAAGACTATGAAAAAAATATATGTAATCAAAACAAACAATACCGTTCCTTACCGCAATCTTGCACTTGAAGAAACACTCCTGCACACGGTAAAACCCAATGAATGTATCTTGTATCTGTGGCAGAACCGTCAGACCGTTGTCATAGGCAGAAATCAGGATGCACGCAGTGAATGTCATATTCAGAAGCTCGAAGCCGACGGCGGTTTCCTTGCGAGAAGGCTTTCGGGCGGCGGTGCGGTTTATCACGACCTCGGCAACCTGAATTTCACTTTTCTTGCCGATGCGGAAAGCTTTGATAAAGAAAAGCAGACGGATGTTATACTCAAAGCCGTTCGGGCTCTCGGCATAAACGCCGAAAAGAACGGCAGAAACGACCTCACCGTTGACGGCAGAAAATTTTCCGGCCACGCTTATTACCGCACGAAAAATCAATGCTATCACCACGGCACGATAATGCTTTATGTTGATAAAGAAAGGCTGTCTGACTATCTTAATGTTTCGCCGCTGAAGCTCAATTCAAAGGGCGTTAAATCGGTGCGCTCAAGGGTTGTTAATCTCTGCGAAATCAAGCCGGAGCTGAACATAGCCGATTTATCCGGGCAGCTTATAAAAGCTTTCGGAGAGGTTTACGGTCTGCCCGTTTCGTTTATGAGCGAAGAAAGCGTTGATGCAAAAATGCTTGATGAGCTTGAAAAGCGTTATGCTTCGCCCGAGTGGAAATATGCCGGAGATGATATACCGAAAAACAGCGTTGAGAAAAGATTTGAATGGGGTCAGGCAAGGCTTGACTATGAAATCGAAAACGGTGTTTTTTCAAAGGTACAGTTTTTTTCGGACGGACTTGAAGCGGAATATCTTTCCGAAATTCCGGAAAGACTTCTGAACAGCAAAGCCGATGAAGCTTCCGTAAAGCAAAAGCTCACCGAAAACATAAGCAATTACGGTCAGTCTGTCGGCAGTATTGCAGAGGACCTTGTTTTAATGATTTCATCGGAAACAGGAGGACAAATATAATGAAATACGATTTAGCCTTAATCGGTGCAGGTCCCGGCGGATACACTGCCGCAGACTGTGCCGCAAAAGCCGGACTCTCGGTTATTATTTTCGATAAATCCGAAATAGGCGGAACCTGCCTTAACCGTGGGTGCATTCCCACAAAGGCGCTTATTCATTCCGCAGAAGCATATAAAGGAATGAAAAACAGCACTCTTCTCGGCATAAACGCCGAAAATGTGAGCTTTGATTTTGAAAAAATTCACGAGCGTAAAAAATATGTTGTGGATACGCTCCGCAACGGTATTGAAAAGATGATGAAAGCCGATAAGGTTGCCGTTGTAAAGGCTTATGCCGCAGTTACGGATATAACCGAAAGCTATATTAAAATAACGGCAGACGGCGAAGAATACGAAGCGGAAAAGCTGATTATCGCAACCGGCTCCGTGCCTGCCGTTCCCCCTATTAAGGGAAGCGATATTTCAGGCGTTTACACAAGCGATGACCTGCTTGAAAACGGCGGCAAAGAGCTTCAATCAATCGTCATTATCGGCGGCGGCGTTATAGGCTGTGAATGTGCTTCGATTTATCTTGACCTCGGATGCAAGGTGACAATTATCGAAACCATGGAGCATATCCTGCCCCCGATGGACAGAGAAATCGCTCAGCGCCTGACAATGTTCCTCAAGAAGCAGGGTGCTGAAATTTTCGTTTCCTCAAAGGTTACGGAAATCAGCGGAGAAGCAGGAGCGATAACGGTTACATATGAAAATAAAAAGGGTGAAATCTGCACCGCCGAAGCCGAGGGTGTGCTTATGGCTACGGGCAGAAAGGCTTTCACCGAAAAGCTTTTTGAATGCGAAAAAGCTCCCGAATTTTTCCGCAGTGCAATAGTTGCCGATGAAAACGGAAAAACGGGAATTGAAAATATTTATGTTATCGGTGATGCAAAGGCAGGCAATATTCAGCTTGCCCATGTTGCCGAAGCTCAGGCAAAAAACGCAGTTGCCGCCATTCTCGGCAAGGCGCCTGCGGTTGATATGTCGGTTGTTCCGAGCTGTATTTATACTTCTCCCGAAATTGCTTCCGTAGGGCTTACCGAGGACGAAGCAAAGGCAAAAGGATTTGCCGTCAAAACCGCAAAATGCCTGACGGGTGCAAACGGTAAATGCGTTATCGAAAATTCGGAATCGGGCTACATAAAAACGGTTTCCGATGCCGAAACGGGAAAGCTCCTCGGCGCTCAGCTTGTCTGCCCGAGAGCAACCGATATGGTTTCCGAATTTGCGGTTGCGATTTCAAAGGGTCTCAAAGCAGAGGAAATCGCCTCGGTAATTCACCCCCACCCCACATTCTCGGAAATGCTCCCGAAAGCGTGCATATAAAGTTAAATCGGATATATAAAGAAGCTCCGCCGTCGGCGAAGCTTCTTTGCTTAAAGTCTTTCCAATATCTCCGGATGGGCAGTCAGGTCATAGCGCTTATAACCGTCTGCCGCATCAAAAAACCATACTCTAGCATCGGGTCGTTTGCCGGAAATAAGCAGTGAATATTTGCCGTCCTCATAAACTATTGCGGTATCATTTTCGCAGGCAATGGTTGATAAAGGAGTTTTATCGGCATAATCATTGAAGGAATTCCAGAATGCGCCCTCATAGTGCGGAACATTGTTATAGGGAATAATATCGCATCCGTCAACAAACATGAATTCGCCGTTGGGTGCACAGTCATCGAATCCCTGCCTGAACCAGCACATACTGCCCGAGGAGCCGCCGAAAAGAATTTTTCCGTCCTCATATGCTTCTTTAAGATACTTTACTGCACCGGTTCTGAACCAGTAATCCATGCAGAATTTAAGGTTGCCGCCGGGAACATTGATTATGTCGGCTCTTCTGATTTTTTCCGCAACAAATTCCTCGGTAATGTAGCCGTGGGTTAAGTAAAGAATTTCGCAGTCACAACCCATTTTGCTGTATATTGAAATTTCTGCGGTGGAAAAATCATAACCCGTTGTGGGAATCAAAAGGTAATTCGGATTTTTCTTCCCTGTTTTTGCAATTATTTTCTCGGCAAGCTCCCAGCCGTATTCGCCGTCAAATCCGCCGCCGATACCGATTATCGTGCCCATAATTCATACCTCGCTTTATAATTTGTATGATTATTTTATCAAAAAACAACGATGGTGTAAATGCTTTTTAAGAAAAAATAATAAGATTATTCGCAAAAAAGAAGTGGATGCAACTGAAATCCGTTATATCCACTCGATATGCTTGCGGATGGAGGACTTGACTCGCACGCCTGCGGGCGTTTGGTCGTCGGCGGTCACAACAGTCCACCGGACTGTTGCTCTGTTCCGCCTCTTCTTCAAGTCCTCCTATTAATCTCAGGGAAAAGAAGAAGCCCTCGAAACCATTGAGTTTCAAGGGATTCTTTGGTTGCGGAGGGAGGACTTGAACCTCCGACCTCCGGGTTATGAGAGCTTGGGATATCGCAAAATATTAAAAATTTCAAACAAAAATATAAAGATTGCACAACAATCATTCGAGTGATTTATGCAATATGTATTGTATTTTCTGCAATGTTTAGTGCTTTTAAATATCGTTTGTACCAAGGTTTGTATCAAGTATTAAAATGAATAATATTAGCCGTACTCATTCAGCGATGAATTGAGTACGGCATTTTTATTTCAGGAGGAAAAAACAATGTCAGTTTTCAGAGTCGAAAAGAACCGCAATTTCACCATTATGTCGAACTATCATCTTCGTGATAAGAACCTTTCAAACAAGGCTAAGGGATTGCTTTCAATTATCCTTTCCCTGCCGGAAGAA
>JAZQON010000046.1:0-4990 GCA_045627825.1 Acutalibacteraceae bacterium
GTGATACTGTACTAACTTAATATTATATCACCTGATTTTAAAAAATACAATATTTTTCGGTGAAGTGAAAGCGGCAAAAAGAAAAAACACACTGCAATCGCAATGTGCTTTATCAATGGAGCTACTGGTCGGACTCGAACCGACGACCTGCGCATTACGAATGCGCTGCTCTACCAACTGAGCCATCCTAGAATATTCTTTTTGAGGTACGCAACATATTATATAGTATAAAATCATATTTTGCAAGTGTTTTTTCATTTTTTATCGGATTTTTTCGTTTGTTACAATTTTGCAACAATTTCTTTACAAAATGGTTATGATATTTTATCAAACTGCACTTGATTTTAATCCCGAAATAGTCTATTCTATAATTACAGCAAAGCAATAAAAGCTGTTGCTTAACTTTTTCCGGGAGGAAATCATATATGAAAAAAAGCATAATCGCAATATTACTTGTGTTCTCACTGCTGTTCGGCTTTGCCGCCTGCCGCAAAATCGAAAAGAAAGGCGGAGAAGACGCAACCGAAATTCAGAGCGATGTTTATATCGTTGATGAAAACGGCTCAACTCACAATGTTCAGGCCGGAATTGATGAAAACGGTTCAACTCAGTATTTCTATATCGGCGAAAACGGCGAAGAGGTTACCGTTGCACCGAGCAATGTTGTTGTTGAAACCAAGGCGGTTAAGAAAACCGAAGCCATAAAAGCCACCAATCCCGACGGTTCTCTCACTCCCGAGGCTCAGTCGCTTCTCGACCAGTTCAATGACCCGAGTTCAATCGAACAGCTCATTGATAACACTTCACCGGCTCCCACTCTCGCAATAGGTGAAACGGTTGTTGACGAAAAGAAAATAAAAAAGATAAAGGTTGACACCGATAAGAACGGCAAGCCGCTCCAGCCGATTATAACCAATCAGCCCGGCGCCGAAAAGGTTGACTATAAGGAAATCCTCAGCGGTGACAGATATACCGCTTCGCTCAATCTTAAAACAAGCGTAAACGGCGGAACTCCGACCACAATTCCCATCACCGTTTCGAGAAACGGAAATATGTTCTTTATGCAGACCCTTATGCCAATCAGCGAAAAAGGCTCAGCCGAATCGAATTTCCTGCTTCGTGATAATAAGTGCTATCTGATAATCCCGTCAATGAGATGCTATTATGCAACCGAGGTTGAAGAGGTTGAGGATATATTCAGTGCAGAGGTGTTTGACCCCAATTCCGTTGAAAGTACATTCATCTCAAGAGGTGAAATAGTGATTGACGGCGTAACTTATATATGCGATACCTATGAATCAAACGGTCAGACCGTAAGATATCTTTATCTCAACGGTACACTTAAGAGAATTGAGATTATCGACGGTCAGGACAGCACCATTATGGAAATAAGATATATCAGCAGAAATATCACCGCTTCGAATTTCGAGGTTCCCTCGGGTTATCTTGATATGGCAAAGCTGATGGGCGAAGAAAACACCGCCGCATAAGGAAAAATTATGAATAAATGTGCGCTTGTTACCGGAGCTTCCGGAGGTATAGGCAGTGAGATTGCTCTCCGCCTTGCCAAAGACGGTTTTAATATAGCCGCCTGCTACCGCTCGGATGAGGACGGCGCTTCTCAGCTTGATTTTACTCTCACGAAATTGGGTGTAAATCACAAGATGTACCGTGCCGATGTTTCCGACTATGAACAAATGAAAAGCGTATTCGCAGACGCCGCCGAATATTTCGGGGGCGTTTCTGTGCTTGTCAATAACGCCGGAATTGCACAGCAAAAGCTGTTTACCGACATCACCGAGGAAGAATTTGACCGCATGACGGCGGTCAACTTCAAGGGAGTTTTCAACTGCTGTAAGTGTGCAGTTCCGTACATGATACACGAAAAAAGCGGTAAAATCATCAACATTTCCTCAATGTGGGGCATACACGGTGCATCATGCGAAACGGTTTATTCCGCAACAAAGGCGGCGGTTATCGGTCTTTCAAAGGCTCTTGCCCGTGAGCTTGCGCCGAGCAACATTCAGGTTAACTGTGTGGCACCCGGGGCAATTGACACCAAAATGAACAACAATCTTTCCGATGAAGAAAAAATCGCCTTTGCGGATGAAATACCCATGGGCAGGTTCGGAATGCCCGAGGAGATTGCCGGAATAGTTTCTTTTCTTGCCGGCAATGATTCGGACTATATTACCGCTCAGGTTATTACCGCCGACGGCGGACTGATATAACAATAGTCAATATGACAAAAAACATTTGCGTTTTTTAGTCATAGTTTACAATTGATTTAATCCGTTTAATATGATAAAATAAAATGAAAGTTACTCATATAATGGAGGAAATGTTATGGCAACTTGTCCTAAATGCGGTCATAAACTGACTTTATTCGATTGGAAACCGAACTGCCCGAAGTGCGGCGTCAATCTTGTATATTACGGAATGGATGAAAAGCTCATGAACGAGGCGGATGCCGCCGAGGTTGAGCATGCTCATCTTCAGAAGAAAATTGACAGACTTAAAGCATCGTTTGTCGGCTCTCCCCTTGCAATCGCAAGAATTTTCCTTTCACTTCTGCCCATCGGTGCTCTTATGCTTCCGGTTTGCAGTCTTTCGTTCAGCGGTCCTCTCATTGAGCAGACCACAAAAAGCATAAATGCAATTGAAATATATAACTATGTTTCATCGCTTGATTTCGGTGCGCTCTTTACGATGATGGGTTCAAAGCTCGTCGGCGGAGCATTCACCTCATTTTTCCTTGCCATTGCGGCAATTCTGCTCTCCGTTGTTTTCGTTATAGTCAGCCTTGTGGCGCTTGTTGCCGCCTGCGGCCCTCACGGAAAACAGAGAAATTATATTCTCAACAGCCTTTCAATCATCTTTGCCGCTGTTTCCGCAATGTTCTTCTCAAGATTTGCCGGTCAGATAAACGGCGTTTTCCCCGAATTTGTTTCGGGAAAGCTTGAAATCGGCGTTGTTGTTTACTTAGTTACACTTTTCGTCCTGCTCGGAATAAACATTCTTATCGGAGCAAAAGGAAACAATGTAAAATATAAGCAGTGCTTCGTCGGCGGAATACCGGCAGAAGAATATGAACAGCTTGTTGCGGACGGCGTTGATATCGAAGAAATTCATCAGAGAATGATTGAAATTCTCGATAAGAAAGCCGCCGAAAGAGCCGAAGTCGAAAGAAAGAAATACGAAGCAAAGAAAAAGGCCGAAGACGAGGAGCTCGCCAAGAAAGCCGGAAAAGCATAACATTAAACGGGATTGTGACTTGTCACAATCCCGTTTTAGTTTTTATTGTTTTATTTAAGAAATCCGCTGATGATTACTTCTTCCGCTTCTTCCTCGCTCATGCCGAATGTCATGAGCTTAACAAGCTGGTCATTGTTTATTCTGCCGATTGCCGCTTCGTGGACTATCTGCGCATCGGCGCAGTTTGCGGTTATTGCCGGAATTGAGCTTACCGTTGCGTTATCCATAATAATCGAATCACACTGAACATGGGCTCTGCATTCGGCGTTACCTATGGCATTGGGATGAAATATCTGCTTTGAATTATCCTTTGCAACGGAGCGTGAGATTATCTGCGATGAAGCGCCCTCGCCGTTGAGGTTTACCTCCATATCTGAACGGGCATACTGCTCTCCGTGGGTAAGCAGTCTTTCGGTAACAATCAGCTTTGCGCCTGCCGCCAAAGATGCCTTGGTGTCTCTGACAGTTGAGTCAACACCTCTTATCTGCACCATTTCCATTTCGCAGACCGAATTTTCATCCTGCTCAACAACGGTGACGGGGTTCAGAACTCTTTCTCCGCTTCCCTCGCCCTCACCGTAATGCTTTTCGATATATTTAACCCTTGCATTTTTGCCGATGTGAAAGCTGTGAATGCCGTCATGCTGTGATTTCTGGTCGCCGCAGTTGTGTATTCCGCAGCCTGCAACTATCATAACATCGGCATTATCACCGATATAAAAATCGTTATAAACAACATCCTCAAGTCCCGTTTCGGTTATGATAACGGGAATATGAATGCTCTCGTTTTTGGTGTTCGGCGCAACAATAATATCAATTCCGGGCTTGTCCGATTTCTGAACTATATCAATATTCGCCGTGGTTCTGCGTGAAAAGCCCTCACCGTTTTTGCGTATATTATAAGCTCCCTCGGGAATTTCATGTATATCCGCTATCGCTTCAAGAAGCTGAGAATCAATCTTATCCATTATTCATTCCCCTTTCCTCTGAAGTCACAGCTTTGATTAAATTCGCCCATAAGCCTCGGGAAAATTTCATCCTTCGTGCCTATATCCTTAACCGTACCGTCGGCAATAACAATCATTTTATCCGCAAGCTGCATAATTCTTTCCTGATGTGAAATAACAAGAACGCTGTTGTGGCTTTCTTTGCTCATTGCCTTGAATGATTCAACAAGCATTGAGAAGCTCCAAAGGTCAATTCCGGCTTCGGGTTCATCAAATACGGCAAGAGCAAGCTTGCGGGCCATAAGAGTTGCAATTTCAATTCTCTTTGCTTCGCCGCCCGAAAGAGAAGCATCCATTTCACGGTTCAAATAATCCTTTGAGCAAAGTCCGACACTTGTGAGATAACCGCAGCATTCATCCTCGGGAAGCTCACTGCCGGCGGCAAGCGAAAGCAAACGGCGCACCGTAAGCCCTTTAAATCTCGGCGGCTGCTGAAACGCATAGCCGATGCCGAGCTTTGCCCTTTCCGTAACCGAAAGAGCCGTTATATCTTCGCCGTTAAATATTATTTTGCCCTCTGTCGGCTTTTCAATGCCCATAATCAGCCTTGCAAGCGTTGATTTTCCGCCGCCGTTGGGTCCCGTTATAACGGTAAAAGCGCCGTCCGGTATTTCAAGGCTGATATTTTTGATTATATCAAGCTCGGAGCTGTTGTCTCCGACCGTGAATGAAACATTTTCAAGCTTTAACATATTTTTTCTCCGTACATAGTAATTCAATTTATTATA
>JAZQON010000047.1:0-11894 GCA_045627825.1 Acutalibacteraceae bacterium
CCCTGTTGGAGTCTCTGCCGGTCATATAATTCGAAAGCAGACATCTGCCCGAGAACGAAACACACATTGCACCATGAATGAAGCATTCTATTTCAAGCTCCCGGGGTACCTTTGCTCTGATTTCGGCTATTTCTTCAAGAGAAAGCTCACGGGCAGTAACAACTCTTTTGGCACCCATATTATAAAGCACATTTGCCGAAGCATAGTTTGTTATTCCCGCCTGAGTTGAAATATGTATCTCGGTTTTCGGAGCATATTTTTTGGCACATTCAAGCACTCCGAGGTCAGTGATTATAAGCGCATCAACTCCGCTTGCCTGAGCATATTCGAGAAATGCAGGCAGACGGCTGAGCTCGTTATTTCTCGGCACGGTATTGCAGGTAAGATAAATTTTAACGCCCTTTGAGTGCGCATAATCGCAGGCGTTTTTAAGTTTATCTCCTCCGAAGCTTGCCGCCGCCGTTCTCATTCCGAAAGAATCGGAGCCGAGATAAACCGCATCGGCTCCGTATTCAATGGCTGTTATAAGTCTTTCTTCATCACCGGCAGGAGCAAGAAGCTCCGGCACAGCAAAATAATCCATAAAAAATTCCCCTTAATGGCTGTTTGCTCTGAGAACAAGATTTCCGTTTGTATCGTGTTCTGACTGAGTTGAAGCCATATAAATCTTTCCGTATTTATCGTGACGGAAGAAATAATAATTCGTATTTTCGGGATAAAGTGCCGCTTTTATTGCCGCATCACCGGGATTACATATCGGTCCGGGCGGCAGTCCCTGAGTTGAATAAGTGTCATAATTCTGAGAATAAATCAACGCTTCTGAATCGCTCACATTCGGAGCAACATAATTTTTGATATAGTTTTCCGTTGAATCGCAACCTAATGTCGGCCATGAAACGGGGTGCTTAAGTCTGTTATGAATAACAGAGGAAACAAGCTTCATCTGGTCGGTGCTTGCGGCTTCACGCTGAATTATCGAAGCAATTGTCATCACCTGGTCTTGCGTTAAGCCGAGCTCATCCGCACGCTTCTGATATTCGTCAGTCCATCTTTCTTCATATTCTTCAAGGAATTTTCTTATAACGCTGTTAGGGTCGCTGTCCTCAAAAAATTCATAGGTTTCGGGGAAAAGATAGCCCTCCAGCTTAAAGGTTCTGCTTGAATCGGTGGGAATTGCCTTAAAGAATTCCTGTTCAAATTCAGTGCTCTTAAGAGATGCAATAAGTCTTTCCTTCGAGCATACTCCGAATTTTTCAAGGCGGTCAAACATCTGATAGATTGTCCAGCCCTCCTGGAAAGTGAGCGTAACCGTTTCGTTAGCCGCCTGGAGCTCCTTAAACTCCGTAAGATATCCTTCAAGACCCATATCCTTCTGAACATAGTATATTCCGCTCAGATAAACCGGGTCGGCAGGCTTTTTCGTTTTGTTAAGATTTTTAACCGTTGTGAACGCATTATAGAAAAGCTTGCAGAATAATTTCTGCTTCACAAGTCCGTTATCGGAAAGAATATCAATTATTTCATTCGTTGTTGCATCCGACGGAATATTGACAGTTACGAGCTCATCGCTTCTGCTGATTGCAAGAACATCATTAATGCAGGATAAGCCGATTGCGGATAAAACGACCGTAAACACAACAACAAAGCATACACATCTGGAAGCAAATGTATTTAAAAGCTTCGGATTTTTCGCTTTTTTCGGAGCTTTCTCCGTTTTCACCTGCTGAGATTTAGGCTGACGGGGCTTAACGGGCTTACTGTTTGAAAAATATATTTCGCCCTTATATTGCGGCTGAGTTTCCTGCTCCTGAGGAATACTTTCGGTATCATCTATATTTACAACAAATTTTTTCTTTTGTTCTTTTTTCTTAGGAAGCAATTCTTCAAGGTCGGCAGGCTTCAGATAATCTTCATCCGAAATATGAACCTGAAACTTTTTGCCGGGTTCTTCGTTATTCATATGTAAACCCTCCTTCAGAAGTGAATGATTCTGTTTTCCGTGATAACGGAGTTTACCTTTATATCGTGCGGCTCCGTGGGAAGAGTGCCGGAGCATAAACATCTTTCACAGCACAGCCCGACAGAGAATATTTCTTTGTGTTCAGCAAGAAAGCGGTCATAATAACCGCCGCCGAAGCCGAGTCTGTTACCCTGCATATCAAACGAAAGAGCAGGCACAACGCATACGCAGTTATCGAAGCTTTCGCATTTTTCGGTTTCCGATATATCAACGGTTTTTATCTTGCCGATATTTTCGGTAAGACTTTCCGCAGATTTAATAAAATAAAAATCCATTATCCCGTTTTTCCATACCGGAACGGCAACTCTTTTGCCGTTTTGCAGGGAATATCCGATTATGCCCGATGTATCCGGTTCATCGGAAAAAGAAGCAAAGATAAGCACGGTATCACAGCTTATATAATTTTCACTATTTATCAGATGCGATGTAATGCTTTTATCAAAGTCCGATTTTGCTTTGCCGTCAATCCCGGACCGTATTCCCGAATAAAGAATACGGAGCTCCGACTTATTTATGAGCATTGGAGTGTTGCTTCAAGCTCACGGGCAAATTTCGCACCTTTAACGACGGAAACAACGGCAAGTCCGAATTTTACGGCGCTTCCCATTCCCTTAGCGGTGATTATATTCCCGTCTGTGCAAACAAATTTATCGGATATTTTGGCGCCGATGAGTTTATCTTCAAATCCGGGGAAGCATATGGCTTCTTTACCTTTGAGAAGTCCTTTTTCTCCCAAAATCATCGGAGCGGCACAAATTGCACAGAGAATTCTGTTATTGTTATTGCAGAAATCAATGAAATTATTCACGGTTTCATCATTTTGCAGATTTATTGTTCCGGGCATTCCGCCGGGAAGAATTATACCTTCAACATCATCGGAAACGAAAATATCGTTTTTGCTTAAATCGCATACAACGGAAACGCCGTGCGAACCGACTGCATTCCTGCCCGATACGGATACGGTTTTTATATCTATTTTCGCTCTTCTGATAACATCAAGAGCGGCAATGGCTTCAACCTCTTCAAAGCCGTCCGCCAAAAACATATAAAACATAATTTTTCTCCTTATTTTATAGCCTTTAAAACTTCACCAAAGATTTTTTCGGAAATCTGTTCAATCGGATAAGGCTCTCCGTCTTTTCCGCATTCAATTCTGCACCAGCCGAGCTTTTCACAGGCATATTCGGCGGCCACACGGCAGGCATTGAGATAATTCACATCCTTTTCGTGAATATCCTTTTTGCTTTCATCGCCCTTATATCTGTTTGTCATAAGCTTCTGTGAAATATCAATCGGCATATCAAGATAAATTACGGCATCGGGCTTTGGTATGCCGAGCTTGACATATTCAAAATCTTCGAGCCATTCAAGATACTTGTCCCAATCCTCACGGGGAGTTTTGGTCAACTGATGATATGCGTTTGAAGTTGTGTATCTGTCAGCGAGGAAAAGCTCACCGTTTTTATAAGCTTCTTTCCAGTAGCAGTTATAGCTTACAAATCTGTCAACCGCATAAAATGACGAAGCGGCGTAAGCATTGACATCGGAGGGGTTACTGCCGAATCTGCCGGAAAGATACATTTTAACAAGTGCGCAGGCAGGGTCATCATAATTCGGGAGCTTGATAAAATTGAATTTTATCCCCTTTTCTTCAAGCTTTTTTTTGAGAAGCTCTTCCTGCGTTGATTTTCCGCTGCCGTCAAGACCCTCTATAACAATAAGCTTTCCTTCCATACTTCCTCCATTTTATTCAATAATTATGAATAGTATATCAAATTTTTATTTCTTTTTCAAGTACCAAACATTAAATAATTTAGGAGTGAGACAAACTCACTCCTAAGCAAGATTATCCGAATATTATAGGCTGAAGCTGTTTTCCTTTTAAAGCGGCATCAATTGCATCAACCGTAAGCGTGAAATCCGATATTGCAGACCTCGGCTTTTTGAGCGGGTCATCCTGCCTTATCGGCACAAAATATACATTCTTATTATTCATCAGTTTTCCGATATTGGCGGCGGCAATTGAAAGAGCATCATTCGTTGAAACAGCTATAAGAAGCGGTTTTTCGTTCCTCAAATGTGCCTTTGCCGCAAGAGTTACGGGGGTATCTGTTATGCCTGCGGCAAGCTTTGCAAGCGTATTGCCCGTGCAGGGCTCTATTATCATTATATCAGGCTTTATGACAGGCCCGACAGGCTCGGCATCGGCAATGGTTTTTATTATTTTTCTTCCGCAGATTTTTTCGATTTTTTCGATTATATCATCGGCTTTTCCGAAACGGGTATCAATCGAAGAAGCATTGAACGACATAACGGGATAAATATCATTCTTATTATCCGTCAGAATTTCAAGCTGTTTAACAGCTTTATCTATTGTGCAGAATGAGCCGCATATTGCAAAGGCGGCTTTATAGTTATTCATAGCCTTCCTCCCCGAGAATATTGATAATGCCGTCCGCAATGATTTTTCCTGCGGTTTTCGGAGCGGTTTTACCCGGGAGTGAAGGACACAAAAGCGCCTTTATCCCGAGCTTTTCCGCCAGCGAAAAATCCAATCCGTAGGGTGCGGAAGCAACATCAATTATAAAACAGTCTTTTCTCAATGAGCTAAGTATCTTAAAATCAATTATATTTGCCGGAACGGTATTTACGATAAAATCAAAACTCTGTGCAATACCGTAAAAATCCTTGATATAACATCCCGAATATTTTTTTGAAAACGCAAGGGCAATGTCGGCGCTTTTTCGTGCGCATACTGTAACATCGGCGCCGAGTGAATGAAGATTTTCCGCAATAATCTTTCCCGTTCTTCCGAAGCCGAAAACTGCGCACCTGCTCGAATGAACGGTATAATTTACATTGTCGAATATCACTTTCAGAACGCCTTGTGAGGTCGGAATCGCATTTATAAGCGTAACATCATCACGCCCGAAATAATCAAAAACTCTTGCTCCAGCTTCTTTAAGCTTTGTTTTGATATCATCTTTAATCATTCCGCCGAAAATAACCCCTGCCGTTGATATCACCGGAATAATTTCATCAACACAGATATTAAACGGCGGTAAAGTGTTGAGATTTTTTCCGTCTTTTGTAACGGGAAGCGGAAGAATAACCGCATCCGATTCCGAAACGGCTTCTTTAAGCTGTGCAATATTTTCAAATTCGCTTTCGGGCAAAGCAAATTTTTTAACGGAATATCCTTTTGCCTTAAGATATTCCGCCATATATATTTGTCTGTTATCACCGCCGATAACGGCGAAGCACTTGATATTGTTCAAATTTCAAACCCTCCATAGTATATTTTAAGGTCGGTTTTAATGAACAATATCATTTTATGGTAAAAAATTCTTAAGGTTACGGTAAAAAAATTTAAATTTTTCTTTATTTTTGCGTAGATATGTAATATAATAAGTTTAAATTGGAATTTTTCGGCTTGAAAGGAAGAATGAAGCCATGCAAAATATAGATGAACTACTGAAAAAAGTTAAACGAATACATTTTATCGGTATAGGCGGTTCGGGGATGTGTCCGCTTGCCGAAATACTGCATAAAGAGGGTTATCAGCTCAGCGGTTCGGATAATAACGAAACAGATACCCTGGCAAGAATACGCTCTCTCGGAATACCCGTTACCCTCGGTCAGAAGGCTGAAAACATAGACGGAGCGGAAATGATAATCTATACCGCCGCTCTGCTTTCGGATAATCCCGAGCTTGTTGCGGCAAAGGCTTCGGGAATACCCACATTTGAAAGAAGCAAGCTTTTAGGCGCTGTTACGAGAATATATCCGAACAGCATCTGCATAAGCGGAACTCACGGAAAAACGACTTCATGCTCCATGCTCACTCAGGTGCTTATTGAAGCGGGCTTTGACCCCACGGCGGTTATCGGAGGCAAGCTTCCGCTTACGGGTTCAAACGGTCTTGTGGGACACAGCGAGCATATGGTTTGCGAAGCGTGCGAATTTGTTGATACTTTTCTTGACCTTTCCCCTGATGTTGCCGTTATTCTGAATGTTGACGAAGACCATCTCGATTATTTTAAGACCTTTGAAAATCTTAAAAAATCCTTTACGAAATTTGCTTCCATGGCAACAAAGGTTATAATTTACAACGGTGATGACGAAGATACCGTTGATGCTGTGAACACCGCACTTAAATTAACCGATAAGCCGACAATCACTTTCGGTTTAGGCGAAAGCAACGATTACAGAGCGGAAAATATTACCTGCGAAAACGAATATGAGTCATTTGATGTGATTTGCAAAGGTGAAAATCTCGGCAGGGTTACCCTTTCAATCCCCGGAAAGCATCATATTTATAATGCTCTTGCGGTTATCGCTTCGGCTATGTATTCGGGCGTTGATTTTGAAGCGTGCGTTAAGGGAATTGCCGATTTTCACGGTGCAGGCAGAAGATTTGAAAAGCTTGCCGAGATAGACGGAATAACAATTGCGGACGATTATGCCCATCACCCCCGTGAGCTTGAGGTTACACTCAATACGGCAATGAATATGGGATATAGTAAAGTATGGGCAGTATTTCAACCGTTCACATATTCAAGAACAGCAATGCTTTTTGATGATTTCGTAAGAGTTCTCCAAATTCCCGACCGTGTTATAATGACGGAAATAATGGGCTCAAGAGAGAGAAACACATATAATATTTATACTTCTCAGCTTGCCGAAAAAATCCCCGAAAGCGTATGGTTCAATTCTTTTGAAGAGGTTGCGGAATACGCCGTTTCCCATGCTGAAAAGGGTGACCTGATTATAACACTCGGATGCGGAGATATATATAAAGCCGCAAAAATAATGATAAAAATGTTAAATGAAAGGACGGAAAAATAATGAAATACTCCATTGAACGCAACAATTTCAATGATTTTTCATTTTTTGAAAAGAATAAGCGTGAGGGCAGAGCATATATGATACCCTACTCATGCGCCGAAAAGCTGAAAAAAACACCGTTCAAAAAAGAAAGAATATCATCTGATATGGTAAGAGTTCTTTCGGGCGAATGGGATTTCAGATATTATAAGAGCAATAAGGAGCTTCCCGACACGGTTGATACCGAAGCCGTTCCTTTTGATAAAATTACCGTTCCCTGCACATGGCAGAGAACCGGTTATGAATCCCCCGTTTATCTCAACTGCCCTTATCCGTTTGACGATGTCCCTCCATATGTTCCCGAGGAACAGCCTGTTGCGTTATACCGCAAAATGTTTGAAATAAACGATACGGATAAAATTTATCTGCTTTCATTTCTCGGCGTTATTCCCTGCATTGACCTTTATATAAACGGTAAATTCGTCGGTTACAGCGAGGGTGCGCACAACACCGCCGAATTTGATATTACCCCGTATATCAAAGCCGGAGAAAACGAGCTTTTTGCCGTTATTCATAAGTGGTCAAATGCAACATTTCTTGAATGTCAGGATATGTTCCGTGAAAACGGTATTTTCAGAGATGTTCTTCTTTATGAAATGCCGAAAACATTCATAAACGATTTATATTACAGAACAAAAGAAAAATCCGACGGCTGGGAGCTTAAAGTAAACGCTTCCGTTATCGGTGACTGCGCCGGATATACTCTCAAGACCGAAATATACAGCAAAAATAAACTTATTGCATCGGGCAGTCAGAATGCCGCCGAAGAATGTGCGGTTGAATTCAAAAAGCTTGATGTTACCGCATGGAATGCCGAAATTCCGACCCTTTACACTGCTTTCACAACTCTTTACTGCGGCGATAAAGCCGTTATGACGGTCAGAAACTTTATCGGCTTCAAGACTGTTAAAATCAAAAAGGATATTTTCACCGTAAACGGAAAAGCAATCAAAATCAAGGGCGTTAACCACCACGATACAAACTATAAAAACGGTTATGTTATGAGCGCTGACGATATCGAAAAGGATATTAAGCTTATGAAGTCGATGAATGTCAATGCAGTCAGAACCTCTCATTATCCTCCCGATGCTCAGTTCCTTGTTTTCTGCGATATTTACGGACTTTATGTTGTTGACGAAGCCGATATCGAAACTCACGGCTGCGGATGTATGCCGCATGATAATATTGACCTTATCAGCAGTAACACCGAATGGGCGCCGAGATATCTCGACAGAGTTAAGAGAATGTATCTGCGTGACAGAAGCCGTGCCTGCGTCATAATGTGGTCACTCGGCAATGAATCCGGCGGATATGCCTGCCACGATGTATGCTATGATTTTCTTCATAAGGTATGCCCCGAAATACCCGTTCATTATGAGGGTGTTGTAAGAACTCCGAGACATTCTTATGATGTTGTTTCCGAAATGTACACATCTCATGAAAATGTTGAAAAGTGCGGCAAGCATACCAGAGGAAAGAAATATACTCCGAAGCCATTCTATCTTTGTGAATATGCTCATGCCATGGGTGTGGGTCCCGGTGGACTTGAGGAATATTGGGATATAATCTATAAGTATGATAACCTTATGGGCGGATGCATCTGGGAATGGGCTGACCATGCGGTTTATCATTCGCACGGCAAATGGAAATCAACCTACGGCGGCGACCACGGTGAAAAGAAACACGACGGATGCTTCTGCGTTGACGGCCTTATGTATCCCGACCGCAGAATGCACACGGGTGCAAAGGAAGCAAAGAATGTTTACCGTCCAGTAAGAGCCGGATATTCCGAAAAAAAACTGACTTTCACAAATACCAACAGATTCAGAAACACATCATATATTACAGCAGTCTGGGAAGTTGTTAAAAACGGAAATATTCTCATTGCGGCAGATGAAATTATACTTGATATTGAACCGCAGGAAAGCAAAGCGTTTGATATTGATTTCAAAATGCCCCGTGAAAACTGTGACTGCCATATAAACATTTATTATTATGACGGTGAAGAGGAAATAGCATTTGAGCAGAAAGCCGTTAAAGAAAAGCTTGAATATTCGTTTGATAAGGCTGACGGAAGCGTTAAAATCGAAAGCAATGATAACAAAGCCGAAATCAGTCTCAACAACGGAAAAATTGTTTTCTCAAAAGCATACGGCACTCTCGAAAGCTATGTCATAAACGGCAAAGAACTCATAAATCAGTCCCCTGCTTATTCAAAGGGCCTTATTCCGAATATTTACAGAGCATATCTTGATAATGATACCCGTTACCGTGAACAGTGGATGAACAGCGGATATGACGATTATGCCTGCAAATGCATTGGTTTTTCTGCTTCTTCAAAGAAAAACAGTGCCGAGATAACAACGGTTTTAAGGCTGAAAAGCAAAAAATCAATTCTTCCGCTTGCAGATGTTAAAACAGTTTACACTGTTTTTGCAGACGGCAGAATTGAGGTTAAAACTTCATTCGCACCTCTTTCAAAAAAACGCCTTGCGGCTCATATGCCGAGATTCGGCTTAACTCTCGAAATGCCCGGGAGCTTCAATAATGTTGAATATTACGGCATGGGTGAATGTGAAAATCTTCCCGACCTTAAGGCGCAGTCAATTCTCGGAGTATATGAAACAACTGTTGAGAATATGCTTGAGCCTTATATCAGACCGCAGGATTACGGCAACAGATGTGCAGTAAGATATGCGGCGTTTACCGATGATAACGGCGACGGACTGAAGTTTGTTTATAATGATAAATATTTTATATTCAATGCAAGAAAATTTAGTCAGAAGCTTTTGCAGAACGCCAAGCATCAGGAGGATTTGCACGATGAAAAAACCGTTGCGGTCAATATTGACGGATTTATAAGGGGCACGGGAACCGCAAGCTGTGGACCGGATATTCTTCCTCAGTATGAGCTTGACGGAAGCAAAGGCCTTGAATTCAGCTTCAATATTCTTCCGATAATAAAATAAAAAATTCAGCCGCCTTCGGGCGGCTGATACTCATTATTAATTCTTATTCAACTGAACCTATATCAATGCAATGGTCTTCCTTGTTAGTTGAAAGAACAACATTTGTTCTTGTCATTGAAACACCCTTTGCACTTTTGATTTCATTAACAATCTTTTCAAGCCCTTTTCCGCTTGATGTGCAAACCTTCAAAAGGAAATCAAAATCGCCCGTGATATAGTGACACTCGATTATTCTGGGGTTTTTGGTAACAAAGTTAACAAAATCTGTATTAAATTTCGGATGTTCGAGACTTACGGAAATAAATGCAACCAAATCCAGACCGAGCTTTTCCTTATCAAGAACAAGAGTGTATTGTTTGATTATGCCGGAAGCTTCAAGCTTTTTTATTCTCTCAATAACGGCAGATACGGACATATTTACCTTGCTTCCGATATACGATGCATTTTCACGGGAATTCGCCTTGAGACATTCAATGATTTTTTCATCAACGGAATCCATATACAACATCCTTTCTTTATTCTATATTAGTATAATTTTGAAAGAATGTCAATAATTTTTTCGGAAAAAGTTTTTTTATCAGAATTATTTTCGGGATATATGTATTTTTTTAAGCCCGTCAAGTGCATTTTTCAGTATTTCTTCCGGAACAGCAATATTCAGTCTGATAAATCCGAGACCTTCATCGCCGAACCATCCGCCTGAATTCACAACAATATTCGCTTCTTTTGCGAAGAATTCAACAATTTTATCATCCGGAACGCCGAGAGAGGAAACATCAAGCCACACAAGATAGGTTCCTTCCAGCTCAAAATGCCTGAAATCGGGGAGCTCTTTATCGGCAAACTCTTTAAATATCCTGTAATTTGAAGCGATGTGAGCATTCATTTCGTTAAGCCAGTCATCGCAAACGGTATAAGCGGTTGTAATTGCAGGATAACCGAAACAGTTAATGCACTCATAGCCGTCTTTTCCGAGCCGTTCCTCGAATGTTTTTCTGAGCTTTTCATCGGATATGATAATATTCGATGTGCCGAGACCCGCAATATTAAAGCTCTTTGAAGGTGCTGTGCAGGTTATTGTTTTTGATGCAATTTCGGGGCATAAAGAAGCGAAAACAGTGTGCTTTTTCGAAGTGATATCAAAGTGTATTTCATCTGAAACAACCGTAATATCATATTTCAAAGCAATTTCCGCAACCTTTTTCAGCTCTTCTTCACTCCATACTCTTCCAACTGGATTATGAGGTGAGCAAAGAATAAGAAGCTTGTTTTCCGGAGAAGCGCACATTTCTTCAAGCTCTTCAAAATTCATTTCATAGTGTCCGTTTTTTATCACAAGAGCATTGTTTATCACCTTGCGTGAATTGAGTGAAACCGCCGATTCAAAATGACCGTAAACCGGCTTTTGAATTATAACGCCCTCGCCCTCTTTTGTGAAAGCTCTCACACAGGTGTGAATTGCGCTCACTATGCCGTAAGTCGGAACAATCCAATCGGGAGAAATTTTCCATGAATGTCTGCGTTCCATAAAATCACAAACGATTTTTCTGTAATTTTCGTCTGCAATCGTATAGCAGTAAAATCCCTTTGCGGCATAATCCGCACAAGCCTTGCGAATTGCAGGGGCAGTCCCCCACTCCATATCCGCTGTTGAAAACGGAAATGCACCCTCGCAGTCCTTTCCTTTCTCGGTGCACTCCCACTTAAATGAACCCGTGTATTTTCTGTCCGGAACAGAACTGAAATCAAAAGCCATAATATTCATCCTTTCACGCTGAAACTAACTTGATTATAATACTAAAAACCGCATTTATCAACAACTTAATAATTTTTTCAGAAAAATTGATTTTTCACTTGACATTTTTATTTTGTATGATATAATATCATTCGTTGGTTATATATCCGGGTGTGGCGCAGTTGGGAGCGCGCTTGACTGGGGGTCAAGAGGCCGTGAGTTCAAGTCTCGCCACTCGGACCATAAGCTCAAATCCTTATGTATCAAGGGTTTGAGCTTATTT
>JAZQON010000048.1:0-35484 GCA_045627825.1 Acutalibacteraceae bacterium
AATCCCAAATACATAAAAGTGGTTTACGGACTTGGGTACAAGATGGAAAAGCATTAAGCTTCATACATAATAAAGGAGATTGCCATGAAAAACGATTCTATAAAATATTCACCGTGGATAAAAGCATTGTGCTTTGCGTTAAGCGTTGTGATGTTTGCACTTTCTGCGTTTAATGCACTTTATGCTTTAAGACCCCTCACAGTTTTTTCTATGGATGAATACCTGGCAAACGATAAAGAGGATTTTTATTCATCACATAGAGCAGAGTCAATTTTCAGTGAAGAGATGAATTATCTTTCCATTCTTTGCGGCAAAACCGCAGGTGAAAGAAAAAAAGAGCTTGAAAAAAATAAAAAGGCAGAAATTGAAAAAAATCTTGAAAAATTCAAAAATAAAAAAATCAGTATAATAAAAGAAGAGCTTACATATGTTGCAACTCATTATGAAGAATATCTTTCAGATGATGAGCAGATGTTCAGCGACAGCTACATAAATTCAATTCCCGATACTCCCGTTGAAAATCAGAAATATCCAATTGACCCATACGCATCTGCCAACATCAGAGTTGCAAGAAAAATCCTCAATTATGCAGAGGGTGACGATTTTCTGAAATACGAAAGTCTCATAAGAACTGAGGCTCTTAACAATGATTCTTTTTATTGCAATTTTGAATATATAGGCAACTATTATGATGAAGGTATTTCTTATGATGCAAGCATTGATACTGCAAAAGCCTTTATAACAGATAAAGCGAATAGCACAATACAAAATGAAATTGAAAATTTCAGAGAAAACTACAATGAAGCCCAAGAAGAAGTTTCTTCGCTTGTAAACATAAAATATTACATCGAAAACGGCAAAAAAACTCTTACTAATATGACCGCTGAAGAAAAGAAAGCAAAGGATATCAGCGAGCATAAATTATACGCAACAATCGAAAACAGTAAGGTTGATTACAACGGCCTTGAAGAGTTCAACTCAAGAGATACGGACACATCATCAACCATACAGAATTATTTTGACGGCTGTGAAAAAGTCATAATTTATATGGTAAATGAGGATGAACTGACAGGCAACGACAAGGTTGCGAAAGCTCATGATCTTTATGTTGATCTTTCATACTCTGTTGAGCCTTATATCGTAAAAACAGCAGTGTTCCTTGTTTTGGCAATTGCCGCACTTGTTGTTATGCTTAACCTTTCAGGTCATAAGAGAGGCTATGACGGAATAACTCTTTCATTCATCGACAAAATCCCCGGGGACATTCACCTTGCAATTTCCGCTTTAGTTATCGGTGCAGGCGGAACAGGGCTTATAATTCTTTTAGGTTATATGCTCGAAGAAAACGATACCTTTGTTTTCAACCGTTCAGTGGGACTTTTTGCCGCTGCCGCCGCACTTCTCTGGGCAGCTTTGGCTGAGTGGGTTGCAAGCGTTGTCAGAACGGCAAAGTCGGAAAAATCATATTTCGGCAACTTTATTATCGTAAAACTGATTGTATTTATTTTCAGATTTTTAAGAAAAGTATTCATAAAAATCAAAAATAGCATCAGAACTTCTGCATTAAAATATAAACCGAAACACTTCCACAGAAGAACGGTTATTCTCTCAACAATCGCTTTGATTGTCTGCCCGCTTATTATATGGTTTGCAGGTGCAGTATCAGAGGGAGATGCAGGATTCACCTTTGTTGTTGCTTTGATAATTGCAGTCGCAGGTGCGGTAGCTGTTAGATTTTTCAATAAGTATGTTAAAAATCTCGATAAGGTTGTTGAAGCATCACAGAACAGAATACCTGTTGATTTCGGAAATGAAAAGCTTCACCAGTCAATAGAAATTCTCAACAACAGCCTTAAAATTTCAAGTGATGAATTAAGTGCCGCCGTTGAAAATGCGGTTAAAAACGAAAGAACAAAAACGGAGCTTCTTACAAATGTTTCACACGATTTAAAAACTCCGCTCACATCGATTATTTCTTATGTTGACTTGCTTAAAACCTGCGAAAAGGGCAGTGAAGAGGAAGAAAAATATATCAGCATAATTGATGAAAAATCAGCAAATCTTAAGGTGCTTATTGAAAATCTGATTGAAGCGTCAAAGGCGTCTGCAGGCAATATAAAGCTCAATAAGGCGTATATAAATCTTAAAGAGCTTGCCATTCAGAGCATTGTGGAGTATGCACCCGAATTTGAAAGCAGAAATCTTGATTTGAGATTTAACGAAGAATGTGATGCTGTAACAGTTTTGGCTGACGGTCAGCAGACATACAGAGTACTGGAAAATCTTCTTTCAAATGCAAAAAAATACTCTGCTCCGAACACAAGAGTTTATGCTTCTGTCAGGGAAGAAAACGGCTTTGGCGTGTTTGAGATAAAGAATATGTCAAACGCCCCCCTTGATATTTCACCCGAGGAGCTGACAGAACGCTTTGTAAGAGGTGACGCTTCAAGAGGAGAGCAGGAGGGCAACGGATTAGGCCTTTCAATCGCAAAGGATCTGTGCCAGCTCCAGGACGGCAGACTCGAAATCAATATAGACGGCGACCTTTTCAAGGCAACAGTATATCTTCCGATAGTAAAGTAAAAAATTAACGCTCCTGCTTCGGCGGGAGCGTTTCTATATGTTTAGTATCCGATTTTAACAGCAAGCCATATAAATCCTGCCGTAGCAGCGAAAATAGGAATAAATACTTTCCATGACCATCTGAGATATTTGGTGTATGAAACATTGATAAGACCGATGCTGAGTATGAGCATACTGCTTGTTGGGTAAAGAATATTGCAGTATCCGTCGCCCATTGTGAAAGCAAGAGTCAAAGCCTGTCTTGTGATTCCTAAAAGGTCAACAAGGGGAAGAATCAGCGGCATAAGCAGAAATGCCTTTGCCGTTCCGCTGCCAACGAAAAATTCGATGATAATAACAACTGCGGTTATCATAAGAAGTGACTGCGTGGGGGAGTAATTCTTGATAGCTTCATAAATGTAATAAAGAATTGTGTCAATAATCATACCCTTGTTAAGTATGTATGTGATGCCGAGAATGAAAAGAATAAGCGGCAGACAGGGGAGAATTGTTTTGACTCCTTCAAGAAATCCGCTGAGGAGCTTTTTGCCCTTGATGCCTGCAACGCTGCCTGCTTTAAGACCGCCTACGGTGAAAAGTACAGCCATCGCAACAAGAGGGGTGTAGCTGACAATGCTTGCAATGTCGGGGTCTGGAATGAATCTCTGGGCTATGAAGCTGATTACGGTCAGCACGATAACGCCTGAAATGCACATTATAAAAGTTTTGGTTGCTTTGGGGAGCATAGGATTTTTAAGGACTTTTTCGCTCTCTTTTGAAAGATATTTTTCTCTCAATGCTTTGTCTGACTCATAGCAAAGTGACTTCTGCGGATTTTTCTCAATCTTCTTGGCATATGTGAAAAGGAACACAAAAAGAATCAGATAAGTTACTGCAAAAACGAGAATTCTGAATCCGAGACCCGAGAAAATCGGAATCCCTGCCATAGTCTGAATAAGCACAACATTAAAAGGATTGAATGTGGCGGCGGCATAGCCGAAAACGATAGCCATCGAGCTGACGCCAAGACCGACCAGAGAATCCCACCCGAGGGCAAGGCATATGGCGCAGGCGAGGGGAACGAGCGTGACGCATTCCTCAAGCATACCCATAATTGAGCTCATGCACATGCAAATCAAAATAATCAATGCCATCAGCAGATACTTTTTATCGGAAAATTTATTGACCGTCTGCTGAAGAATATATTTGAGAACTCCGCTTTTTTCAAGTATGAAAAATGTTCCGCCTACAAGAATGATAAACGCAATAATGCCGATGCCGATAGCGGAATCCGATGTGGTGAAAACCTCAAGGGGAGCAATGAAAACCCGCCAGAAAGGATAATTGACTTCATCGTCTGCTATTTCGTGGTAAGATCCCGGGATAATTGCACCGTTAGCGTCAAGGTCATAAGCGCCGTGAGGAACAACGCGGGTGAGAACGCCTGCAAAAATCATAATAGCAAGAAGCAGTGCTGAAATGCCGAATATGGTTTTCTTGTTCAGCTGAATACCCGATTCGGAGCTTTTATTCATTTTTTCTTCATCTTTTTTCATTTTATCGCCTCAAATCTGCATAATATGAGTAATTATACAATAAAAATGATTATTTATCAATATTGAATTAAGAAAAAATAAAAAACATTTTTATATCTTGACAAAAACACGCTTTTAAACTATAATTGAAAGGTCGATTGCGTCTGGAAAAAAACAGAATAATGACGGGGTGTAGCGCAGCTGGGCGAACAACGAGCCGCATCCTGTGGATGAAACAGGCGAAGTTGTGAGGGGAAGAAACAAGGAGAATCACGAAGCGAATGAGCGAGTGAGGCGACTATGTTTCTGAAGGACGCGCAGCGGAAAGTCAGCACAGTGAGTGAATTGTACTGTAAGCGATAAATCAGAATAATGACGGGGTGTAGCGCAGCTGGTAGCGCGCCTGCTTTGGGAGCAGGATGCCGGGGGTTCGAGTCCCTTCACTCCGACCATTTGATGATAATCCGAACTTGCTTATCAAGATAGGCGAAGCGTTCGGATTATTTCTTTTTATATCAAATTGGAAAGATTGACAATATCATTGTGTGTGAAATAAAAATAGAGGCAGACTCTGATTGCCTGTGATGCATCAGTATCTGCCTCGTTTTTTATTCGGTTACATTTTCTGTTTCTTTATTTGTTTCAGCTTCTCTTTTCAGCCTTTCATTCTCGCAGAATTTTATCATATCAGACCATAACGCACGAACGAGTGCCATCATATCTTCATACGGAATACCCGTACCGAAATCGTTGTACTTTTTTGCCGCCATACAGAACAGTAATGCGCTATTCTGTCCTTAATGGTGTCTTTAGTTTGCCGCATAGGTAACGCCGATTCTCCTTTCGCATCAGATTTGGTTGGTGCAAACATTTTGTCTGTAATTCAATCACCTTTCCTGCCGAGAGTTTTGCTTGACAGGATTTTTTATTGATGATTGTTCTTTGTACTTTTTCTCTGTCCTGTATTCGGCAAGCTGTTCTACGACTGTTTCTTTTCCGTAGATATAACACAAATCCTCATAATCATTTTTCAGTCTTATGTTTTCATCTGTAAGAGCTTTTATCTTTTCGGAAATTGTACTGTTCATTTCTTTCAAAGATTTGTTTTCCTTGACCAACCCGATTATTGTTCTGTGCCAGCTTCTTGCCTTTTTGATTATCCCGTCTATTGCCTTTTCGATTACCGGTATGATTCTTGCTCTGTATTCTTTTGAAGATTCAAACCTTTTCGGCTCGGGTAATATATTTTCAACTTCCTGTATTTCTTTTGAAAAGTCACTTTTGATTTCTTTTACAATCGGTGATATTTTTAATAATTCATTTGCCGCAGTCTGCCTGTCCTGCTTCAATTCGGTTATATTTTCCGTAAGCTCCGATATTTCGGATTCAAGCTTGTACCGTTTCTGATTCAGAATGAATAAATCTTTTTCCTGATGTTCTTTACCGTTCATAGGATGATATATCTCTATCCCGTGATTATTGCAGATTTCTTCCAAACGCTGATTTTCGGAATGTATCCATTTCGTTTGTGCGGTATTGTTACAGCCGTCACTCACAAACCCCATTTCTTTCAGAGCTTGTGTTGAACTCACCTGCTTTGATAAACCTTTTTTGAAATTCGTTCCTACGGGAATGTAGTCAATGTGAATATGCGGTACTCCCTGTTCATCGGCGTGATAGTAACAGCCGAAAATTATCATATTCGGATTTCTGTCTATCCACCCTGATGCAAATTCTTTCAGTATTTCATAACCGACTTCTTCGGGTATTCGTTCATCTGTATTACCTACCGAAACTATCATTTCATAGGCGGTATGCTTCTGTTTATCCGATTTTATCTTTTCGTAGTAATCCGCAATCTTTCTGTCATTACGCTTCTGTTTCATATTATATTCCGAAACGGCTGTATCAAAAATCTTATGATACGCTTCACGCTCGGTGAGATTTGCAAACCATATTTCGTGCTTGCCGTTGGGGTCAATATGACTTTCCTTATCCGTTATTCGTTTATCTCTGATGTTATGCTGACGGGCAATATTTGTTCCGACGTGGGTTGCGATTGTAAAAGACATATTCGGCGCTGAATTCATTTTATATACGCATCAACCTTTCCTATTTTAAATTCTGCTCTTGCAACTGACAAAAGCAGTAACTCAATACCGGTTATGACGCAGGCATCATAACACGGATTGAGGTTCTCAGCGAACTGCCGAGGGGTTTTACTTCCCTGCAAAAGCTGAAAGACCGCCGATTTTCACCGGCAGTCTCTCGTTCAATTTGATAATTACCAGCTTTTGACAAATGCATTATATCAAACGCCAGATACTTTGTCAAAGGGGAAAAATTTATTGTTTGGATTTTTGACGCAGATTTGAGTTGAAAATTATACTTACAATTTCTTAAGACTTGTTTTATTGAAGAGTAATTTCATTTATGCTATAATGAACTAAAGGCGGTGAAAGAATGAGCACACATATACTGATTGTTGAAGATGATACTTTTCTGCGTGATGGGCTCGTTGAACTTCTTGAAAAAGAAGGTTATGAGGTTACAGCGGCGGAAAACGCAAGAACAGCAAGAGAGTATCTGAACACGATAGATTTCGGTCTTGTCATTCTTGATGTGCGGCTGCCCGATGGCAGAGGTCTTGACATCTGCCGTGAAATCAGAGCAAACGAAAAAGCCGTGCCTGTTCTTTTTCTCACAGCCTGTGACGACGAAAACGAAATTGTTGCGGGGCTTGATGCCGGCGGTGATGATTATGTTACCAAACCTTTCGGAATAAAGGTTCTGCTTTCACGAATTCGTGCTCTGCTTAGGCGAAATCCGTCAAGTGTTTACGAATCCGACGGTTTGAAAGTTGATATGAATAAAATGCTTGTCAAGAAAAATGACGAAACGGTTTTTCTTACTCCCACCGAATTTCAGATTTTATCAAAGCTTATCAAAAACGCCGGTATTGTTGTGACACGGAGCAGTTTGCTTTCATCAATTTGGGACTGTGACGGTAATTTTATTGATGACAACACTCTTTCGGTGCATATCAGCCGTCTGCGTGAAAAAATCGGAGCCTCTCGTTTTTCCACAATCCGAGGTGTCGGTTACAGATGGGAGGAAAAGCAATGACAACGGTTGAAATAATTTTGTCCGTATTGTCGGCGTTTCTGCTGATTTTCGGTGTTATATCAATAATAGCAAACAGAAAAACACATAAATCGGTTGAGCGGCTTTCCGATGAAATCGAGGAATATCTTAAATCAGGCAAAAGAATACACTTTGATACATCGGATAATTCGTTTTCCCGTCTGCATAATGATGTTTCCGATTTGTGTGATATGCTTGATTTGCAGAAGCAGAACAACAAAAACGACAATATAAAAAACGCTCAGTTTGTAGCAGATGTTTCTCATCAGCTTAAAACTCCTCTTGCCGGAATCCGTCTTTACTGTGAAATGGCACAGGAACAGAACCCTTCCGATAATGGAGAGAAACAGCTCAGATTGCTTGATAAAACGGAGAGACTTGTGTATAATCTGCTGCGTTTGCAAAAGTTGAAAGCAGATGCATACGAAATGAGTTTTACAGATAACAAAATCGAAAATATTATTGAAAATACCGCTGAACAGTTTAAAGCTCTTTATCCCGAAAAACAGATTGAAATAAACGGCTCCGCTTTTCTTCGATGTGACGGTGAGTGGCTCTCGGAGGCGTTCGGAAACATAATCAAAAACGCCTGCGAGCATACTGAACCTGACGGAAGAATCAGAATAAATATTGAATCTGCCGAAAGCTCTGTCGGTATTTCCTTTGAAGACAACGGCGGCGGTGCAAATATGACGGATTTGCCCAATTTATTCAGCCGTTTTTACAGAAGCGAAAACTCTGAACCGAACAGTACCGGTCTCGGTCTTGCAATCACAAAAGAGATTGTCGAAAAGCATCACGGAATTGTATCTGCGGAAAATACCGCAGACGGACTTAAAATCACAATATGCCTTCCGGTTATAGACGGAATAATAAAGTCGGAATAATTGTTCCGGCTTTTTTCTTACAAAATCTTAATATGAAAGTAAGACAATCGTAAGATTGGCGTTTTATAATGAGGTCAATAAAGCCAAAGGAGTTTAATTGAATGAAAGTTCTTGAATGTAAAAACCTGACAAAAGAGTATCTTTCGGGTGACGGCGTCATAAAGGCGATTGACAATATCAGTCTTTCTTTTGAGCAGGGCGAATTTGTTGCAATAACGGGGCCTTCCGGCTCGGGTAAATCTACGCTTCTTCACAATCTTTCAAGCCTTGAAAATCCCACAAGCGGAGATGTTATTTATAACGGTGAACCGCTGAAAAAATATAACGACAATCAGCTTTCCGTCCTGCGCCGCAGACGCTTCGGCTTTGTGTTTCAGTCCTACAATCTCGTTCAGGAACTGACGGGATACGAAAACATACTTCTGCCCGTTATGCTCGACAAGAAAAAGCCGGATGAAGCATATATCAATAAGATTATCGAGGTGCTTAATATCGGCGACAGACTTTCGCATCTGCCGTCAGCCCTCTCGGGCGGTCAGCAGCAGAGAATTGCAATAGCCCGTGCCATTGCAAACAAGCCGTCAATCCTTTTTGCCGATGAACCTACGGGAAATCTTGACGGCAAAACAGGCAGAGAGGTTTTATCTCTTTTAAAATATGTCAACCATGAATTCGGTATAACGCTGATTATGGTAACACACGATTTATCCGTTGCCGAGCAGGCTGACCGCATACTCACTCTTGAAGACGGAAAAATCATTCGTGATACAAAAGCGGAGGCGGAATCAAAATGAAAATGCCAACCGTGAATACTCTTGCTTTCGGTAACCTGAAAACAAGGAAAAAGCAATATACCCTGATGATAATCGGCATAATCCTTGCTATGATTTTCTCCTCGGGCTCAATGTTCCTCGTCTCAAGCATTTCAAACGGGCTTAAAGACCTTGAAAACAGGCAGACAGGCAATCAGGATTTGATTTTTTTCGGTCTGACGGATGATGCCCTGCGTGACGGCATTGATAAGCTCGATATTACCGATTACATTGACGGCGAAGTTCTCGGCTTTGCTTATTCCGAATATGAGGAAGCGGGAACATCTGTTGCTAAAATGAGCGGTGATGCTCAAGAAATGTATTATACACGCATTATTGAGGGCAGATACCCCGAAAACGCAGGCGAAATAGCTTTTGAAAGCGATGCCATGATACGAATGAAGCTGAAAGCAAAGGTCGGAGAAAAGGTTACGCTGAATCTGAAGGTGCAGTCCGGCAATGAGTATCTTCCCGAAACGGTTGAGAAAACCTACACCATTGTTGGTATTGCGGGAGACCGCAGAACATATATTTCCTACCGTCACGGCGGAAATGAATCGTTCCTTCCGGCAGCTTTTGTGAGCGAAAAAGAAAATATCGAACCAGGCGGAAAGGCTCTGAGAATTACATTTGCAAAGTGCAGCAGCAGTTTTATTAAGCTTGATGACAGCTACGGTCAGATATATGATTTCTGCACGAAGCATAAAGAACTGTTCCCTGAAATATACAACGGATTTGTCGAGACATATATGTTCCACGGTGCATGGGCGCAGGATATATCCGGTTCGGGTCTGACTATGATTATTTTATCTGTTGTTCTTATGCTCATTTCCTGCGTAGGCATCGTAAACTCATTCAACACAAATCTGCTCGAACGCAAAAAACAGATAGGCTTTCTGCGTGCGCTCGGTACAACAAAACGGCAAATAATAAAAATTTTCGGCAGAGAGGCGCTTATTCTCTCGCTGATTTGTACTCCCGTGAGCCTCGTCATATCGTTTTTCGGCGCAAAGCTGCTTGTTAAGCTTATCGGTGAGAATATGATGTTTCTGCCTGACTTTATAATTCTTATAGTCGGTGCGGTATTTTCGGTTATCTGTGTTATGCTTGCGGCGCTTATTCCGCTTTTCAAAGCATCAAAAATTTCTCCGATGCAGGCAGTCAGGAATATTGACCTTACCCGCAGGATGAAAAACAAAAATATTGAATCACAAAAAGAATTTTCTATGCCGGAGCTGATTGCAAAAAGAAATATGACCTTCGGCAAGGGTAAAACCGTAACGGTAAGTATAATTCTTGTCGCCTGTATTCTTCTTTCCGGCTTCGGCTTTACCGCTTCGGAATATGTTAAAAATGATTATTATAATATCGGCGGCGGAGATTATCACATAATGCTTGACGGCGGTTACGCTTTTCCGTATACAAATTATCATGAAAACGAAAGAAGCTCCGGCGTCAGTACAAACGATGTCAATGATATACTGTGTTCACCCTATGTTAAAAGCGTTGTCGGCAGAGAGAGCAGGCAGGCTGTAATAGGAGTTGACAGAAGCTCGGATTATCTGAGAATTACGGATTGCGGAAACTTCCTGCCCAACCTGTTTGTGGGTGGTCACATGGATTATTGCGATTTCACAAAAGAGAATTATACGGATATTATGGAGCAGCTTCGCCTTGAGGATTTGCAGAATGTAAGGTCCGGTTCTCCCGATGCCGAATATGATGATGATTACGGCAAAATGACAAGTAAAGAGGACTATAAAACAGCGTTTGCTCCTGACGGAGAATTTGCCGCCGCAAGGATAAACGCTTATGATGAAAGCTTTATTGAAAATCTCAGAAGCAAAGTTGTTGCGGGAAAAATTGATATTGATAAAATCAACAGCGGAGAGGAAATAATTCTCGAAGCGAATGATAAGGTCGGGTTGGTCATATATCAGGAAATGATGGATATAGGTATTTTAGTCGAATCGGCCTGTGTTCCGCTTGACAAAAACGGAAATCCTGATTCAAAAAGATATGTCAACGGTCAAAAAAGCAAAAGTACGGTAGTTGAAAGTGCCAACCTCGACATCAGGGTCGGTGATGAAATTGAAGTATCCGTTCTTTTTAATCACAGCGATGACCCGGAGGGCTTGCCGAATGATAAGATTTACGATGCTGATTATGTTGAAAAAACAAGCCGGAAGGTTAAAATCGGAGCAATTGTAGAAAATACGAATAGTCGGTATAGTTTAGGTGTTATCACCACAAATCAGGGCTTTCGCACATTCGGCAAAGAAAGCCGTTACACCTCGGTAAATGTTTATCTTAACACCGAATGTACCGCCGAGATTGATGAAAGTATGTGTGAAATACTCGAGCCGATAGTGTCCGGTACAACCGGGCTTTATGAATCCGATTATCAGATAAGGCAAAGTCAGCAGGAGTCATACAGAATTTTAATGATTGCACTGCTGTCCGTGCTTCTGCTTATGACGACAATCTGCACAAGCCTGATAAATAACGCTCTGACCGCAAGAATAAGAGAAAGCAAAAAGGAAATCGGTACTCTCCGTGCTGTGGGCGCATCTGTTTCGGAACTGACAAAATCATATATTCTTCAGCTTCTTTCAATGTTCGGAATTGGTCTTGTCAGCGGATTTTCAATCTATGCTCTCGGAGTTTCGGGTATAAAAATCTATGAAAAAGTCAAAGACACATCTCTCGGACTTGACTTTAATCCGTTTATTCCTCTTGCTGTTTGTGCCATGATATTCACAATCTGCTCGGTCAATCTTTTCTTAAAAATCAGGGAGCAGACAAAGGCGAGCATTGTCGATAATATCCGTGAACTGTGAGGTAACATTGTGAAAAGAATAATCAGTTGTATTTTTTGTTTTATTCTTTTGCTTGCTTTTGGTATGAATGTGTATGCAGAAGAAAAGACAGTTGATATTTCAACGCCACGGCTCGTAGTGACCGATTATAGGCTTGATACCGATATTCTGACACCGGCTGTCAAATCAAAGCTCGTTCTGACAATAAAGAACATGAGCAAAACAACCGATGTAAAAAACATTCTGTTCACACTCTCTGATCCCGGAAACGAAATAATAACCGAGGGAACAGGCACATATTATGTTTATTCGATTCCTGCCGGAAAAAGCTGCACATGGGAAACTGCCGTTACGGCAATAAAGACGGCAAAGGACGGCAGACATGAACTGAATCTCTCAGCTGAATATGAAAATGCAGACGGAGCTCCGTTTTCAGCAACTAGCTCTGTTTATGCAGATGTTAAAGAGAATAAAGCGACTGAGAAAAAAGCGGACGACAATTCAAAACCGCATCTTATGATAACCGGATATGAAATTGAAAACGGTTTTATTACTCCGGGAGAAAAATCAACTCTCACGGTTACGGTAACGAATAAAAGCAAAACCAAGGCAGTCAAAAACATTCTTTTTTCTTTGACGGATGCAGAAAAAGAAATTGTTCCCGACGGAACGGGAACACTGTTTGTTGATTCAATCGGTGCGGGAAAAAGTTACAGTTGGAAAACGGAGCTGACCGCAGTTCATTCGGCGGCACAGAGCAGACATGAACTTAATATTTCCGCAGAATATGAGGATTCAAACGGTTCTCCCTATTCATTAACCGCTTCAATCTATGCAGATGTCAGGCAGACGGCGAGCCTTGATTTCAGCGGTGCGGTGTTGCCGAAAAAGGTTGTTCAGGGTGAAACTGTTTCACTGAATGTTATCCTGATGAATACCGGCAAAAGTGAAATAATAAACGCAAAAACAGATTATGAGATTGATGGTTTCATTTCCGGCGGAACGAGCTTTGCCGGCACGATTGCCGCAGGGGAAAGTAAATCCTGCAATATAAATCTTCAGGTTTCAAAAGAAGTGCTTGGTGATGTGAAAGGAAAAATCATCTTTTCATACGAAGATGCCTTCGGCGAAATGCATACTGAGGAGCAGACTGTTTCAACTCTGATCGAGAAAAAGGTGGAAGAATCAAAGCTCGAAACCCAAACAGAGGAAAAGAAAAATCCACAATGGTGGCTGTATATGCTGGTCGGCATTTTCCTCGGCGGTGCAGCCGGTGCTGCAGTTCCAATAGCAATCCATTCCTCAAAGCAACGCAAAGAAGACGAAAAGCGCTTATAATATTTGGAAACCGCTCATCGGATTAACTTTCGGTGAGCGTTGATTTATTTTATTCTTCCGCAAAATCTGACAAATTTTATAACCCATTTTTGCCATAATATTCTTGATTTGAAAATTCACTTGAAAAACATCGAATTTTATTATAAAATACAGTTGACACACACAGATATTGTCAAGGATTGGAGGTAATAATGAACGGAGTAATATACGCAAGATTTTCATCGGAGAATCAGAGAGAAGAATCTATTGACGGCCAGATAAGAGAGTGTACGGCATATTGTGAGAAAAACGGTATTTCGGTAGTTGGTCACTATATTGACAGAGCGATGTCAGCAAAAACTGATAACAGACCTGATTTTCAGCGAATGATCAAAGACAGTACCAAAAGCAATTTTGATGTGGTGGTTGTTTGGAAGCTTGACAGGTTTGCAAGGAACCGTTATGACAGCGCACACTACAAAAATCTGCAGAAAAAGAACGGCGTTAAGGTTATATCCGCAACAGAAAACATCGCAGACGGTCCTGACGGCATACTGCTTGAATCGGTGCTTGAGGGTATGGCAGAATACTATTCTGCCGAGCTTTCAGAAAAAGTGTTGAGAGGCCATACCGAAAACGCTCTGAAATGTATGTATAATGGTGGCAGTATAACCTACGGATTTACGATTGATTCCGAAAAGCATTTTCAGCTTGACCCCGTTACCGCCCCGATTGTCAGAGAAATATTCACTATGTATGACGAAGGCTCTACAATGAAAGAGATTAAAGACCATTTGAAAAATTCGGGAATAAAGGTCAGGAAAAACAGCTATCCCGATCTGAATTTCATTTCAAGAGTTCTTCACAACAGAAAGTACATAGGCGAATACAGATACCGTGATATTGTAACACCGCACGGAATGCCGGAAATCGTTTCGGAGGAATTGTTCAACAGAGTTCAGGACAGAATGGCGGATAACAAGAAAGCACCGTCAAAGCATAAAGCCGAGGACGATTATCTGCTGACAACCAAGCTTTTTTGCGGCACTTGCGGAGCATTTATGACGGGTGAAAGCGGTACAAGCTCAAACAA
The DNA here is from genome assembly GCA_045627825.1 of Acutalibacteraceae bacterium. GTDB lineage: Bacteria > Bacillota > Clostridia > Oscillospirales > Acutalibacteraceae > CAG-177. Next base: position 14,170 of record JAZQON010000048.1, read on the forward strand.
AGGCATAAAATATCACTATTATCGCTGCGTAAACACCAAAAAGAGAAAGACTTGTGATGCGAAACACAAGTCAATCAGCAAGTATAAAATTGAAGATGCCGTTATAAATCATCTGAAAACGGTGATTATGGACGATGCCTTTATCGAACAGTTTTCATCGCTTGCATTTGAAACGCAGAATGAATCAAGCAGCGAACTGCCGTTACTCAGGAAACAGCTTGCCGAAGCTGAAAAAGGCATTGAAAATATGCTTGATGCTATTCAAATGGGTATCAAAACAGATTCAACATTGGGCAGACTTACGGAGCTTGAAGAAACAAAAAGGAGACTTGAAACAGCGATAGTTCGTGAAGAAATCCGCTCACCGCATTATTCTCTTGACGAAATACGGAAGTATATTATCAATTTCAGAAATGTCGATACAACAACTCTTGACGGAAGAAAAACATTGGTGGATAAATTCATAAACAGCGTTGTGGTTTATGATGATTATATACTGATAAATATGAACTACAAAAAAGGCTCAAAACGCATCAGCTTTAATGACATTGAAAGTTCGTGTTTATCATCGGTCGCCCGACCAAATTCGAAGTTACTCTTCAGAGTGACTTCGGATTTTTCCTTAAACGGGACTCGAAGGAGAGGCGGTACAGAGGAGCCTTCCGGTGGACGGCTCCGACCGCCGACGACCAAACGCCCGCAGGCGTGCGAGTCGAGTCCCTTCACTCCGACCAAATCCGAAATTACTCTTCAGAGTGGCTTCGGATTATTTTATATTAACTTAAAGCAAAAATTAATCAATGAAAGGGGAATGCCGATGGCAAATATAATAACGGGTATCAGAATTGCTTGTGCGTCGGCTCTGATTTTTTGCCCGACATTTTCAAAATGGTTTTATATATTTTATATTCTCGGCGGTATCAGTGATGTACTTGACGGAATCGTTGCACGGCATCTCGGAAAAGAAACAAAGCTCGGCGCACAGCTTGATACGATTGCGGACACCGTTTTTACGGTAATCGTGATAATAAAAATAGTGCTGACTGTGAATATTCCCGTGTGGATAATCGTCTGGACTGTCTGCATCGCCGTTATCAAATGTATCAATATTATCAGCGGATTCATTATTAATAAACGATTTGTTTCGGAACATACGGTTATGAACAAAATATGCGGTGTTCTTCTGTTTGCTGTTCCGCTTTGTATCGGCAGACTTTCGTGGCAGTCGGTCACAATACTGATTATTCTGACATGTGTAACTGCAACAATTGCCGCTATACTTGAAGGACATTATATTCGTATCGGGAAAGAAATTGAATAGATAATCGGAATCCGGCGGAGTGAGATATGACAAAAGAAATGAATAACGGATACTTTATTTCAGCTTGAAAGATTTGAAGATAAAATTTACAAATAAAGTTAGAAAAAGATATTGATTTATATGGCGGTATGTGGTAAAATGTTTCCGTTAAAAATTTTACAGGGGGATTAATAATGAAAAGCTTCAAAAAAATCATTGCTCTTCTTCTTGTAGTTGCTACTCTTTGCTCCATGCCCGTTTACGGCTTTGCAGCAAAAACCGATACAGCCGCAAAAGCGACTGCCGCAGCACCTGCTGAAGAAGATGTAAACAAATTTGAGAATGTTGCCACTATGTACCTTATATATACAAGTGCGAATCCGAAAATTCCGCATCTTTGGATATATATCGAAAACGAGACTGACGAAAATCTCTACATAGGGCCCTATAAGCTTGAACCTCACGGTGCTGTTTCCATGGGTGCATGGAAAGACAGAGGTATGGGCGCAGGCATCCACATCAACCTTGAAAGATACTGGGTTAAGGATGAAACCTACGGCAGAGCTTTCTATATCAAAACCAAGGTAAGCAGAAACGAGCTTGAAAAAATAGGTGCAAAGCTTGACCGTCATAACTATTGGAACTGGGGTCTTAACTGCGTATGGTTTGCATTAAGCGTTTGGAATACCTGCACGGTTAAATTTATTCCGTTCCTCTTCTCACCGAGAATTGCTCTTGTATTTATGTTCCTTTACGGCGCAAAGAGACCGGATTTCACAATCAAGAAGCTTACCAACAGCTCAAAGGCATATAAATATATAACCGGAGGAAAACTCGAAAAGGTTTATCCCGGCGTTCTCTACACAAATACCGGAGTTTAATAAAAACCAAAACCGTCGGCATCAGCCGGCGGTTTTTAAAATTATGTATTTATAATTCCGAAACTCGAATGATTTCTGTTCCTTTGTAATAATATGTTATTATTTCATCCCAACTGCTTCCCTGCCTTGCCATATAGTCTGCTCCGTATTGGCTCATTCCGACCCCGTGTCCGTTTCCTTTGCAGGTGAAAACATATTTTCCGTCCGCATATTCAAGCGTAAAGCAGGTGCTTGAAAGGGAAAAAGCCGTTCTGATATCCTGAGCAGAAACCTGAGAGGAACCGATTTTTACGAATGTTGCATAGCCGTCGGAATTGAACGAAACCCCTGTTTTGATTTCGCCGTCATCTATGCTCGGTTCAACTCCGCAGTTCTTAAGCTTTTCGGAAAATTCTTTCGGTGTAAACGAATATTCATTTATGAAATCAGGCGAAAGCTTATCACCCGGGCTTTCAACGCTTTGAAGATAAGGATAATCCTCTCCCCACATATTCTGTGCGGACTGCGTTTTTCCCGAGCTTATTCCGTGATATACGGTCAGCGCAGGCTCACCGTTATATGTAATTACCATTTCCTCAACGGCGTCAACCGCCGCTTCGATTTTGTTTTCGTATTTATCGAAATTATCTCCCCATCTTTCACGCCTTTCCGCTTCGCCGATATATCCCTGATGACTTGACGGGTCATCGGATATATCCGCCTTGGCGGATTTCTTTTTATTCTTTTTTATTCTCTCTGCATAGGTGCGGCTTGCCGCCGCCTGAGCCTTAAGCGCTTCGGTGTGACACATCGGTGACATTTCGGCGGCAACACAGCCGATAAGATATTCACGCATTGTAACTTTGTCCGTTTTACCGCTCTCGGTGAGCATAACAGAAATATATTCTCCGGTTTCATCATAGGTTATCTGCGGCTGTTCCGCTTTTTCGGAACGGGGAATGAATGCGGCGCACGGACACGCCGTGAGCGAAACGGCAACCGATAATGCGATAATAATGCTCTGCTTCATTTCTTTTTTCTCCTGCTTGACTTTTTATAATAATAAGGTGTATAATATTATGAATATATTCTGGGGTAATATCATTTGAACAATCTCCGAGGAGGCACAAACCATGGATATAGATATTATTGAATCTCATGTTTCCGATGAGGAATTAAAAAGTTTATGTAATCAAATAAGGGAAAACAACTATATAAATCCCGAGGATTTTAACCGTTTTGATGTTAAAAGAGGGCTGAGAAACTTTGACGGAACCGGCGTTATGGCAGGCGTTACTCATGTTTGCTCCGTTGTCGGTTATCACCTTAATGACGGCGAAAAGGTTCCCATTGAGGGTAAGCTCAATTACAGAGGAATTAGCATGGAGGATATAGTCAACGGTTGTGTTGCCGAGGACAGATTCGGATTTGAAGAGGTGGTTTGGCTTCTTCTGTTCGGTTCTCTGCCCACAAAGGAACAGCTCGATTCATTCTGCTCAACCCTTGCCGATGCCCGTGAGCTTCCAGAAAGCTTCATTGAAGATATGATAATGAAAGCTCCGTCACCCAACATTATGAATAAGCTTGAACGCTCGGTTCTTTCGCTCTATTCATATGACAGCAATCCCGATGAAACAACGCTCGAAAATGTTTTGCGTCAGTCAATTCATCTTATCGCTCAGGTTCCTGCGATAATGGCATATGCTTATCAGGTAAAGCGCAGACATTATTATAAAAAGAGTATGTATATTCATCCGATGAAGCCCGAATACAGAACAGCTCAGACCGTTCTGCGTTCAATAAGAGCCGATAAATCATTTACAGATGCCGAAGCGAAGCTGCTTGATATCTGCCTTATGGTTCATGCAGACCACGGCGGCGGTAACAACTCCACCTTTGCAACCAGAGTTCTTACCTCAACCGGAACCGATACATATTCGGCAATTGCCGCAGGTATAGGCTCTCTTAAAGGCCCCAAGCACGGCGGCGCAAACGCCAAGGTTTCCGAAATGGTTGATTATATCAAGGAAAATGTTAACGATATAACCGATGAGGGGCAGGTTGCGGATTATATCCGCAAGATAGTTGCCAGAGAAGCAGGGGATAAATCGGGTCTTGTTTACGGTATGGGTCACGCCGTTTATACCCTTTCCGACCCGAGAGCGAAAATCCTGCGTGCAAAGGCAGAGGAATTCGTAAAGGGTACCGAATTTGAAGATGAATTTAAGCTTCTTACAAACATTGAGGCCGTAACTCCCGAAATTCTCAGCAGTAAGGGAAACACTAAAATGATATGCGCAAATGTTGACCTGTATTCCGGACTTGTCTATAAAATGCTCCGAATTCCGCCCGACCTTTTCACTCCGCTGTTCACAATCGCCAGAGTTGCCGGCTGGTCGGCTCACAGAATTGAAGAGCTTCTCACCGGCGGCAGAATAATCCGTCCGGCATATAAGAGCACTTCCGCAAAGAACATTTATGTTCCCATGTATGAAAGATAAGGTGTTTTTAATGAAGAAAAAAGTTTTTTCGGACACGGCGGTTCCGGCATTTATATTTGCCGCCGCTCTCGTTATTGCTCTTCCGCTGAGAACATGGCAGTATTTCAATGTAATAGAGGGTACAACGGGATTTTTCTCCGAAAACAATTTTGCCGTATGGCTTCTTTACGGAGTTGCGGTTGTTGCCTGTGCGGCAATAATTGCGGTTTCGTATATAAAGCGCAAAAAATTCGTGCTTGATGTAAATCCCGAAAAGCGCCCGGGATGCGGCATACTTGCGGCATTTCTCAGCGTTTTCTCGTTTGCGGATGCCATGATGAGCTTTAACCATGCCCTTAATCTCGGGCTGAGCATATTTATGATGCCCGAATATCCTGATTTGAACGATGCACCTCAGCTTCATGAGGTCATTGAAAAAATAGTCGGGCTTGAAGGCTTGTTTGCTCTTGTTTCGGCCGTATATTTTGCGCTCTGCGCCATTGCTTTTATTTCGGGAAAATCCGTAGGAGAAAAGCTTCGTCTGCTTTCGCTTTCTCCCGTTATATGGAATGTTCTGAGAATAATCTATCGTTTTTCAATTACGATAAGCTATCTCAGAGTATCACAGCTTACTTTCGAAATGTTTATGCTCATTTTCCTTATTGTATGGTTTATGAGCTATGCTCAGGTGAATTCAAAGGTGAACGGTTACGGCCTTGAGTGGAAAATCGTTGCTTACGGTCTTATTGCCGCATTCTTTGCGCTTCTCTGCTTCATTCCGCAGTTTATCGCCGTTATCGCAGGCAGAAGCGACCTGCTTTATCGTTACTCTGTTCCCTGCTACTGCGATTTTGCGGCGGCAGTGTATATTCTGTCAACGGTGCTCACAAGAATAAGCACAAAAGCGGATGAAAAATCCGAAGAAGGCGCAGAGGTAAAGGAAAATTAACAGATGATTCAAAGTATCGGAATTGCCGCAAAGCAGGTTCTTATTCTGTTCATCCTTGCGGCTGTCGGCGTTGTTGCCGATAAACTGAAAATATTCCCCGAAAAAACCGCAAAGGCGTGTGCCGACCTGCTGTTTTACATAGTAACTCCGGCAAAGATAATCGAGAGCTTTATAACTCTTGAATACAGTCCCGAAAAGCTGAAAAGTCTTTGTGTTGCTTTCGGTCTCGGATTTTTGCTGAATTTTACGGCGGTTGTGCTTTCAACGGCGGCGTTTGCACGAAAAAAAGATGAAAATTCGGGAATATATATATTTGCTTCGTCTTACGGAAACTGCGGATATATGGGTCTGCCGCTGACCAACGCCATTCTCGGCACGGAGGGAGTTTTCTATTGCTCCGCTTATGTTGCGGTTTTCCAGATGTTCAACTTTACCCACGGCGTTTATATAATGTCGTCGGATAAAAGCAACTGTAAATTTGATTATAAGAAGCTTGTTTTAAATCCGGGCGTGATAGCCGTTTTAATCGGCTTGCCGATATTTCTGTTTTCGGTAAAATTGCCCGAGATAATCAGTGTTCCGATAGTTCAGACCGCTAATTTGAATACTCCTCTTGCAATGCTCATTTTCGGAACCTGCATTGCAAACGCCGATTTCAGAACGATATTCAAAGAGAAAAAGCTCTATCTTACAGTGGCGGTAAAGCTTATTTTAATTCCTCTCGTGCTTATCGGACTGCTCAGACTTGTCGGTCTCGGCGGAGCACTTCTTACCTCTCTTGCTATTGCCGCCTCCGCTCCGTCAGCGAATAATACCGTTATGTTTTCCGCAAAATACGGCAAAAATGTCGGGCTTGCTTCACAGATAGTTGCGGCAGTAAGCGCTATTTCGATAATAACCATGCCCGTTATTATTGCTCTTTCTCAGATGTCATGGTAAATAATACGGAATATAAAAAAGTACTCGACGGTGCATTTCACCTTTGGGGAATTTGCCCGTTTGATTATATTGAAAATAATCTGCTCGATTGCAGAGCCAAAAGCCGTCTGCCCGAAAAGGCAAAAACGGTTATTTCGGTCTGCTTCCCGTATCTGCTTGATGATGAAAAATATAAGGGTCTGAATATCTCACGCTATGCCGCCGTTCCGGATTATCACAATACGGTTATGAGCCGTCTTGAAAATGCGGCGTATGCGCTGAAAAAAATCTATCCCGAATATGAATTCATCCCGTTTGCGGATAATTCTCCGATACCCGAGGTTGCGGCGGCATGCCGTGCAGGGCTCGGAGTAAAGGGGAAAAACTCCCTGCTCATAACCAAAGAATACGGCTCATATGTTTTTCTCGGTGAAATAGTCACCGATATGGAAATTGCGGCAGAAGAATATTTTAATTCGGTCTGTCTTTCCTGCGGAAAATGCGTTTCCGCCTGCCCGGATTCGGCAATATCCGACGGAATAATCCGTGAAAACTGTCTTTCGCACATAACGCAGAAAAAAGGTGAGCTTTCCGACAAGGAAACAAGTCTTATCAGGGAAAGCGGCTGTTTGTGGGGATGTGACATATGTCAGACGGTTTGCCCGATGAACATCGGCGCAAAGCATACCGATATAGAAGAATTTATTGACGGAGCTTCTCCCCGTCTTGATAAAAATACCGATATTTCCGGCAGAGCATTTGAATGGAGAGGTAAAAAAGTTATTGAAAGAAATCTGAAAATTTATGAAGATTGAAAGCTTTAATTTGAATGATTCTTGTGAAAACAGAATATATACGGCGGTGTCAATCGGCAGATTTCCGCACGCCGCAATAATAGAGGGCGGCTCTCCCGAGGGAAGAAAAGCGCTTGCACTCAAAATTGCTTCGGCTCTTGTGTGCAGGGGCTCGGGTGAAAAGCCCTGCGGAGTATGCTCCGACTGCATAAAGGCGGCGGCAGGCTCTCACCCCGATATACCCGTTTTTTCCGCCGAAGATAAGGCGAAGGCATTCAAGGTTGATACGGTTCGTGAGATACGCTCGGGAGCATATATTCTTCCGAATGAAGCCGACAGAAAGGTTTTCATTCTCGAAAACGCTCATTCAATGGGTCTTGAAGGACAGAATGCCATTCTCAAGGTGCTTGAAGAACCTCCGGCATATGTGAATTTCATTCTTCTTTGCAATTCAAAATCGGGCTTTCTGCCAACGGTTCTTTCAAGAGCCACGGTGTACACCATCGGGGAAGCCAGGGCTTCGGACGAAAACTCAATTCCCCGTGAAAAGCTTGTTGAAGCGGCTTCGGACATTGCCTGCTCGCTGATAAGCCGTGATGATTTTGAAACGGTCAAGGCCGCAGGAATTTTCGAAAAGGATGCAGAGCTTCTCAGAGCTTCGCTTCCCGTTATGCAGGAGATATTTGCTTCGGCGCTCAGAATAAAATTCGGTGCAGGCGATGTTGAGCCAGATATTGAACAGTTTGCCGAAAAGCTTTCGTCAAAGCTCAGCAGGCGTGCGTTGCTTGAAGCTTCGGAATGCGTTGATACGCTACTCGGTTCGATAAAACAAAATGCAAACCATAATCTTACGGTGACAAGACTCTGCACGCTGTTACGCAGAGCCGCCGCCAATTAAAATATAAGGAGATTTCATATGGCAGAAGTAATCGGCGTCCGCTTTAAGGAAGTGGGCAAGGTTTATTATTTTGACCCCGACGGGCTTAAGCTCAAAAAGGGAGAATATGTTATCGTTGAAACGGTCAGAGGTGTTGAATGCGGACTTGTTGCAATGGAAAACCGTGATATTGACGACGGTGAAATAGTCAAGCCGCTCAAAAAGCTTATCCGCAAGGCAAACAATGAGGATATTGCCAGAGCCAAGGAAAACCGCCGCAAGGAAAAAGAAGCGTTTGCTATATGCGAAGAAAAAATAGAGAAGCATGCGCTTGATATGAAGCTTGTTGATGTTGAATATACCTTTGATGGCGCCAAGGTGCTTTTCTATTTCACATCGGACGGCAGGGTTGATTTCCGTGACCTTGTAAAAGACCTTGCAGGGGTATTCAGAACAAGGATTGAGCTTCGTCAGATAGGTGTCCGTGATGAAGCGAAGATGCTCGGCGGTCTCGGAATGTGCGGCAGACCGTTCTGCTGTAACAGCTTTCTCGGAGATTTCCAGCCGGTTTCAATCAAAATGGCAAAGGAACAGGGGCTTTCGCTCAATCCCACCAAGATAAGCGGCGTTTGCGGCAGACTTATGTGCTGTCTTAAATATGAGCAGGATGCTTATGAGCATCTTCTGAAAATCACGCCGAAGCCCGGTGCGATAGTCGAAACTGCCGACGGCGCCGGAACGGTTGTTGATTTCAGTCTGCTTACGGGTAAGCTTAAGGTTCAGCTTCACAATAATCCCGATGCACAGCCGAGAACTTTCCACCGCAGGGATGTAAAGCTTGTTAAGGATGCACGCATAAAGGTTGACAAGGCAGAGCTTGAAGCTCTCAAGGGCATTGAAGATAAATAATTTCAAAATCACTTGCATTTTTGAAATTATATGATACAATTATCTTGAAATAAATGAATAAGGAGGACGAACCACTATGGCATATGTAATCGGTGATGAGTGCATCTCCTGCGGCGCTTGCGCAGCAGAATGCCCCGTTGAGGCTATCTCCGAAGGCGACGGCAAGTATGTTATCGACGCTGACACCTGCATTGAGTGCGGTGCTTGCGCAGGTACCTGCCCCGTTGAGGCTCCCAAGGCTGAATAATTTTTGAATAAAAAACGGCTGTGGCAAATTTTGTCACAGCCGTTTTTTGTAAGTTGATTATATAAGTCCTGCACCAAGTCTCTTTAACTCCGCTCTCTTTCATTATCTTTCTTCTTTTTACAAATTATTTCATAAAAACATAATATTTATATAAAATTAAGGTTTACAAACAGAATGAAAGGTGTTAATATATATGGTGGTAGTTTGTAAAAGAATGATGAGATTAATTTCTGTCTCTCATTTTACCAAAAATATTTCAGGAGGAATAAACTATGGCAAGAAAAAAGAAGACCATGGACGGTAACAACGCTGCGGCATATGTGTCCTATGCGTTCACCGAGGTAGCCGGTATTTATCCCATTACCCCGTCAAGCCCCATGGCAGACTATGTTGACCAGTGGTCGGCACAGGGTCAGAAAAATATTTTCGGAACAACAGTTAAGGTTGCGGAAATGCAGTCGGAGGCAGGCGCATCGGGTACCGTTCACGGTTCACTCGCAGCAGGTGCTCTTACCACCACCTACACCGCATCTCAGGGACTTCTTCTTATGATTCCCAATATGTACAAGATAGCCGGTGAGCTTCTTCCCTGCGTATTCCATGTATCGGCTCGCTGTGTTGCTTCTCATGGTCTTAACATTTTCGGTGACCATTCGGATGTTTATGCCTGCCGTCAGACAGGTTTCGCAATGCTCGCCGAAACCAATCCGCAGGAAGTTATGGACTTAGGTCCCGTTGCTCACCTTGCGGCAATCAAGGGCAGAGTTCCTTTCATCAACTTCTTTGACGGTTTCCGTACTTCCCACGAGATTCAGAAGATTCAGGTTTGGGATTATGAAGACCTTAAAGAGATGTGCGATATGGATGCTGTTGAAGCTTTCCGCAAGAGAGCTCTCAACCCCGAGAGACCCGTTATGCGTGGTTCGCACGAAAACGGCGATATCTTCTTCCAGCACAGAGAAGCCTGCAACTCTTATTATAATGCTCTTCCGGCAATTGTTGAGGAGTATATGAATAAGGTTAATGCAAAGCTCGGAACAGATTATAAGCTCTTCAACTACTACGGCGCACCCGATGCAGAGCGTGTTATCGTTGCTATGGGTTCAATCTGCGATGTAGCAGAAGAAGTTATTGATTATCTTACAGCTAAGGGCGAAAAGGTCGGACTTGTTAAGGTTCGTCTTTACAGACCTTTCTCAGCAGAAAAGCTTGCAGAAGCTATCCCTGCTTCCGCAAAGAAGGTTGCTGTTCTTGACAGAACAAAGGAGCCCGGTTCACTCGGCGAACCTCTCTTCCTCGATGTTGTTGCGGCTCTTTCCGCAACCGGCAGAAGCGATATCAAGGTTGTCGGCGGCAGATACGGTCTCGGCTCAAAGGATACTCCTCCTGCCAGCGTATTCGCAGTTTACGATGAGCTTGCAAAGGATGCTCCCAAGGCTCAGTTCACAATCGGCATCACCGATGATGTTACCGAGCTTTCACTTGAAGAAAAAGAAGCTCCCAACACAGCGGCAGAAGGCACAATCGAGTGCAAATTCTGGGGCCTCGGCGGTGACGGAACAGTCGGCGCAAACAAAGACTCCATCAAGATTATCGGCGACCATACCGACAAGTTTGTTCAGGCATACTTCCAGTATGACTCAAAGAAGACCGGCGGTATCACTATCTCCCATCTTCGTTTCGGCGATAAGGCTATCAAGAGTCCCTATTACATCAACAAGGCTGATTTCGTAGCCTGCCACAACCCCTCATATGTTGAAAAAGGCTACAAGATGGTTAACGATGTTAAGCCCGGGGGTGTTTATCTTATCAACTGCCAGTGGGATTTCGATGAGCTCAACGCAAAGATGCCGGCAGAGGCAAAGCGTTACATCGCAAAGAACAACATCCAGCTTTATACCATCAATGCTATTGATATCGCTGCCAAGATTGGTCTCGGCAAGCGCACAAATACCGTTCTTCAGTCCGCATTCTTCTCACTTGCAAAGGTTCTTCCTGCTGAGGAAGCTATCGGTTACATGAAAGAAAAAGCTCAGAAGTTCATGAAGAAGGGTAAAGAAATCGTTGAAATGAACGAGAAAGCTATTGACGCAGGTGCCGATGCTCTCGTTAAGATTGATGTTCCGGCTGACTGGGCAACCGCAGTTGACGGTGCCGCCGCTCCCGCATCAGAGGGCGCAGAGAAGCTCGTTAAGCAGGTTGACAGCATCATGAAGCCCGTAGGACTTATGAACGGTGATTCTCTTCCCGTTTCCGCATTCAATGATTTTGTTGACGGTACATTCCAGCAGGGCGCTTCCGCTTACGAAAAGAGAGGCGTTGCCGTTATGGTTCCTGCATGGAACGGCGCAACCTGCGCACAGTGCAACAAGTGTGCATATGTTTGCCCGCATGCAACAATCAGACCTTATGCTCTCACAGCCGATGAAGCTGCTGCCGCTCCCGAAAACGCTATTATCGTTGACAAGAAGGGCAAGGGCAAGGATGCTTATAAATATACTCTCGCAGTTTCACCTCTCGATTGTATGGGATGCGGCGTCTGCATAGGCGTTTGCCCCACCAATTCACTTACCATGGTTTCCAGAGAGAGCCAGGATGCTATGCAGCCGGTATTCGATTATATGGTTAAGAATGTTTCCGTTAAGGAAGACCTTGCAGACAACACCGTTATCGGAAGCCAGTTCAAGACTCCTCTTCTTGAGTTCTCAGGCTCATGCGCAGGCTGTGCCGAAACATCCTATGCACGCCTTATCACTCAGCTCTTCGGAGACAGAATGTATATCTCCAACGCAACAGGATGCTCCTCAATCTGGGGCGGCCCGGCTGCAACATCACCCTATACCGTTAACAAGGAAGGCCACGGTCCTGCATGGGCTAACTCCCTCTTTGAAGATAACGCAGAGCACGGCTTCGGAATGTATCTCGGTCAGAATGCTATCCGTAACAGCCTTATCGAAAAGGTTAAGAACATAGTTTCTGCTGATTGCGCTCCCGAAGCAGCTAAGACAGCCGCTCAGGCTTACCTTGATACCCTTAACGACGGCAAAGCAAACGCAGATGCCACCAAGGTTCTCGTTGCCGCTATCGAAGGCGTTGACTGCGATAACTGCAAGGCAATCCTTGCAAGCAAGGAATATCTTGCAAAGAAGTCCGTTTGGATATTCGGCGGCGACGGCTGGGCATACGACATCGGCTTCGGCGGTGTTGACCATGTTCTTGCTTCCGGCGAAGATGTAAACATCATGGTATTCGATACTGAAGTTTACTCCAACACCGGCGGACAGGCTTCCAAGGCTTCCAACATCGGTCAGGTTGCTCAGTTTGCGGCAGCAGGTAAAGCAGTTGCAAAGAAGAGCCTTGCCGAAATCGCAATGAGTTACGGCTATGTTTATGTTGCTCAGATTGCTATGGGTGCAGATCAGAACCAGACCATTAAGGCTCTCACCGAGGCAGAAGCATATCACGGTCCTTCAATCGTTATCGCTTATGCTCCCTGCGAGATGCACTCAATCAAGGGCGGTATGGTTAACTGCCAGGCTGAAATGAAGAAGGCTGTTGACTGCGGTTACTGGAATATGTTCCGCTACAACCCGGCTCTCAAGGCTGAAGGCAAGAACCCGTTCACAATTGACAGCAAGCCCGCAACCACGAGTTACAGAGACTTCATCATGAACGAAGCCCGTTATTCCTCACTTACACGCTCCTTCCCCGAAAGAGCAGAGGAACTCTTCAACAAGGCTGAAAAGACCTCGGTTGACAGATACGAGCATCTTCTCAAGCTCAAGGATCTCTATGCTCCCAAGGCTGACTGATTAAATTAAAACCTTCGCCCCGATGCATTGCATCGGGGCGCTTAAACCAAATATGAAGTGAGGTGATTTGTCTGACAGTTGACAATACCTTATCAAAATCAGGAAAATCCGAAACCGCATTAAGTATATTTGCGGTATTTATTTTTCTTATAAATTTCTGCATTGATATTTTTTATACATGCTCCGATTTTTTTGCATCATCTTTTCAATACTTCATTTTTGCTCTTAATATTATTTTTATTTTTCTTTGTATATATAAGAAAACTGTTATCAAAAAACCGATTTACATACTTGCCGGAGTTTTCATCATATGGTACTGTATATGCCGAAGAGTGTATTCTGCCGAATATTATCCGGTATATTCAGATGCCGATATTCTTTCACTTTTAATCGGTACGCTGTGTATTGCTTTGCCGTTTTCGGCAATAACGAAAAATCGGAAATATCTTGATTTCATTCTCTTCTTTATTATGTTGCTTTTCGGAATACTTGTTTTTCTGACAATTGTTCCGACATTTTCAGGTTCGACAATAAAAATCCCGCTGATAAATTGGACATTCGGACTGAATAAAACCAATATTTTTTCAATCAACGGATTATCATTATATACTTCATCGTATCTTTCACTGTTCGGGCTGTGGCTGTCCGTTTACTTTCTTTCAAAGAAAAAATTTGTTGTTATTGATATAATTTTCATTATCGGTTTCTTCTTTATATTGACCGTAACAAAATGCAGAGGTACTTTGGCTGCCCTCTTTTTCTCAGCTTTATTCATCGGATTTGTATATATAAGATGTAAGCGCACAGATAAATCGTTTGCAAAGTGTTTACCGTATGCTCTGCTTATTTTTGCGGCACTTGTTTTGCTGATTGCGGCAATGTGGGAAGCCGGCGGATTGATTAACAAATATCTCATTCCCAAACATCATTCATCAGCTTATATGCAAAGAAAAATCACATACGGTATTGCCACAGGCTCAAAAAGAACAATAATTGCGGCAAAGGATATCAAAGCATTTGAAAATGCTATGCCGAAAAGTATTTTCTTTGGCAACGGATATGAAAATCTGCTGAATCATTTGCTGATACACTGCGGATATATCACCGTTTTACTTTATTGCGGTATTCCCGGATTGATTATGCTTCTTGTTTTTGCATTTGATTTGCTGAAAATCTGTTGCAAAACATTGGCAGGGAAGTACAGCGATTCCGATAAAATTTGCGACTATATCCTCTATGCCGTTCCGATTGCGGCTCTGATTTCGATGATATTGGAAAACTTTACGATATTTGAGCAGGGCAAACTGATTACATCTGTTCCGTTTGTAATGCTTCTCACCGCAGGATATGTTTTCGAGCATAATGACATCGGCAAAAAACGCTCCGAATAAATGCAAAAATACCGTCCGTTATCGGACGGTATTTGTATGCGTATTTGTTTGTTTTATGCTTCGGGCTGAGCTTCCGAAATGTCATTGAGTGAATTGATTTCGCTTGACATCTTTGCACGGCGCTCATAAAGCTCACGGTACATCCGGCTTTTCTTTTCACCGTTAAGGTCATAGAAAAGCTTGGGAATGATGCTGATGATACTGGTAACAACGGGAAGCAGTGTGCACATCCAGAAGAGTGAATACTCTGTGGACTCAGTCTGTCCGCCGAAGCCTGCACCCTGGTTATAACCGATTTTTGTGAGCAGGAACGCTTTAAGCGTTGAGCCGAGAGTGTTAACAAGCTTCTTTGCAAGGTCTTTTGCAACGCCGGTCATACCTTCGTTTCTGTAACCTGTTTTCCATTCGCCGTAGTCAATGGCTTCATTGCGCATTTCTTCGGGGATAACGCTTCTGATACCCCAGAAGAACATCCATATGGTTTCACGAAGCATAAAGGCGGGAATCATTGCGCCGAGCTTCTTGTAATTCTTGTTGATTGAACCGATGGCAAAAACGCCGAGCATCAGGAAATCGCTGATATGTGAGCCGAATATCCAAAGGGTCTTTGTTGAGAATTTCTGTCTTGCCCAGGGAACATAGGAATAGCTGATAGGAGAAACGATTGCGCCGGGGATGCCGACGATGGTGGACATTGTTGCAAGTCCGAGAACATTGATGTAATAATAGTTAACGCCTGTGTTAAGGCTGAATGCGCCGAGGAACTCGGAAAGAGTAATCAAAAGAAGCGGTTTATTAACGAAAATAGACTTGATACCGCTCATAATGCTGGGCTTGTCAACTGTCTGGTTGACTCTTTCTTTTGCAACAAATGCAAAGAACAAAGCAAGAAGTCCGCTGACGATAGCGGTAAACATACCTGCCGAAACATAGAGAGAACGCATCTGAATTTTAATTGTGCCGTGGCTTACAAGGTCAATAAGAAGACCCATGATGATTTCGGGAGCTTTCTCAACGAATCCCGAAAGAAGGTTAGCCTCGGTGATAAGACGGGTTCTGTCAATAACATTCGGGGTAATGGTTGCAAGCATACCGGTTCTTGCAATTGCGGCAAGCGACGAAGCAAGGTTGGTAATCAGCTGCAATATCATATAAAAGACTAACTTTGAAACATCGTAAAGTCCTTTATCGCTGAAGAATATGGGCATTGCCCAGAAGAAAAGGCTGAGGAAAACGCCCGGAATGGCGTAAACGATGAGCCACGGCTTGAATTTACCCCAACGGGTACGGGTACGGTCAACGATGGCGGCAAGGAAAATATCGTTTATAATATCCCAAATGCCGACCACAAAGGTAACTACCGTTTGAAATTTAAGACCGATTTTAATAATATCGGTTACGAAAATATCGTTATATTTTGAAATGTTGAAGCTCTGCGCAATATCATAAAGTATGTAAGCCGCAGTCTCCCTGGTGCCGACATAGCGGCGGTCCATTGTTGCCGCAGACCTTACCGGCTTTTCTTCAGCCGTCTGAACAGCAGCGGTTGATTCAGTAGACATATCTTTCTCTCCTATCCAAAGAATATCTAATTTATTTTATCACATATTAACCGCTATTTCAACACCCAATTATTTTTTATTAAATATATACAGATAGAGTACTGTATTTTTGTGGATTATACCATAAAGAAAAAACGAATTCCGAAAACTCTTTATGAACAAACGGGCTCATGATGAAAAATCACAAGCCCGTTTATTCAGTTTATATCCTCTTTCAGAGTTTCGATTATATTGTCGTTCTTTATTCTGCCCACGGAATAGAGCAGGGAAAATGATATTATGATGAAAACGGCGGCAACAGCGGCAAGATATACGAGCGGCTGGGCAGCAAAGCCGAAATCAAAATCCACGGCAAGAATTTTATACAGAATTATATGGATTGCAACGCTTATCGGGAGTGCCCACGCAAGAGCCTTTATTCCGTAACGGAAGCATTCATAATATATCATTCTGCGGAAGCTTTTTATTGTCATTCCCACCGAGCGAATCATCGCAAATTCACGCCTGCGTTCATTCATCGAATTTGAAATGGTGTTTATGATATTCAGAACGGAAATCATTGTTATAAGTGTTATAAAGCCGTAAATGAATACCTTGGCAATGGTGAGAATATTGCTTTCGGACTGCATCTGAGAATTTAAATCATATACATAAGCACCGATATTTTTTATTGTTGTGTTATTTTCAAGCTCATCAAGCAGGGCTTCGGGTTCATCGCAGGTTATACTTGCCGAATATTCAAATTCATAACTGAATTTATTTTTCAGAAGCGTTTCGGCAAAATCCATTGAATAGATTATGAGCGGCATATTCTGATTCTGATAATAAAAATTGTCGTTATTCCAGTCTTTGTCCGTAACTATTCCCACCGATACGGAAACCGGAAGAACCGAATTTTCATTATCATATAACAATTTCAGGTTGCAGTCGATATTTTTGATGTCATCATCAAACGGCTTTACCTTGATTTTTTTTGAATCCGAGTGGATTAACGCCGAATTGTGAATAACGGCAAGCGGATTTGCGGTATCGTGAAATTTTTCGGTATTCTTTTCACCGAGTTGTTTTAAGTAGCTGTCAAAGGACGGATTATCAAGAAAAACGATAAAAGCTCCTATTTCGGCATTGGCTGAATATTTTTTCGCTTCATCGGAAAGAAAATTTCTGCCGAAATAAGCAAGCTCGGCACAGCAGCCGTAATGCCCCTTAACATTGTTATTTTCATTCAGAACCTTTTCAAGCTCCGAAGCCTTTTTATAATCAACCGTTGCGGAAAGGTCGGGATAATTAGTGAAGCTCATTTCTATGGCTTTGCCGAAAAGAGCGCTGAAATTATTGACCGAAAGAAAAACGACAACGCTTAAAGCAAGCGAAAAAACAATATTTCTTGAGCGTTTTCCGTTTCGTTTGAAATTCTTGACCGCCATAACGCCCTCATAGCCGATAAGCTTTTCGGTGAGCTTTGAGGTCTTAAGCTTTTTGGCATTTTTGATTTTAACAGTTCCGCTCTGCTTAATCGCTTCAATGGCGGTTGTTTTTGAAGCTTTGCGGGCAGGAATATAGGCGGAAATAAATATGGTAAGTGCACTTGCGATTACCGTTCCGACAATGACAAACAGATTGACATAAACTCTCAGAGGCTTATCATAATCAACCGCAATTGTTTGCAGAATTGCTTCCTCGATACAGCGGAATGTGACGGCAATGCCGCCGATTCCGGCGCCGATACCGAGAGGAATGCCGATAAGTCCGAAAATCAGACCTTCAAAATATACCGAAGCTCTTTTCTGCTTTTTTGTAGCTCCCACGGAAGCAAG
Organism: Acutalibacteraceae bacterium; assembly: GCA_045627825.1. Taxonomy (GTDB): domain Bacteria; phylum Bacillota; class Clostridia; order Oscillospirales; family Acutalibacteraceae; genus CAG-177. The sequence goes on from JAZQON010000048.1 coordinate 32,086, forward strand.
CATGCCGAGATATTTTGCTCTCTCCTGATAGGATACCGCAAAGCTGTCATAAATCATAAATATTGAAACGGCGGCAATAATCAGAAGCAGAACCCCTCCGAAGGCGCCGAAGGTTACAATTATTTTATTATTTCTGGCTATTCCCGAATAGGCAAACAATTCAATATTGTATGAATATTTTTCAAGCCCGACGCTTTTCAGAGTAAGGCCGATTTTATCCCATATGGAATTATCGAGCTTGTTATATCTTATGAAAACATTTATATTTTCAGCCGCTTTCAGCGTTTCATCATCGGCGCAGGTATAAAAAACATTTTCATCATTTGCGGAGACGGGTGAATCGGTTATGCCGACTATTTTATACTGTCTGTTTTCCGAAACGCCGTTTGCTCTGACATTCAGCGTTATAATGCTTCCGATTTTCCAACCGTTTCCGAAGCTTTCAAGCTTCTTTTTAACGGCAATTATTTCACCCGGATCTTGAGGATATCTGCCCTCGGAGAGCCTGACATTTCTCATATCGAGATAATTTTTGTTTACGGCTTCCACGGTATAATCGGGAGTGTTGCTGTTTATATTGAGCGTGGTTCTGTAAAGCTTTGCGGAAACGCCGTAAGTATCAATATTTTCATCCCGTGCGTATTTGCCGATGTTATTTTTATAATCGCTGTCTTCAAGGCGTATATGCCATTCGCCGTCAACGGCTTTGGTGATATTCTGAAAATATTTTACGAATGAAATTGTGCTTGTGAATACCGCCGTTACCATCGCAACCGAAACGATTATCGCCATAACGGTTAAAACGCTTCTTTTCTTATGCGCCTTTATGTGACGAAAGGTGAGCGAATTTATGATGTTCACTTATTTCACCTCGTCTCTTGTTATCCTGCCGTCTTCAATGGCGATAACTCTGTCTGCCGAGAGTGCGATTTTTTCATCGTGAGTTATGATGATAACCGTTTGATTAAGCTCACGGTTAAAGCGCCTGAGCAGGCTGATGATTTCACGGCTGTTTTCGCTGTCAAGATTTCCCGTCGGCTCATCGGCAAGCATTATCGCAGGATTGTTTATCAGCGCTCTGCCGATTGAAACTCTCTGCTGTTGGCCGCCCGAAAGCTGAGAGGGCAGATGATTGAGCCGCTTTTCAAGCCCGAGCTTTGATATGAGCGAATTGAGATGCTCACGGCTCGGCTTCCTGCCGTCGAGAAGCAGTGGAAGAGTCATATTTTCCTCAACCGTGAGAATCGGAATAAGATTATAAAACTGATAAACAAGTCCTATCTGGCGGCGGCGGAATATCGCAAGTGCGGTTTCATCAAGCTGAGAAATATCCGTTCCGTTGATAATCACCTTACCGCTTGTGGCTGTGTCAACTCCTCCGAGGATATGCAGAAGCGTTGATTTTCCCGAGCCCGATGGTCCGACGATTGCAACGAATTCTCCCTGCTCAACGGTGAACGAAACATTGTCAAGAGCGTTTACACGGGTTTCCCCGCTTCCGTAGATTTTGGATAAATTTTCGATTTCAAGAATTTTCATATTCTTTATCTCCTTTCGCTCACCATTTTACACGCTCAATATTACTTTTCGGTGACAATTTCGGTTACTGTTTTGTCACACAACGGATTTATAGAATATTATTCTGAATTCCGTGCCTTCTCCGATAACGCTTGAAGCTTCGATTTTCGCACGGTGCTTTTTCATAATTTCATTTGCAAGCGCAAGACCTATGCCCACGCTTTCCGATGATGAATTTTTGCCGTGATAAAATCTTTCAAAGATATGCGGCAAATCCTCCGGAGCAATTCCGCAGCCGTTATCCTTTATAATCAGTTCTCTGTATATGCTTGTTTCACCGGCTTCAAACGAGAGCCTGCCGCCGTCGGGCGTATGCTCAATGCAGTTTTTGATTATGTTGCTTATCGCTTCAACGCACCAGCCTTTATCGCCCTTAAAAACAAAATCCCTGCTTTCACGCTCAACGCTTATATTCTTAATATCAAGCGTTACCGAAAACGGCTTAAGGCTGTCGGTTATAACCTCTTTTATGCTCACGGGTGCTTCGGAAAACTCGGCGGTTCCGGCATCAAGCCTGGATATTTTCAGCAGGGTGGTAATCAGCCATTTCATTTTATCAAGCTGAGATGCCATGATTTCGATAAATTCCTCCTGCCTGCTTCTGTCGCACTCCTCTTTCATTATGTCGGTCATAACCATCATTGAGGTGAGCGGAGTTTTAAGCTGATGGGAAATATCCGCAAGGGAATCGGCAAGATATATTTTATCTTTTTTCAGTGCTTCATTGCTTGTGCGGAGCATAACAACAACCTTATAGAGATTATTTTTGAGTATTGATAATTCACCCTCGGTATTCTCCGAAATATCAAGACTGTAATCACCCGTACACACGGCGGAGAGATAGTTATTCAGTTTTTCGATTTCATCATATCTTTTGCGGTTGTAACGGCAGAAAATAACGGTCAGAACCGCACACAAAACGGCGCAGATTATTCCGCATACGGGCTTTATAAAAGCGGAAGAAACTGCCGAAACCGTTCCGAGCACGGCGCAGGCGATTATGGTATTTTTTTCATCTCTGTTTTTCATTTTAATATATACCCCATACTTCTCACGGTCTGAATATATTTCGGTGTCTCGGCATCGGCTTCGATTTTATCACGCAGGCGCTTTATATAAACGGTCAGAGTGTTGTCGTTTACGAAATCACCGTCAACATCCCATATTTCCTCAAGAAGCTTCTGACGGGTCAGAACCTTTCCTCTGTTGTTGATAAAAGCAAGCAAAAGGCGGTATTCCATGGCGGTGAGTATAACCTCCTCTCCGCCCACAAAAACCTTTGCTTCGTTGGTGTTAACCGTAAGCTCACCGACGGTTATTCTGCCGTCCGTGCAGTCCTTGCTGTATCGCCTGAGCACGGATTTTATTCTTGCCATAAGCTCACGCACTCTGAACGGCTTTGAGATATAATCGTCTGCGCCGAGCTCCAGACCCGTTACCACATTTATTTCATCGTCATAGGCGGTGAGAAATATAACGGGATAATCTCCCGAAGCCTTTATTTTCTTGCATACATCGTAACCGTTGCCGTCGGGCAGGGTGAGGTCAAGCAAATATAAATCAAACGCTTCCGAGCCGATTATTTCAAGTGCCTGCGAAACGGTTGAAGCAAGCAACACCGAATATCCCTCATTTTGCAGAGAATATGAAAGACCTATGCCGATTGCGCTGTCATCCTCAAGCACAAATATTTTCATTCAAACCACCTCGTAAATATTCTACCATAGAAAAAATATATATTCCATTACATTTTTGTAATAAAAAAGAGACTGCCGTATTGACAGTCCCTTTAAAACTTTTATCTTGAAATTCAGTTCTTCT
>JAZQON010000049.1:0-30018 GCA_045627825.1 Acutalibacteraceae bacterium
TCTGCATTATCATTCCCGTACCGCCGCCGTATGGCGAATCGTCAACCCGATTATGCTTATCAAGGGTATAATCACGGATATTTCGGCAGTTGATTTCAACACAGCCGTTTTCTCTCGCTCTGCCGATTATGCTCTCGCCGAGCACACTCAGGCACATATCGGGAAACAGCGTCAGAATATCAATCCTCATCGTCAAATATCCCTTTCAGCGGTCTGATAACAACGCAGTCGGCGGCAACATCGGTTTTGATAACCACATCCGGAATAGCCGGAATAAGATATTCTCCGCTTTCATTCGTGATATGCCAAACATCATTGGCACCCGTTTCGCTCACATCGGTAAGCGTGCCGTAGCACTTTCCGGCATCATCGGCATCATACACCCTGCATCCGATAAGCTCGGCGATAAAGTAATGACCCTCAGGAAGCCTGGCATCGCTTCTCTTCATATAGAGAACCTTTCCACGAAGCTTCTGAGCATCCTCAACGGTATCAACGCCGTCAAGCTTCAATAACACAACATTGCCGTGCGGTCTTGCCGATTTAAGCTTTACCGCACAGCCTGAGTTGCCGTCAAAATACAGAGTTTTGAAGCCCTTAACAAATTCGGGAGAATCGCACCACGGATTAAGACGAATCTCGCCCCTTACTCCGTGTGTGCCGGTTATCTCGCCGATTTCAAGATATTCCTTAATCAATTTCCACAGCTACCCTTGAATTATTACGGGTTGCGGCGGCACGCATAACGGTGCGGATAGCCTTGGCTATTCTGCCCTGCTTGCCGATAACTCTGCCCATATCGCCCTCACTTACATGAAGATGATAAACGGTCAGACCCTCTTCGTTGGGTTCGTCAACTGTAACAGTTACTGCATCGGGGTCGTCAACAAGACCCTGAGCAATGCCGATAAGTAATTCTTTCATTAAATATACCTCTTATTAAAGAACGCCGTTCTTCTTAAGAAGAGCCTTAACGGTATCGGTGGGCTGAGCGCCGTTTGCAATCCACTGCTTTGCTTTATCAGCATCTACCTTAACCTCAACGGGTGAAACGGTGGGATTATAGGTTCCGATTTCCTCGATGAATCTGCCGTCACGGGGATATCTTGAATCCGCAACAACGATACGATAGAAAGGTGCTTTCTTTGCGCCCATACGGCGAAGTCTGATTTTTACTGCCATGATATTTTCCTCCAAATATATAAAAATATTATTGTATATAATGTATCAGCTTATACTGAATTACATTCCGAACTGAGACGGGTCAAAGCCCTGCGGCAGATTGAAACGCTGTTTTCTGCGGCGCTTTCCGCCTTTTTTGCCGTTAAGCTGTTTCATCATTTTCTGCATCTGTCTGAACTGATTCATCAGCTTGTTAACATCCTCAACCTGCATTCCGCAGCCTGCGGCAATTCTCTTTTTGCGTGACGGATTTATGATATCCGGATTTGACCTTTCTTTCGGGGTCATCGAATATATTATCGCACGCATACGGTCAAACGCTTTTTCGTCAACATCGAGCTTATCTATATTCTTACCGATGCCCGGAAGCATGGAAAGCATATCCTTGATTGAGCCCATTTTCTTTATCTGGTCGAACTGGTCAAGCAGGTCATTGAGGTCGAATTTATTCTGCATGAGCCTTTTTTCAAGCTCTTCCGCTTTTTTTTCGTCAATCGCCTGCTCCGCTCTCTCGATAAATGAAAGAACATCGCCCATTCCGAGAATTCTGGAAGCCATTCTGTCGGGATGGAAAAGCTCAAGATTTTCAAGCTTTTCGCCCGTACCGATGAATTTTATCGGCTTACCCGTTACGGCTCTTGCCGAAAGTGCCGCACCGCCTCTGGTGTCACCGTCAAGCTTTGTAAGGATAAGGCCGTCAATGCCGAGCGCTTCATCAAATGATGTTGCAACATTAACCGCATCCTGACCGGTCATGGCGTCAACAACAAGCAATATTTCGTGCGGCTTTGCTTCTGCCTTAACTCTTTTAAGCTCGTTCATAAGCTCTTCATCAATGTGCAGACGGCCTGCCGTATCGAGTATAACATAATCGTAACCATGGTCCTTTGCTTCGGCTATTGCCGCTCTCGCAATTTCAACGGGGTCGGTCTGACCCATTTCGAAAACGGGAGCGCCGACCTGCTCGCCCACAACCTGCAACTGCTTGATAGCGGCAGGTCTGTATATATCGCAGGCAACGAGCATCGGACGGTGATTTTCTTTTTTTAGCATAAGCGCAAGCTTTGCGCAGTGTGTTGTTTTACCGGAGCCCTGAAGTCCGCACATAAGCACAACTGTCGGCGGATGCGCCGCATAAGCAAGTCTGCTGTTTGTTCCGCCCATAAGGCTTACAAGCTCTTCACGGACTATTTTTATAACCATCTGCGACGGCGTAAGGCTTTCCATAACCTTTTCGCCTATGGCCTTTTCCGTTACGGTGTTTGTGAAATCCTTGGCAACCTTATAGTTAACATCCGCTTCGAGAAGCGCCATGCGAACATCTCTCATAGCGGCTCTTACATCACTTTCGGTAAGGCTTCCTTTGCTTCTTAAATTTTTAAAAGTTGCTTCAAGTCTGTCTGAAAGTCCTTCAAATGCCAAGTCATTCACCTCCGTTATATATACTATATTATTATATCAGCCGTCAAGCATCGTCATAGCCGCCGCCTTGATGCTGACACTGTAATCATTGATTTCCTTTGAAAGGCTGTGTCTGAGATTATATTCCGCAATCTTATTTGAATAGTCAATAATTTCGTTAAGACCGGAACGCATATCCTCAAACCTTTTGGCAACGCCCAAACGGTTTTCCATATCACGGAGCTGAGTTTCGGCTCTCTTTATTGCATCACGCACGCCCTGACGGGTTATGCCTTCGTTTTCCGCAATTTCGGAAAGTGAGAGGTCATCGTTGTAGTAATATTCAAGAAAACTGCGCTGTTTTTCGGTCAGCATTTCGCCGTAAAAGTCCATCAGAACCGCCATATCGTAATTCTTCGCCACAACTGCCCCTCCTTTCACGCTGAAAACGCACAAATTTTTCGGTGATTTTGTAAAGCACACATACTTTACAGGACGCTATTATACTAAAAAAAGAAGCGGTTGTCAAGAAAAATTTTTCGGCTGAAAAGGGCGATTTTTCCACTTTTTTATAAGAAAAAAGGTTAAAAACCCGGTTTTTGACTACAAATTGTGCTTTTTTATCGGGTTCGGCACAATATGTATTCGGTTATTAACATTCGGGCGTGGAAAACTTTTTTTGCGGCTTGTGAGTAAAGGCATATGCCTTTACAGGCAACAAATATATTATACCCTGCCAATACTCAGTTTGCAATAGTAAAACTGCATTTTTTTATGATTTTTTAACATTTATTTTTGTGCATCTTGCGGGTTTATTTCAGAAATATTTGTAAAAAAAAGAAAAAAAGAAAAAATATATTGACTGTTCACAAGTGGACAGTTATATATTTATATAAACTATGGTTAAAGCAGAGGTGTTGAAATGACATACAGAGTTAAGGACGGTTTTATGATTCGCAAGGTTGGGCCGCAAATCATGGCTGTTCCGATAGGACAGCGCACAAGCGAGGTTCACGGGCTTGTTGCTCTGACCGAAAGCGCCGAGCTTCTCTGGAACATTCTTCAAAAGGATGCAACTAAAGAAGAACTTGTTGATGCACTTCTTGCCGAATACGATGTGGACAGGCAGACCGCCGAAGCCGATGTCGATAAATTCCTTGAGGGTCTCAAAATACAGGGAGTGTTAGCCGATGCTTGACTGTCAGGATTTCGGCAACACATATATGTTGCTTATGAAGGCCTACGGAAAGGCAACCGCCACTCCGACCTCGGCAACCTTTGAATTAACTCCTTTGTGTAATTTCAACTGCCCGATGTGCTATGTGCATAAAAAACGCACACCCGAGGTTGAAGCTCAGATGCTTTCAACCGGGCAATGGCTCGACCTTGCACGGCAGGCACGGGATATGGGAGTTTTACATTTAAAACTTACCGGTGGTGAGGTGTTTACCCGTCCCGATTTCTGGGAAATTTATTCTGAAATAAACAAAATGGGTTTTCTTGTTCACCTGCTTTCGAACGGTTACCTCATTGATGAAAAGGTTATTGAAAAATTCAATAAATACGGTGCACCGTTTACAATGAAGCTTTCGCTTTACGGTGCAAGCAACGAAACATACGAAAAAATGTGCGGAGTTAAAGACGGATTTGACCGTTTTTCTCACGCCGTTGACCTTTTAAAGGAATCAAACATACCTTTTAATGTAACTTCGACTGTAATAAAAGAAAATATCAGTGATATACATAAGATGTATGAATTTGCTGCGGTTAAAGACTTTGAATTTGAACATACAATTGCCGTCATTAAATCTGCCCGTAACGCAGACAGTTCACCTGAAAAATTCAGGTATTTTATCAAAGATTTCGAAAATAATCTTACATATGAAAGCATAAAAAAATTCAAATTTTCAAAAAATGAAAATCCATTTAGTATTTGCAGATCATATAAAAATTCTTTTTTAATAACTTGGAACGGGTTAATTCAAGGCTGTTCATTTATGTCTGATCCATCTTTTAATGTAACCAACGGCTCGCTATTTCACGCATGGAAAAAACTCATTGATGCATTAGGAAGTATAAAATTTCCGCCAAAATGTCAAAACTGCAAATACAGAGAATTTTGTCAGTCATGTCCCGGCACACGGTTTTCCGAAACCGGATGCCACCACAAGGAAGTTAAGCACTTTTGCGATGATGCAAAGTTGCTTTACAATATTTACAATCAGTACAATAGAAAGGATGAGTAATTTTGAAAAAATATATTAAGCCCTATTCTTCAATTATAACTTTACAGCCTTCAAGAAACATTGCAACCAACAGTAAGCAAGGCGGACAAACGGGTAACGGGTATAGAACCAGAAACGACACATCCCCTTGCTATCAATATGTTATTAATTATACTATTGAATTTAGTAATATCGGTTCAAGCACTGATGACTGGACAATTCAGTCCACTCTGGCAAGATATGATGATTATTTTTCCTCAAAGATGAGCACATTTGACGATTATTTTGAGTTTATGGATTGGGTATTTATGGAGTCAAAAGCGCAGTGCGGATAATATATATTAAGATTTGTAATTTTTTCTTCAAATATGTTGGAGAAATGAATGACTTTTTTAAATTATTTATTTCTGATGTCCCGGCTTCTTCAATGATTGAAGAATTTTCAAATTCAGAACTCAATAATTTCGAAATTGAAAAATTTCCATTGACATCACAATTTATATTGAGAGATCCCGTTTTCGGAGATATTGCATATTTGGATAGTAGTTATAACAATATTAAAATATGTTATACTCAAAATTCAAATCCAGAAAAAGCTATATTACTTGCCGCAATTTACTCGAGACTTTCCTTTGAAAATGTTTTATTATGTCATGCTTCACTGATTGATTATCGGGGGCACGGCATATTATTTGTCGGTCCCTCAGGAATAGGCAAAACCACGCAGGCTGAATTATGGAATAAATACCGCAATGCCGATATAATCAACGGCGATAAAGCATTTATCAAGGTTGAAGAAAATGAAGTGCGTGGCTACGGTCTGCCGTGGAAAGGCTCATCACCGTATTGCCTTAATGCCGATGTTAAGCTTGACGGCATTGTCGTTTTAAGGCAGGCAAAGGAAAATAAAATCAAAGAGCTTTCATTTGAAGAAAAGCTGCAGTTATTTGTGCCGCATATATTTTTGCCGGTATGGGATGAAAGTTGTATGTCTGCCGCAATGAATACGCTTGATATGCTCGTTCCGCAGATTCCCGTTTATCTGCTCGAATGCCGTCCCGATGAAGCGGCGGTTGAACTGACGGAGAAAACGGTTTTAAAAAACATATGATTTGTAGGGCCGGATGACCACATCCGGCCGACACGGTATAAGCCGTGAATATAGGCAATATATAATTTATACCCGGATTTTATAACCATAAATCATTATAAATTGATACAATGTTCGTTTGCATAAGGCAAACGAATCGGCGGGATGTGGTCATCCCGCCCTCGGGGAAGGCGAATTCAAAACTGCATATTAAAAAGCCATCGGCACAAACCGATGGCTTTTGCTATTAACCTTATACTTTGTTTTCGAACTTATGCGTCTCTTGAAGGATATGACTCACCTGCAGCATCAAGTCTTGCTTCTATATCATCAAGAGTACTAACATATTCAAGATATGTGTTGTATCTCGTTGATGTAGGATTATCATATCCGTATTGTTTTGCTGATTTATATTTTTTTACATAATCTTCATGTGCACTCAATAACTGTGCAACGGTATAACTTGCCGGTAAAATAACTCCGCCGTTAACCTCGTCAAGCTCTGCATCATTGATTGCTCCGTTTTTGATTTCGTCTAATTTACTCATTGTTTTTCTCCTTTTTTGAAAATATGTTTTCGAGAATTTTGATTATCTCGTGTTTTCACTTATTTATACGAATAACTTTGAAAAAGGGCTACAACTTTTTTAAAAAATTTTAAAAAAAAACAAAAAATTTATATTTCTATTATATTTTTTTCTTTTCCCTTTGTCAAGATGTTTTTTACTTTGTCTTTATCAGATTACCGTCAGCGGTGATTTTATATATTGCGGTGCAATATTGCAGCATGCTTTCACGGTGGGTGGTGATAATGCAAACCTTGGCAGGGTCGGTCTGCATGATATTTGCAAGCACTCTTTCTTCAGTTTCGATATCAAGAGCCGAGGTTGCTTCGTCCATAAGCAGAATGCGTGACTTTCTGAGCATGGCACGGGCGATTGCTATTCTCTGCGCCTGACCTCTTGAAATATTCGCCGCCTGCTCGCTTATCTTAGTGTTAAGTCCATCGGGAAGCTCCGAAACAAAGCTCCATGCATCGGCGGCTTTCAGCGCTTCAATCATTTCCTCTTCGGTAGCTTCGGGGTTACCCAAGCGCAGGTTATATTCAACCGTACCCGTGAAAAGCCCCATTTCCTGCGGAACATAGGAGCAAAATCTTCTTGTGCTGTCCGAAACATCCAGCGTTTTGCCGTCTTTATCCTCAATATAAAGTCTGCCCTGCGTGGGGCTCATAAGTCCGAGCAGAAGCTTTAAAAGCGTTGATTTACCTTCGCCGGAGGGACCTATAAATGCAATTGTTTCACCCGGGTGAACCTCAAACGATGCACCGGAAATGACCTTTTCTTCGCCGTCGTTATAAATAAAATCAATATTATCCGCATATACGCTGATACCGATATTCTCGGAATCGGCGACCATTTTTTTTGCTTTTTCGGCATCCTTATCCTCTTCGGCGGAATATTCGGTTATCTCCATTATTCTGCCTGCCGATGTGGCAATTGAAACAGCCGAGGGAACCATCGAAGCAATGGCATTGAATGAGCCCGTCAATCTGCCGGAAATCTGCAAAAACAGTGTCATTGTGCCGTAGCTGATAGCGCCCTTCCAAAGGCGATAAACTCCCCAGCCGTAACAGCCGTAAGAAACAGCCATACCGATAAATGAAAGTAATATACCGACAAGGATTGAAAACTTTTCATATTTGAGCCTTACCTCACGGTAACGCTCCAAGAGGTTCTTGAAATTTTCGATATAATTTCCGATAAGGTCAAAAGCCTTTAAAAACTGAACATTCTGCATTGATTCGGTGGTAAACGAAAGCACCTCGCCGTTAAGCTCCCTGCTCTGCTTATTGAAAGAGCGCATTTTAGTTATAAGGTATCTCGATGAGAAAAACAGAACGGGTGCACTCATAAGCGACAAAACCGCCATCGTTTTATCGTAATACAAAACAATACCGAGAGAGCCGAGGAACTGAAGCATATTTGTAAAAAGTGTCGGGATAAATCCGATAACGCCGCTTGATACCGATGAAACATCGCCCTCAATTCGGTTGAGCAAATCTCCGGAATGATATTTTTTGATTTCCTCCCAATGTGCGGAAATCATATTATCATAAATCTCCGAGCGCATTTCGTTATTCGTTTTCGTACCGACCTTTGCGGTTATCCACGAAGCCGCCGACCTGAAAATCATATTGAAAACCGAAAGTCCGATAACGAGTGCGGCATATTTGAATATGGTATCGTCATATTTCGACACAACCGCATCAATCAGATATTTAGTGGCAACCGTTGAGCCGAGCGACATCGCCATTCCGACAATGCTGATTATGATATAAAGAAATATGACAAATTTATACTTTGCCGAATATTTCAGTATCCACTTCCACTCTTTCAGCATATCGCCGAAAAGCTCAAAATAATGCTTTAATTTTTTCATATCCGTTTCCTTTTATAAATCTTTTCCGTTGAGAATAAGCGTGGGATTTTCGGTAAAAAGAAGTTCCGCATAATCGGCGGAATATTTGCTTTTGACTATATCATAAGCTTCTCTGAGCTCGGGAGTGCGCATAAATGCGCTGTGAGCATCGCTCGCCACAACATCTGCAAGCCGATTTTCAAGAAGCATTTCAGCGGTATCTCTGATTTCTCTGCCGAATCTTCCGGTTATGCTACCCTTATTAACCTGCAATCTGCACCCGATATTCTTAAGAATTACTGCCGCTTCCGCATCTTCTGCAACAAATCCGTATCTTTCGGGATGTGCGATTATCGGCTTAAAGCCCTCTGCCACAAGCATTTCAGCCTTTTCAAATGCCGAAACCGCCTGCTCGTTAAAAGCAAATTCCGTAAGCAGATAACCTGTATCATTAAGGGTTATCAGATATCCGGAACGGATAAGTCCGACCGTTCTCGAATTGCAGAAAACCTCCTGCCCTCTGTGAATATTAACGGGTATTCCGTATTCCTTAACAATTTCCTCAACCTCGTTAAGCCGCATATCAAGGTCATCATTCCAGTAATTTCCGTATGAATCCGGCACATTGCAGTGCGGCGTTGCAATTATATCTGTCACGCCACTGTCTGCCGCCATTTTAGCCATTTTCGCCGATACGGATAAGCTCGGTGAACCGTCATCCACGCCGTAAATTATATGACAATGTATATCAACCATACCGTTTTACGGCTCTATCCCGAATTTACGGGCGAATTCCGATTCTCCCTTTCTTATTTCTTTTTCGGCATTCTTCAGCTTTGTTTCAGCATATTTTTTTCTCTTTCCCAAACCTTGAAAAATTCTGACTATGTAACCCGCAGGCAATAGCCATCTGTGATAAAGAACCCACGGAAAAGTAACATATATCTTTGCAGGACGCGGAAAAAGCTCTGACAAAAAGTATTTGATTTTATTGAAGCTTGATTTCTTAACCTCATCGGCAATTTCGTTTTTTGCGGGAATTATTCCGAAAAAGGCATCGGCAAATTCCTGCGTTTCGGCATCTGATTCTTTGTTTTCAAAAATAAGCTCACAAGCCTTATTCAGCCAGCCCGCAAGTTCCGAAATATTCAGAGATGTAAGCTGCTTTTTTATGTTTTTACTGTCAATATCGCATTGCTGCTTCAAAATAAAAATATCGCAAAGCCGCTTTAAGCTGTATTCGCTTTCACATATGTGACGGTGTATATGCAAAACCGTACCGATATACAAGTCATCTGGACGCATTTTGTATATATGCTTCATACCGTCAACCTGCTCCGAGCGCTCAAACAAGCCTCTGAAAAACGGATTATTATAGTTATCGGCATTGCATATTGTGTGATGAAGCTCAACGGTAACCCGTCCGTCAAAATAGCTCATATGGTGTGAATCCATCAATGCAAGCTTAAATCCAAGCTTTTCCATCACCTTTTTAACTTTTCTTTTTTGACCGTAACGGTATAAAAGGTCAATATCGCACATTTCCCTGCTTTCGGGGTCGGGATACAGATTTCGAAGCTGTATTCCCTTAAGCATAAGAATATCAACGCCGTTTTCTTCAAAGGCTTTCTGCATTTTGACCCACATATCCGCCTGAGCCGTGTTTTGAAAAACGGTTTCCATTTCCTGCTTAAAAAGCGAAACCGGCACCATATCCGGCGTGAGAGTTTCCGTGAGACGGTTATACAATAAATGCATAATGCCGAGGCTGTTCGCCACGGCAAGCAAGCGTATGCGCTCAGGGTTATTCAGTTGTAACTCTTCTCCCCGCATAACCTGACCTGCAGTTCTTCCGAGGAGCAACGAAAGCTGATTCAAAATTCAGTTCCCCCGATGCGATATGCAATGATAAATTTTAATAATAAGAGGTCTTATTTTTCGTGTGCGCTTCCATAATAAGAAAAAACATTTCATCGGCGCTGATGAAAAGCTGACCGTCTTTCCGTTTCGGATAAGTGATACGGCTTTTCCGCAAATCTGACTGTCGGACACATATTCAAGCCTTGTCTGACTGTCTCCGCAGATTATATACCGGTCTGCGTTTTTCTTGATTATACGGTGCAAAATCGGCTTGCCGTCAGGACATCTGTAAAGCACAATATCCCCGACTTTCGCTGTATGCGAAACATATTTTTCAATCTGCACCGAATCTTTTCTGTCTCTGATAAGCGGACGCATACTCGAGCCGGTCACGAGCAGGGTTATCGTTCCGCACTCGCTCAACAGCCCGAATATATCTTCATCCGCAAAATTAAATTCACTGTTCATCGGTTATTTTTTCTTGGAATGCTTGTGTGAAGAGCTTTTATGCTCTCCGTAACCGTAGCCATATCCGTAGCCGTAACCGTAACCGTACTTGTTGTAGCCGTATTTGCCGTAACCGTAGCCGTATTTACCGTAAGTATATTTATTATATCCGTAGCCGGAAACGATACCGGATGACAGACCGTTTATGATGCAACCGACAAGCTCAACATCGGTATAGTTAAGCATATCAATGGTATTGCGTATTCTCGTTGAACGGATTGTATCATGGAGAATAACAAATATTGCACCGTCTGATACCTGGGCAAATGTAAGCGCATCGGAAATAAGTCCGCACGGAGGAGTATCAATAATTATCGTATCATACTGCTCTTTGAGCGGCTCAATGATTTCCGCAAGTCTTTCGGCCTGCATCATATTGAATACATCTTTTGCCTGAACATTGAATGTAAGCACATCAATGCCGCCTTTTTCATATCTGCCGATTGACCAGAGCTTACCTTTAGCCTGCGGAGCTTCCTCTTTGTAAAGCTGATAAAATACGCTCGGGTTTCTCATATCGCCGTCTATTATAAGCACTTTTCTGTCTGCCTGAGCAATTGAAATCGCAAGATTCGTTGCGATTGTTGTTTTACCCTCTCCGGGAGCGGTACTCGTTACCATAAGCACCTTTTTCCCTTCGGCTTTTTGAAGAATAGTATTACGGGTAACCTTTATTTCCTCAGAATACCGATTTTGTATCAGAGGATTTGTTATAAGCACGGAATGGTCTGTTTCTTCCTTATATTTCTTAAATGTAACAACCGGAAGTATTCCGAGAACCTCCGATTTAAGCACCTCTTTAACATCGCCTTCGGAGCGTATGGTCTTTCTGAATATCGCATAAACAAGTATCCAGCAAAGTCCGAGAACAATACCCACAGCCATACCCATCAGTGTTTTCTGGAGATATTCGCTTGTATTCGACGGTGATGACGGGATTTCAGGCTCGGTAATGAGTCTGATTTCTATATCGCCGACAACATATTTTGCAACCGACGGGTAACATCTGACCGCCGCCATAAGCGAATCATATGTCAGCTGAGGGTCACGACCTACAGCCTTAAGCGTAAACATATTCGTTCCCGAAACGGCACTCATTGAGAGCGTGGCAGACATTCCGCCTTCTTTAAGCTCATTTTTTATCGCATTTTGCATAAGCTTTGTATTCAGAAGTGCGGGAAATGTGTCTGCAAGCCTGCCTGCCGTTGAGGAATTATAATAGAAAGCATAGGACGATGCTCCGGTTATTTCATCACTGCTGCCGATTGCAACGGTAAATGTTGCCGATGTTGTGTACTGCGGAGAAAAGCAGATTTTATAGCGGTAAAACATATATCCGCCGAAAAGGACGGCAAGCAATGCACATACCCACCAAAATTTGAACAAGCCCTTAAATATATCACTGAAATATATTGTAAATTCTTTTTCTTCGTTGACTTCCTGCGAAGCAGTTACCGGAGATGTTGATTCACTCATTGTTTATCTCCTTTCCCGGCATCGGTATCTTCCTCGCCGTCTGACAGTCTGTAAGCGTTGTATTTTCCGTATGATGAATATTTACCGTATTTGCCGTATCTGCCGTATTTGCCGTAACTTCCGTAACTGTGGCCATAGCCGTAATGGGTTCCGCTTTCGCTTCCCCCTGCCTGACCGAACAGCGAAAATTCGGGATAAACATCATTCAGAATACATCCGGCAAGACTTCCGCCGGTATTATTGATTGTTCTTACGGCATCGTTTATTGAAGCGGAATCCGTAACATCCGTTCTGATAACAAGAATTGACTTGTCGGCAACCGGCAGGATGTTGGTTACATCCGCATCAAACACCATCGGAGCGGTATCAATGAAAATATAATCGTATTTGTCACGGTAATATGACAATATATTGTTTATATTTCTGCGTTCAAGATATTTCTGCGCTTCCTGATGCGGTTTTGTATTTGCCGCAAAATACACATTCGTTTTTCTGTATCTCCTCATTTTGTAATCCTGAGGTGCAACCTTGCCGGTTATTACATCGGCAAATTCCGTTCCCTTTTCAAAATCCTTTTTGAACATTTTATAAAGAGCCGGCTTTTTCTGGTCAAAATCGAGAACAAGTACCTTGTATCCGTTTCCTGCAAGGGAAAGTGCAATATTTGAAACCGCCGTGGATTTCCCCTCATTCTCCATAACGCTTGTAACCGCAAATATTTTATCTCCGTTTTTGTTGTGAAGATATTTTATTCTTCCTGCAAGCTGATGATAGCTTTCGCTGAATTTAAGCGATGTAAACAGACTTTCGTTTATCAGCAAGCCCTTCCTGTTCTTAACAAAAACATCCTTTACGGTTTTTATCTTGTTTTCATGAGGAATTGCGCCTATAAGCTCTGCATCAACCTTTTTCTCAAATCCGCTCTTGCTCTTGACCGTATCTCTGATAATTGAAAGGAATATAATTGCACAAGCATCAAGAAAAGCAAGGATTAAAGCGGCTCTCGTTCTCCACACGCTCGAAAGAGAATTTATATCGGATGCGGAAAAGGTAGGTGCCGAAAGAATCCTGATAACCGCATTGTTGAATATTTCATCCGAAACATTGTTATAGGTCATCAGTATGCCCGTAAGCAGGTTATATGCTTTCTGAGGATTATCGGCTTTAACGGTAAGAGTTATAAAATTCGTATTTTTTACAACAGAAGCCGTTACCTCTCCGTCAAATTTCATATGTGCATATTCCGCCGCATTTTCTTTAACCGACGGCTGAACAATAACCTTTGACAGTATTTCGGCCATTTCCTCAGACTGCGACAGACTTGAATAAAGCGAACTGCTTGTGGTCTTGGCGTTAACGCACAAAGTTGTCGTACTCTGATACATAGGCGTATAAAGAGTGCGCTGAACGATATAAACGCCCATTATTCCTATGCCGAATGCAAGAACTATTGTCCATGCGTTATAAATCAAATCTCTTAATACACTGTGCCATTCAAAAGAGAATGACAGTAATCCGTTATTTTTATTCATAATCAGTCACCCTTAACGATAACAATAAGCTGTGCTCGTCCTTCTGTTCCCGAATCATCGGTTGCATAATAGTCCACGGTGTAAATTCCCTCTGTTCTCTTGTCAAGGTTAGTTGTATATGTAACAGAGTTTATTTCATTTCCTCTGAAATCCGTTGCGGAAATAATATGCTGTCTCGGGTCAAACGCCTTTCCCTTTTCAAGATAAATGAGATATTTATCAAGCTCTATTTTCGGCGCCGTTATAGAAATATCATCTATTTCCATGGGTAAAACTGCCGAAACATTATCGCCTTTTAAGTTCGAAACATTAACATTAACTTTGAATTCGCCGGTATCTCCGTAAGTATAATCCGGAACGGAAATGATAACTCTCGAACTGATGTCGCCGGATATAACATCCGTTGCACCGATTATCTTGCCGAGCTTAATTGAATCCTTGGTTGAAAACAACAAATCATCATAAAGCTCAAACTTCGGGGAAGAATAGTTTTCAATTTTAACCGTTCTTTTTGCTCTTGCAATATAACCGTCACCGTCGCACACCGCATATGTTACCGTGAAAGCTCCGGGTTCGGTAAAATTCGAGGATTCTTCAATAAAAATCTTATCCGTTAAATCTCCGTCTTTTTTGTCGTAGGCGGTTACGCCTTCAAATAAAGCCGGGATTTTGGAATACTCAGCCTTTTCAAAAAGTCCGTCGCTCATGGCTCCGTCAGCCTTTATTGAAATCGTATCCGATGCAAGAGTAATTTTCGGTCTGGTATAATCCGTTGTCAGCCGGCGATGAACATACAATCCGGCGCACACACCGAGTGTAATGGAAAAAACAAGAATAATGCAAATTCTGTAAATCTTCATTTTTAACTCCATTTATATAATATATTTATAATAATACAAAATATATAGTATACTCGTTCACCGGTGAACAGTAAAGCTTTTTTACAAACAAAATTTTTCTAATTTAAAAATATTTTTCAAAAAATTCACGAAAAAACTTGTAAATTCAAATAGTATATGTTAAAATGAATAAGCAAATGTTTGCAATTTTGAATAAGCGAGAGATAATATGAATATATTCAGGTTGAGGAATTTGGTGTTATTCCTTATTGCCGCAATACTTCTTGTCGGAGGTATAGGTGTCGGCTTCTTCCTTTCGGAAAAAAGGCAAAAAGAGCCGGTCACTACATCGGCACATTCCGAAAATTACGAAGAATCTCAAGGAAAACCGATTAAAGAACAAACAACTAAAATCAAAACATTTAGCGGTTCGGTTGTAGAAAAGAATGATGTTTCCGCTTCGGCTGTTTCGTCAAGCACTTCTCAAGTCGGCACGCAAAATCCGTTAACTCCGACTCGCAGTCAAACCCAATCAGTTCATTCGCCCGCAACACACCCGATAGTTACCGAGCCGAAAATTACAAAAGCTCAAAAGCCAGTAACAACCAAAAGTCCTTATCCCACCATACGGCTTGCAGTAAGACAGTCAACAACAATTGATGTTTCAAAGCTGCCTACCAATTCGGAAATATCTTTCAGAAGCTCTTCTCCGTCCGTTGCCGGAGTTGATGACAGAGGAACCGTAACCGGCAGAAGCAGGGGCGAAAGTTATATTTATGTTACCTATAAGCAAAATATGAAAAATTATACAGTAACATATTATGTTATAGTCGATTAGTGTATAAAAAAAGAGATGGTTCATGCCATCTCTTTTTTAATGCAAAGCTCCGAATTACGCATAGAAATAGGCTTGTGACATTTCACTCTGTCACAAGCCTATTGAAGTTTAATCAGAAATTAATGCACATTGCCGGAACAACTCCGATAAATGCATCATCTGCCGAATACGACATATTGCCGTATCCGTCATAGAGAATTGTGCATACCGAGCGTGAATTTACATAGGATGAACGGGTCCACCATATATAATTATTTTCATAGCCCTTAAGCACATCCGATTTAACGGCATAATTGAATACGCCCTGGCACTTTGCGTAATCCGTTGCGCCCATTCTCTTTGCAGGGTCTTTTTCAAGATAATCACTGTTAAAGCCGTAAGCCTTATTGATTACATCCGCAAATGAAAGCAGGAATACCTTATCGGTAACATCGCCGCAGTCGAATGCTTCGTATCCGCTTCCGTTGAATACAGTGCCGATGCAGTCCGTTGAATAAGTTACGGAATTGATTTTACTCTTTTCATCTGTGCTGAATGCGGTGTTATAGAAATCATCGTTGAGCCATTTACGGATTTGGCTCTCGTTATAATTGTTTACATAATATTCTTCTTCTGCACTGCCGTAATAAGTCTTTGCATTTTCGATAATGAAGCTGTTGAACGGCTGAGCATCAATAATCGTTGTGCACATAACAAGTCCGCTGCTTGCATCAAGTCTCTTCCATTCAAGCGGCTCATACTTAAACCAGTAAGTTGTGTTTATCTTGTAACCGTTGTTATCCTGACCGGACTGACCGGCATCGCTTGTTGCGGGATAACAGGTTGAGAAGGTTCTGTATGCAGTAAACTTAACGGCTCTGTATTTTGCGCCGTTGTAGCTTACATCGGCATATTTCATAAAGTCTGCAGGAACCATTTTTCCGTCATTATTTATTCCGGTTCCGCTGTAATAGCCATAACTCTTCCAATCAAGTGAAAGTCTGTTGAGATTTTCAAGAAGAGAACTGTCCGTAACCTTTGATGAAGGATAAGAGCCTATTTTAACATAGCCGTCTTCGGAAGACAAATCATAAACAACGGTAACCGTAAATTCGGGAGCATATTTGCCGTGAGTAACGGAAAAAGTTTCTTCGGTATATTTAAATCCCTTGGTAACAACGGTATTGAATTTCTTTGAGGAAGTAAAAATATCCTTGAAGAAAAGAAGGATTTTCCCGAAGATATCAACACCATCGGCTTTTCTGTTTACATAAGCGCTGAATTTAAGAGGTTCAACCGAATTGCCTTTTTTAAGAACATCGTTTTTAAGCTTAACCGTTCCGTCTTTAAGAGTATAATCATCCGAGCTTACATAAACGCCGACATTCTGAAGGTCAACGCCGCTGTTGTTTGTTACATTAACAGTGATATTTGCCGTATCAAGAATGCCGTAAGCGGATTTGTCGGTTTCAATGCTGATTGAAATGCCGCCGTTGCTTAATGCCTCACTTGTTTCCGATGCCACAGCGAATATCTGCACAAACGAAAACACCATTGCGACAGCCAGAATAACCGATAAAAATTTTTTCATATTTTGACTCTCCTTTTTAAATGTCTATTTTAGGCAGAGAACCGAAAAGTCCTCTGAAAAATGCTATTAATTTTGCAAAGAAACCGGTGTTGGGCTTTATAGTAACAATTCCGGACTCCGAAATCGCATTACTGCCGACAAAGAGCTTTGCCTGAACTGCCGTTTCGTTCTGAACCGCCGAAAGAACAAATTCATTTCCCGTCTTCCCGGTATCCCTTCCGCCGGTGTACCAATGAACCACCGCACCTTCGGGAACGGATTCAAGCTTTGCCTTGAATGTTACGGTAGGTTTGAAATCAGTATTAACGGTTTTGGTTTCTCCGGCAGTTAAACCGCCGATTGAAATTTTTACGGATTCATTTCCGGAAACCGCAACGCTTATTTCAAGGCTCTTACCTGAAACCGTTGTTTTCACAACGGTATTTCCGATGCTGATACCCGAAATATATTTGTTTTCAACTATTGATGCAATTTTTGCATTGTTGCTTGACCATACGCATTCCGGATATACTGTTTCGGTTTTGCCGGAAGCATAGGTATTTTTCTGCGAAACTTTCGGAAGTGTATATTGCGAACCGACTTTTACCTCTGCTTTGCTTATTCCACAGCTTATTTCCGATTTGGAAATATAATCATTAACCGTAACAGCTATCTCAATATTCTTGCCGTCAACCGTCGTTTTTACAACCGTATTTCCGATACCGACAGCCGATATTTTTTTGTTTTCGATTATTTTCGCAATTTCGGTATTCTCGCTTGACCATACACATTCCGGATATGCTGTTTCGGTTTTGCCCGAAGCATAGGTGTTTTCCTGCGTAACCGTCGGAAGCGTATATTCCTTTGATAAATCAATTTCCGCCTTTGTCACTCCGCAACCGATATTCGACTGCGTTATATAATCAGAAACCTTAACCGGAACCGAAATCTTACTGCTGTCTATACTTGTGAAAATTTCCGTTTCTCCTGCGGCAACTCCGCAGACCTTACCGCCGTCAATCTTTGCGATTTTATCGTTTGCTGTCTCCCATGTGCATACCGGATTCTGAGTCTCCGTTTCTCCCGATGAATGGGTTATCTCGGCAGATACCGTCGGAAGCAGAACGCTGTCACCGATATTGAACTCTATTTTTTCAACGCTCGGAGTATATTCAACCTTATCTCCCTCGGGAGTTTTTACACTAACGGGAACAAATATTTTTTTGGTGCCTATTGTTGTGTAAATATTTGTTGTGCCGGGTAAACCTGCGATTACTTTTCCGCTTTCAATTTTGGCAACATCGGAATTTTCGCTCTGCCATGTGCATTTCGGGATAACATTATATGTAAAGTCATAAGAAAATTCTTTTGCCTGGTTAACCTTTATTTCAGCCGTTACCTGCGGAAGCTCTGCGCTTTCCTCTATTTCAAAGTCATAGCTTTCAACAGAAAGGCTTTCGTCCACATCAAGTATTGTAGTGTTTAAAATTGTTATATCGCCTGTGCACTCACCCGTGGGAACCGTTGTCTGCTCCATATTGCTCTTTTCGGATGAGAAAAGCTGAACCCAGAATTTAACTTCCGTTTCGGTATCCGGGTCTTTATATATTGCGCAGGCAATGCCTACGGAAACAACATCCGGGTCAAGCATATTTCTTCGGTGTCCCTGACCCTCATAATTTTTATCCGCTTGTTCCCAGCCCCTGAACATATCCTCGGCACTCTGATAGCCGTATGCGATGTTTTCGTCTATTGTACCGTGCGTTGTTGAAAGCACCGAGCTGTATCTCTGACCGTTTGGTCTGGTGTGCGAATAAGCAACTATCAGCTCAACCGCACGCTGCATAGCGGCCTGCTCAAGCTCATAGTTATACGCAACGCCGGAAATCTCCGGATAAGTTTTGGTTTTGTCATCTTCATTCCAATACCACGGAGAATCTGTTCTGAGCTTATTTATATTCTTAAGCATTGAGCGTGCGTCTTCCTGGTTAAATTTGAAAGACAGCGTATAATCCTGCATATTTGAAACATTTATCTGATATGCCGTCACATATTCACCGTAGGTTATCTTAACGGTTTTATAGCCCTCGGTTTCCATATCAATCTCGGATGCGGTAAATCCGGAATAAATCGGGTCATGTGTTCCGTCGGAATATTCAAGGTTAAGAGCCAGACCCGTCATATCAAATTTATCTCCGGGCAGGAACAGAAGCTTATTGGGAGCGTTTCTGATTGAAATTCCGGTAGTAACCTTTTCTTCCTTGGGATAGAAATCGTTATACGCTTTTGTGACTGCATCGTAATCGAAAGAACCGTCAACACTTCCGGTGAAAATATTTATATCTTTCTTATCGACAAACAACACAAACGGAAAATAAAGGAAACCGTCTCCGAGAGCATCAAAAACGAAATCCGGAATTTCCAGTCCGTCACCATCAGGGTCTACGCCCATTGCGTATATATCCTGACCCTTTTCATCCATCCATGTTGACAGCACCTCTTCTCCGACAGAATACGATATGCTGTCAAAGCCGTCAATAAAGGCGATGAATTTTTCATCCGATTCATACATCTCAACGAGCTTATCCGGCTCAACGAGCTTAAAATGTGAATTATCTCTGAATGTTGCCGCAAATGCGGATATACATACAAATGAACCTAAAGCCGTCATCACAGCAAGTAAAACAGATAACGCTTTTTTAAATCTGACCCTCATAAATCCTCCGACTATTGTTCTGTATAATAAATATCAAGCACGGTTTCAAACAAAGCGGCATAATCCGCCTGAAATTCGGCGTATTGTTCCCCTTTGAAATAATCTCCGGGTACCGTTGTGAAATCGTCAAGTGCAATGTTACTTGTTATTGCCAAAGAAGCAAGATAAACTGCTTCATCGGATGAAATGTTTGTAACGGTATATTTGCTTGCTTCTTTATAGAATTTTCCCAAGAATGTAATATCACTTTTGGTGTTTGAAATAATCTTATCCGCAAACGCTTTGAAATACTGCTTTTGGCGTGCACGCCTGTAACTGTCCGAATCGAGAAGCTCAATATTTCTGCTTCTTACATAAGCTTCGGCATTTCTGCCCCAAAGAGTATAGGTTTTCCCTTTTTCGAAATCTTCAAATGTTTCAATGCTTTTGAGCGTCACACCGCCGACCGCATCATTCAGACTGCTTATTCCGTCAAGCTGCATCGAAACATAATACTTAATCGGAATATTGAACATCACTCTGCCGATGCTGTCAATAACATTACGGCAGCTTAAATCCTTTCCGTCACCGTAAGCATATGAAAGACATATCTGCGTATTTTTAACGCCGACATAACCGCCCTCAATGTCATAAAGGTTAACATCAACCATAAGGTCTCTCGGAACAACAAGGAATTTAACAATTTCCGCAACGGTATCATAAGCGGCAACAACAATAACATCAGCCTGACCGCCGGTTCCGACCGCTTCACCTCTAAGTCCGAATTCGGATTTATCAATTCCGATAAAAGCAACCGAAACAACATTGGGGTTATATTTATAAGTTTTTCCGTTATATTCGATTGTTGAACCGAAATCACTGAGCACCGGCTTATACTTTTCGTCCGAAAAAGCCTTATCAATGTTTTCCGAATCAATCGAAACGGTATTTTCAAAAAGCAAATCTCTGCCCTTTTTCCATTTATATGCAATAAACGAGCCTGCCGATATAAGCAAAACCAACAGAATCGAAATAACGGTTATCGCTATTTTTCTTCTTTTTTTCTTTCTGCGTATTCTGAGCTCTTTATCCTTACGGATATTATTTTTACGGAATTCTCTCGGGTATTCGCTGTATCTACCGTGCAATGACATCTTTTATCAGTACTCCGTTCACAAGGAATCTTGCCGCAGCGGTACTTTTCGCTTCGATGCAGGTTGAAAGAACTATAATTTTGCTGTCTTCATCAAGCGCAATACCGTGCCTTACATTGCTTTCAAGCGATGCGGGATTAAGAAGCGTCTGCTGAAAATCAAGGAGAGTATTTCTGTCACCGAAATCATAGGAATTCATTATGTGGCGCTTGTCATATGCGTGAGCCGAAATAATACGGTAAACAAGAATATGACCGGGAAGATAGATATAAATCAGGTCGTTTTCATCAAAGAATTTTTTATCTCTGAAATACAAAAGCTCGCTGAACATATCTCCCTTGTCGGTGTTATGACCGTAAATAAGGGTAATCGGGTCACTGAAATCAACCGAGTTTATCGACTGCGTGAATATGCTTCCCTTGTAAGTATAGCTCTTTTTATAATCGTGTTTCAAATAATAATTATCGTCTTTTGTGCTTTGCACAATCGGATAATCAATATTTGTTCCGGGGATATGAATAAACGCATAAACCTCGGGATTATATTCTTTATACTTTGCAAAATCAACGGGCTCCGCATAAACCGATTTCTTATCTTCGTTTTCATCGCCGGACGGAAGACCTGAGGTCGGCTCAGGCAAAACGGTATATTCAACGGAAGAATTTGTCGTTGATATTTCATCATCATTTATGCCGCATCCGCTCAGAAAAACGAGCAAAACGGCAATCAAAAAACATAAAATTTTTATCGGTATGTGCTTCATCGCAATTCACCCATAACTGCCAAAAGGACCTTTATTATCAAGGCCCTTTTGTTACAGCTTATTCGGAAATTTCTTTTTTCTTTTTGAGAGAAACAACGGCAATTACCGAAATTGCGGTAATTGAAAGTACAAGGCTCTTTACCGAACCCGATGCCGCCGTGTTGGGAGATTCATTTGATGTGTCCGAAGTAACATTCGGTTTCTTTGTAACAACTTTTCCGTTTACATCGGTAACGGTGCTGCCGTCTTCATCGGTAACATACTCAATGAACGGATTTGTTGTAGCCTTTTTACGGGTTGTGGTTACTTTTCCGCCGGGAACATTCTTAGTTGTGCTTTCATCTCTTCTGTAAGGATGTGTTACGGTTCCGCCGGGTCTTGTTGTATTCTTTTTCGGCCTTGTAACATATCTGACATAAGTCGTTGTTTCTTTGCCGTGCTCATGATGAGTAAATGTTTCGGCTGTGGGGCTGATTTCTGCCGATGCGGATGTTGAAACGAACATAAACATCACACATACGGTAACTAATGCGAAGAAAAGTGAAAGAATTTTTTTCATAACAAATATCTCCTTCAATTTTATCATTTATTTACAGACAGCGAAATTTTATAAACCAATTCATCCGAATCGAATTTTTCTTTTTCATACGGCATTGTGAGTATATCCACCGTCAATGAATTATCATATTTTAAATTTCTGTCCGATGCGTATTTTTTTAGCTCCCCGAAAGCCTTTCCGGGCTCATTGAAGCTTCCGAACCATGTCATAAACACCTTATCCGATGCTTCAAAAAGAACCGTGTCGCCGTCAGCTGAATTATCTGCTATCGGGATACACACGAAGTATCTGCATTTATTACTTGAACTGAATTCCGCCTTAACCGAAATCGGTCTCTCATAGCGGATTTCATATCCGTGAAGCATCGCCTCGGAAAGCACAGTAAGAATATCATCCCATATTTCGCCGAGGTTACTGCCGCCTGCCTGCTTTATATAATAGTATGAATCAATGTCGCTTTCTTCCCGGATAACATTGTGCATTTCTTTTCCGGTGCGGATTTTCAGCGAATAAAGAACATCATTCATAACCTTTATTTTATTTTCAAGCACGGCTATGGCTTCGGAATAATCTTCGTTTTCATCAAAATGCTTAACAGTCTGCTTCCTTGTAAAACCGAGATTATGATAGTTCAGAATACCGAAAAGCTTAACGGCAGTATAAATATCATAATGCCTTGCATAAGCCGAACCGTCCCGGTTATCGGGAGCTATCAGCCCCGTATCTTCAATGCGGAGTATTTTTGAACGGCTTGTGCCCGTTGCCGAAGCAAGCTGTTGACTTGTAAATAACGGATATTTTTTCATGCAAACCTCTGACTGACAATACACTTTTAGTGCAAAATTGGTCAGATATCCAGAAATAGTATTCTGCAACACCTGAATTATATTATAACTGTTCACAAGTGCACAGTCAATACTTTTTTGTATTTTTTTCGAAAAAAATCAAATTTTATGTTCCGAATAAGAAATATGATGTTTGAAAATTTTGTCGAAGTAATTTTTATTTTGGAAATATTATTTTATTTTTTCATTGACTGTTCACATATGAACAGTTATACTATGAATACAATATTAATAATAAAGGAATATTTTATGAATTTTAAAAGAAAAAAAATAAAAGGTAAAGAGAGTATCAGGTGGAGCATCTTCGGATACGATGTTGCACTGTTTACGGCAATATGCATAACTCTTCTCGGGCTTTACCGTGGAAACGAAAAGCTTCCGTTTGATGCCGTCATAGTTCAGTCCGTGCTTGCCGCCTGCTGTATATTTGCATTCCGGTTTGCATTCAAAATTTATAATCAGGTCTGGCGTTACGGCGGAATACAGTCCTACATAAAGCTTCTCACGGCAGACGGCTGTGCATTCATTTTATATTATGTCGTTGAATTCTTTTTGGTCGATATGAGCAATAAGATGACATTCTCACGCTGTCTTTCTCTCTTTTGTCTCAATCTGTTGTTTGCGCTTGCCATTCGTATGATTTACAGATACGCATACAAGTTCGGCAATCAGCCCGGTATTCGTGGAAGAATACTCAGATTCCTTCTTTCCTCCTTTTCTGCCGGCACGATAAAACCTATTACCGTTCCCGATAAGCACAAAATAAAGGTTGCCTTAATAGGTGCCGGAAATATCGGTATCGGTCTTGCGGAAGAGCTCCTTATGAGCAATGTTTCATCTTATATTCCGGTGTGCTTTGTTGATAACAGCAAAAGCAAGATAGGCAGAGAAATTCAGAATCTGCCCATACTGCCGGAAAGCCCGTCAACGCTTGCCGACCTTGAAGCTTTGGGTGTGCAGGAGGTTATATTTACAATTCCTTCAGCCGATGCGGAAAAGCGCAAAGAGCTTTATGATTTCTATACATCCGCAGGATATAAAATAAAAGTATATGATTTTCCGACGGTTGAAAACGCCGGAAACAAAAAAAGGCATCTGCGTGAATTCGACCCCGAAGAGCTTCTTTTCAGAAAACCTCTTAATGTTATCAACGATAAAACACGAGCATATTATAATGATAAGGTTATTCTTATCACGGGCGGCGGCGGTTCAATCGGCAGTGAGCTTTGCCGTCAGATAGCCAAAATGAACCCGAAACAGCTGATAATTCTTGATATATATGAAAACGGAGCTTATGATATTCAACAAGAGCTTCGCATTGCATATAATAATGAATTTGATGTCAAGGTTGAAATTGTCTCCGTTGCCAACAGAAAAGGCCTTGAAAGAGTGTTTGATGAATATCGTCCTCAGATAGTACTCAACGCCGCAGCTCATAAGCATGTTCCCCTTATGGAAAAGAACTGCATAGAGGCGGTTGAAAACAATGTGTTCGGCACTCTTAACACTGTTGAGCTCAGCGAGAAATACGGCGTTGAACGAATGATAATGGTCAGCACGGATAAGGCGGTTAACCCCACAAATGTTATGGGTGCAACCAAGCGTATGTGTGAAATGATTGTTCAGGCGCATTCCGCAATCGGCGGTGCAACCACCTTCAGCGCAACCCGTTTCGGAAATGTTCTCGGCTCGGCAGGCTCGGTAATTCCGCTTTTCAAAAAACAGATTGCCCACGGCGGACCGGTTACGCTCACCGATAAAAGAATAATCAGATACTTTATGACTATCCCGGAAGCATCTCAGCTTGTTTTGACCTCGGGCGCAATGGCGGAAAACGGCGAGCTTTTCGTACTTGACATGGGTAATCCCGTTAAAATACTTGACCTTGCCGTAAACATGATAAGACTTTCCGGCATGGAACCCGACAAAGATATCAAGATAATCGAAACCGGCTTAAGACCGGGCGAAAAACTCTATGAGGAACTGCTGGTTAAAACCGAAGAACTTGACAAAACCGATAATGAGCTTATTTTCATTGAGCGTGACTGCCCGATAACGGTTTCCGAGCTTGAACAGAAGCTCGATATTCTCAGAGCGGCAGTCGGAACAGATTCGGATGATGAAGTCAGAAACGCTCTTATGAGTGTTGTTCCCACATTCCATACGCCGGAATCGGTTAATGCCCAAGCAACTCAGGCAAAAGAAATGGAAACGATTGAAGAAAGCACAGAGGAATTGGTTCACTAATATTTTTCATAAGGAGAATTTCATATGAAGAAAATTTCGGCGCTTTTGTCAGTGTTCGTAATTCTGCTTCTTTCGGCTTTTCCCGCATATGCGGATGAAAATGCAGAAGTAATCACACTTACCGAAGCTTCGATTTCGGTAAACGCAAAGCACGGTGCAAAATTCAACGAACCCGAAAAGCTTGTTAAAATCGAAAGCTACGGCATAACCCTTGACAGATTTTATTCAAGCCCCGAATATAACACCCTTTTCTATGAATATAATACAGATAAGCACACCGAGAAAATGTATGCCGGCAATCAGTACGCTGTTGCGGTTTACCTTGAAGCAAGAAGCGGATATGAATTTTCGGATAATATGTCGGTTTCGGTAAAAGGCGGAGAGATACTCAATTTTCAGCTTGTTACCGATGAATCCGGATATGAATTTCTTGCGGTTGAATTCACCTGCACCGCCGACGGAAACATTTTTCAAAAGCTAATCACATTTTTCCACAACCTTTTTTCAAGATTTGATAATACGAACTTCGAAATTATGATATGAAAAAGCGGACAGTTCATTGCGGACTGTCCGTATTTTTTCTATCTTTCAAAAAATTATTCAGATATTCGATATTCTGCGGCAGAATGTTATCGGGCAGTCGGTCAGTTTCAAACCACCTGAGCTCCGTGCTTTCATCATCGTGAGACTGCATGCCGCTGAATTTTTCGATTATATATACCACATCTGTATAATAAACCTCATCCTTATTAGGATATATCATATGAACGCTTGCCTTAACATCAAAGAGCTTCGGCTCGGAGATATCAAGACCGGTTTCCTCTTTTATTTCCCTTTTGAGCGCTTCCTCAAGGCTTTCCCCGAGTTCAATCGCTCCCCCGGGAATACACCACATTCCGTTGTCGCTCCGTTTTTCAAAGAGTATTCCTTTTTCACGGTCGAAAATTATTCCGCACACGGCGGTTGACATAAGCGGCGTATGACCCACATACTTTCTCATTTCGCCGATATAGCTCAAATAATCTCACTTTCCTTTACTGAACGGTAATTCTGACCGTGTTCATATTTTCTGATTCGGAATATTCAATGCTTTCTGCATTGTTTTTAACAATTGCAAGCGCATAAACATTATCCGTATCTTCAATTCTGAACGGTTCTCCGTTATACGATATAACCACCGTTGCTTTTTCGGATTTTTCATCGTATTCAACAGCAAAATTTATATTCGGCTCTGCCAACCTCGGCAAAAGTATCTGACGGCAAACTTCTTCGAAAAGCGAATGTATTCTGTAAACCGTCTTTGCGGATACACCGTTCTTATAGCCGTAGCCGTCAAGCTCCGTAACAACGCCAACAAAATCAAAATCGTGCGAATTGATGCTCGTTTCAAAAACCTTAAGCTGATGAATAAAACGGCGAGTGCACTCCCCTATCGGATTTTCAAAAATCTGCTCGGGTGTGCCGTCCTCATATATTCCGCCACGGTCCATATAAAATACACGGTTGCATATTTCACGGGCAAATTTCATTTCATGAGTAACAATCATCATCGTTTTGCCGGTTGTGGCAAGCTCTCTGATTACAGACTGCACCTCTCCCACCATTGTCGGATCAAGTGCGCTTGTGGGCTCATCAAACAGAATGATATCAGGATTCATTGAAAGCGTTCTCGCAATAGCAACACGCTGTTTCTGACCACCCGAAAGCATATCGGGATAGTTCATCGCCCTGCCGTCCATGCCGACCTTTTTCAGCAGTTCCATGGCGTTATCATATGCTTCCTGCCTGCTCATTCCGAGCAAATTTATCGGGGGAATCATAACATTTTCAAGCACCGTAAGATGTCCGAAAAGATTGAAGGATTGGAAAACCATTCCCATTTTCTTGCGAACCTCGTTTATCTTGCAGCCCTTTTCGAGAATGTTTTTTCCGTCAACTATAATCTCTCCCGATGTGGGTGTTTCAAGCAGGTTGATACAACGAAGCAGAGTGGATTTTCCGGTTCCCGAGGGACCTATAACCGAAATAATATCGCCGTCATTTATCGTAACATTAACATCCTTAAGCGGCACGGCATTAGGATATGCTTTTCTCAGATGTCTGATGGTTATCATTTCGTTTTCACCCCTTTGAGAATTTTTTCTTTCTTTCTGCGCTTCGGCTCAAGCGAAATTTCAATGCGTTTAACAAGCAGAACAAGCAGCCACGCTATGGCAAAATATATTATCGCACTTGAAATCAACGGGAAGAACGCTTCATATGTACTGCTTCTCACTATATCGCTGACCTTTGTCAAATCCTGAACCGCAACATAGCCGACAACCGCTGTTCCTTTAAGGAGCGAAACAATATCGTTCTTGTAGCCCGGAATTGAATATTTCATCGCCTGAGGAAGTATCATCTGTATAAATGCTCTCGTTTCGGTGTAGCCGAGTGCAAGTGAAGCTTCCATCTGACCTCCGTCAACCGCACTGACCCCGACACTGAGCTGTGAATGAACATTTGCCGTAAATATCATCGTAAAACCGATAACCGATACCCACATTGCACTTAAGGATGATTTGCCGAATATGATATAATAAAGTATCATCAGAATAACAACAACCGGAGTTTTGCCGATTATGTCAGATGTTACATTGAAAATAATATTAACGGGCTTTATATTCTTACGGTATATCATATAAGCCAAAAAGCCGAAAACGGTTCCGAATATAACCGAAAGCAGTGTTATAATCATCGTAACGGAAATGCCCTTTACAAAAAGTCTCCAACGGTTTTCTCTTATAAATGTTTTATTGAAGCTGTCTTTAATCGGCGAAAACAAACCTCCGGCCTGATTTTCGTCGGAAGCCGCAACAATAACAACTCCGCCCTCATAATCGGGATTTGAGAAATCCATCGACTGCTTGCGTTCTGCGGTGATTTCCGCACAGGATGCTCCGAAATCGCATTTACCCGTTGTAATCGCCGCCAGCAGACCCGCAATATTATAATTGGTTATGTTTATCCCGTAACCGTATTTGCGGCAGAATCCCACCGCAACATCAACATCATAGCCGACAAATTTTTCGTTCTTGACATAACTGAACGGTGCGCCCACATCGGTTGAAATTGCAAGCTCAAGCACTCCGTTTTCAGCCGTGAGGTCGCTTGTGTCAATAACCTTTTGTCTTTCGTCATCGCCGAACCATTTATCGTCAATTTCCTTTAATGTTCCGTCATTTTTTATTTCATTCAGGTAACTGTCAAACTTTTTGCAAAGATTTTTATTCTCCTTCGGAAACATAAAGCCGTATGACGCTCTTTGAAGAAGCGAATAAATATATTGGTTGGGCATCTGCTTAACAAGAAGTCTTGCAATGGGCTGGTCGGCAATATAAGCATCTATCTTTTTGCTTTCCAAAGCGGCAACAAGGTCGGAATTTGAATTATAGTATTCAATCCGACATTCGGGAATCTGCTCACGGGCAACCATATCAAACCTTGAACCCGTTACAACGCCTATAACTTTACCCTTGAGCTCATCGGGAGTGTGGATATATGAATTATTATCCTTAACCACAGCCACACCGCCGCCGATATAATTCGGCTCTGAAAAATCATAGGATTCCTTGCGTTCATCGGTAATGCTTATGCAGGAACCTGCAAAATCCGCCTTACCCGATGCAACTGCGGAAAGCATTCCCGAAAATGAATAATCATCAATCTGTATTCCGTAACCGTATTCACGGCAAAATCTTACCGCAACATCAACATCATAGCCTGCATATGAACCGTTTTTGATATATATAAACGGCTCTCCGATTTCACAGCATACAGCTAATTTGAGAACACCGTTTTCGGCAGTCAAATCATCAATTCTTACATTTTTCTGAGTTTCATCGTTACCGAACCAAACATCCGCAATCTCGTCAAGAACGCCCTCGGAATTTATTTTTTTAAGGAATTCGTTTATCTGTCCGCACAGTACGCCTTTATCGGACTTATTAAACATATATCCATAGCAGTCATCGTTCAAAACGGAAAGAATGCGCTGATTCGGATGCGTTCCGATTATCAGCTTTGCAACCGGCAAATCCAACACATATGCATCAATCTTATCCGCATTCAGAGCAACAACAAGGTCGGTATTCTGATTGAAATATTCAATACTGCAATCGGGTATTTTTTCTTTTGCAATATCTCCGAATACCGTTCCGGTCTGAACTCCTATGCGCTTACCCTTAAGCTGTTCAACAGATTCATAAACCGTAACGGTATTATTCACTTTTTCATTTTCTTCCACCGGAGCACAGCCGAAAAAGCTCAGAATAAATATCAACGAAAGCAGTAAAACCGCACATATTTTTTTATATATACTCAGTTTCAAAGAATTACCTCCCAAACAATCCGATGATAGACAAAAGAGAGCGAAAGCCACCAAGCAGTACATTTTTAAAATAAAAACCGCTATGCTCATTCTCTTTCAATTCAATTATATCTTAATTTTAATCAAAAGTCAATGAAGACGGGCTTCGTCCACTAATGAAGCAAAATGAAGACATTCGCTTCGCTCACTAATGAAGCGAAGTCGCCCACACTTCTCCCGTTTTCTCATTTTCATTTCTTCATTAGCAGAGTGTCTTCGTTCCTTCATTAGCCCGCTTGCGGGCGGCTTCATTGAAAAAAGCACTCCTTGCGAAGTGCTTTTTTCTGGCCCGCTCGGGGGGATTCGAACCCCCGCTCTTCGGAATCGGAATCCGCTGCGTTATCCAGCTGCGCCACGAACGGATATTATAATTATTATACAACAACCTTTTCGATAATGCAATATATATATTAAAAAAGCGAAATAT
>JAZQON010000050.1:0-65403 GCA_045627825.1 Acutalibacteraceae bacterium
ACAACAAAACAAATGACAGAGTTTATCTCTGCACTCTTGTGCGTTATCTTGAAATAATGAAGCAAAACAATATGATTTGCTTCATCGAGTTAAAGGGCAATTTCAGCGAAGAACAGGTAAAAGAGATATTCACAATCTGCGATAAAACCTACGACCTTTCAAAGTGCATTATGCAGTCGTTTGAATTTGATAATCTTATTAAAGCTCACGAGCTTTTCCCCGGGCTTCCTCTGATGCTTACATACGGCAGAAGCGAAACGGGATATGAAAGATGCTTTGAATACGGTTTCCACCTTGATGCAGATTATAATGTAATTACCGGAGAAATGATTGAACAGTTTCATTCAAGAGGTCTTCAGGTGGCACTCTGGACTGCAAACACGCCCGAAGCACTTGCCTACTGTCAATCACTCGGAGTAGATTATATTGAGTCGGACAACTTTTAAATTTAAATCAGCAATTACGCAAAAACGGGTTTGCAAAATGCAAGCCCGTTTATTTATATGCAATAAAGGTTCATATCCCAGCAAGGGATATAAGGATGCCGGCGAAGCTCAAAACGGTAATCGGAGTTAATGCCGTGTATGAGAAGCGGAAGAAAAAAGATATCCTCGCTTCGGTGATAAAGTGCGATATTGAGCTTGGGGCGGTATTCGGAAAGCGTTTTTTCAGCCCCGAGAATTGCTTCACGCTCCGAGCCCTCAACATCCGCTTTAATATAACTGAATTTACGGCATAAATCATCAACCGAAACACTCGGAATAAATTTTCCTTTTGCCGAAACGGAAGACTGTCTTCCGGCGGCGGAATCAAAAAATATTCCGTCCGAATTCGAATAAACCGCCTTATTTATTGCCGTAAAGCTTTCAAGCCTTTCCGTATTGGCACAAAGCTTTTTAAATGTTTTTGCATCGGGTTCAAGGGCGGTTATCGAAGAATATTTTCCGCCCGAATAATGCAGAAATTCTTCAATGGTATCACCCTTATAAGCTCCGAGGTCAAGATAATCTTCATTTTCGCCGAGCTTTAATATGTTTTCAAAAGCTTCGTCCTTTTCGGTTGTTATTGCCCGAAGCTTTTCAAGCTCACCGCCGAACATGAAATCAACGCAGCCTTCAAAAATCTTTTTCGAATTATCCGAAAAAAGCGAATATGCTTTTTCAAGCTCCGTTTCATGTTCTTCAACAAAAGCTCTGTTGAAAACGGCGTTTCCGTAAACGGGCACAACCGGAACAAGCACTCTGTATTTTTCCGTGAGAGAAAATATATGATTCATAACATCCGGCAAACACGATGCAAACGCCACGGCAATTATAAATTCGCCTTCAAATTCGGAAAGCTTTTTAACCGTGAAGCCCCGGAAGCTCTGACCTCTCACGAAATCATCGCTTGCGGTAACGCCTTTAATTTCAATATCAAGGCGTTCAAGCTCGTCAATCACCTTATCAGCTCCGTTGCCCATGCCGTAAATCACCACGGGCAAACCGGAGCGTTTTATTTTCTCCCACGAAGAATATTTTTCCGTAAAATTAAGCAAGTCTGTTTACTATCGAAGCAAATGCATCGGCAATGGTTTTCTGAGTGCCTTCGCCCATTGAATTTGTTTCATGATAATGGTTAAGTCCGTTCTTATCCTTAACGCCGTTAAGATATGGCTGAGTGGGATTAAGAATGAAATCATTCGGAGGAACAACATAGCCGGTCATATCGTTTGAAACGCCGAAAACTATCATTGAGTCATCCCCTGCTATCTCGGCAAGCGGAGTGGGATTTATTTCGGGACCCTTGCCCGTGGGAGCAACATCGGCAGACATATATGAGCCGTAAACCGTTGAAACGAAGTTTTCACCGGGCAGGAGCAGTATTTTCTGGTCGCCGATACGCATAAATGTCATTTCGGTTTCCATGGCTATGCCGGTATCGCTTTCGGGGCAGGCGTAAGCCTTGAAGCTCATTGTGTGGCGAAGGGCAAGCAGAGTGAGAACATAGTTCCCGACAGGAAGATAGAACGGCTGCTGAATAAAGCTGATTTCGGGCTTTAATTCGGTATCGTTTGATATGGTTTTAACACCGTCTGCAAGCACCTTTGCCTGCATTTTGATGCACTTAACCTTATCCTCGCTGTCATAATCGGTTGCATCCATTGCACCGATTGCGCCGATTCCGAACAGAACATCGGCTCCGCATTCTTCCTTAATCTGCTCACGCATAAAGTAAGGATATTCGCCGCTTAAAAGTCTGTTTGCGCCGCCGAGTGAATTTGGATGTGCGCCGAAATTCATTATCCATATTTCGTTGCTTCCGTCAGCAGGAACAAAACGGAATCTTGAAAGAATTTCATGCTTATCAATGAACCCTCTGCGTGTTGTAAGCGAACCGGGAAGCTCAACTCTGCCCTTGAAGAGCTTACCGCTCTTGCGGTTCAGATACGCTTCCTCCGCAACCTTAACGGCATTCTTCATGAGCATATCCATATAGTCGGGGTCTTTTCCGTCTGACGGAATGCTGACTGCGTTTGCCTTGCCCCAGTAACCGAGAGTATCAATGCCGGAATGGCTGTGGGTTGCGCTGAAATTGATAAGCTTACATCCCTTGATAACCTTTGAAGCCATTATCATTGAACGGATTTTGTTGACTTCGATTCTCGTCATACCGACTACATCCGCACCAAGCCAGAGCATACCCTCATCGCCGCCGCAGTCAAGCCATACGGCGCTGATATAAACGGGTGAAAGAGTACCCTCCATTTTGTGACCCGAGCCGTGACCCGCTATCCAGTAGGTTGTATCCTTGTTGAGGTCCGGCATAATTTCGGCTCTTGAAAAACCTGCTCTGAATCCCTCACCGTTTATTATAATATTTTCGGCAGGCTTGATTTCCGGAGCCGGTCCGTCCTTTTTATATACCTTTTTGCCGTAGTTTCTGGTTATTGCGATTATACCTTTCATTGCGATGTCAAGAATGTCCATTTTTATATCCTCCTTTTAATTATTTCCGAATCTGTAAATATTCTGCGATTCAATATCAAAGCCGGGCAGAATAACCGGCGGAACCCCTGCGCTTGTTGTTACCGTTGAAACCGTTGCTCTTGCATACGGGAAAAGCTCCTTAAAGGTTTCAACATGAATAATCTCTTTCTGCACCTCCGGATTAAACTCAAAGAAGCCGATAATAACCGCCTTTATGCGAAATTTATCCGGCTCCGCTTTGTCTTTCATCTCGGCGGTAAGCTCGCATACGCAGGTGTTGTTGCGTGAATACTTCACATTATATGAATATGTATTCTCGAATTCTATTTTCTGACCGTTATCGTGCTTATTGACAAACTCTATTTCGCTTGCTCTGAAGCCTTTAAATGTTACATTGCTCATCCGATAACCTCCGCCGTTTTGATAACAATCGGTTCAACCGGCTTTGATTTCTGACCCTGAGCATCATAGGCTCTTTCAATATTGAGAAATGCATCAACGGTTTCCATTCCGTCAAACACATAGCCGAATGCCGCATAATTTCCGTTAAGCGAAAAAGCATAATCGGATGTATAGCAGATAAAGAACTGAGAGGATGCCGAATCATAGCTGTTTGATGAACGAGCCATGGAAACAACGCCACGGTTATGCGGAATGGTGTTTTCATAAAAACCGTTCATGGAAAATTCGCCTTTTATCTTCTTATCCGAGCCGTGAAATCCCGTTCCCGTAGGGTCTCCGCCCTGAGCCATAAAGCCGTCAATTACCCTGTGGAATGTAAGCCCGTTATAAAATCCGGAGCTTACGAGAGAAACAAAATTTTCAACCGTTTCGGGAGCATATTCGGGATAGAGTTTCATTGTGAAAGTGCCGCCGTTTTCCATGGTAAATTTAACTATCGGATGTTTAACTGTGGGGTCTTCCGTGATAAATATTGCGGCAGATGAATCGGTGCTGTTATTTTCGGACTGTGATGAAGCTTCGGCGGGAAGCGTGGTATCCGCTTCGGTCGGCTCTCCGCAGGCGGCAAGGGTGAGAAGAAACGCAAAAATAAGCGCTGAAATTTTTATAAGCTTTTTCATTTTTATCTCCCTTATGCAAAGCATTCCGCAACGCTGATATTTCCCGTTAATGAGAATTTGCCTGCCGCATTATGCGGAATAAAGAAATAATCGCCCTGCTTAATATTCTTTTCGTAGCCGTCGGAAACAATTTTTCCGCTTCCGCCGAGTGCAACATAAATTGCGGCGCTTTTATTTATAAGGAATTTTCCGCCGTCAAGCGTTATGCGGCGAACCGAAAAGCTCTTTGTTATATCCTCGTGAATAATCGCTTCATAGAGCATACCGTCAGCTTTTTCAATTGTTTTCGGGGTCAACGGAGCAGGATATTTTTTATTCATATCAAAGCATTCAAGCGCCTGCGCTCTCGTAAGACCTATATACATTTCATTATCGGAAAGGCGGTAATCTCCGCAAAATCTCTCGGGCTGAATGGTAAAATCGGTAGGCTCCTGAACCTCGATAAGCAAACAGCCGTAACCTATGGCGTGAACCATTTTTGCCGGAATATAAATCACATCGCCGACCTTAACATCAATTGAACAGAGAAGCTCTTCCATGGCGTTGCCGCCGTTGTCGCTCTCGTCAATGGCTTTTTCGAAATCTTCAAGCGTTACGCCGTCTTTGAAGCCGTAATATATTTTCGCTC
Organism: Acutalibacteraceae bacterium; assembly: GCA_045627825.1. Lineage (GTDB taxonomy): Bacteria > Bacillota > Clostridia > Oscillospirales > Acutalibacteraceae > CAG-177. The sequence goes on from JAZQON010000050.1 coordinate 4,680, forward strand.
CGGGTCTCGTTGCAAGAATAATCCAGCTTTCTTCCTTGCCGTATTTCGAATTGAAATATTTCGCCGAAAAAGCCTTATCGGGATGAGCCTGAACAGGCAGACGGATTGCACTGTCAAGAATTTTTGTTAAAATTCCGATATCCTGCCTTGAACCGAGCATCTCGGTTTTATATTGTTCTATTGCATCATTCAGATAAATATCCGTTCCGGCAATTTTTGAGATTCCCTCGTGTTCATCGGTGCTTCCCTCGTTGAGAGCATGAACCGTTGAAACCACCCATTCCTCGGGATAAAATCCGTCCTCGGAATCATCTCCGAAAAAATCTGAAAAGAGCTTTCCGCCCGTATATACTCTTGCCACCCTGTTCTTTTCAAAGAACACGGGTTCATCGTAAAACATCGTTATTCCCCCTTATATCTGATAACCGCACACGCTTCGTCGATTGATTTGAATTCGCCGACTGCAACTGCGGCGGAAAGTGCCGCACCGAATGCCGCTTCCTCTTCAAAAACGGGAAGCTTTATTTCACAGCCGAACAGCTTTTCAACCATTGAGCAAAGCACGGTATTTTTCCTTATTCCGTTTCCGGAGCAGACAACCGCATTTTTTCTGACACCTGAATCCTTATAAAATCCGTAAAGCTCGTCCGCAATGCCTTCAAGGGTTGCATATGCAAAATCGGCAACGGTGAAGCTTTCCTCGGTTATGCCGTAATATCCGCCTTTTAAGTCGGGATTTTTTCTCGTTCCGCAAAAACGGCAATCGGCTTTAATTCCGGAATTTGTTTTGCCGTCAAGTATTTTATCAAGAACCGGATAAAAGCTTTCACATTCTGCGCCTGCGAGATTTGCCGCTTCACGGCAGAATTTTTCAAACATTGCAAAGGCTCTGCCGCCGCAGAGAGAACAGCCGGCGCAAAGATACCTTTTACCGTCAAACGGTCTGTATTCGGCGCTGACGGAAGCTTCGATTTTATCGGTAAGCCACGAAATCTGAGAGCCGGTGCCTACATTAAGGAGAGCATAATCCTCACTTCTTACCGAACCGATAAAGCTTGCCTGATTATCTCCGAGAGCAACGCTCACGGGAACACCTCTGAAATATCCGAGCGATTTATATTCGGCTGTAACCTCGGGAAGACGGTTATTATTAATCTTAAATTCGTTTTTCTCAATATCGAATGCGCCGAGACTTGCGGCATTGGTTATGTGCATAAGCGGTTTTTCGTTTTCGCAAAGGCGCATAGCCACCCAATCCGCAACTGTGCAGAGATATACGGCGTTTTTCGGAATAAGTCCGTTAACCTCGTTATAAAGGTCGGTTGCAAGTCCGTAGCCGGGGAAACATCCGAGATATTCCGCAAAGCTTTTGCCGTCTTTATATTCAGCCGCTCCCCTTTTATCCTGCCAGATATAAAGAGGGCTTACGGCTCTTCCCTGCTCATCGCAGTAAAGTATTCCGTGCATCTGACCCGAAAAGCCGATTGCGGAAATACCGTCATCATAAAGCCCGTCGATTATCCCGTAAACGGTGTCAAATATCGTTTCGGGGTCTTGTATCTTTTCGAAATCATTATCCGTCGGGATAAATGAAGTGTTTTTTTCGGTCACGCTTTTGAGCATTTCTCCCGAAGCGGTATCAACAACCGCTCCGCAAATGCCCGTTGTGCCAATGTCAATTCCGATAATCTTCAACTTCTCACCTCTCAGCAGATTGCGGTTGATTTGGGGTCAAGTCTTGTGATTATATCCTGCTGAATTGCAGGAGAAAGGTCAAGGAAGTTGACGAATGTGCCGTGAATTCTCATTATGTAAACTCCGCTCGGGGCATACTTTTTGGGATTTGCAAGAACCTTTCTGAGTATCTCGGCGGTGGTAACATTAACATAGAGATAGAACGGTGAAACGCCGTCTTTGAGAGGATTGAAGAACAGCGGTGCAATAACCTTATCTCTGAATTCAATTCCCTTTTCCTCATAGCTTTCGCTTCTGAAATATTTCGGGTCTATTCCGAGATGTGAAGCATAACCGCCGTTGAACTTTTCAAACGGCATATTCATATTTGAAAGCATACGGAAGCCGAGACCGTTTTCGGCACTTCCGTAAAGCGGGTCAACGCCGTAGCCGAGCATATCTCTTGATTTTCTGCCGTCGGGAGTGGCGCCTACCCAGTAGCCGTAAAGCAGATGGGTTGAGGGAGAACTGAAATCGGGTCTGAACGGATTGCCGAGATAGTTTTTATTTGAAGCAACAATATCGGCAACCTTTGAAGCTATTTTTCCGGCTTCCTTATCTACCTTTTCGATATTGTTTCCGAATTTATCGGCTGAAAGCAGGAAATCACGAAGCTCTTCATATCCGTTGAAATCGGCTTTGATTGCATCAATAAGCTTATCCTTATCCTGCGGTCTTTCGGCAAGAAGCTTATCAATTGCGGCAAAGGAATCGGCGATAACCGATACACCGTGAATAAGGCATCCGCTGCCGTTGTATTTTGTTCCCTGAGCGTTTATGTCACGGGCATCAATGCCGTTTTCAAGTCCGCCCATAACACATGAAAGGAACGGTACTCTCTGAGTTGAAAGAGCCTTTGAAGCACCGTTTGCCGCCTTGCACATTTCGGCAACAAAGTGTTCAACATTTTTGTAAAATCCTTCACGGATATTTTCAAGCTCGTATTTATCACATTCAACAAGCTTTTCGCCGGTTATCGTTGAAACGCCGCCCGTCAGTGTCATTTCAAGAATTTTCGGAAGATTCAACCAGCTGTTGGTGGTATTTCCGTTATCCTTACCCATTATAAGGGGTTCCTGACAGCCTGCGATTGAAATATCGGGCAGGTCGTTTTCTGCAACTCCTTTTGCGCCGAGAACAGCGAAAAGTGAATCATCATTGAAGAATGACGGAGTAAGAACGCCGGGGCTGAAAAGGAATTTTCCCATTTCCTCATAGAGCTTCGCCGGTGTATTCTTATGAAGCTTAACGGAAAGAATTGGCTGCGGCAGATTCATATCGTAATATGCGTCCATGAGTGCATAGGTTGACGGATTGGTAAGGTCGTTTCCGTCAACATCTCTGCCGCTGACGATTATATTCTGAGAAATTGCCCAGCTTCTGTCGGCAACATTGAAATAAACAAGAAAATGCTTGAAAAGTGCGGCTTCGGTTTCTCTGTCAAGTCCGTTGCGGTAAGGCTCGAAAATTCTGTCAGCATTGCCTACCGAGAAAGCAAACGGATTCGGAGTCTGTTCAAGGCACATAACCTGCCAGAGAAGCTGGAATGACTGAATGGCTTCACAGAGATTTTCAGCTCCGTTTTCCGGAACCTTGCGAAGAGTCTTTTCCATAACCTCAAGCTGGGCTTTTCTTTCGGGTGAAGCGGTTTTCATCTGCCGAGCCGCTATATCGGCATATCTGTTTGCAAGCAGAATAACACTTTCAAGCGCAATGCGGAATGCCTTATAGCCGTTGCCCTCTTTATCCTTAATCTGCTCAATCATAGCCTTAACGCCGTGCTTAAGCGCAAATCTCATATCGGGAATAAGATGTCCCGTTACCTGCTCAAAGAAGAAAATAACCTCTTTGGTGTAGCATTCGGCTTCTCCGTAAACCTCGGCAAGCTTTCTTGAATATTCGCCCTTGCCGAATTCTTTTCTTGCATTTGCTATCCTCTCGGCGGTAAATTCTTCGTTAGGCTCTATATCACCGAAAACGGCAGTCGGGTCACAGTATCCGCTGAACTCCTCAACCTTAAATGACGGATTGATAAGAGCATAGCTTCTTGCAAAGCCGTCATCCTGCGTTCCGGCAAAAAGCTGATAATCGCTGATTGAAAGCGGAATGGTTTTGATTATTTCTTTAAGGATAAGAGCCTTTTTAACCTCTTCGTTTTCGCCTGCAAGTGTTTTTTCGAGCTCAATTTCCTTTTCCTTGGCAATGAACCAGCCGTCAAGACGGTTGCCCGCTCTCTTTTCGGCAAAAAGCTTTTTTGCCATTTCTGTAATCTGAGAATAATTAAGTAATTCAGTCATAGTGCAAACTCCTTATGTTGATACGGTCTTTAAACCGTGTTCTTTAAAAATCCGTGTAAATCCGGAGATAACCGAGGGTGAAACAAAGCCGTTTTCAATCTGATAAGCTCCCTGCCATTTATCCTTTCCGAATTCATGATATGCAAGAAATTCAAACACCGCATTTGATGCGTTGAAGCTTGAAAAATATTCCGCAAAGCCCTCCGGCTCAACATTAACACCGTTTATAACGGGTATTCTTATATGAAGCTGTCTGCCGAGAGAAAAGAAATATTCAATATTCGCTTTCGTATTTTTATTTGAAGCGCCGACCCATTTCTTATGCTTTTCATCGTCAAAATGCTTCAAATCAATTATAAGGTAATCAATATATTCCGCCGCTTCTCTGAGCTTCGGATTGGAACCGTTTGTTTCGATGCAGGTACTTATTCCGTTTTCCTTAAGCCTTTTAAGAAGCGGTGTAAGCTCCTCACATTGAAGCGTTGCTTCTCCGCCGGTGAAGGTTACTCCTCCGCCGTCAAAAAACATCATTCTGCTTCGGAATATTTCATCGAAAAGCTCATCCTCCGAATAATCCTTTGCTTTCGGATTATCAAGCGGAATGCTGTCTGCATTCGAGCACCATTTGCAGGCAAAGTTGCAACCCTGCAAATGATATACAAGACGGTTTCCGGGACCGTCCTGGGAATAATTGAAGCCCTTTTGAAGTATTTTCAATCCATATCATCCCAATTATCCTATTTTATAATATTTTAATATTTTTATATCTATATGTCAATATCTGATAAAAATATTGACAAGAATTTTTTATTCATTTATAATAAATACAATATAATTTTTCTCGGAGAAGCAAATGTATTTTAACATCTGCAAATTCAATACCCTTTCTTCAACCTGCACATATGCTTCGCAAAATGCGGAAAATATTCAGACACCTGCGCTGATAATTGCCGACGGGCAGACCGACGGCAGGGGCAGGCAGGGAAAAAACTTTTATTCTCCGCACGGCACGGGGCTGTATTTTACTCTGCTTATAAAAACCGAAGCCGTTCCCGGAAACATCACCCCTGCGGCGGCTGTTGCGGTTTGCAGAGCGATTGAAAATCTGACCGAAAAAAAGCCCTCAATAAAATGGGTAAATGATATTTTTGTTAACGGCAGAAAGGTCTGCGGTATTCTCACGGAAAATTTCATAAGAAACGGGCAGAGATATATTTCAATCGGTATCGGAATAAACCTCACAACAACCGATTTTCCGGACGGACTTAATGCCGGAAACATCGGAGAAGTAAGCAAAGATGCACTTTCAAAAGAGATTGCGGAATATATCCTGAATTATCTTGAATTTCCGTGCAAGTTTGATATTCACGGCGAATACGACAAGCGTTTATTTCTTAAAGGGAAAAGGATTGAATTCACACGAAACGGCGAAAAGCAGACAGCCGTTGTTATCGGTACAGACGAAAACTGCCGCCTGATTATCATAAATTCAGACGGCGAAACGGAAAAGCTCTCCTCGGGAGAAATTTCAATTTGTTTATAATTTTTGAAAATATATTTTCGGAAAGGAATATTATATGAACAGAAAAGGTTATTACAAAACAGGCAAAGCTCCCCAGAGATTTTGCGAATTCATCACCACGGCTCAGGGCTTATCATCGGATAAGGCTCTCTGCCTTGCCGCAGGAACGGACGGAACGGTTTATATCGGAACGGACTGCGGACTGAATTACACAAAGGCTGACGGCTCTTTCGGAGCTTTCCCCTGCGGAGAGGTTAAAATCATCTTTGCCGCCAAAAACGGAAAGGTTTATTTTTCAAGCGGTAAAACGCTTTATGCCGCCGAGAACGGAAAAATCTCCGAAATGCAGAGCTTTGATGAAGATATCACGGGAATAAGCGGAGATGAAAGAACATTTCTCGTAACCTCATCCGTTATCTATGAGCTTGTTGACGGCAAATTCACCGGATATTTCGGAATGGAAATGCCTGCTCAGGGTCTCACCTGCGCCTGCGGAAGAATAACATCATATTCCGGCAGATGCCTTATGATATTCGGCGGAAAGCGCAAAAACTGGAGATGTCTCTATCCCGAACACACTCCGATGCCCGAATTTAAAATAAACTGCCTTGCATTCGATAAGAAGCTTGGCTTCCTTTGGATGGGAACCGACAAGGGCGCATATATTTATGATAACCATTGCAACTGGTACGGTCACAAGGAAATAAACACCCTGCCCGAGGAAGAAATATTCAGCATTGATTTTGCTGATGACGGCAGAGTTATTCTCGGCTCGGATGCAGGCCTTATCATCGTTCAGAACGGCAAATCCAAGCATCTGCCGGCAACAAGATGGGTATGCGAAGAAAAAGTTAATGATGCAATAGCAGTAGGAAACACTATCTGGACCGCCACTGATTCGGGCGTTTCAAAAATCACCGAAAAAGAAATGTCGCTCAGAGAGAAAGCGGATTTCTGCTTTGACTATACCGAAAAATATTATCTTCGCCGTGAGGGCTATCTCTGCAATGTACACAGAATCAAGGACTTTGACATAGCAACCGGTGAACCTGCCATCAGCGATAATGACGGTCTCTGGACTCAGACTTATCTCGGTTCGCTATGCTACTGCTATGCGGTTACGAAGGACGAAAAGGTTCTTGAAGCCGCACGCAGATGTATGTATGCCATGGCGAAGCTGACAAAGGTTTCCGGCATTAAGGGATTCACCGCAAGAGCCGTAAGATATGAGGGCGATGACAATTTCGGAATTGACCTTGATATGCAGATAGACGGCGGCGAATGGCACAAATCTCCCGACGGCGAATGTGAATGGCTCGGCGAAACCTCCAGCGACGAAATGACGGGGCACTTCTTCGGCTTCTCGCTTTATTATGACCTTTGCGCCGATGAGAAAGAAAAAGAATTCATCAAGGATATCATCTGTGATATAGTTGACCATATTCTCGCCAATAAATTCAGACTTTGTGATATTGACGGTCTGCCCACGACCTGGGCATGCTGGGACCCCGACGAGCTCAACAGAAACTGCATGTGGCAGTGGGAAAAATGCGTTAACTCCCTTGAAATTCTTACATTCCTCGATGTTGCATATCATATGAGCGGCGATGAAAAATACAGAAAAGAATTCCTGCGCCTTGCACTTGACGAGCATTATCTGCTCAATGCCGCTCAGCACAAGAAAGAGGACGGCCATGTTACTCATATTGACGATAACCTCGGTTTCCTCTGCACTCAGACTATTCTCAGGATTGAAAAGGATGAAGCAATCAGAAGCTATCTTCTTATGGGACTTAATCACCATTGGGACTACGAAAGAATTGAAAAGTGCGTAATGTGGTGCTTCGCTTACGGCGCATTCACAGACGATGTTTGCGATATAGATACCGGCGTTAAGATGCTTCGTGATATGCCGCTTGATTTCATTCAGTACAGAATGTTGAATTCAAAGCGCAGAGACCTTGTTTTCGACACCCAGGAGGAACGCTGGGGCGGCGACAAACAGCTTGTTGCTCCGCTCGATGTTGATGAAAGATATTTCGGCAACTATGACGGCAACTATTTCGGAGCAGACGGCGGCTGTGACACCCGTGCCGAATGCCCGAGCTGTTATCTTCTCCCCTATTGGTTCGGAAGATACTACGGAGTTATTGACGAGGAAGACTGATAAAAAAAGCCGCCATTGGCGGCTTTTTTCAATTAGAAGTAAGAAGTTCAAAACAAACTTGTATCCGTGTCAAAGCGTATCTTTTATTACGCTTGCGATAGCAACGGCATATTCATCGAGGTTTTCGTCAAACAGTTTATTATCCTTTTCGCTGTTTATAAATCCGAGTTCAACAAGACAGCTCGGCATAACGGTGTGACTGTTCACATAATAGTTTCCGTTGCCCTGAGCATAGCCTTTTTTCACACCTCTGTTTAGTGAAATTCCTGCTTTATCAAGTCCGGAAAGTATATTTGAAGCAAGCTCAATATCCTTTTTTGATGCAATATTGCTTATCCATATTTCAACCCCGTTTGCGCCGTCTGCGCTGTTTCGGTGAAGCGAAACAAAAAGCTTTGCGCTTCTTCTGTTTGCGATTTTACAACGGTCTTCAAGTGAAATATATTCGTCCTTTTTCCGTGTGAGCGCATTGCTTACGCCGAGCTTATTAAGCTCTTTTCCGACCTTCAGAGCAATTTCGAGATTATCATCCTTCTCGTTTCTGCCGTTATAATTCGCACCGAAATCACTTCCGCCGTGTCCCGGGTCAATTATCACATCAACCGCACCGTACATATAGTTATTATAAATTTTATACCCCGCAAAACCGCAGACAAGTAAAATCAGCACGGCGATAACCGCTCTTTTTTTCATCGCACTCACACTCCTTTTCACATAATTTTATATTACATTTTCAAAGGGAAAATTACATAAAAATTAAGATTAATAAAAATCCGAGGCTATGGCGTTTTTCGTCATAGCCCCTGTTTTAAAGTTCATCTATATATCTGCAAGCCGCAAGAGCCGCCACGGAACCGTCTGCGCAGGCGGTTGTAATCTGCCTTATGCTCTTACTGCGGCAGTCACCTGCCGTGAATACACCTTTTGTTTTGGTCAAGCAGGTTTCATCGGAGTCAATATAACCCCATTCATTAAGCCCTGCAACATCGGCAAACGCTCCGTTATTCGGAACAAGTCCGATTGCAACAAAAAGTCCGTCAACGGGCAGGAAGCTTTCGGAGCCGTCCGCCTCTTTTTTCAGAGTGAGACCTTCAAGCTCCTTTTCGCCCTTAAGCTCCGAAATAACCGTTCCGAATATGAATTCAACATTATCCTTTGCTTTCAGCTTCTCGGCAAGCTTTGCTTCTCCGGTGAGATAATCAAGGTTCTGAATAACATAAACCTTTTTGCAAACATCGGAAAGAAGAACCGCTTCCTGAAGCGCCGAATTTCCTCCGCCAAGCACGGCTACGGTCTGATTTCTGAAAAATGCTCCGTCACACACGGCACAGTATGAAATGCCGTTTCCGACAAGCTCGTTTTCATTCGGCAAACCGATTTGACGGTGCTTAACACCCGTTGCAATAATAACTGCTTTTCCCTCGTATTCGCCGTCTTCGGTAACAACTGTTTTGGATTTACCGTTATCACGGATGGCGGTAACTGTTTCCATTTCAACATCGGCACCCTGAGTGAGCACCTGGTCAACAAGCTTTTCGGCAAATTCGTTGCCGCTCATTTTAAGGAAACCGGGATAATTTTCAATCTGCGGAGAATAGGTTATCTGACCTCCGAATGTGCCTTTTTCAAGCACAAGCACCGATTTATCGGCTCTCAGAGCATAGAGCGCCGCAGTAAGCCCTGCCGGGCCTGCTCCGATTATGTTTATATCGTACATTTTATCAGCCTTCAATAAATTTGATTATCTCGGAAACGCCTGCATACTTTTTAACCTCGCCGTTATTGATTTCAACAAGCGTGGGAGCCTGCTTAACTCCGAGAGCGATTGCAAGGTCTTCATTCTCATAAGCAAGAATTTCGTTTACGGCAATACCCGCTTTATCAAGCTTTGCAAGAGCTATTTTGCAGTTTGGGCATGTTGCGGTTTTAAAAAGATAAAGTCCGTCTGCAAGAGCAACTTTCTCTTCTGCCTTTTCTTCACAGCATTCGCAATGCTTTTCGTGCTTTTCAAAGTTTGAACCTGCAATGTTATAAACCTTGCGGTCTTTATATTCCTGGGTCTTGCCGTCGTTCCAGTTCTGAACGGGACGGTAATATCCGGTTATACGGCTGTAAACCTCGGTGGGTTCTCCGCACTCGGGGCAGGTAAACTGCTCACCTGCAATATAACCGTGATTCTTGCATACAGAATATGTGGGAGAAAGAGTGTAATACGGAAGCTTATAGTTTTCCGCAATCTTTCTTACAAGCTCTGCCGCCGCTTTCCAATCGGGAAGCTTTTCGCCGAGGAATGCGTGGAAAACAGTACCCGAAGTATAGAGAGTCTGAAGCTCATCCTGAATATCAAGAGCTTCGAATATATCCTCTGTGTAGCCAACGGGAAGATGCGAGCTGTTGGTATAATACGGTGTTTCGCCCGAAGCTGTAATAATATCGGGATACTTCTTTATATCATGCTTTGCAAGGCGGTATGAGGTTGACTCAGCCGGAGTTGCTTCAAGGTTATAAAGGTCGCCGTATTCTTCCTGATAGTCTGAAAGGCGCTCACGCATATGATTGAGAACATCCTTTGCGAATGCCTGAGTCTTGGGGCTGGTCATATCGGCCTTAAGCCATTTTGCGTTAAGTCCGACCTCGTTCATGCCGACAAGTCCGATGGTTGAGAAATGGTTTGTGAATGTTCCGAGGTAACGCTTTGTGTAAGGATAAAGTCCCTCATCAAGAAGCTTTGTGATGATTGTTCTCTTAATCTTGAGTGAACGGGCGGCAATATCCATCATCTTATCAAGGCGCTTATAAAATTCTTCCTCATCCTTTGCAAGATATGCAATTCTCGGAAGATTTATTGTAACAACGCCTACCGAACCGGTGCTTTCGCCGCTGCCGAAGAAGCCGCGGCTCTTCTTGCGAAGCTCACGAAGGTCAAGGCGCAGACGGCAGCACATTGAGCGGACATCGCTCGGCTCCATATCGCTGTTTACATAGTTTGAGAAATAGGGAGTGCCGTATTTTGAAGTCATTTCAAAGAGGAGCTTATTATTTTCGGTTTCGCTCCAGTCGAAATCACTTGTGATTGAATAGGTCGGAATGGGATACTGGAATCCTCTGCCGTTGGCATCGCCCTCAATCATAATTTCGATGAAAGCCTTGTTGACCATATCCATTTCGGCTTTACAGTCTTTATAGTTGAAACCCATTCCCTTGCCGCCGATGATGCAGTACTGCTCTGCAAGGTCAGCCGGAACAGTCCAGTCAAGAGTAATATTCGAGAACGGAGCCTGAGTTCCCCAACGGCTCGGAGTATTTACGCCGTAAATAAAGGATTCAATGCACTTCTTTGTTGCATCATATGAAAGATTATCAACCTTTACAAACGGTGCAAGATAGGTATCAAATGATGAAAACGCCTGAGCGCCTGCCCATTCATTCTGCATGATGCCGAGGAAATTTACCATCTGATTACAGAGAGTTGCAAGATGCTTTGCCGGAGCTGAGGTAATCTTTCCGGGAACGCCGCCGAGACCCTCTTTGATAAGCTGTCTGAGCGACCAGCCTGCACAGTAGCCGGTAAGCATTGAAAGGTCATGAAGATGAATATCGGCGTATCTGTGGGCATTGGCTATTTCGTCATCATAGATTTCGGAAAGCCAATAGTTTGCGGTGATTGCGCCGGAGTTGCTGAGAATAAGACCGCCTACCGAATAGGTAACGGTTGAATTCTCCTTAACTCTCCAGTCCGTAACATTAACATAGCTGTTAACAAGCTCTTTATAATCAAGAATGGTTGATTTGAGATTACGAAGCTTTTCACGCTGTCTGCGGTAAAGTATATAGCACTTTGCAACATCGGCATAGCCTGACTGAATAAGAACATGCTCAACGCTGTCCTGAATATCCTCAACGGCAATGAGTTCATTTTCGATTTTCGGCTCAAAATCGGCCGTTACCTTGAGGGCAAGAAAATCAATCGTTGAAGGAACATACTGTTTTTCCTGAGCGTCAAACGCTTTTTTAACGGCTTCCGCAATTTTGGAAACATTAAAATCGGCAATGCTTCCGTCTCTTTTTACTACCTGATACATCTCAAATCTTTCCTTTCAATTAAATATAAGCGAACATCTATGATGTTAACAAATAAAATTCAAATTGTCAATAGCTTTTCACAATATATTGTGTATTTTTTTTGCATGATACCAAATCGGCACAAAATGTGACAATTCATCATACTCCACGAAGTTCACAAAAATCGACAAAATTATTCATAATTTCACAAAATCTCTGCATTTTTTCTTTTGGAACCCCGGTAAGGCCGAAACCGATAAGCTCGCCCGAGTCCCTGAACGCCTGAATATAGTGTCTCTTGGCTCCCTTTATCCATTTTCCGAGCTCTTCAATGCTCTTTTCATCGTGAAACTCGTTAACAACCGTTGTTCGGAATTCATAGTCCACATGATTTTCAAGCAAAAATTTTATGCTTTCGTCAACCTTTGAAATATTAAAGCCACCTATTCCTACGGCACACGGATAATTTTCCTTTGATGCCTTAACATCCATCGCAACATAATCAACAAGCCCGTCCGTCACGATTTTTTTGAGCCTGTCCGGAAAAGTGCCGTTTGTATCAAGCTTTACGGCATATCCGAGAGCACGGATTTCTTTTATAAAATCTTCAATATCCGGCTGCATAAGCGGTTCGCCGCCCGTTATCGCAACGCCGTCAAGCACGCCTTTTCTTTTTTTCAGGAAAGAAAAAATATCTTCGGCACTGTATTCCGTTTCCTCCGGAGGACGGATAACAAGTCTTGAATTGTGGCAAAACGGACAGCGCAGGTCACAGCCTGCCGTAAAAAGCGTACACGCCATTCTGCCCGGAAAATCAAGCAAAGTGAGCTTCTGCAAGCCCTGAATATTCAAAAATATCACCTCTCGGAATTTGTGAAGCAGGAAAATAATATCACAATATATTGTGTTTGTCAATATGAATATGCACAATATTTTGAAAAATGCTGTCGGGTTAAATGTTTAACCCGACAGCTTGCGTTATATTTATGTTTTATTAATTACTTTTCTTCTTTTTTCTTGTGGAAAAGAATTTTATCAACGGGGAAATAAAGGAAAAACTGTACCGCAGAGCATATCATTGTTGCGGCGTTAGCGGCAAGGTCATCACCCATCCAGCCCTTTGAAACAAAAAGGTCTTTAAGTGCGGGATTGAGCCATGCGGAAAAACAGATAAGAAAGATTGTAAATACAATATATATAGGCAGGGTTATTGCAATATTTGCGCCGGAATTGAAGGTTTTTTCTCTGTTTACAAAGAAAGAAACTATCTGAGCGGCGATATTCGCAGTATTGCTGGCTATGAAATATCCGAAACCGCCTGCGGCTATTGAATATGTAAACACAAACCAATTGAATTCCTGCGAATAGAGCGCACGGATTGCCGGAATATGCGCAAGGATATTGAGCAGTGCAAACTGCACTATCATCGCAATAAGGCTGACGAAAATAAACTTTACAAACTGCCATATTGTGGTAACAACCGAACCCTTGCTATCTGCCGCTTTGTCAATCTGATTTAACTTTCCCATAATAATCCTCCTGATATTTATTATTTATAAACCGCTTTTTTATGATAACTTAAAGCCCGACGGAAGAAGCTCCGCAAGTCTTGTTTCCGATATTTCGCCGCTGTTTTTCCACATCAGAATTTTAAAATTCTCATTGCAGAATTCATTCATCACCTGACGGCACACTCCGCACGGCGGACAGAAGCTTTCGGGAGCGTTCTCCCCTTTTCCGCCGACTACCGCTATTTTCTCGAATTCTCTTTCGCCCTCGGAAACCGCCTTGAAAAATGCGGTTCTTTCCGCACAACAAGTCGGAGAAAACGAAGAATTTTCAATATTACAGCCCGTATAAATTTTACCGTCGGAGCAAAGAAGTGCCGCACCGACCCTGAAATCCGAATACGGAGCATAGGCGTTTTTTCTTGCTTCAAGAGCAAGATTTATAAGCTCATTATCATTCATCGCAGGCAGTCTCCAATGCAATTTTTACCATATCGTCAAAGCTTTGCTCACGCTCCAGCGCCGAGCATTCTTCGATGTTACCGAGAGGAGTGTTTGAAACGGTGCATATGCAGAGCGCCTTTTTGCCGCTTCTTGCCGCATTTGCATAGAGCGCCGCCGCTTCCATTTCAACAGCAAGCACTCCCATTTTTTGCCACTGAGAAAGTCCGTTTGATTCATCATAATATATATCCGATGAAACGATGTTTCCGATATGAACGGGAATGCCGAGCTTTTCCGAAGCCTTTGCGGCTTTTGAAAGAATTTCATAATCGGCACACGGAGCATATGTTCCCGGCAAACCGAACTGTGAAAGATAGTTTGAATCGGTGCTTGCCGCCATACCGATAACAATATCACGAAGCTTCAGCTTCGGGCTTATCGCTCCGGCAGAACCGACACGGATTATTGTTTCGGCTCCGTAAAAATTGAACAGCTCGTATGAATATATTCCGATAGCCGGCATACCCATGCCGGAAGCCATAACGGTTATTTTCTTTCCTTTATAAAATCCGGTATAGCCCTGAACTCCTCTGAGATTATTCACAAGCACAGCATTATCGAGAAATTTTTCGGCTATATGCTTTGAGCGCAAAGGGTCACCGGGCATAAGCACGGTTTCGGCAATAAGCTCCGTATTATCCGCCGCAATATGCGGAGTGGGAATATTCATAAAATCATCCTTTAACAAGTTTTACTATTGAGCTTGTGCCGAGTCTCTCACAGCCGAGAGCAAGATAATCCTCGGCATCCCCGATTGAGCGTATTCCCCCGGCGGCTTTCATTTTTACATTCTCTCCGATATTTTCAGAAAAAAGTTTTATATCCTCTCTTGTTGCTCCGCCTTTGGAAAATCCGGTTGAGGTCTTTATGAAATCCGCTCCGGCTTCGGTAACTATTCCGCACATCTCTTTTTTCTCGTCATCCGTGAGCAGGCAGGTTTCTATTATTACCTTTAATATCTTACCGTTACAGGCTTTCTTTACTTCCTTTATCTCGTTGAGAACATCGGCATATTTCTTATCCTTTACATTGCCTACATTTATAACCATATCTATTTCATCCGCTCCGTTTGCAACGGCATCGGCAGTTTCAAACACCTTGACGGCGGTGGTTGAATAGCCGTTGGGGAAACCGATAACGGTGCAGATTTTCAGCTTATCTCCCACATATTCCTTTGCCTGCTTCACATAGGAAGCCGGAATGCATACGCTTGCGGTGGAATATTTTATACCGTCATCGCAGATTTCCTTTATCTGCTCCCATGTGGCATCAACAGCGAGCAATGTATGGTCGCAATGCGAAAGAATTGTTTTTATATCCAATTTAATTACCTCTTAAATATTTTTTTACCATGTATGTTGTCAAAACAAGTATATCACCTTACATATGTTTCCGTCAACAAGAATTAAATATTTTTCATAATCGTTGACTATTCTTATATAATATGGTATAGTAAATTAAATATGGAAAGGAAGATTTTTATGCTTTCAATCAAAGAATTATATTCTCAGGGGCATTCTTTAGCTGATAAATATCTTGAAAATTTTGAATATCCGTGGCAGGCACTCAAAGGAATATCGGAAATGATTATCGCTCTCGGCAAAGGTCTTCCGAAGGATGAATATAACGAGGTTTCCGAAAATGTGTGGATTCACAAAACCGCAAAGGTTTTTCCCTCCGCATACATCGGCGCTCCCTGCATAATCGGAGCCGGAACCGAGGTTCGCCACTGCGCATTCATAAGAGGTTCTGCGCTGGTTGGCGAAAACTGCGTTGTGGGTAACTCGGTTGAGCTTAAAAATGTTATTATTTTCGATAATGTTCAGACTCCGCATTATAACTATGTGGGTGACAGCATTCTCGGTTATAAATCCCATATGGGTGCAGGCTCGATAACCTCAAACATCAAATCCGACAAAACGAATATCGTTATCAAATCCGAAAACGGCGCAATTGAAACCGGGTTAAGAAAAATCGGCGCCTTTCTCGGCGACAATGTTGAAATCGGCTGTAACAGCGTTCTGAACCCCGGAACGGTAATCGGAAGCAACACCAATGTTTATCCGCTTTCAAGAGTACGGGGAGTAATTCCCGAAAACAGCATTTACAAATCACCCGAAAATATTGTTGAAAAATTCGATAAGGAGTAATTTTTATGAGCAGATATTTCGGAACGGACGGCTTCAGAGGAGAAGCAAACAAAGTTCTCACATCGGACCACGCATATAAAGTGGGCAGATTTCTCGGCTGGTATTATACCGAGCTCAAGCGCAGAGCCGGAATTGAGGAAGCCGCAAGAATAGTTATCGGAAAAGATACAAGAAGAAGCAGTTATATGTTTGAATATTCGCTCGTTGCAGGCCTTACCGCTTCGGGTGCCGATGCTTATATGCTTCATGTTACAACCACTCCGTCGGTTGCTTATATCACGAGAGTTGACGAATTTGACTGCGGCATAATGATTTCCGCAAGCCACAATCCCTATTACGACAACGGCATTAAACTGCTCAATTCTCAGGGCGTTAAAATGGATGACCAAACCATTGCCCATATCGAAGATTATATTGACGGCAAGCTTGAGCTTTTCGGCCGTAAATGGGATGAAATTCCGTTTGCTTTCAGAGATAAAATCGGCAAAACCGTTGACTATGTTTCGGGCAGAAACAGATATATCGGTTATCTCATTTCCCTCGGCGTTTATTCTTTCAGAGGCAAAAAGGTCGGCCTTGACTGCGCAAACGGCAGTTCATGGAACATTGCCAAATCCGTTTTTGAAGCACTCGGAGCAACAACTTATGTTATCAACGCCGAACCCGACGGCTTCAATGTTAACCGTGATGCCGGCTCAACCCATATTGAGGGACTTCAGAAATTCGTTGTTGAAAAAGGGCTTGATATAGGCTTTGCTTTTGACGGCGATGCCGACAGATGCCTGGCGGTTGACGAAAAAGGAAATGTGCTTTCGGGCGACCATATTCTTTATATCTACGGGAAATATATGAAAGAGCGTGGCAAGCTCGTCAACAACACGGTGGTTACAACCATTATGTCAAACTTCGGTCTTTACAAGGCGTTTGACGATGCCGGAATTGAATATGTAAAAACAAAAGTCGGCGATAAATATGTTTATGAGCATATGGCAACTCACCAGAATATTCTCGGCGGTGAGCAGTCCGGTCACATCATCTTTTCAAAATATGCCACCACGGGTGACGGCATTCTGACCAGTCTTAAGGTTATGCAGGTTATGATGTCAAAGAAAATACCTGCCAGCAAGCTTGCTCAGGGACTTGAAATTTATCCTCAGAAGCTCGTCAATGTGAGAGTTGCGGATAAGAGCGTTGTTAATGCCGATGCTGATGTTCAGGCGGCAATCAAAGCGGCTGAAGAAGCTCTCGGCGACAGCGGCAGAATACTCGTCAGAGAATCGGGAACAGAACCGGTTATCAGAGTTATGGCAGAAGCCCGTTCCGAAGAAGACTGCGCAAAATGCGTTGATTCCATTGTTAATGTTATTAAAGAAAAAGGATACTGCGAATAATGTTTGTAACCGAAAAAACCTATGATTTTAAAGAGCTTGTAAGATGCAATATGCACACGCACACAAAGAATTCTCTTTGTGCAAAGCCGGAAATGATTTTTGAGGATATGATTTCCGAAGCCGAAAAAATCGGGCTTGATATGCTTGCGATAACAGACCATTCCGACCTCGGAAGCGATATTGATGTGCTTGCAAACAGCCTTATTTATAAAGAAAAGCTGAAAAGCATTGATACTCCCGTAAAGGTGCTTATCGGCTCCGAGCTTTCCGCATACGGCATAGGCAAATATGCGGAGAGCTACGAAACCGACAAGGCTCTTGATTTCAGCAGTTATTCTCATGTTCACTATCATCTGCACTATTGGGAACAGCCTGAGGACAGGTCGCCTTACGGATATTCAAGGCATATGCTTGCCGTTCTGAACGCACTTTTCGAAACAGACCGTGCGGACTGCATAGCTCACCCGTTTTCACCGTGCAAAATGAGATTTTTCAGCGAAGAAGAAAGGCTCGCAACGCTTCAAAGCATTACGGATAACGAGCTCGGCGATATACTTGAAAAAGGCGAAAAAAGCGAATGTGCTTGGGAAATACACACATCCACTTTTCTTACATACACAGAATTTTCAAAGAGATTTTTTAATATCGGCAAGGAAGTCGGAGTACATTTTGTTATCGGCACGGATGCCCACACGCTGAAAGCACTTAATACTTTTGATTATCTGGAAGCGCTTGAAAAGGTTGCACTTTAAAAAGTGCAACCTTTTCAAATTCGGAATTCGGAATTATGAAGTCGGAATTAATGACGGGCTCCGCCCGTACCCATTTTATAACTGCTTACATATAACTTTTACTTCTGAATTAATATTTTTTGTTTATATATAGAAACAAAAAATTTCAAGTTAATAACATAAAATCGGCACGAAGTGCCCCTTAATTCCGAACTCCGAATTCAGAATTCCGAATTAAAAATTCTTAACTTCTAACTGATAAAAACTTAAAGTTATTTATATTTTGTCAATTTAATTCTTGTAAGCTCTCGGGCGATTTTTTCCCTTGCGGCTTTATATGCAAGGTTACTGCGCTTCTGCAAAAGCACTTCCTTTGCTTCCTCGGCTTCACGCTTTGCGGCATTGGCATCAACATCCTCGGGATGCTCTGCGGTATTGACCAGCATAAGCACCTCATTTTTTTCTATCTTGATTATACCGTCGGAAACGGCGGCATATTTTTTTTCGCCGCCCGGCAGAATATAGCTCGCTATGCCGTCGGAAACGGCGGAAACCATATTTTTATGGTGAGCCTGAACACCGTACATTCCCTCGGGTGACGGAAAAACAAGCGATTCGCATTCTCCGTCAAAAAAGGTGCTGTCCGCTTCATATATCTTTAAACGGAATGTATTCATACCGCTTCACCTGCCGCCATTCTTTCAGCCTTGGCAATCGCATCGTCAATCGTGCCGACATTGAAAAACGCCGCTTCGGAAAGAGAATCAACCTCGCCGCTTATTATCATTTTAAATCCTCTTATCGTTTCTCCGAGCGGAACATACACTCCGGGCATACCCGTGAATTTTTCCGCAACATGGGTCGGCTGAGAGAGAAAACGCTGAATTTTTCTTGCTCTCATAACCGTCAGCTTATCCTCGTCGCTGAGCTCATCCATACCGAGAATTGCGATTATATCCTGCAAATTGCTGTATTTCTGCAATATCTCCTGCACTTTTCTTGCAACCTCGTAATGCTCTTTTCCGACAATTTCGGCATCAAGTATTCTCGATGTTGATTCAAGCGGGTCAACTGCCGGATAAAGTCCCTGTTCCGCAATTTTTCGGCTTAAAACAGTTGTTGCATCAAGATGCGAAAATGTTGTGGCAGGTGCAGGGTCGGTAAGGTCATCGGCAGGAACATAAACCGCCTGAACGGATGTTACCGAACCGTTTTTCGTTGAAGCAATTCTCTCCTGCAATTCGCCCATTTCTCCGGCAAGGGTCGGCTGATAACCGACTGCCGACGGCATTCTGCCGAGCAAGGTTGAAACCTCGCTTCCTGCCTGAACAAAGCGGAATATATTATCAATGAACAGCAGAACATCTTTATTTTCTCTGTCTCTGAAATATTCTGCCATGGTAAGTCCGGAAAGTGCAACACGCATTCTCACGCCCGGTGCTTCGTTCATCTGGCCGAAAACAAGAGCGGTTTTTGAAGAAACGCCGCTTTCGTTCATTTCTCTCCAAAGGTCGTTGCCCTCTCTTGAACGCTCACCGACTCCGGTAAACACGGAATATCCGCCGTGTTCGGTTGCAACATTATGGATAAGCTCCTGAATAAGCACGGTTTTGCCCACTCCGGCACCGCCGAAAAGACCGATTTTGCCGCCCTTTGCGTAAGGCTCAAGCAGGTCAATAACCTTAATTCCCGTTTCAAGTATCTCAACGGCAGGATTTTGTTCATTAAATGACGGTGCTTTTCTGTGGATGCTCCATCTTTCGGAACGGTCGTCAACCGGCGCACCGCCGTCAATAACATCACCGTGAACATTGAACATTCTGCCGAGAGTGCATTCGCCCACGGGAACATTTATGCCGTCACCGGTTGCTTCAACCGCAAGACCTCTCGAAAGTCCCTCACTGCCGGAAAGCATTATGCATCTTACTTTTTTATTTCCGATATGCGAAGCGACTTCCATAACATACTTTTTTCCATTCGCATATACATTCAGTGCTTCTTTGATTTTGGGTAATTTTTCTTTAAAAGAAACATCGACAACGGAACCGGATACCTGAACAATTTTCCCCGTCATATATCCGTTACCTCCTTGCTTTAAGGCTCTTTGCGCCTGCCGAAATTTCGGTTATTTCCTGAGTTACGGCGTTCTGACGCAAATGATTATATTCAAGTGAAAGCGCATCAAGAAGCTCCTGAGCGTTTTTATTCGCCGAGTCCATGGCATTCATTCTTGCATTCTGTTCACTGCAAAAGCTGTCAACAAGTGCGCTGTAAATAAATCCGGCTATATAGCTCGGCATAGCGTTTTCAAGCACTTTTTCAACCGACGGATAAAATTCAAATTCTTCCCCGGTTTTGCTTTTTTCGGACTTACCGATAAAACGGTCACGGTGAAACGGCAGAAGCCTTGAAGCCGAAGCTCTGATATTCAATCCGTTACTGAAATCGGTATAAATAACAAACAGTTTTCTGAATTCGCCTTTAAGATACTTATCAAGCAGAATTGAGCTTAATTTTCTTGCATTGTGCATTGTGGGATTCTGTGCGGTATAAAGAAAGCTTTTTTCAATCGGAATATTTCTCGATTCATAATAATGCCTGCCGTATTCTCCTACAACATAGAGCTTGTTTTCTCCGTGCTCACTCATAAGCTTTTCGGCGGCTTTTATAACATTCTGATTATATGAGCCTGCAAGTCCCTTATCGGCGGTGATTATCAGATAAGCATAGGCGCCCGGAAGCTCATGCGTACCGTCCGCCGGATAGAAAAACGGGTTTTCTATATCAGGAGCGGTTCTGAAAACACGCTTTATCTCCGTTTTGACCGCTTCAAAATAGGGTCTTGTTTCGTCAAGCTCCTGCTTGGCTCTTCGCATTTTGGCGGAAGCGATAAGATACATGGCGTTGGTTATCTTTTTGGTATCTTTAACGGAATTTATTCTGTTTTTTATCTCCTTGAGATTTGCCATAGCTTCACTTCCGTTCGGAAAATTCTCCGTCTCTGAATTTAACGGCAGATGAAATTATCTCGTTTTTATCGCTGTCGGAAAGAAGTCCGCTTATTTCGATTGTGTCGCATATATCGGAATGAACCGCTTCAAAATATGAATTGAATTCCGAAATAAATTTGCCGATATCCGAAGCCGGAATATCCTGCATAACATGAGCCAGCGCCGTAACAAGGGTTATAACCTGAGTATGGCGTTTCATCGGGCTGAACTGCGGCTGACGGAGCATCTGCATAAGCCCCTGACCGTAATGCAGGGTATTGAGCGTAATTTCGTCAAGGTCGCTTGCAAACTGTGCAAACACTTCCATTTCCTTATACTGCGCAAGGTCAAGCTTCATCGTTCCCGATGCTTTCTTAACCGCCTTTGTCTGAGCATCTCCGCCGACTCTGGAAACAGAAAGTCCGATATTGACGGCAGGTCTCTGACCCTCAAAGAACAGACTGCTTTCAAGGAAAATCTGACCGTCGGTAATTGAAATTATATTAGTGGGAATATATGCCGAAACATCACCTGACTGAGTTTCAACAATCGGCAAAGCGGTCATACTGCCGCCGCCTGCTTCATCGCTGAGCTGTGCAGAGCGTTCAAGCAGTCTTGAATGGAGATAGAAAACATCTCCGGGATAAGCTTCTCTGCCCGGAGAACGCTCAAGCAGAAGGCTTATTGTTCTGTAAGCCATGGCGTGCTTTGATAAATCATCATAGATAATCAGAACATCTTTGCCGTTTTTCATAAAATATTCGCCGAGTGCACAGCCTGCATACGGTGCAATATACTGAAGCGGCGCAGGGTCCGATGCGGAAGCATTGACAATTATTGTATAGTCCGCCGCCCCGTGCTTTCTGAGGTTTTCCGCAAGAGCCGCAACGGAGCTTGCTTTCTGTCCGATTGCAACATAAATGCAGATAACATCTTTTCCCTTTTGATTAACAATTGTATCAAGCGCAATTGCGGTTTTGCCCGTCTGACGGTCTCCGATAATCAGCTCACGCTGTCCTTTTCCGATAGGAAACATTGAATCTATCGCAAGAATACCCGTTTCAAGCGGTCTGCAAACAGGCTTACGCTCAATTATACCGGGTGCAGGCGCCTCAACGGGATAATAATCGGCACTTTTTATTTCGCCCATACCGTCTATCGGAACGCCGAGTGAATCGACAACTCTTCCGATAAATCCGTTTCCTACGGGAATACCTGCGGTTTTACCCGTGCGCCTTACAACGCTTCCCTCGGTCACTTCATCATCGCCGTCAAAGAGAATACATCCGACCTCGTTTTCACGCAAATCCTGAACCATTCCTCTGACACCGCATTCAAAAATGAGAATTTCACCGTAAGCGGCGTTTTCCAATCCGCTGACTGCGGCAATTCCGTCACCTGCGGATATAACTCTGCCGGTCTCCTCGGCAAGCGCCTCGGGAACCCATTTCCGAACCGTCTCTTTAAGGAGCGGTATAATATTATCCTTTGAAGAAACCTTGTTAAGAGCATTTTTAAACTGACGAAAAACGCCCTCGGCGCTCCAGTCATATATATCGGAACCGACTTCAAGCCTGAAACCGTTTTTCAGCGTTCCGTCTTTTTGCCAGATAAGCTCATATTCTTCGCTGTATTTTTCTTTGAAAAATTCCTTAAAGCGTTTTTCCTGCTCCACGCTCGGGGTAGAAGCCGAAAAAAGCAGAGCTGTTTTATTCATCATCGGCACTTCCCTCAGCTTCGTCAAGGAATTTATCAAATGCCTGAGAGGTACTTTCAAAAACAAGCTTTTCGGCGGCAGACGAAACCATTTCGGATATTTCTCCGTTTGCTTCGGCTATAATGCGCTCACGCTCCCTTTCAGCATCGGAAGCCGCTTTCGAAATAATCTCAGCCGCCTGCTTCTTTGCCTTTTCGGTCTGCTCTGCGCTGTCCGCTTCAAGCTGTTTTAACGCTTCCTCACGCTTTGATGCTATTTCTTTTTCAGCCTCATTCAGTTTTTCTTCATATTCTGCTTTCAGCTTTTCGGCATCGGAAAGCTTTTTATTTGCTTCATTATCAATATCGTCATAATATTTTTCTCTTTTATCCATAAATGCCTTTACGGGCTTATATAGAAGAAAATAGAGAATGGCAAACAGCAGAAGAAAATTGAAGAGATGAAGCAGTATCTGCTGAAAATCAATATTAAGCGGAATATTCACTGCTTTTCACCCTTCCGAAATTATAATACGAATACAATAAGTATAGCTACGATAAGTGCATAAATAATTGCCGTTTCAATGAAAACAAGGCCGAGCATAAGGCTTGTTCTGATGTTTCCTGCGGCTTCCGGCTGACGGGCAATGCTGTCGGCTGATTTTGAAATTGCCAAAGCCATTCCGATTGCGGCGGTTGCGGCAACAACGGTTATAACAATGCCTGCCGCCCATGCCTTTGCAGTTTTGGTTTTTTCTGCGGCAACCTCTGCGGTTTCGGCTGTGTTCTCATCCGTCTGAGCGGCAACGGCAACAGGAGCGGCTTCATCGGCAAATGCCGGAAGCGCAACGGCAAAGAGCACAAGTGCCACGGTCATAACTGCGATTAAGGTTTTTATTGTTTTCTTCATTTCGATTACCTCCGAATTACTTTTGTTTCTTTGATTTTTTAACGCTCGGTTCGGAAACTTCTCCGTAAAACAGAGCGGTTAACATTGTGAGAACATAGGTCTGAATTATTGCGTGAAGTGCGGTAAACAGCACCCCGACAAATACGGGAATTACAAAGCTCAATGATAAGGAATAATAAACGAGTTCAGTAACAAGTGCGCCGCTGAGCAATGCTCCGAAAAGTCGGAAGCTCATTGAAATCGGAAGTGAAAAATCCTTTAAGGTATTCCCCACGCCCTTAAGTCCGTTTCCGACTATTCCGCCGGAAAGAATTATCAGATACGACAGACAGCCGAGAGCGATTGCACCGTTTATATCCGAAAGAGGTGCCGGAAGCGACACCGAATAGCCTTTGGTGGTTACCGCCTGAAATCCGAACATTTCAAACATCGTGCTCATGAAAATATAAACTCCGGCGGTGAATACATAAGCTCCGAGAAAGCCGTTTCTGTGAGGACTGTTGGATTTTGCAAGTCCGTCAAAAAAGCCGACCGCCTGCTCCAGCAGAAGCTGAAATTTACCGGGCTTCATTTTGAATTTCGGCACGGCAAATATTCTCACGCACAGCGCAAACACCGAAAGAATTCCCGTTACGAAAAACGCAGAAACAACTCCGGGATTTACTTCCGCAAGCCCGAAAAGGCTGATTTTTGCGGATTCGTGCATCACTGCATCAAGCATAACCTCCTGAATGGTTTCATGCTTTTCGGCAGAGCCGGTAAGGAATATTCCTGTTAAAAGTATGACCGCCGCACCGGAAAAAGCAATAATCGCTGTTATCCGTTTCTTTTTGGTCATTAATTAAATCATCTCTTTTCATTCATTAAAATGATACCACATTATACTCTTTATTCTCAAAAAATCAATACAATATTTTTAAAATTTAAAAGCTCGTTACAAAATGCACCCCCACTGTAACAGCAGAAGAAGAAGAAGAAGAATATATTTTCCCGGAAATGAAGCAAAAAACTTGACACCGTATATATAAAGATGTATGACCAAAAGTTGAACTGGGAGTGAGCATATTGAATCATAACCACCGGTGAACCGGTGGTTATGATTATCCTGCTTTGGCTTTCCATTTTGTGGAAGCCTGTTTTCGCTGTGCAAACGAAACGGCGGGATGTGGTCATCCCGCCTACAAAATGTATATATATATCAGTTTTCCGCACACAATTAAAGTCCGGGCTTTGCCGTTCTGTGCGGAACATTTTCCGTTATCATCGAAATAAGGTCGTTTATGTTGACTATTTCAATATGTTCATCAAGCAGACTGACAAAATAATCAAGGTTTTCGGGTGTCATCGACCAGGCGTGAACGCAGATTGCGGAATAACCGTTGATACTGCCGTTATCGGCGGCATATGAATTGATTTCATTTGCCTGCTCCTGCATCCATTCCTTTGTAACTCCGTCATATCCCTCGGTTGTCCAAAGGGTCTTTTTAACAGTCAGGAAAGGCTTATCGTTGCTGAACCAAACTTTCCCCTCTCCCGCTCCGTACATTCTCGGGTCAAGGAAGATGATACCGCCGTCGATATTGTCAAACCTTGAATAATAACCGAATTTGCGAGTAAACAAAGCTTCGGCAAATGCGCTCGGCTCATCGTCAAGAATGCACGCAACTCTCAGATTGCTTTTCAGCATTGCCGATGCGGTTGCGGCTGTAAAAGCATCCATGCTCTTTTCCTCAAATGCCGACGGAAGCGCATAACCGATACCCGACGGGCCGGGCATAAAGCAGTCGTTTTCATTTTTAACCGATGATGTTATGATTTCGCCGGTTGCGGAGCAAATATCCTGACAGATATTCGGAATCCCCCATGTTATCGGGTAATCATGCTTTATATTCTGGCCACGGAAAAATTCACCGTAACCGTTGGTCATCCACTGAACATTATCGCCGTCCGAGAATATCAGCGATATATAATGCTTATCGGGTTCGGGCTTCATTCCCGATGACTTAACGGTATTTTCAAGCTCACATTTAAGGCTGTTAAGCACGCTGAGATTTCTGCTGTGGTCAGATGCAACGATTGAAAATCCGAGCTTTGAAATAAACTCAACAAAATGCTTTTCCGCTTCGCACCAGCCGAGAACAATGCCGTTTTCGGCTGTTTCATTGAGGATATATTTTATAAAGCTTTTACCATCGTTATTGTTTTCCGAATAGCAGATGAACATTCTCTGCTGAACCGCAAAATCACGCAGTCCGACTGAAGCGGATTTTATGTGAACAATACCCTTTTTACTGAAATTATCTTTGTTTTCATCAAAAAATGTTCTGAGAAAATCATATGTATATTCCGCTTCGGAAATATCCTTTTTCAATGTCAAGCCGCATTTTTCGGCGGTTTCTTTCAATTCAACGGAAACGGGAAGCCAGCCGTTAACCGTTGCATAGTTGCAGGCAGTATTAAGCCCTTCGGCAAACTCGGTATTTCTATATAGAACAAAGCCCTTGTCGGTTATATAATCCGAAAATTCGCTTATAAGCGTTGCAAAAGTCCAGGAATTGCCCTGAGAATCGGTGCTGATGATTTCTTTTCCCGTTCCGGCAATTTTTTCAAGATTTTTGAGTGAAAAATCCGAATGAATAAGGAAAAGGCGCACCTTATCTCTGTTAACAAGTCCCTGAAGGCACTGAACGGAATTATATTCATCCCTTGATAAACGCCATGCTTCGGCAACATAAATTTTGCCGTCAAGCTCGGGCTTATCAAATATTCCGCTCATATTCATAAGCTCATCGGCTGACAAAGCTTCAGGGATTGCCGGCTTGAATAAGCAGGCTATACCTCCGAATGCAACAACGATTGCGGTTAAAAAAGCTATAATTTTATTGAACAAAGCTTCACTTCCCCAAAATTTTTATTTATTGTAGCATATTTCGGCTGTTTATTCAAGTCATAAAAAACGCAAAGAGACGGTTCTGTCTTTCGGCTGAACCGTCTCCCCTTCTTTTACTTATTGCATTTTGTATCAAACGAGGGGTTGAACGCATAGAAGTTTTCGGAATCAAGCTTATCCGTTGCAAGTCGTAAGCCCTCACCGAAGCGCTGAAAGTGAACGATTTCTCTTTCACGCAGGAATTTTATCGGCTCTCTGACATCGGGGTCATCAACAAGACGGAGAATATTATCATATGTCGTTCTCGCTTTCTGCTCCGCCGCAAGGTCTTCGGTAAGGTCGGTTATCATGTCTCCCTTGCTCTGAAGATACGCAGCGGTGAAAGGTACTCCCGATGCCGCAGCAGGATAAACTCCCGTTGTATGGTCAACAAAATATGCGTCAAAGCCCGATTTCTTTATCTCTTCCTCCGTGAGATTTTTCGTAAGCTGATAAACTATTGCGCCTATCATTTCAAGATGTCCGAGCTCCTCCGTGCCGATATCCGTAAGCAGACCTCTGAGTTCGGGATAAGGCATCGAAAATCTCTGGCTGAGATAACGGAGCGAAGCGCCTAATTCGCCGTCGGGACCGCCGTATTGGGAAATTATGATTTTCGCATAGAGCGGATTGGGGTTTTTTATCTTGACGGGATACTGTAATTTCTTTTCATAACTAAACATCAGCAGCCACACTCCTCATTATCCCACGGCCATGGGCTCTTAAGCCACTCAACGCCCTGAGCCGTTTCTGCGCTGAGCTTGAAATATTTATCTTCAAATTCATTTTTCATAACGGCGTATTTCATTCTGTTCTTGTTGTATCTTTCAACCATACGCAGGTCTGTGGGATGCGTATCAAGATAAAGGTGCATTTCCCAGAGTGCAAACTCTGCGGCTGAAAGAGCTTTTAAGGCATTTTCTCTGTTATTCATTTGCAACGCTTCCCCGCAAAAGGCTTGTTAAGGCAGGGAAACAGAGTTCCCTTTTCGAGCGCCTTTGACTCGTCATAAACGGAAACATCCGTCTGCCAGGGCACATAAAGCATAGCAGGCACTGCCTCCGACGGCACGGGTACGGGAGCCGGTCTGACCTGCTCGGGCATCGGCATACGGTGCTGCTGATAGCGATAATCTGCCAAAACTGTCATTCCCTTCAAAGTTGTTGAGGAAAGGCTTCCTCTGCTTTTATCCTATGCAAAAATTATAAATCTGTTAATTTTGGGATTATTCTCTTGACATATTATTTTTATGTTATAGAATAAAAGAGTTAAATATATCGAAAGGAGAAAACCGATGTTAAAAAGGCTTTCACAATGTGTAAGAGAATATAAAAAGCCTGCGGTTTTAACGCTGATACTCATTGTCGGCGAAGCGATTATCGAAACGATAATTCCGTTTATAACCGCCAACCTCGTTAACCGTATCGAGGGTGGAATTGATATGAAATACATAATCAAAATCGGCTTACTGCTCATCGCTATGGCTTTTCTTTCTCTTGCCTGCGGCGGTCTTGCAGGCTTCACCTGTGCCAAGGCTTCCGCCGGTTTCGCAAAAAATCTCAGAAGCGATATTTTCGGTAAAATTCAGACCTTTACTTTCGGAAATATCGACAAATTTTCTTCCTCCTCACTTGTTACGAGAATGACAACGGATGTTAACAATGTTCAGATGTCGTTCATGATGCTGATAAGAATTGCCGTAAGAAGTCCGCTGATGCTGATTTTCTCGGTGGTTATGGCATTTATCATGGGCGGAAAGCTGGCTTGCACTTTTGTTATCATCATCCCCGTTCTCGGTCTCGGACTTTATGCCGTGAGCAAAAAAGCCATGCCGGCATTCAGAAGCGTTTTCAGAAAATACGACCGTCTGAATGAATCAATCGAAGAAAATGTTATGGCAATGAGAGTTGTTAAAGGTTTTTCGAGAGAGGATTATGAAAAGGAAAAATTCGGCTCGGCGGCAGATAATATTCAGATTGACTTCACCAAGGCTGAAAAAATCGTTGCGCTTAACCGACCCATTATGCAGTTCTGCATTTATTTCAATATGATATTCGTTCTGCTTGTCGGTTCGAAAATGGTTATATCAAGCGGCGGAACGCTTATCGGAATAGGTCAGATTTCGGCTATGCTCACCTACGGTTTTCAGGTGCTCATGTCGCTGATGATGCTTTCAATGATTTATGTTATGCTCACGATGTCGGCAGAATCGGCAAAGCGCATCTGCGAGGTACTTGAAGAAGAACCGCTTATGCAGAATCCCGAAAATCCCGTGACCGAGGTTAAAGACGGTTCAATTGATTTTGAAAATGTAAGCTTCAAATATTTCAAG
This sequence comes from Acutalibacteraceae bacterium, assembly GCA_045627825.1. Classification (GTDB taxonomy): domain Bacteria; phylum Bacillota; class Clostridia; order Oscillospirales; family Acutalibacteraceae; genus CAG-177. The sequence goes on from JAZQON010000050.1 coordinate 33,602, forward strand.
CACGCAAAGCTCAGAGCGCTTATGGATATTGACCTGCACATTGAATCGGGTATGACTGTCGGCATAATCGGCGGAACGGGTTCAAGCAAGTCCTCAATGGTTCAGCTTATCCCCCGTCTTTATGACACAACCGAAGGCTGTGTTAAGGTAGGCGGAATTGATGTTAAAGATTATGACATTGAATCTCTGCGCAGTGCGGTTGCAATGGTGCTTCAGAAAAATCTGCTTTTCTCGGGTACGATTAAAGAAAATCTCCGCTGGGGCAACGAAAATGCAACCGATGAAGAAATTATCGAAGCCTGTAAGCTTGCTCAGGCCGATGACTTTGTTCAGACCTTCCCTGACGGCTATGATACATTCATTGAGCAGGGCGGCACTAATGTTTCAGGCGGTCAGAAACAGCGTCTCTGCATAGCAAGAGCGTTACTTAAAAAGCCGAAAATCCTCATTCTTGACGATTCGACCAGTGCGGTTGACACCAAGACGGATGCAAAAATCCGTGAGGGATTCAGAAAATATATTCCCGAAACCACAAAAATAATCATCGCTCAGAGAATAGCTTCCGTTCAGGATGCCGATATGATTATAGTTATGGAAAACGGCAGAATAAGCGCAGTCGGCAAACACGATGAACTGCTCAAATCAAGCGATATATACAGAGAAGTTTATGAACAGCAGACAAACGGAGGTGACGGAAATGAGCAATAAACCTCAGTTTGATTTAAAAGCAATTAAACGGATAGTTAAAATGCTTTTTAAATTCTATCCCGTCCTTTTCCCCGTTACGATGGCGTGCATAATCTTTTCCGCAATAACCTCCTCTATTCCGGCTCTGTTCATTCAGCGCATACTTGAGGTTATTCAGAAATGGGTTGAAACAAGAAACTGGAGTGAAGCATATTCCGAAATCATGCCGATGCTCGGTCTGCTTATCTCCCTTTATGCCCTTTCGGTTCTTTCGATTTTCATCTACACCCGTCTTATGGCGGTTATCACTCAGGGCTATCTCTCAAAAATGAGAAAAGCAATGTTTGAGGGTATGCAGAATCTGCCCATCAGATATTTCGATACCCACAAGCACGGCGATATAATGAGCCACTACACCAATGATATTGATGCAATCAGAGAACTGATTTCGCAGTCGATACCGTCAATTCTCAATTCTCTCACCATAGTCATAACCAATGTTGCGATTATGCTCTATTTCAGCGTATGGCTGACGATAATCGTTATGTTTGGCGTTGTTGCCATGCTTTGGGTTTCAAAGAAGGTAGGCGGCGGTTCGGCAAAACATTTTGTAAGACAGCAGACTTCAACCGGCAAGGCCGAGGGCTTCATTCAGGAAATGATGAACGGGCAGAAGGTTATAAAGGTTTTCTGCCATGAAAACGAATGCAAAAACGATTTTGAAAAGATAAATAACGAACTTTGCAACGACAGCACAAAGGCTCACGCTTATGCGAATATTCTCGGTCCGATAATCGGAAACATAGGCAATGTTCTTTATGTTATTATGGCTATGATTGGCGGACTTTTCGTAATTCTCAAGGTTCCCAACCTCGGATTTATGGGCTATGCTACGGTTGAAATAACCGTGCTTGTGCCTTTCCTCAATATGGTAAAGCAGTTTACGGGCAATGTAAACCAGCTTTCACAGCAGATAAACATGATTGTTATGGCGGCGGCAGGAGGAAGCAGAATTTTCTCGCTCATGGACGAAGCTCCCGAAGCCGATGACGGCTATGTTACGCTTGTTAATGCCGAATACGATGAAAACGGCAACCTTACCGAATGCGATAAGCGCACCGGCAAATGGGCGTGGAAGCATCCGCACGGTGACGGAACGCTCACCTATACCGAGCTTAAGGGCGATGTAAGACTGACTGAGGTTGACTTTTCATATAACCCCGAAAAGCAGGTTCTGAGCAATGTTTCGGTTTATGCCGAGCCGGGTCAGAAGGTTGCATTTGTCGGCGCAACAGGTGCAGGCAAAACAACAATAACAAATCTTATAAGCCGTTTTTACGACATAGAGGACGGCAAAATCCGCTATGACGGCATAAATATCAACAAAATTAAAAAATCCGACCTGCGCCGCTCACTGGGAATAGTTTTGCAGGATACAAATCTTTTCACGGGAACGGTTATGGAAAACATCAGATACGGCAGACTTGATGCAACCGACCTTGACTGCATAAGAGCGGCTAAGCTTGCCGGAGCGGATGACTTTATTACCAGACTGCCCAATGGCTACAATACCGAGCTTACCAACAACGGTTCTAATCTCTCGCAGGGTCAGCGCCAGCTTATTTCAATTGCAAGAGCCGCCGTTGCGGACCCGCCGGTTATGATACTCGATGAAGCAACTTCCTCAATTGATACCAGAACGGAAGCAATTGTTCAGCGTGGAATGGATAAGCTCATGGAGGGCAGAACGGTTTTCGTTATCGCTCACAGACTTTCAACCGTTATGAATTCCGATGTTATTATGGTGCTTGACCACGGTAAAATAATCGAGCGTGGCAGCCATGAAAAGCTGATTGAAGAAAAAGGCACATATTATCAGTTATATACCGGCGCTTTTGAGCTTGAATAAACAGGAGATGTTAAAATGAAAAAAGGACTTTTCAAACGAATTTCCGCATTACTGCTTGTTCTTCTGACTGTTTTTTCACTTACTGCCTGCGTTGATATCGGCTATATTCCGACCGATGAACCCACCGGGGTCACTGCCGAAACCGAGGTACAAACCGAAGCGGAAACGGACGAAGAAACTACCGAAAAAGAAGAAAAAACGAGCAAAAAAGCTCAAACCACAAAGAAGTCCGAATCAACAACCCGAAAGAGTTCTAAGCCAAACAGAAACGGCAGCTACACAAGCAAAAACGATGTTGCGGCTTATATTCACGCTTACGGCAAGCTTCCCGGAAACTTCATAACGAAGAAAAAAGCTCAGTCGCTCGGCTGGTCCGGCGGTTCTCTTGAAAAATATGCCCCGGGAAAATGTATCGGCGGAGACTATTTCGGAAATTATCAGAATCTTCTGCCGAAAGCATCGGGAAGAAAATATTATGAATGCGACATTGATACTCTCGGAAAATCTTCAAGAGGTGCCAAAAGAATAATCTATTCAAACGACGGATTGATTTTCTACACCTCCGACCACTATGAATCATTTACACAGCTCTATTAAGGAGGTAACCATGAAGCAGATAACACTGAACGGTAAAAAAATGACCTCCGAAACGGAAGCACACGAATATATAGCATCAAAGCTCGGCTTTCCCGAATATTACGGAAAAAATCTCGACGCACTCGCCGACTGTGTTTCGGAATTCTGCCTTGACAGATATATCAGAATTTCTCATTATTCCGAAATGAAAAAAGCTCTCGGAGATTATGCGGATAAGATTATTGAGGTTATAAAAGATATTGCGGACGAAAGCCCGAGAATAAGATTTAAGGTGTTATAGTCCTTAAAAAAGCAGTTGTTTGAGATAATGTTTTTCTCAAGCAACTGCTTTTTGTTATTCAAGTATAAATTTGCATTCTGCGCCGGAGCAGATTATTTTATATTCACCTTTTTCAAGCTTTCCGAAAACATTCATATCAAGCTGAACAGTGATTTCCGCACCGCCCGGAACGGTAAAGCTTTGCGGAGATATTTCTTTTACCGCTTTAAGCTCCGTATATTCTTCGCCCGATAAAATATACGCCTTAAAGGATGAATCAAAGCTTACATTTTCGCCGCCGTTGTTGCGTATTGCAACAACAAAATAACCGTTTTCCATATCATACGGTATGATTTCAAGCGGCTTTTTTTCTGCTGTTTCCGGATTTTCCGCAAGAGAAATCCCCGAATTTTCATTCTTTTTATACGAATAAATCAGCGATATAAGTTCCTTGATTGAAGCATATCCGCTGTCGGGAATATTTTCCGGCGAAATAAATACTTCTTCGTCCCCGAAACGGAATTTCAGATTATAAGCCGCATCGTCATAACCGAATATATCGTGATTTTTGCGTTCAGTCCATGCGCCGATATTCTTTGAATAAAACAATTCTTCGATTTTATTAAAAATTCCTGCTTCGGCGGTGTATTCCTGATGCTGTTCGGGAAAATCCGGTGCATCTCTGCGAACTGTTTTCATATAAACTTTGCCGTCATCCCCTGTTGAGACCTCGGCTTTAAAATATTCTCCGCCGTTTTCATCCGATGAAACAAGCTCAAAATATTCAAGCGGTGAATCATATTTTTTTACGGGCTTTGTATCCGCACCGTTATTTCTTGAAAACATTGATAAAACAAAGAAAAGTATTACCCCGATTGCGGCGGCAACCCCGATAACGGTCAGCGCCTTTTTAATTTTCATATTATCAATCCTTATAACTTACTATAAAATCCGCAACAGCGCCGCTGTTTCCGCCGAATGACTGCATGGCAACGGCTCTGCCCTGCGACGGCACAACCATAATTTTCTGACCGCACATACCGCCTTTGAAATAGAGCGTGTGAGTGCTGTCCCATTCAAGAGTATATATTCTGTCAACCGCAAGGTTACACCATTCCTCTGAAAGAATTCTTTCGCCGTTATATACGCCCTTATTAAGATAAACCGCTCCGAGCTTTACCATATCTGATGAATGAATATAAAGTCCCGTTGCGCCCATTGCGTGACCCTTCGGGCAGTGGCTCCACGCCATTTCCTGAAAATCAAGCTTCAGGAAAAATTCTTTCCACATAAAATCGTCAAGCGGCATTCCGCTTATTTTTTCAACAATGCGGGAAAGAAGATAAAATGCGCCGTCCGTATATTTATACACGGTTCCCGGGTCGCTTTCAAGCGGATAGGTCAGCATATATTTTAAATAATCATCCGTAAAAAGTGAGGATTTGTTGCAGTCTATATCAAGAAATCCGCCGGGCAAACCGAGCTTATGGGTCAATGCCATATCAACGGTTGATTCATACCAGCGCTTATCCATACCGCTTTCAGGCAGTTCGTCTTTAAGAATATCGCATACTTTATCCCCGGGCTTAATAAGTCCCTTATCGTAAAGCAGACCGATTGCCGTCATCGTAAACGCTTTTGCAACCGAATATGTATTCTGACACGGATTTGCTTTTTCGTATTCGGCGGTTTCGATTTTACCGTCCTTATATTCCGAAATTCTTGTCACGGGAAACGGCTGTTCCTTAAGAAAAGCCGATAATTCATCAAGAAATTTGCTCATTTTTATCGCCTCCGTTATTTATTATATCAAAAATGAAAATAATATCAATAAAAAGTGGAATATTTTATAAAACTGTGTTATAATCAGGTGAAAAAGTTTTAAAACAATCCAAGAAGAGATGATATATTTTGAAAAGGCAACCCCTTACCGCAGAAAAACAGTTTGAAAAAATGACGCAGACTCCAATTCCGAGACTCATTTCGGGTCTCGCAGTGCCGACGGTTATCAGCATGATGGTAACAATGATTTATAACGCCGCCGATACATATTTTGTTTCGAAAATCAGCATACCGGCAAGCGGTGCAACGGGAATTGTTTTCACGCTCATGGGAATTATTCAGGCGTGCGGTTTCACATTCGGACACGGTGCAGGAAGCATAATCAGCCGTCTGCTCGGCTCAAAGGATATCGAATCAGCTAAAAAATACTGCTCAACCGCATTCTTTTTCGCTCTTTTCATAGGAATTATAATTGCGGTTTTCGGACTGATTTTTCTCACTCCGTTTATGAGCTTTCTCGGAAGCACGCCAACCATTCTGCCGTATTCCGAAATATACGGAAAATATATTCTTATTGCCGCTCCGGCTTTTGTTACCTCGTGTGTTATGAATAATATACTGCGCTATGAGGGTATGGCAAAGCTTGCAATGATAGGCTTAACCTCTGGCGGTATTCTCAATATGGTGCTTGACCCGATTCTGATTTTCGGATTTGATATGGGCATTGCAGGCGCAGGAATCGCAACGGCGGTTTCGCAGTATATCAGCATGGGCATTCTGCTTTCGGTTTTCGTTCTCAAAAGAACACAGAGCCGGATTTCGGTTAAAAATATCAGCTTTGACCCGAAGGTAAGCTGGCAGATAATTTCAACCGGTGTTCCGAGCTTTGCAAGGCAGTCGCTCAATTCGCTTTCAACAATGATACTCAACAAAACGATTGCGCCATACGGCGATGCGTGCATAGCCGCAATGAGCATAGTTTCAAAATGCTCAATGGCAATATTCAGCGTTGGTGTGGGTATCGGTCAGGGCTTCCAGCCCGTTTCATCATATAATTACGGTGCAAAGAAATACGGCAGAGTAAGAGAAAGCATATGGTTCACTCTGAAATTCGATACGATTGTGGTCGGCTCTCTTTCGGCAATAGTTTTCGTTTTTGCACCGCAGATAATAAAGCTTTTCAGACCCGAAGCGGAAATAGTCGGAATCGGTTCGGATGCACTGCGCTATCTCTGTGTTTCGCTTGTTTTGCTTCCGATGATTATGGTTGCGAATATGACATTCCAGAGTGTCGGCAAAACGGGAAGAGCATTTTTCCTCGCCTGCTCGCAAAACGGATTGTTCTATATTCCGTTAATCATTATATTTAATTCCTTATGGGCTTTAAAAGGTGTTGAATTTGCACAGCCGATTGCTTATACCATCGCCGCCGCAGTTTCCGCACCGTTCCTTTTCGCATTCGCCAAAAGTCTTAAAAATGAGGAGATTTTAAAATGAAAAAAGAATTTTATCATGTTGTATCAAATACCCATTGGGACAGAGAATGGTATCAGTCTCACGAAAAATATCTTGTTCGCCTTGTTGAACTTATGGACAGGCTCATTGACATAATGGAAGCGAAGCCCGAATACAGATTTGTTACCGACGGTCAGTATGCACTTGTTGAAGATTATCTTGCCGCAAAGCCGCAGAATACAGAAAGAATAAAAAAGCTTGTTTCGGACGGCAGACTGCTTATCGGGCCCTGGTACACCCAGCCGCTTGAAAACATTGTCGGCGGTGAAGCGCTTATCAGAAATCTGCAAAAAGGAATTGCGGATTCAGAAAAGCTCGGCGGTGCAATGAGATTTTCATATGAAATAGATGAATTCGGCCACACCTCACAGCTTCCGCAGATTCTTGCCGGCTTCGGAATAAATTCGATTATGGCGTGGAGAGGTGTTCCGAACTTCTGCCGCAGTTATTTCAAATGGAACGCTCCGGACGGCACAGTGGCTCACTTTTTTAATTCAAACGCAGGCTACGGCGAAGCGACCTCACTTCCCGACAGCGTTGAAGAGTTTACCGAAACGATTGACGGCATCAGTCTTAAGCGTGACGGACTGAATGCCCGTGTTAAAAAGATAAGAGAATTGAGATTAAAGGTATCCGACAGCAGTCATATGCTGTGGCTCAACGGAATTGACCATTCGTGGGCTCAGGAGGATATACTTGAAATCTGCGAAAAAATTGAAGCATTATATCCCGATTTTGAAGTAAAGCAAAGCACTCCGGCAGAATATGCCGAAGCGGTTATAAACGACCTTAAAGCAAACGGCAAAGAGCCCGAAAGCTTCGGCGGAGAGCTTTTGTTTACAAACGAACTGATACTTGAATCCGTTAATGCTCTGCACCCGAGACAGAAAAGAAGACACTTTGAATCCGAAAAGCTGCTCACCGGCAAGGCTGAACCGCTTACCGAATTTGCTTCCCTCTTCGGTTTTAAATACCCCGAATGGGCAATTGAAAGAGAATGGAAATATGTTCTCGAAAACCATGCGCACGACAGTCTCGGATGCTGCTCGGTTGACGAGGTCTTTGAGCAGGTTATGGCAAGATACGGCGCATCAATATCAATCGGAGAACAGCTTTGTGACGATTCTCTGAGAAAGATAATGACACTCGGAGAGGATAAGCCGTCACTCTGGCTTTTCAATTTAAGCGAAAAGGATGTAAAAGGCTCGGTAAAAGCTTCGTTTGATATTCCGGCAGGCTTCGGCGGAGAAAATATAATTCTCAAAACCGCTGACGGAAAAGCGGCTGAAATGAGCATAATTTCAGTTAATACCAACGGAGATGTGAGATATAATCCGAAACTCGGACACCCCACATGGGGCGAGGTTGCGCACTATGAAGCAATCATTGATGCTCCTCTTATTCCCGCATACGGTGCGGTAAGACTTTCTGTTGAACAGCCGGAACGCTCGGGCTATCCACGCAACAGGCAGGACAGCTTTCTCTGCAAAACACCGTATTCAATGGAGAACGATAACCTGCGCATTGAGTTTGCCGAAAACGGCACATTTACGCTCACCGACAAGCGAAACGGAGCGGTTTATCCCGAACAGCTTCTTTTTACGGATGACGGTGAAGCCGGCGACTGCTATGTTCACATTGAGCCGAAAAACGATATGAGACGCTATTCCTCAAAGGGAAGCAGAGCCGATATCTGCATCCTTTATGACACTCCGCTCGGTGCCGCCTTTGAGGTTAAGCTGAATATGGAAATTCCCTGCGGAATTTCAAAGGACAGAAAGATGAGAACGCAGGAAACCGAAAAGCTGAAAATCGTTTCGGTTGTTTCGCTTGAAAAGGATTCCGAATCCGTTTCGATTGATATTAAGCTTGATAATAAGTGCAGAAATCACAGAGTAAGAGCACTGTTCCCCTCTTATGTAAATTCGGAATACAGCTTTGCCGACCAGGCTTTTGATACGGTTAAACGCAAAATAAACATTCCCGATGATAAAAGCATCACCGAAAGACCGTATCTCACTCAGCCGATGCTCAGCTTCTGCGGCATTGCCGAAAAAGGCAAGGGTCTTGCGGCGGCGGCAAGAGGAATTTTTGAATATGAGTGCACAAATGACGGTATGCACGCACTTGCGCTCACGCTTCTGCGCTCGGTGGAGGTTATAGATAACTTCACCTTTGAAAAAACTCCCGAATATTTTATGGAGCAGGCACAGAACATCTGTGAAATCAGCCATTCGCTAACGCTTATCCCCTATGACGGAAGCGAAAAGTCACTTTACAAAGAGGTCAGCCGTGCGGTTAATTCTCCGTTTGCACTGGCAAACAGAACCCCCGAGGAAAGCGTTATGCCCGATTACCGCAGACCCGAAAATAAGCTCGGCGACTGCTTCAAAGCGATTGAAATTTCAAATGATGATTTTGCATTGACCGCTTTCAAAAAAGCTTATAAAAAGGACAGCCTGATAATAAGAATTCTGAATCGTTCCTATTCCGAAAAAACGGGAAAAATCAAGCTGAATATTCCTGCCGGATTTAAAGAAATTTATCTCTGCGACCTTGAAGAAAACCGACTTGAAAAAATCGGATTCGGTTCAGAAGCCGAAATTTTTGCAAATGGCAAAAAGATTGTTACGCTCGAATTTACGGTTTAAAGCATTATTAAGAAAAACCCACGGTGCCGCAAAGCATCGTGGGTCGTTTTATATGTTTACGATTATTTTACAAAGAAAATGAACATACCCGAGAATTTTGAAAGAGCCTGAAGAAGCTTATCGGCAAGGATAAAGAATTTTGCCGCAAACGGGCTTCTGCCGAGAAGCTCGGAGAATTCCGCATTCTTGATTGCAAGGTCATTTTCGGTAAAAAGTCTTGAATCAAAGGTTGAAGTATCGCTCTCTTTTATTGTGATGATACGGCAACCGCTGTTAAGCTCACTTGAATATGAATTATGTGTCGGTGACGGAGTATTGATTATTCTCATTCCGTCTATATTGCACTCGAAGCTGTTGGTATGGTCGTGACCGAAGAACATTCCGAGAACATCGCCCTTTTCGTTCATGGCGTCAAACTGACCGTAGTTATAATATCCCGGGCAGGGCAATTCAAGCAGATGTCCGGTGAAATTATTTGTCTTGGGGAAGAACGAATACTGATTGCCGTTGAATTCTCTTATTCCGAGAACGGGAACCTTGAAGAAAAGCTTATCATAAACCTCGTTTACGATGATATGCTGGAAAGCAAGTGACGGAACATATTTTCCGGTTTCGTTCTTAAGTGAATCTCTTACGCCCTTATACCACTCAATCTGGTCGGCATGAACGGAATCATAGCCCATATCTTTTCCGTTTTCGTCATAAGCGGTGTCGCCGGAATCGAACATATAAAGATTGAAAATTATGTTTTCATCTGCCGAATCGTAAACGGGAAGATTGTGTGTACCGCTTCCGGTAAGCTCGGGAACCGCATCATAGGCAAGGCAGTATTTTCCGCCGCACTCAATGTAAAGTTCAAGAAGCTCATCATTTTCAAGACCCTGCTGATGGTCGTGGTTTCCGAAAACAAGAGTAAAATATGTTTCGTTTTCAATGAAAACATTAACAAGCTCCTGAATTGCATTCTTTTTGAGAGCCGTTATCTTTTCTTTTCTCTGCTGTTCGTTAAGGCCTGCAAGCTCGCTTTCGCCGTATCCGCAAACAGTGTTATCTCCGCCGAGAATAACGATATCGGGCTTTTCCTCTTTGAGAGCAAGGTCGATATACTTAAGCATTATTTTACTTGCCGGATAGCCGTCCTGACAGTCACAAATATGCATGATTTTGAATTCGCCGTTATTGAACTTAAGGTTGGGAAGCCTGCCTGCAAAACCGCATATTGAAAATGCTCCGAGAGCAAAAACAAGCGCAAGAAGAACCGCCGTGATTTTCTTTGCCATAATAAAACCTCCGAAAAATTTACTTTTTTAATTATTTTATAACAAAAACATACTTAAGTCAAGCATAATTCTATTGACATAAGCAAATATATGTGTATAATAATTTAGGAGTTATTCTCAATTCGGAGGTGCAAAATGAAAATTTACCATACGCATCAAAGACAGCTTCTTATTGATTTTTTGCAGTTAAATTCGGACAAGGCATATACAATTGAAGAAATTATCGAGCATATAAATGCCGATGAGTTAAGCAAAAGCACGGTTTACCGTCTGATGACAAAGCTTGTTGAAGACGGTCTCGTTCACCGCTCAGTCAAGGGCAATTCAAGAACCTTTGTTTATCAGTTCATCAACGGCGAAAAGTGCGAGGGTCATCTTCACATAAAATGTACCGACTGCGGAAAGGTTTATCATCTTGACAGCGCCGTAAGCTCCGAAATAAAGAATGATGTCAGCAGTTCGGGCTTTGAGATTGATTCGCATACCGTACTTCTCGGCAAATGCGGAAAATGCAGAAAATAATATTTAAGGAATATTCATATGATTAAAAAATTCATCTCGGTTATTGCGGTTATTGCCGTTGTACTGTGCGTTTTTTCATCCTGTGGCGATGAAAAAGCAAAAGACGGTCTGCTGATTGTCTGCACCACCTTTCCGCAATATGATTTTGCAAAGAACATTGCAGGCGATAAAGCCGAAATAAAAATGCTTGACAGTTCAACGGATATCCATTCCTTTGAGCCTACGGCAACCGATATAATAACAATTTCTCAGGCGGATATATTCATTTATATCGGCGGAGTTTCGGATGTATGGGTTGAAAAAGCGGTGGCATCCGCAGGAAATAAAAATACGGCTTTACTTGCCCTTATGGACACTGTAAATGCGGTTGACGAGGAAACCGTTGAGGGTATGCAGGCTGAGGAAGAAGAGCCCGAAGCCGATGAGCATATCTGGCTTTCGCTCAGAAACGCCGAAAAAATGGTTGACGGCATATGCGAATTCATCTGCAATGCCGACCCCGAAAACACGGAGTTTTACAGAGCGAATGCAGAAGCATATATTCAAAAACTTGATGCACTTGATAAGCAGTATTCCGAAGCCGTTTCTGCCGCCGCAAGAAATACCGTTCTTTTTGCGGACAGATTTCCGTTCCGTTATCTTGTTGAGGACTACGGTCTCGGATATTATGCCGCATTCAGCGGATGCTCAACAGAAACCTCGGCAAGCTTTGAAACCGTAACTTTTCTCATAGAAAAGGCAAAAGAGCTTAAGCTCCCGGTTATTCTCGTAACGGAAAGCTCGGATAAATCAATTGCTAACACCATATCTGCCGAAACCGGAGCAAAAATCGCCATTATGGATTCCTGCCAGTCAATTCACGGCGAAGAAATCGAAAACGGCGCAAGCTATATTGATATAATGTCAGAAAACCTGAATGCATTAATTGAAGCGTTAAATTAAAAGCTGTCAATACCGAATTAAAACCGTCGGATAAACCGACGGTTTTAATTTATAATATTATGCAAATCAGTCCGCTGCAACCCTCGTTTATAATTCTTTCAAGCGTTTCACGGAGCTTTGAGCGTGCATCGGCAGGCATTCTGTAAAGCTTATTATGTAAGCCCTCGTTAACAAGCTCATGCAGAGAAGTGCCGAAAATATTGGATTCCCATATGGCGGCGGGATTTTCTTCAAATTCCTTGAGCAGATATTTTATAAGCTCCTCGGACTGCGATTCCGAGCCCACTATCGGTGCAACCTCGGTCTGAATATCCGCTTTCATTATGTGATATGACGGTGCGCCTGCACGCAGTCTTACACCGTATCTGCCGCCCTGCTTCATTATCTCGGGTTCTTCAAGCGTTAAATCATCTATACCGGGCAAAACTATTCCGTATCCCGTCGCTTCAACCTCTTCAAGCGCATCCTTTATGCGTTTACAGCTCTCTCTGTCATCGGAAAGCTCTTTAACGCTCCTCATAAGCTCCTTTTCGTTTTTAACGCATATTCCGGTTTTTTCTTCAAGGATTTTAAAGAATAAATCCGCTCTCAGACTGACGGCTATCTGAGCGCTTCCCGTTGCGAGATTCATATTGATTACGGCGGTTGAAATTATATATTCGCATTCCGTCAGCTCATCGGTGAAGCATTTTATATCTCTTACACGCTTTAATCTCTCCGCTTTTCCGTTTATCTCTCCGAATATTCCGCTCCTGAGCCAATGCTCCTTTTCAAGCGAGGTTATCCAGCCGGGCAGGTCAATTCTGACCTCTTTTATCGGAAATTCACACAGTACACCGGAAAGAATTTTTTCAATCTCGTCCTTACCGAGCTCAAGACAGTTGACAGGCAAAACAGGCACGGCATACTTTTCGGAAAGCTCCGAAGCAAGCGTGCGTGATGCGGAAGAAGCAGGCTCACGGCAGTTGAGCATAACCACAAACGGTTTATTAAGCTCACGAAGCTCTTCAATTACTCTTTTTTCGGATTCCTCATATTCGGAACGGGGAATTTCACTTATAGAACCGTCCGTTGTAACAACAAGCCCTATGGTGGAATGCTCGGTTATTACTTTCTGAGTTCCGATTTCAGCCGCCATATTAAACGGTATTTCGTCTTCAAACCACGGAGTTTTAACCATTCTCGGACTTTCATTTTCGATATAGCCGAGTGCGGACGGCACGATATATCCCACGCAGTCTATCATACGCACCTTCATTTTTGCGTTTGACGGCAGAAGAATTTCAACTGCATCCTCAGGGATGAATTTCGGTTCTGTTGTCATTATGGTTTTACCTGCCGCCGACTGCGGAAGCTCATCGTTTGCACGCTCTCTGCGCTGTTTATCGCCGATATTCGGAATAACCATTTCTTCCATAAAGCGCTTGATAAATGTAGATTTTCCCGTTCTGACGGGACCGACTACGCCGATATAAATATCTCCGCCCGTTCTGGCGGCAATATCGCCGTAAATATTTTTACTCGTCATCGCCTATCCTCCGATTTCATTTTTGTAAATCATATGTTGAAATCGGACAATGTATGACTGCAAAAAAAGCTTGTGACAAAAATTCGTCACAAGCCTTTTGGTTATCTGTCGGAAATTATATCTCCGATAAATTCATCAATAATATTTTTATTCACATGCTGCATAACAACGATATGGCAAAGCTCGCCGCCGTATTCCGGCAGATACCCCTCTGCAAGGGTATATTTTTTCCGAACCCATTCTGCCGGACGCTTGAAAAACACCGTATTGCTGTAAGGCATATGCCACGCCGGATAACCGATTTCATCAAATTTCCGCTGAAGATAATTTGTATTTTCCAGCATTGAATTTGCTTCTTTTTTCAAACCGTCAAATCCGATATATTTTAAAATCCAATAGAATTTCAAAGGCGTCAGACCGTTTCTGGAACAGCTTATAAGCGGCATATCATTGTGAAGATAGGGCACTCTGTATGCTTTTTGCGCTTCAATAACATCCTTACGGCTCAGGAATATGCCGCACGGTTCATCAATTCCGAAAAACTTGTGGCCGCTGATTGCAATGGAATCATAGCCGTTTTTTTCCATATTGACAATATCTTTATATTCCGTAAACGGCAGATATCCGCCGAAAAGTGCGGCATCAAGATGCTTATAAACAGCAACCGGCTTCACTTCTTCCAGCACATTTTGAATTTCCGTCTGATTATCCGTTGCACCCATAAAGGTTGAACCGATTGCGATAATCACCAGTGCCGGTCTGGTCGGGTCAATGCTTCTCCTTAAGCTGTCCGAATCCATACTGCCGTGCTTATCATAATCAATCTGTCTCACTTCAAGATTCTGCACATCGCATAAGCGCAGGGACGAATAATGTGCTTCCTTTGAAACATAGACTATCGGGAGCATACCCGTTTCCGTCTGAAGCTTCTTTGCGCCGAAATATATTCCGTGCATATTTCCGTCTGTGCCGCTGTTGGTAACAAATCCCCATTCCCGACCTTCAGGGATGCCGTAAAGCGGTGCAAGCGTTTGAATCACATAATGCTCAATTCCCACCGAGTTTAAAGCATATTGCTCCTCGTCATACGGATTTCCGGCATTGTTTATTCCCATATCGCAAAGTCCTGTTTTTGCATACCATTCTCCGAAGCCCGATATATTGGGAAACTGACAAACCGGATAACCAATACAGTGGTCAACATTTTCATATATTTTTTTCATCAAACCGATTAACTGAGCATCATTATTCATTCTTAAATCTCCTGACTGCGCCGCACGCAACCTTGCGGTATTATTCTGTTATTCTGCTTTCGCATAGCTTCCGAACGAAACTTCCTCTTTCGGGTAAAGCGGCTGATATTTATCCTGATAGTAATTTTCGTGGCTTTGAGTGTAGCTTCCGTCGGGGCTTATATTGATTACGGTGCATCCTCTGTGGTCGCCCTTCTTGTAAATTCCGGCATAGGCAAGGTAATCAATGCTGTTGCCGTAAATAAAGTCAACGCCCTTATAGTTTAATACCATATTATTTATATGGTCGTGGCCGCAGAATATCGCCTGAGTGCTTCCGAGCTCCTGAACGGTCTCAAAGAGATTATCCTCATATATTCCGCAGAATACATGCGGGTCTTTTTCGCAAATATCGCCGGATATATATTTAACATCGGCTGTGCTCTGATTTCCATTATCCTGATATTCATAAACCGCTTCACGGAATTCAACCAGCGGAATATGGAAGAACATCATCGACTTTACATCGGGATTTTCTTTCTGCATTTCGAGAATATTCTGCTTATACCATTCAACCTGGTTTTCGTGGATATTATCGTATTTCCAGAATATACCGAAATAATCGTGGTCGGTGTACGAATGAGAATCAAACAGGAACAACGCCTGAGTGAGCTTACCCTGAGTATTTTCAACTCTGATTATCTGGTTACCCACGCCGTCAACGGCTTCAGGACCCTTGGTGAAAAGGCAGTGAGGATATTCTTCGCTTTCATAAAGGCTTCCGATTGATTCTCTTGAAAAATAGCTGTACATTTCGGTATCGTGATTTCCGAAAACAACCGTATAGTTAACGCCGAGACGCTCCATAAGTGTCATAATGATTTTTGCCGGATATTTGTTATTGAGCGTTCCTGCCTGGAACGGAACGGGATAAGCGATATCACCCGTCATAACAACAAGGTCGGGCTTTTCGGCGGTTATCATGGCGGCAACCGCATTTATCGCCATTCTGTCCTTTTTGAATGACATCCAACCGCTTCCGATATGTATATCCGTGAGCTGAATAACCTTGAGCTCTCTGTCGGTTTTGAAAACATATTCGCCCTTTTCATTCTGAACGGGAATAACCGCATCGGGATTTTCAACAGCCTGATATTCATTCGCTCTTGAAATATTCATACGGTAGCAGATGTAATTCGCTATTGCCGCAACCGCAAAAATCGCAACAAGCGCAATAACAATGACGAGTATGACTTTTTTTGCTTTTGATTTCTTTTTCATTGTTTTTTCTCCTTTTTCGTTTTTTATACAGAATACCACATTTTTAAAAAGCGGTCAATAAAAATTTGTTGAATTATTTAACGGTGTGTGTTAAAATATATTGATTAAAAGTGAGGTGCGGAATTTGAAAAGCTTTACAATCGAAAAAAACGATGCCGGTCAGCGGCTTGATAAATTTATCGTGAAAGCTGTTCCGATGCTTCCGCAGTCGCTTCTTTATAAATATATACGCACAAAAAGAATAAAAATCAATTCAAAAAGAGCCGAAATTTCAACAAGACTCAACTGCGGCGATATAGTCGATATGTATATAAACGATGAGTTTTTTGCTCCGAAAGAGGAAAAATACGATTTTCTCTCGGCTTCGTCAAAGCTCGACATTGTTTATGAGGATGAAAATATTCTTCTGCTCGATAAAAAAGTCGGTCTGCTCTCCCACCCCGACGATACCGAATACAACGATACGCTGATTACGAGAGTAAAACGCTATCTTTACGAAAAGGGCGAATATGACCCGAAAAACGAAAACTCATTTGTGCCGTCACTTGTTAACAGAATTGACCGGAACACCGGCGGAATCGTTATTGCGGCGAAAAATGCCGAATCTCTGCGCATTCTCAATCAGAAATTAAAGGACAGAGAGCTTGAAAAATTCTATCTTTGCGTAATTCACGGCACTCTCGAAAAGAGAAGCGGCACTCTGAGCGGTTGGCTGATAAAGGATGAAAGCAAAAACAAGGTCAGAGTATATTCAAAAGAAATGCCCGATTCAAAGGAAATAAAAACAAAATATTCGGTAATTGATGAAAAAGACGGTCTGAGCCTTGTTGAGGTTGAGCTTCTCACGGGAAGAACGCATCAGATAAGAGCACACTTTGCAAGCATAGGCCATCCCCTGCTCGGTGACGGAAAGTACGGCACCAATGCGCTGAATAAGGCTCTCGGTTATAAAAAGCAGTTTTTATATTCTTACAGACTGCGTTTTGCATTCACAACCGATGCCGGTATTCTCGATTATTTAAACGGAAAAAGCTTTGAAATTAATGATGTGTGGTTCAGAAGAGAATTCCTGAACGGTAATCTTACAAGCGGTAAAAACTCCTAAATTGTTAACAATATTGAAAATTTTCAAAAAAAGCTTGTAAAACACACAAAATATAGTATAATATATACATTCACGCTGATTTGTTCGCTCAGCGTCAATACATAAGAAAAGGATGAACACTAAATGGCAAAAAATGAAAGCTCAATGAGCAAGGCGGAAATTTACCGTGCCGAAAGAAAAGAAAGAATAGCCAAGGCTAACAAAAAGAACGCCAAGGGTTACGGCGGAGCAGCTTCAAAGGCTGCCGTAAGAATAATTGCAATTGTAATTGCCGTTGCCGTAGTCGCTCTTGCAGGCTGGTATCTCTCAGCCACACTCGGTATTGCCGAAAAATGCACAACCGCTCTTAAGGTCGGCGATATAAAAGTTTCTTCCATGCTTTATAACTACTATTATAAAGCGGAATATCAGCAGACATCATACTATGCAAGCTATTATTCACAATACGGCATGGATATGGGCTTCAATGCAAACATTTCTCCAGATGACCCGTCAAACACTACAACCGATAAAGACGGAAATACCATCACCTGGGCCGAATCCTTCAAGCAGGCCGCTCTTGAGCGTGCACAGTTTGTTGAAGGCTACTACGCCGAAGCTGTTAAGGCTGATTATAAGCTCACCGATGATGAAAAATCCGAGATAGATGAAACCATCGAAAGTTACAGAAGCTCGGCTTCCGAAAACGGTTATTCTCTCAATGCTTATCTTAAAGCGGCATTCGGTGCAGGCTTTAACGAAAAAGCATTCAGAAATCAGCTCGAAAAAGAAAAGATTGCCGAGAATTTCTATAATGACAAGCAGAGTGAATTCAACACCGGCATTACTGCTGAACAGATTAAGACAGAGTATGCCGCAAGCCCCGAAAAATACGATTATGTTGACGTTCGTTACTATTCACTTCCTTTCACAACTCTCACCGCAGCTGAGGGCGACACAGATGCAACTCTTGCCGAAAAACAGAAGAAGGCAAATGCAGAGGTTGTTAAGAAAGCAAACGAAATGCTTGCAAAGGTAACAGACGAAGCTGCTCTTATTTCCGAAGCCAAGGCAAAGGCAAACGAAGGCAAGGATAAGGACAGCGTTTCCGATGAAGATCCCACCACTCTTTCAAAGGCTTCAAGCTTCAGCACACTTTCATCCGCTCTTAAGGAAGACGGAGCAAAATGGGCATTTGATAAAGCCAGAAAAGCAGGTGACAAGAAGGTTATCGAGGGCGAAAACGCCGCTTATATCGTTCTTGTTCTCAAGCCGGCATACACTTCAAACAGCGTTGATGTTCGTCATTGCTTCGTAAAATTCGCAACAGACGATGAATCCGGAGAAGCAACAGACGCTCAGAAGGCAGAAGCAAAGAAGAAAGCCGAAGAGCTTTATAATAAGTGGAAATCGGGCGAAAAGACCGATGCAACATTCGCAAAATTTGCAACCGAAAACACCGAAGATCCCGGCTCTGTTGAAACCGGCGGACTTTACGAAAAAGTCAGAATTTCCGACAGCATGTATCAGGAATTCCTTGATTGGTGCTTTGCTCCCGGCAGAAAAGACGGAGACCACGGCTTAATCGAGAGCGGCACAGGCTATCATATCATGTATATGAAGAAAATCAACAAGGAAGACACCGACAGAGATAATACCATCCGCACTCAGCTCGGCTCGGATGCTTTCAATGATTTCAGCGAAAAGCTTCTTGCAGAAGACGGAAATTACAAGATTAATGAAAACGCAAAGGCAGTCAACAAGGTTGTTGATAAATTCTGCGCAGATATAAAGAGAAATCTCGCATACAGCGCCGCACAATAAGATTATAAAAATTGAGGCTATGACAAAATCATAGCCTCAATTTTTAATTTAAAACATTATCACAAGCTGTAAACTCCAGTCTGCATAACCGCATATTCTATATCGCCCACTCTGAAATATTTATAAACGGGTTCATTGAAAATGCAGTAATCGGACATATTATAGTTATCAAGCCCGATAACATTTATTTTATATGAATTTGCGTTGCAGATAAAAAGCTTATTATCATAAACGGAAATATCGGTCGGATGGCAGAAAGCTCTTTCTTTGGGGCTTCCCACACGAAATTCTATTCTTGAATACTTAACCGAATAGTTGATTATTGCATTTGATTCCGGGACGGAATACCATACATCCGCTCCGTTAACGGCAGGCGAAACGCCCGGATTATCAAGATACTGTACCTTGGATTCCGATATTATCTCCCCCATTGCTCCGAAAAGCTTAAGGGTTCCGTCCGGATAAGCCGCCGCACGGGTTCCGGCACTCAGCTCAAGTACGGTGCAGGTTATAAAATCACCGAGACTTCTTGCAATATCGGCTCCGTTTTCGCCGAATTTTATTTTTATGTATGACAGTACGGGTATCTTTTCAAATGTATCCGCATTATGGTCAAAATTATAAAAAACCGCCGCTTGTTTTCCGCCGTCAACGGTCTCCTTGCAGGCATATACAAAGCCGTTTTCAGTCGGAACAATATCAAGCAGGTCAGCATTAAAAAGCTTCTGCACTTCTGTTTCCTCCGAAAAAAATACCCCGCCAAGCCGTATGAAGTCAGTTGTAACCTGCTCTTGGCAGGTGGGTGCCTCCCGAAGCGCTCTCGCTCCCTTCTTCCGCCGGTTTAACGGCGGGAGGTCTGCAATCCTTCATCGGAGTCCGGCTCCCTTAAAGTGTTTGTTGGGTTACATATTGACTGCATTTAATCGCACAAGGCAGGGCGTTATAAAATTCTGTTTATTTATTCTTCCTCGCCGAATTCAAACATTTCGGAAAGTCTTTCCTCAAACGCTTCCCCGACCTCTTCAAATTCCGCTTCGTCCTCTATCGGGCAAAGATAAGTTTCGCCGTTCTGCTCCTCAACCTTAAGGATGATAAGCTCGTCATCTTCCTCAACTATCTGCTCGGGAGATTCGGGCAACGGAAGCAATGCAACATATCTGCCGGTGTCTGTTTCAATTCTGTCTATTTCTTCAAATATATGTTCTTTTCCCTCTTCATCTATTATACTGACAATATCGGGAGTATATTCTTCGCTCATTAAATTTATTCCTTTCTGACTTTTTACTCTTATATTTTAACCCGAACTTTGCAGATAGTCAATAGAAAATAACGATATGTATATATTTGCTAAAAGTTTTTAACTTTTTTTCAAAAAACTATTGACAATTGATATAATCGGTGATATATTATAGATGAGATGAGGAACAAATAAAAAAAGTTCCCGCTCTTGACCATAGATGATAATCAGAGGTCACAAAAGTAACGGAGTGAAAATTGAAAGGCGG
Source organism: Acutalibacteraceae bacterium (assembly GCA_045627825.1). Lineage (GTDB taxonomy): Bacteria > Bacillota > Clostridia > Oscillospirales > Acutalibacteraceae > CAG-177. The sequence goes on from JAZQON010000050.1 coordinate 54,200, forward strand.
CGATTTCCGATGTACATTTCAGCTTCGGAGCTCACAGCCGCAAATGCCGAATAATAAAGCGGTCATAATGATTTGAATGCGAACCGACAGACCGCAACCTAAAAAGGAAAAGAAAACGGCAATGCGGCTGTGAGCGCAAAAAATTTAATAAAAAATATCGTACCTCTTTCCCGTTTGCGGAAAGAGGTTTTCGTTTTTTTGCACAAAATCGTTTTACAAAATTTATATGTTTTAATTAAAATAACAGTTTTATAAATGAATAAAAAATAATTATTGACAAATAAAAATCATAGTGATATTATTAAGAAAATTATATATAAAGGCTATGACGAAGACGGCAGAATTCATCGGCGTTCAGAGAAGCGGTGTACGGTGCAAACCGCAGGTCTGTTGAATTCAAGGCACATCACTTCCGAGCCGGTTGCCCGAGGACTTTTAAAAAAGTATTAGGCGCTTCCCGTATTGCTGCGTAAAAGCATAGGAATTGAAGGATTCCGAGAGTGGCGGTTTCAACCGCAATTTGAGTGGTACCACGGATGTTATCGCATTCGTCTCAAAGCAATTGAGGCGAATGCTTTTTTCATTTTCAAGGAGGTCAAAAGAATGTCCACCGTAGATTCAGCAAAGCTTGCAGAGGTTGCACGCAGAATAAAGGAAATGCGTGAAATTGAAGATATATCCGAAGAACAGATGGCTCAGAAAACGGAGCTTTCCGTTGAGGAATACCGTGAATTTGAAGCCGGAGTAAAGGATTTCCCGTTCACTTTTATTCATAAGTGTGCACTTGCATTCGGTATAGGCATAACAGACCTTCTTGAAGGTCAGAGCGCTCACCTTTCCTCTTACACCGTAACGAGAAAAGGTCAGGGTCACGATACCGCAAAGGAAAACGGAATTGAAATTCAGAACCTTGCACCGTTTTTCAGAAAGAAGATTGCCGAGCCCTATTGGGTTCGCTATGAATACAGTGAGGAACAGCAGAATAAGCCCATTCACCTCACAACACATTCCGGTCAGGAATTCGACTTTATAATGAGCGGCAGGCTCAAGGTTCAGATAGGCGACCATGTTGAATATCTCTCCGAGGGTGACAGCATTTATTATAACAGCTCAACGCCTCACGGTATGATAGCTGTTGACGGCAGAGAATGTCTTTTTGTTGCCGTTGTTCTCCCGGGCGAGAATGAGCAGGAAACAATTATCCGTGACGGACTTCTGAACAACTCAGCCCGTGCAACGGAATATGTTTCAAGCAAATTCATAAATACCGTTGAAAACGAAAACGGCCTACTCACCTCCATCAGCTTCAACGATGAAGATAAATTCAATTTTGCATTTGATATCGTTGATGCAATTGCTCAGAAAAAGCCGGGTAAGCTTGCAATGCTCCACATTGACAAGGACCACAACGAAACCCGTTTCACATTCAACGATATGAAGCGTGCATCAAACCAGTGCGCAAACTACTTCAAGTCGCTCGGCATCAAAAAGGGTGACAGAGTAATGCTTGTGCTTAAAAGGCATTATCAGTTCTGGTTTGCTATTCTCGGTCTTCACAAGCTCGGCGCAATAGCAATTCCGGCAACAAATCTTTTGCAGGCGCACGATTTTGAATACCGTTTCAACGCCGCAGGAGTTAAAGCCATAATCTGCTCGGCTGACGGCGATATTGCAAATCAGGTTGACCTTGCTCAGAAAACAAGCCCTACACTCGACACTAAGATACTCGTTGGCGGCAAGCGTGACGGCTGGCACGATTTCAACGAGGAATTCAATCTTTTCAGTGCACATTTCTATCGCACGGAGGATTCACCCTGCGGCAACGATACAATGATAATGTTCTTTACATCGGGAACAACCGGTTATCCGAAGATTGCCGCTCATTCATATAAATATCCCCTCGGTCACTACATAACCGCCAAATATTGGCACGGCGTGAGCGATGACGGACTTCATTTCACGATTTCCGATACCGGATGGGGCAAGGCTCTTTGGGGCAAGCTTTACGGTCAGTGGCTCTGCGAAGGAGCAGTATTCGTTTATGACTTTGATAAATTCAATGCCGCCGATATTCTGCCGATGTTTGCAAAACACCATATCACAACATTCTGCGCTCCCCCGACAATGCTCAGAATGATGATAAAGGAAGATATTTCAAAATACGACCTTTCATCGGTTCGTCATATGACAACCGCAGGTGAAGCGCTCAATCCCGAGGTTTACCGTCAGTTTGAAAAAGCAACTGGTTTGCAGATAATGGAGGGCTTCGGTCAGACCGAATTAACCCTTGCAATATGCAATCTTATAGGCGGCACTCATAAGCTCGGCTCAATGGGCAAGCCCAGTCCGCTGTTTGATGTTGACATTATTGACCCGGACGGAAATCCCGTTCCCGACGGCGAAACCGGTGAAATAGTTGTTAAAACAAGTGATAAAATCCCCTGCGGACTTTTCAAGGGCTATTATAACGACCCCGAAAAAACGGAAGAGGTCTGGCATGACGGTTACTATCACACCGGCGACACCGCATGGCGTGACGAGGACGGCTTCTACTGGTATGTCGGCAGAGTTGACGATGTTATCAAATCCTCGGGCTACCGCATAGGGCCTTTCGAAATAGAAAGTGTTATCATGGAGCTTCCGTATGTTCTCGAATGCGGAGTTTCTGCCGCACCCGTTGAGGTAAGAGGTCAGATAGTTAAGGCAAGCATCGTTCTCGTTAAGGGAACGGAGGGTACGGACGAGCTTAAGAAAGAAATTCAGAACTATGTTAAAAAGAACACCGCACCTTATAAATATCCGAGAATAGTAGAATTCAAGGACGAGCTTCCGAAAACCATCAGCGGAAAGATAATCAGAAATCAGCTTTAATAACGGAGTGTATTATAATTATGGCACAAATAACAGGTCTTGATTATAAAATCAAGGAAATGGCGGCAAGAATTAAAGAGCTTCGTGAAATAGAAGCCTTTACTCCCACCGAAATGGCATATAAAACCGGCGTTACCACCGAGGAATATCTGAAATGCGAAAACGGCGAAAGCGACCTTCACTTTGCTTTCATTTACCGCTGTGCTCTTGCTCTCGGCGTTGATGTTACGGATATTATTGAGGGCTGCAGTCCGAAGCTTTCATCCTATACCGTTACCCGTTCCGGCTACGGTCAGGAGGTTGCGGAAGCTCACGGAATGACTTATTTCAACCTTGCTTACGCTTTTCAGAACAGAATTGCCGAACCGCTTTTCGTTTGCAGTAAGTTTGACGAGGAAGCGCTTCATAAAGATATTGAGCTCACCACCCACGAGGGTCAGGAATGCGATATTATCATTGACGGAAGTCTTATGGTTCAGGTCGGCGAGCACAAAGAGGTTCTCGGCCCCGGTGACAGCATATATTTCAACAGTGAAACGCCGCACGGAATGATAGCCGTCAACGGTCAGGACTGTAAATTCTATGCAATCGTTCTCAATCCCACGGGCGAACCCATTCCCGAGCTCTCCCCCGTTCAGACAATCAGAGAAGCAAGAGTTGCGGAAAAAGATACCAAAGACAGAATTTACAGAAAATTCATTGACATCACCGAAAATGAAAACGGTACGCCGACTCAAATTGAATTCAAGAACACCGATAATTTCAACTTTGCATTTGACCTTGTTGATGCTCTTGCGGAGCGTGAGCCCGAAAAGCTTGCAATGCTTCATATTTCGGGTGACGAAGCAAAAACGGAACGCCGTTTTACCTTTAAAGATATAAAGAAAGCTTCCGCTCAGTGTGCAAACTATTTCAAATCGCTCGGTATCAAAAAGGGCGACAGAGTAATGCTCGTTTTAAAACGCCATTATCAGTTCTGGTTTGCAATGCTCGGTCTCAACAAGCTCGGCGTAATTGCAATTCCAGCGGTTGTTCAGCTTCAGGAGCATGATTTTGAATACCGCTTCAATGCGGCTGAGGTTAACACGATAATCTGCACCGCCGACGGCGATGTTGCACATCAGGTTGAGCTTGCCGCCGAGAAATGCCCGTCGCTCAAAAACAAGCTTATTGTTAACGGCAAGCGTGACGGCTGGAGAAGCTTTGACGAGGAATACACTCTTTACAGCACTCATTATAACCGCACCGATGATGCTCCCGGCGGAGACGATATAATGCTGATGTTCTTCACCTCGGGCACATCCGGTTATCCGAAAATGGCGGCTCATAACTATAAATATGCGCTCGGCCATTTCCACACGGCAAAATACTGGCACACCGTTGACCCGGACGGACTTCACTTCACGATTTCCGATACCGGCTGGGCAAAGGCAATGTGGGGCAAGCTTTACGGTCAGTGGCTCTGCGAAGCGGCAACATTTGTTTATGATTTTGACCGCTTTGATGCCGCAGATATTCTGCCGATGTTTGCAAAATATCACATCACTTCATTCTGCGCTCCCCCGACAATGCTCAGAATGATGATAAAGCAGGATTTATCAAAATACGATTTTTCATCGGTAAAGCATATGACAACCGCAGGCGAAGCACTTAACCCCGAGGTTTACCGTCAGTTTGAAAAGCTTACGGGTCTTCAGATTCATGAGGGCTTCGGTCAGTCGGAAAGCACAATGATAATCGGCAACCTTGTGGGTGCTCCCCATAAAATCGGTTCAATGGGTAAGCCTGCGCCGATATATAATGTTGAGCTTATCGACAGCAACGGAAAAACCGTTCCCGACGGCGAAACAGGCGAAATAGTAATAAACATAAAGAACGGCAGACCCTGCGGTCTTGCGGTTGAATATTACAGAAATCCCGAAAAAACCGCCGAAACCTGGCGTGACGGATATTATCACACGGGCGACACCGCATGGCGTGATGAAGACGGCTTCTACTGGTTCGTCGGCAGAGTTGACGATGTTATCAAGTCCTCGGGCTACCGCATAGGGCCTTTCGAGATTGAAAGCGTTATTATGGAGCTTCCGTATGTTCTCGAATGCGGCGTTTCAGCCGTCCCCGATGAGGTAAGAGGTCAGATAGTCAAGGCAAGCATCGTGCTTGTTAACGGAACAGAGGGTACGGACGAGCTTAAGAAAGAAATTCAAAAATATGTTAAGGAAAAAACCGCTCCCTATAAGTATCCGAGAATAGTCGAATTCAAAGAAAGTCTTCCCAAGACGGCAAGCGGAAAGATTATCAGAAGCGAGCTTTGATAGGGGGATAATCATGGATTTAAAGCGTGTTACCCTGCTTGCGGGGCATTACGGAAGCGGCAAAACTAATATTTCCGTTAACCTTGCAATGTATCTCAAATCAATCAAAGATAAGGTGGCGGTTGCCGACCTCGATATAGTAAATCCCTATTTCAGAACCAAGGACAGCATTGAGGATTTTGAAAAGGCAGGTATAAAATTTATCGGTTCGGAATACGCAAACTCAAATCTTGATATTCCTGCTCTGCCGCAGGAGCTTTATTCAATCACCGATGACCTTTCTTATTATGCGGTTATGGACATCGGCGGAGATGACAGAGGTGCTCTGGCACTCGGCAGATACGCTCCGAAGATAAAGGAAGAAAACAACTTCGATATGCTTTTCGTTGCGAATTTTTACAGACCCCTCACCCCGGACGCCGATTCGGCAATCGAGGTTATGCGTGAAATCGAAGATGCGGGCGGAATACCGTTTACGGGAATAGTCAACAACTCAAATCTCGGTGATGAAACCGATGCCGAAACGGTTATCGCTTCGGCGAAAAAAGCCGAAGAGCTTTCTGAAAAAACGGGTCTGCCGATAAAGTTTACATCGGTAAACGAACCTCTTCTTCCGCTTCTTAACGGTAAAATACCGAATTTATTCGGTTTGACACTTCAAAATAAAATCAGATGAAAAAGGAGATATGACCATGGCAAAACTTACATTCAAGTACGAAAACTGCAAAGGCTGCGGTCTGTGCATTGACGCTTGTCCGAAGGGCGTGCTTGCTATCAATAAAAGCAAGCTCAACGGCAAGGGTCATCATCCCGTTGAAGCAGTAAACCCCGATGCCTGCATCGGATGTGCTTTCTGCGCAACAATGTGCCCCGACTGCATTATCAAGGTTGAAAGGTGAGTGAAATAAATGGCTGAAAAAGTACTTATGAAAGGCAACGAAGCAATTGCCGAAGCCGCTATTCTTGCAGGCTGCAGACATTACTTCGGTTATCCCATCACTCCGCAGACTGAAATTGCCGCTTATATGGCAAAAAGAATGCCCAAAATCGGCGGAACATTTCTTCAGGCGGAAAGCGAAATCGCCGCAATAAACATGGTTTATGGCGCATCATCGGCAGGAATGAGAGTTATGACCTCTTCTTCAAGCCCCGGAGTTTCGCTTAAGAGCGAAGGTATTTCCTATATGGCTGGCTCAGACCTCCCCGGTCTTATAGTCAATGTTCAGAGAGGCGGCCCCGGTCTCGGTGGCATTCAGCCCTCACAGTCAGACTATTTTCAGGCAACAAAGGGCGGCGGACACGGCGACTATCATCTCATAGTTATTGCTCCCGGCTCGGTTCAGGAAATGGCAAACTTCACGGTTAAGGCATTTGACCTTGCCGATAAATACAGAATGCCCGTTATGATTCTTGCAGACGGCACAATGGGTCAGATGATGGAGCCTGTTTCGCTTGACCTTGATATCAAACCGGCTCCCGAAAAGCCCTGGGCGGCAACGGGTACAAAGTGCGAGAGAAAGCACAATATCATCAATTCACTTTCTCTTGTTCCCGAAGAGCTTGAGAAATTCAACTTCGAAAGATATGAGAAATATGCTCATATTCAGAAGAATGAGGTTATGTATGAGGAATATATGACCGAGGATGCCGAAACGATTATCGTTGCATTCGGTATTGCGGCAAGAGTTTCAAAGAATGCAGTTGTTGCCGCAAGAAAAGAAGGCATAAAGGTCGGCCTTATCAGACCCATCACACTTTGGCCGTTCCCGACTGAGGTAATCTGCAAGGCGGCAGATAAGGCAAAGAGATTCATCTCCGTTGAGCTTTCAATGGGTCAGATGATTGAAGATGTTAAGCTTGCCGTTGAAGGCAAGGCAAAGGTTGAGCTTTGCAACCGTGCAGGCGGAATGATTCCTTCGCCCGAGCAGGTTCTTGAAGCTATTAAGAACGGAGGTGCCGAATAATGGTAGTATTCGATAAACCCAAATCACTTTTAGATGTTTCCATGCACTATTGTCCCGGCTGTACTCACGGTATAGTTCACCGCCTTGTTGCGGAAGCTATTGATGAGCTCGGCATTGAAGGAAAAACCGTCGGCATCGCTCCCGTAGGCTGTTCCGTTATGGCATATAACTATTTTACCTGCGATATGATTGAAGCCGCTCACGGCAGAGCTCCCGCCGTTGCAACGGGCGTTAAGCGTTCAAATCCCGACGGACTTATCGTTTTCACTTATCAGGGTGACGGCGACCTCGCTTCCATCGGTATGGCTGAAACGGTTCACGCCGCCGCAAGAAACGAAAATATCACAATAATTTTCATAAACAATGCAATTTACGGTATGACGGGCGGTCAGATGGCTCCCACATCCCTCCCCGGTCAGGTTACTCAGACCTCACCCTACGGCAGAGATGTTAAGGCATGCGGTTATCCCGTAAGAGTTTGCGAAATGCTTGCAACTCTCGACGGTCCCGAATACATTGAAAGAGTCGCCGTTAACAATGTTAAGAATGTTAAGGCGGCAGGCAAGGCAATCAAAAAGGCTTTCCAGAATCAGATTGATAATAAGGGCTTCTCGCTCATTGAGGTTATCTCAAGCTGTCCCACAAACTGGGGTATGACTCCGCAGAAGGCACTTCAGTGGGTTGATGAAAAGATGATTCCCTATTATCCTCTCGGCGTATATAAAGACCGTTCCGCAAAGGAGGATAAATAACATGACAAAACAGATTCTTATTGCAGGCTTCGGCGGACAGGGTATCCTTTTCGCAGGTAAATTTCTTGCTTATAAAGGTCTCACCGAAGATAAGCAGGTAAGCTGGCTTCCCTCTTACGGTCCCGAAATGAGAGGCGGCACGGCAAGCTGCAGCGTTATCATCAGCGATGAACCCGTAGGTTCGCCCATCGTTTCAAAGCCCGATATTCTCATCGCCATGAACATCCCCTCTCTTGACAGATATGAGGACAGCGTTGTTCCCGGCGGAGTTATCATTGCGGATTCCTCACTCATCACCCGTAATGTTAAGCGCACTGATGTTGAGGCGGTTGAAATTCCGGCAACAACTCTTGCTTCAGAAAACAAAATGCCCACCCTTGCAAATATGATTATTACGGGCAAGCTTCTCAAAATTCTTGACGGCTTCAATGAAGAAAGCATCAGAGCCGCTCTCGGAAAGGTTATTTCCGCAAAGCACGCAGATATGCTTGAGGTCAACCTCAAGGCACTTCAGATAGGCAGCGAGTTATAATCAAAGGAGAAATGTATAAATGGAAATCAAAATCACTAAAACAGCTAATCCCAAGGTAAAACCCGACCCCTCAACGCTTAAGTTCGGCGTTGAATTCACCGACCATATGTTTATGATGGATTATACTGCCGGAAAAGGCTGGTATGATGCAAGAATAGTTGAATTCGGCGACCTTCCGATGCATCCGGCAAGTACCGTTTTCCACTACGGCGCAGAAATCTTCGAGGGTCTTAAAGCATACAGACGCCCCGACGGCGAGGTTCAGCTTTTCAGACCGATGGAGAATATCCGCAGAATGAACAATTCCGCAGAGCGTATGTGCCTTCCTCTTCTTGACGAGCAGGATGCACTTCAGGCTCTTGAAACATTTGTTGAGCTTGAAAAGGACTGGGTTCCCTCAGCTCCGGCAACATCTCTCTATCTTCGTCCGTTCATGATAGGAACAGACAAGCATCTCGGCGTTCACGCCGTTAAGAATGCCTGCTTCATCATCATTGCTTCACCCGTAGGCAGTTACTACAAGGAAGGCATCAATCCCGTTAAGATTATGATTGAGTCCGACGATGTCAGAGCAGTCAGAGGCGGCACGGGCTACACAAAGTGCGGCGGTAACTATGCGGCAAGCACAAGAGCCGGCGAAAGAGCGGAACAGCAGGGTTATTCCCAGGTTCTCTGGCTTGACGGTGTTGAGAGAAAGTATATCGAAGAAGTCGGCGCAATGAATGTTATGTTCAAGATTAACGGCGAAATCGTTACTCCTGCGCTCACAGGCTCAATTCTTCCCGGTATAACCAGAAAATCCTGCCTTGAGGTTCTCAAGAGCGAGGGCTATAACGCAAATGAAAGACTTCTGAGCGTTGAAGAGCTTATAAATGCCTGCGAAAACGGTACTCTTGAGGAAGCATGGGGTTGCGGCACTGCGGCTGTTGTTTCTCCCATCGGCGAGCTTGCATATAAGGGCAAGAAGTACACCGTTAACGGCGGCAAAATCGGCGAGGTTACTCAGCATCTTTATGATACTCTCACCGGTATTCAGTGGGGCATCAAGGAAGACAGCTTCGGCTGGACTTTCCCGATTAAATAAGATACATCTGATTATTAAAATCGGGGTTGTGACTGCTTTTAGCCACAACCCCGATTTTTTGAATGTATAATTTTATTCCGATTTTTCGGCGGCAACTCTCTCTTTGTTGAGTTTTACCGTCATAAGAAGCGGAATGATTGTCAGCACAATTACAAATGCACCGACAAGGAACACATTTCCGTTGGGAATATATTCCGTAAGTCCGCTTTCGAGATTTTGGAAAGTTTCGCCGCTTGTTTTAACAACAGCCTGACCGATGAGCGAACCGCCAACCATGGGAATAAGAACAAAGAATAAAATCCATATTCCTTCAAACTGTCCTTTTGCATCCTTGGGATAAAGCTGTTTCGTCCAAACCTTTGTTGTTTGAAGCATTGCAACATATCCGACGCCTACAACGAAAATTCCGAGCCATACACGGAGATTGAATATTTCAGTCGGGTCAACATCGGCGGATTTAATCGGATAGATAATGAACAGACCGATTATGTTAATAATTACCGCCGCAATGCCGATAAACGGATGCTTATTCTTATTGATAAGAAAACCTATGGGGATTGCCGTAAGCATGGCAAGCACAAGCGGAACCGCTTCGATTATTCCCATCATATCTGCGGAATAGCCGAGATAATAAATCAGATAATTTCCGATATACGCAAAGTAAACATTAAAACCGATAAAGAAAATCGCAACGGCAACATTTACAAGCACAAGCTCCTTAAGCTTAAAGAACTGTTTGAAATTGAAAACGCTGAAAAACTGCTTGGCAAACGAGCCTTTAACCGACGGCTCAACATCGTCATTTTTGTTGAGCGTAAACATTGAGATAATGCCGAATGCTATTACAAACACGCCCATAACAATAAACAGACGCATATAATTATCGTTCTCACCGACAAGAATACCGCCGACAACCGTTCCGACTATCGTACCGAGAACGGGCTGAGTTGCAAGAGCCGCACCTATCTGACCACGGTTTTTTTCGTTCATAATATCGTTAGTCCATGTGTTAAAGCCTGCATCGTTACCCATTGAGCCGAAAAAGCTCATAACCGTATCGGCAAGCACAACGGAAATCGCGACGAGCAGGTACATATCCTTGCTGATGAACTCCGTCAGACCGAAGCAGATTGTGAAAATGCCCCAGAGTATGTAGCCGAGCGAAATAAATGTTCTTCTTTTGCCCGTGCGGTCAGCCCAGGTGCCGAAGAAGAATGTGGCAAAGGTGGACGCTGCCGCTGAGCAGATAAGCATGCCCGTGATGATTGACGGATTTTTGCCTATTTTAGCGTATACGAATGTGTTGAACCACTGGTTTTCCATGTTCCAGCAAATCTGACCTGCAAGACCGAGTCCCCAGACGAGAAGCCACATGGAAAATCCCGAGCGTTTTTTTGTGAGATTTTCGTTCATAAAATCATCTCCTTTTGTTCATTTTATCATAAGAAATTGCGATTTTCAACATATTATATAAATTTTCGGATTTGAACAACGCGCGATTCGTGAATTGCCCCTCCCGCTCGCCGTTATTTTTGCGTGAATTGAAAAGCGGGAGCGCAATGCGCTCCCCTACGACCGAAGACGGAGGATTTTATGAATACCATTAGAAATATTATAAAAAATCACCAAATTCTATTGTAAAATCCGTTTTGTTTTGGTAAAGTATAGTCAAGGCAAAGCCGAACA
>JAZQON010000051.1:0-5467 GCA_045627825.1 Acutalibacteraceae bacterium
TGGCTCACAGAACGACATGGCTACGATCCGACTTGTCGGCGGAAACAGTCCGGCAAGAGTCAAAAGGCTCGAAAAAGCCGAAAGGCACATTATCGCACCCACGAACGGGGCAAAGTCCTCAAAATATTCTCCCATATTTTCAATAACAAGAGACTTGGTTTTCTCCACCGCAAGCTCGGCAAGATGCTGTCTTTTCAGCTCGCAATTTTCGCTCAGACCGTGTGTAAGGTAAAGGCACAAAAACAAAATCGAGACAAGCACCAGCCATGAATTGACCTGAGACGAGGTAATGACAAGCGGCTGCAGCGGAGCATCAAAAGTAAGAAGCACGTGTGCACCGGTAATGCTTATCCCCTCGCTCCCGGGTTCTGTCAGAACCTTTATCACGATGCCGGCAAGGATCGGAATAACCATCATTGCGATATAAAACGCATCCGTCAGCCGAAAGAGAAATTTTTTTCGTTTCAAATTATCACCTCCTTTGTGTTTTATGTCGGGCGCATACCGATAAATGATAATTATCACGGGTATGCATTTGACAATTTAAGCGTTATTGTTTTTTTCTTTTCCGAAAAGCGGTCTGAACTGAACGGCGATCCTCGGAAAAAGCATGGGGATGACCGTTGCAAGCACGTTAAAACAGCTCAGCGCACCGCCCAGAACAGCCACGACGCCCAGAAGCAGAAGCCTGAGCAGCTGAGAAAGCCGGACGGTATTTTCGGCGGCTTTTTCCTCCTTGCCCAGAGCGGACTGGACCGTCAGACCCATCAGGAAGAAATTCGCCGTTGCCGCACAAAAGCCGAGAACATTTCCGGCTAAAACGGTATAGTCCCATCTTCCGACAACGAGAAAGACCGCCTGCAAAAGTAAGCTGAGTATGAACGTCCACACCGCCACATACAGAGTTTCTTTTTTCACCGTCGGGTCGATTTTTTTCAATTTATACTCAACTCCTTCCATTTAGTGCCATTTTAACATATTATTGATACCAAAGGCAAGCAGAATACGAATATTTATTGAAATATTTTTCAATTTTTTCGACTTTTACGGATTTTTTGAAAAAAATCAAATTATTTTCAAAAAGCTATTGACAAGTCGAAATAAATTTGGTATAGTGTATGCGTTCTTGCGAGAGTGGCGGAATAGGCAGACGCGCACGTTTGAGGGGCGTGTGTAGCAGTACGTAGGGGTTCAAGTCCCGTCTCTCGCACCATGTAAAAAACCACTTTTGTCTACCGGACAAAAGTGGTTTTTTACAATGATATCCGTTCCTTGCGGAACGGGTGATATACCTTCGGTATGATATCGCACTTCGTGCGATGATATACGCCTGCGGCGTATGAAGGAACGGATATTATTATGAGCGAAGCGAAAATATATCATGCCGAGCGACGCGAGGTATATCATATCGCCGCAAGGCGATACAGAATCCGAGGGCTTTTTGGCGTGAAAAAGATTGAAAAATTCACGGAAATATGGTATAATGAACTCGATATATCAGAATTTGAGAAGGAGGACCAAGAATGTCATCACAATATGAACGTATGGAAAATGGTTTGATTTATGATCCGTCTGATTCGGAAATCATGGGCGAACAGGTTATTTATCAAGATCGATTATGGGAATTCAATCAGTTAAAGCCCACGGATTATGAAGCGAAAAACAAATATATGAAAGAAGTGTTCGCCGAGTGCGGTGAGAATAATTATATTGAACTTCCGCTTCATGCAAATTGGGGCGGTCATCATACGCATTGGGGCTCCGGGATTTATGCAAACTCAAATCTGACATTAGTGGATGACGGACATATTTATATTGGGGATAAAGTAATGTTCGGACCGAATGTGACCATTGCAACCGCAAATCATCCGATTAATGCAGAATTACGCTCGAAAGGATTACAGTATAATAAAGATGTCTATATTGGAGAAAACACTTGGATAGCCGCAAATGTGGTAATCGTTCCGGGCGTTCATATCGGAAAGAATACGGTGATCGGTGCGGGGAGCATCGTAACGAAGGATATTCCCGACGGAGTTGTAGCGGTCGGAAATCCTTGCCGAGTAATCCGTGAAATAGGAGAATACGATCGGGTATATTTTTACCGTGATGAAAAAATCGATTGGGATATGCTTTGACAAATCCCAGTTTGTCGAGCAAAAAACGACTTTTGAGTAATGCGTTCTGTGAACGGACATGGCCGGAACACATCACCGTACACCGACAATATTTTCTGTTAATTTCCACATTGAAAAACGGCAAGCTTTCCTAAGCCTGCCGTTTCTTTTATTTAATATTACAACCGTATTCTCTGTCCGGAAGCTGAACGCCGATTGAGGTTTTCACTTCTTTGTTACCGCTGAAATCCGGCGCAAATTCGCCACCAACAAGCTGCCATTTTCCCATATAGATGTTGCCGGAAATCACCGTCTCCGCCATTGACGGCACATCTTTATCGTAACAGTATGTACTGCTCAGCTTGTCATTTCTCAGAAAAATATTGTTCTCCACTCTGTGTCCGAGCGCCTGACTGTTCATCGTGATACCCGTACCGTTATCGGTTATCAGGTTATCATGAACATAATAATCCGAACAGTTGTTATCAAGATAAATTGCCACCTCACGGTTATCGTGAAAATAGTTATACGCAAATTCCGTACCGCCGCCGTCGGTGCCCCAGGTGTAAGCCGCACCGCAATCCTTTGAAAGCAGACAGGCATTGAAGCATTCGCTTTCGAGCAGTTTCAGATTCTTTCCGTTGTGATATAAAAGGTACCTGCCCGATGTGTTCAGCGTGCATCTGCGGATTGTGTTACCCGTTCCGTTTTCGCTTATACATCCGTAATAGCTTCCCGAAGCACAGCAGTCATGAATATGACAGTTTTCAACGGTGTTGTTTTCGCCGCAAAGATAAATTCCGTTGCCGGATGCATACGCAATTTCGCTGTTTTTCCAGATATTGTTTTTACCGTCCAGCCGTGTGAAAATATGCTCATTCTGTTCAAAATAATTCGAATTCAGAAAATAATCGGAATATTTAACATCCACTTTGTCAAGCGTACAATTGCTTCCGAAGCATTCAACGCCGCACCCGAAAACGCCGATATTTTTAACCGTTACATTATCCGCATTTATCGAAATCCCCATGCTTCTCTTTTTATATTCAACATTTAAGCTGTTCGGATTTCTGCCGCAGGGTGCATATAGATACAGCATTTTTTCGGCGCTGTCATAGAACCATTCCCCGGGATAATCGAGCAGACCGAGCAAGCCGTAAACATAATACGGGTCGCCGCTTTCGGGCACATAGCAGTCCATGCCCTCGGGATTATCCTCAACCGCAGATTTAACGGGAACGCTCCATGATATGCTTTTGCCGGCATCGCATCCCGAAATCTCTCTTGAAAAAGCGGTCCATTCTCCGCCGGGCCAAATGGCAAGCATAGCGCCGGATAAATCGAGCTTCGGCAGACTTTTGTCAAACAGAACGGTTGAATTTGTGCCGTCTTCGGCAGATGCTCTCTGCATATTGCAGAGATTTTTTGTACCCGTATTCGGCCAGCGTGCAATATTCATCTGACAGCCGTCAACGAAAACGCCCGAAACATCATCATCAAGCCCGATACGGTAAATTCCGCCTTTGAATTTTTCCCATTCGCCGTTCACCTTTTCCGCACCGCTTATGACGGCGTTTGAATTTTCGGCGCCCTCAATCGTAACGCCGGATTTATTCACGGCGACGCACTCGTTGTATGTACCTCTGATAATGAAAATATCGTTTTTATCATCGTTAACCATTTCGAGAGCCGCCGAGATGCTGTTGACCGGCTTTTGCACCGAACCGTCACCAAGCTCCGAACCGAAAACGGAATCCACATATATGGCATTCGGCTTGTTGATAATCACGGGTTCAGCCGCACTCTGCCCGAAAATCAGAGCAATAAAAAAAGCAATTAACTTTTTCAGAAAACTCATTCACACACAACCTTTTATGTTTTTCGGTTGAATTATAGCATATAAACTATAAGCTGTAAGAATAATCTTTTATCTTTTTAGCCATCATTATTCTGCGAGAATTGAGAAAATTGAAGTAATTATCCGCCGTCATTGATACAATATCTTTCGGAATACAATTCATTTCAATGTTACGCCAAAAATCAACAACATCTGTAATCGTTCCGATTTCCGTATTATCAAAACCGCATTGAGCTAATGCCTTTGAAAAATAATCGTTCGGTGCTTTTTCCCAATAGAAATATTTATTCCGAAAGGCATCAGATAACAGAGCTTTTTCTTTTGAGAATCGAAGATGCGTAAAGGGTTTAGACTTTACCCGACAAACATTTTGCATTTCCTATTGTAATTCCGCATAAAACACATCGCCGCAATTTTTCTCAAAAAAGCATTGATGCCGTGTTATAAAATCAGTGTCCCGTATCGTCAAAGATTTCGCCCTCTCCGTTTTCCTGATAAAGACGAATCCAGTCGATTTTATATGTTATCGGCCATTCGGTTCGGTCGGTTACGGGCGGATTTTTCCATGATGAATTTTCGGTGAAAATAAAATTATTGAAAATTATGTAAATCGGGTCATTGAAGCCCTGCATACCGTCATTTCTGTCGCCGAAATCCTGCGTCAGGTCGTAACGGAAATATATTTCTCCGTCAACCGTAAAGTACATTTCATCGGGCGTCCAGCCGAAGCCGTAAAGATGATATTCGTTATTCAGATTGATGCTCTTTTTGAATTTATAACCCCATTTTCTTCCGCCTGCCTGATAATGCTCATCTCCCGAATACCATTTATGAATATTCGGTGCAACAATATTGCGGGTGTCGTATATCTCGAAAACATCAATTTCCGTCATATACGGCACACTGCGGTGAATATCCTTTGACTGCATCCAGAATGACGGCCAGCAGCCTTCAACAAAAGGAACATTGGCGTACATTTCAAGATAACCGTATTTATAACTCATCGTTCCGTCGGTTGTAACGGAAGTATTTGTGGAGAATTTGCCGTCGTCCTCTTTCCATGAGCGCATAACAAGATTGCCGTCTTCAACCTTAACATTGTGTTCGTCCGTGCCGTTCTTGATATCGCTCTGGTTCATTTTTGCACGAAGTGTCCATTTTGTGATGTCAAGAGAATCCGAGTTGAATTCGTCATTCCACACAAGATGCATTTCACTTCCGTCGGGAGCCGTTATCGTTTCAAGCGGTTCTGTGGGAACATCAACGGGCTTATTGCCGAAAAGCTCTCTGAAAAAAGCTCCGATGCGTTTGAAGAAATCTCTGATATTGTTTATCACGGTTTTGAAAAATGAACTGCCGGCTTCCGATTCGGCAGATACGGTGACCTCCGGCGATTCCGCTGCAGCAAAGGCAGGCAATGCCGCACAGAAGAGCAGAACAAAAATGAGGAAAACCGAAATTATTTTTTTCATAAACAGAACCTCCTGCGGCT
>JAZQON010000052.1:0-179900 GCA_045627825.1 Acutalibacteraceae bacterium
ATGAGTACCCTAATCCCACAACTTTCCGTGAAGAACCAAAAATTTCAAGTTAATTATATAAAATCGGCACGAAAAGCCCCTTATTTTCGCATTAAATTCTCTCAATGAGAAAGTAATTTACACGCATTAGTAAGATGAAAAACGCAGTTAAATTTGAAAAAAGTTTTGCACTTCGGGGCAAAAACGCACTTCAAAACAAGACAAAAAATAATAAAAATGTATTACTTTAATGACTGCTTTTTTGGATAAAATCGGAAAAATCCGGCAGAAAGACAACAGTTTTTTGAAAGAAAAACTGCGTTAAAATCGTGATTTACGGCATAAAAAAAGCATAAATATTTGATTTTTAAATCAGAAAAATGCAAAAAAATTAAATTTTCAAATCAGAAAAAAGACGCAAAAATTTAAAATCCGACTAAAAAACTGAAAATTGACAATAGGCAAGTTTAACAAAAATAATTTGAAAAATTTGTTAAAAATGCGCACAGCATAAAAATATTTCGGAAAAATTTATATATAATAAATTAAATAAAAATAGAACATTATTGTTGACACGCTTGACGGCTGATGATATAATAACAATGTATAATAGTGTCTTTCTATATACAGGTTCAAAATTCTTAATTGGAGGGATTTATTTTGAGCAAGACAAAGAAGATAGTAAGTTTGCTTCTTGTTGCTGCCATGTTGCTCACAGCATCACCGGCTTCTGTTCTTGCATCATCAATTGAAATTTCGGGTGATAATATTTCCACGCCCGGAACGATTGATGTAACAGCTACCGATTTTACTGTTGATACCAACGGCACAACGGAGGTACTCCGTGTAGCGGCAGGTCCGGTTGGTAACTTGGACTTCAAAAAAGACGGCAAAAGCGTCATCGTTCCGCAAGCAACCCCGTCCGGTATGCCGAAAATGCCTGAAAGTGCAACTTTCCCGCTGATTGCTTATGCCGGTGAAACTCCGGAGCAGGCGCAGGTTCAGATTAATATCAGCTCTAAGACGAAGCCGGGTGATGAAGTTAATATTCATTCCACGCTCGACCAAAATCTTGTGCTGACCGATTCCGACAGCTGGACTTCGGTGGATGACCCCAACAAGCCCGGCTACAAAATCTATACCCGGAAATGGACCGTATCAAGCGGTGTAGCAACGGCAGGCGACAATGTCTATTACGATATCACATATTCGATAAACGGCAGAACATATCATACATATGCCGCTTCCCATGTTGAGTATATCACAAGACCGACCGGTTCTGTTCTTGTAGTATTGAGAAATGCATATAGAGGCGGTTACGGCAGATACTGGACCCGTGCTTCGGGCGTATTTGCTTTCCAGTCAAAGAATATGTACACCGTAGCTCCCGATCTTTCTTCAACCGCTTATTCCAGACTTTATACCGGTTGGGGTGCAAGCACAACAAGCGATATCGGTCAGGGTTACATCAACTATGCCGCAGGTGAGGCAATGGAGGAAGGCAATAGAGCTATCAGAGGTCTCGGTTCATCGGGATCCAGCTCTTTATCAGCCGGAGGTTACGCTGTTGCCGACACGACATACGGTTCAATGCGTCTGTGCTACAACGGTCAAGACGGAACCAGTGATGCTATGCATAGCGATAATGTTTGGTCGCAGGACTTTGGTGAAAGGCGTCCCTATGCATTCATTTTCCTTGATACTGCCGAGGGCGAAACACTCAGAAGCCTGAATATGAGAATGACATTCCAGATGGGCGACGGCGGTAATAAATACAGAAACCTTGCACTCAACACCAGTAACAGTGATGCATACTGTGCTATCACCGGTATCGGTGTTTACGGTGACAACCAAAAGAGCCACCCCGGTAATATGAGCGATTCCGGATCCGGAAAATCATTTGATACGCCGATGCCTACCGGTGACGCTGTTATGTTGGTTGATACCACCAATGTAGGCAGAGCTCATGAGCTTAAGGTTGCCGGTTCAACAAATGATGTTAAGGACGGCGGCTACAGAACCTTTGAATTCTCGGGTTCCGGTGCATCTTCAAGCGCAACCGAGGTTTATACCGTCGGTGTTGAAATGAATGGTTATCAGGTAGCTTCGGGTACAGATACTACTGCAAAGTATGTTACCGGCGCAATCGCTGCGGCGAGCTTCTCATTTGTAAAATATGATACAAGTGCACTTCGTGCGCTTATCAATGCTGTCAATAACAACACAGGTGTTGACGGTGTATTTAAGGGCGTCAATCCGCAGTCAACATATTATACAAGCGGTTGGACTGATTTCCTGAATGCATATGAAACTGCGCTCGGTGTTATCGCCGCTCCCGACCCGGCTGATAGGACCAAAACAAAGCAGGCTGAAATAGATGCGGCTGTTACCGCACTTAAGAATGCATATAAGGGACTCAGCGCTCCCAAAACTCAGGTAAATTATTCGGTTAAATATGTTCTCAAGTCTGATAACAGTGTTAACCTTGTTGAACCCAAGACCGGCACTGTTGCTGTTGGCAGTAAGTTCGTTTCAACAGCTCCCGTTATCATAGGTTATGAGCTCAATGATGCTCAGCCCACAAGAACAGTATATGTTGAACCTGATACAGCAGATATAAATATTGTTTATGAATATAATCCCCAGCAGTATTCGGTAATTCTTTACACGAATAACGATAAGGGAGATACCGAACCTATTTCACTGAAATTTAACGATGAAATTCCCACATCGTTTGAAGCTCTCGAGAGTTATCTCGGAACAAAGAAATTCTACACCTTCAAGGGCGTATATTATGATTTTGGTTTAACAAATCCGGTTAATTCCGGCGACAGGGTTCCTTACTGTGCAGAGGGAACAATGAACATCTATGCAAAGTGGGAACCCACACCGCTCAACATTAAATTCGTTCCCAAAATAGAAGGACAGTCGGAAAGAAATCTCGGAACGGTTGTTCCCTCGGCGGCAGGAACTCCGTTTGCAAGACCTGCTGAGGATATCGAAATCTCAGGTTATAAATTCGTTGATTACTATGATGATGAAGCTCTTACTAAAGTTACAACATGGCCTGTTTCGCTGAAAATCGGCGACGGTGATAAAACGATTTACGGCCGTTACGAAGATGTTAAGGGCAAGATTTCATTTGAGCCCAACGGCGGTTCTGCTGTTGAATCAATCGAATTCAGACAGAATAATCCCGTCAGTCAGCCCTCAGCTCCCACCAAGGAAGGCTATGAGTTTGCAGGCTGGTTCTATGACAGAGAGCTCACTCAGCCTATTACCGGTTGGACAAAGTGGACGGGCGAGAAATATCTTCCCGATAATCAGACCATAACGGTAACAACGGCAGAAGGCTTCGTTGCATATGCAAAATGGAATGCTCTTAACTGGACAATCAGCTTTGATGTAGGCCATAAGGATTCAAGCTTCTTCAACACCAAGAATGCTGACCTTGTTTCCATCACGGGTCCTGCGGACGGTGCTATTTCGGCAGAAGACCTTGCATCGGTTGTTATCCCCAACAGATTCAATTGGAAATTCAGCCATTGGGAGCTTGACGGTGTAGGATATGACCTTACAAATTACCCCACTAAGGATATAACCCTCAAGGCTGCCTGGGAGCCGATAGACAAATCCGCATTCATTGACCTCACAGCTTATAAGATGCTTTCAGGTGAAGCATCAAACACTCTTGAAGCATTAAAGGGCGATGTTATCACAATCAGAATGACGAGCAGAACCAACTTCTACACCGGTTCATCACTGTTCGTATTCATGTATGATAAGAATTTCTATGAGCTTGTAAATGAAGGCGCTTCGGCGTTCAAGCTCAACCCCGATAACGATTATATCAAGGGTCTCGGTGTTCTCAATGCCGAAACTCCCACCTATACAGCAGTTACCGATTCTTCACTGCTTGAGGCTCGTTGGCCCGAAGCAATTGAAGATGCAAAATCGGATTATTCCGCAATTCAGATTGCGATTGACCCCAATATTACAGAAGATAACTATAAGACCAAGGCAATGAAGGATGAATCCTGGCTTGTTGAATTCAAGCTCAAGATTAAGGATGATGCAACCGGCTCAGGCAGAGTTTATATGGATAACGCCTGGACCAGAACCGAAGAAAATCCGCTCGGCCTTATGTTCTACGGTTGGACAAAGAATGCAGATAATGTTTGGAACACAACGAACAATGTTGTTGTTCCCGAGCTCACCTATGCTTATGCAGAAGTTACCGTAGATGAAAGCACACAGCCCGTTTATACAACGGTTACAGCTCAAGCAAACGGCGGTAAATTCCCCGATAACACAGAGGAATTCACTTTCATGGGAAGAGCCGAAACCGAAATTCTCACATATCCCGGCACACCCGTTCTTAAAGGTTATCACCTCGATAAGGGCGAAGAATTTGTTAATGTAAATGACGACAGCGATTTCTGGATTGAGGGCTATTGTCCCACAGTTGAGAAAGACGGCGTTGTTTATAAGGCAAACTGGAAAGCAAACCAGTGGTCTGCAAAGTTCTATAAGGAACCGACAGACGAAACTCCGGTTAAGACCTATACTGTTGACTATAACGGTACTCTCAGTGTAGCCGATCCCACATACTCCAAAACCGGATATACACCAAATGGTTGGAAAGATGAAGACGGAAATGTAATTGATTTCGAAAATTATCATTTCCTCGATGATAGTGATGTCAGCTTCTATGTAAACTGGGTTCCCGCTCCCGTTAACTATACTATTAATTACATATATAATGATGGTCAGAACGAGGTTGCAGCAGGAACCAGACTCGTTAAAAACGGTGCAAACACAGAGGATACCATCAAGGTTGTTGCAAGCATCCCCGGAACTCCGGAAGCAAAAACAACTTATATTCTCGAAAGCGCTCTTAAGGAAGGCGAGCTTGCTCCCAACACGGGCTACGGATATGACCCGACGCAGAATCCCAATCCCAGCACGGTTGCAACTGCCGACGGTAAAGCAGTTCTTACCTTATATTGTAAGACGGTTCCCGTTGAAGAAAAATTCGTAGCCGGTATGGGTCACTTCGAAGACGGCGGCACTGAAAAGAGCTATTTCGGCGAAATCGGTAAACCTTTAACCGATACCGTTGAAGAACCCACCAGAACAGGTTACAATTTCACAGGTTACAAGAGCGGCTCGAAGACTTGGTCGGTTGAGACACCTGTTGAAGGTAAAACATGGACTGCTCAGTGGGAAGCAAAGAGCTTCAAGGTTTACTTTATTACCGAGCCCGGCGCACAAGCGGTTGAAAGAACTGTTGCATTTGATGCTGCGATTTCCAGTGCTCCCACGGTATATAGCGCAGAGGGCTGCACATTCGTGGGTTGGTCACTTACAGGACATGACGATTATTCCGGCGCCATCAGTGCGTTGTTACTCAAGAGCAAAATCCTTGATACCGAGGGCGACCGCACATATTATGCTGTTCAGAAGCCCGATGATTTCACCGTAACCTATACCGTTGACGGCGAAACCTACGGCACTCCGGCAGATTACGCTTACGGTTCGAAGCATAACTTTATTGCTAAGCCCGGCGATAAAACCGGCTATGATTTCAAGGGCTGGTATCTGAACGGTGACGAAACAACCGAATATGCCGCAACAGATGAATACACGGTTCCCGCATCGGCTCTTACCATTTCCGGTAAGTATGTTGCAAAGGAATATAATGTAATATTTGATGCAAACGGCGGTTCATATTTAGCAGGTGACGGAATTGTTCCGACAAAGTTCAACTCCGCAATAACCGCTCCCTTAGCTAATCCCGTAAGATCGGGTTATGAGTTTAAAGGCTGGTCGCTTTCGGATGATAATGACCAGACGAAGATGATTTCGAACTTCGGCAAACTTGCCACAGAAGGCGCAAAATACTATGCGGTTTGGGAAGCAAAGGAAAACAAATATCATGTTGAAATCCTTTTGCAGACCGTTGACGGCAGTGGTTATGAGCGCTACGGCGAGCTTATAGAGCTTACCGGCAATGTTGAAGAAAGTGTTGAATATACTTCGGCGCAGGATAATATCCCCGGCTTCACACTTGTTGCAGACAACACCGAGCGCAAGGGCGTTATTCCCGCTCCCGATGCAGAAACACAGCTTCTTCTTAAGGTTAAGTACACCAGAAATCAGTATAATATAAAAACAATAGCGGTTGAGGGTGCCGATGCAGAGACGGCGGCAACATATTATTATGATGCTCCGATTACAGCTCCCACAGCTCCCGATGCAAACCTTAAACCCGGTTATACATTTGAATATTGGTATGAGTTCGGCAAGGATGAAAATGTTCCGTATAAATTCGAAAAGATGCCTGATTCGGATATTACCCTTGTTGCAAAGTGGAAAGAAAACAAGTATCCAGTTAACTTCTATCTTACTCAGGCTGATTTTGATGAAAGTAAAACTCCGTTCAACTCATCATCATCGGATTACGGCAGTGTAATTCTTCCTGCAACCGGTGCCAGCAGAACCGGTTATACATTCAAGGGCTGGGCAAAAGCAGGCGAAACAGCGACTGTTGATTTCAATAATGAGCCTAAACCCACCGTTCCCATTGACGGAATCAGTTATGTAGGTATCTGGGAAGTTAATACTCACTTCTTAAGCTTCAAGGATTTCTACGGTAAAGTTGTAGGTGACCCGCAGCCCGTAGCTTACGGTACTGCCAAGAAAGATTTCCCGGCTCCTCCCACACTTGATCCTGTTGAGGGATATAAATTCAAAGAATGGAACTACGGTTCAATCGAAACCATGCCCGATGATGATTATATTGTAACATCCATTTGGGATAAGGAAAGCTACACCATCAACTTTGACCTTGTCGGCGGTACAGTCGCCGGAGCGGCAACAGTTGATTCAATCACCGGTTCAAAGGGTGATGATATTTCACCGTATCTTCCGTCCGAAACTCCCAAGAAGACCGGATATACATTCGAAGGCTGGACATTAGACGGAATTAAAAAAGAAGACCTTCCCGAAATAATGCCTGACCTCGGTGATGACAAAGCAAGCGTAACCTACAAGGCAATGTGGACTATAAATGAGTACACAATCACTTATAAGGGCTACAACGGTGTGGTTCTCGGTACAATCAAGGGCGATTATAATACCGAAGTTGATAAGAGTAAGATACCCGTTGCTCCCGATAATATTGACGGTTATTATTATGACGGCTGGTCAATAGAGACCCCGGATAATTTCCCGGCTGAAAATCTTACGATAACCGCAAAGTATGAGCCTGAAGTTTATACACTTACCATTGATGCAAATAACGGCTTGTTCGGAGATAAGGATAAGGTAGTATTTGAAAATTATAAATACGGCGACCCGATAACCGCTCCCGATGCTCCGAAACGAGAGGGCTACACATTTGACGGTTACATTGATGCAGAAGAACAGGCTTACACAATTCCCGAAACAATGCCCGACCTCGGTGACAATGGTGCATCCGTAACCGTAAAGGCAAAGTGGAATATCAATTCCTATACAATTTATTATAAGGGTCTTAATGGTAAAGACCTCGGAAGCATCACAAAGAATTATGGTGCAACAATCGAAGTTTCTGATGTTCCGACAGCTCCTGAAGAAAAAGGTTACACATTCACCGGTTGGTCAGAAAGCACTCCCGGAGCAATGCCTGCTATCGGCGAAATAAGCGGTGCAACAAAGACCATCACTGCGAATTATGACATTCAGCAGCATACGGTAACTATCAGCGCAGACGGCGGTAAATTGGAGAACGGCGAAGCGCAGTGGAGCATTACCGATGACTACGGTACGGTTATTTATCCGCCTGACGGCACTCCTTCAAAGGAAGGCCACGAATTTGCGGGTTGGTCCGATACAATCCCCGGAACAATTCCGGAAGAGGATATTGAAATCACTGCTCTGTGGGATGTACTCAACTATAAGATGAAGTTCAACCCCGTAGACGGTGAATTCTCAAAGGGCGATTCGGCTATAAAGGAAGTATCCTACGCTTACGGTGTAAAGACTGCGGCATATGAGACCGAGCCTACAATGGAGGGTTACACCTTCAAGTATTGGTATGAAGGCGAAGATTCGTCAAAGCCGTATGATTTCGAGAATACGACGATGCCGTCACATGATGTAACTCTTAAGGCGCATTATGAGGTTAACGAATACACAATCACCTTTGTAACAGGTGAGGGTGCTAAAAAAGTTAATCCCGTAACTAAAAAGTTTAATGAAGCAATTTCCGCACCGAAATATGAAGAAGATCCCGCAACATACGGCTACACCTTCAAGTATTGGTATGAGGGAGAAGATTCATCCAAGCAGTATAACTTCATTACGATGCCCGCACATGATTTGGTATTAACAGCTTATTATGAAGCGAATCCCTATAAGGTTCAGTTCTGTGATGAAGAAGGCAATGTAATCAGCGAAACGCCCTATGATTACGGAACAAAAGCTTCCGAAATCGTTCTTCCCACAGAAGAACTGAATCCCACCAAGCAGTATTACACCTTAGACGGTTGGACTGTTAACAAAGAAAGCGAAGAGAAATTTGATTTTGCTTCCGAAGCAAACACCGTCGGAATATCAGGCTACACATTCTATCCCGTATTCAAGAAGATTCCCGTTGAGCTTGTTGCCGCCAAAGACAGCACTGCGGTAATTGAAACCATGGAATTACCGGAAGTCGGCATAATTTACGGACTTGATTATTCACTCAGCGAAGAAGAACTCCTTGAACGCTTAGCAATCGAAGGTTCAGGTAGAATTGAAGTTACGCCTTCGTTGGTTGTCAGCGCAAGCAGAAGAATATGCGGAACAGGTACTGTTATTGACCTTTACGATATTGAAAACGGAGAGGTACCCGTAGCAAAGTATCAGCTCGTAATATTCGGAGATGTTAACGGCGACGGTATTGCAAACGCAAACGACCTTGCAATAGCAAAGCGTGAGTTTAATGCAGAAACCAAAGTCTGGTCTGATAAGGACATTGAAACATACGCTATGGCATCGCTTATAGCTATTGATTTCAATAACAACTGGAAGATTGAAAAAGAAGAGCTTGATATCCTTGCAAAGGTTGCTCTCAATCTTGCTTCCTATGACCAGACGAAAGTCGGCGAATTAGAGAAATAAAACCTGAATTCAATCTTGATTCTGCGGGCGGAAGCCCCGTCCGCAGATTCCGGCAAATCAGAGTAAAAAGCAAATCGGCAGTTTTGCCGGAAAGATAAACGAACAAGGAGGAAACAGAGGCATATGACGAAAATGAAAAAAGTCATTGCGATGATGCTTGCCCTGCTTATGGCGTTCAGCTCGGTTTCGGTTTTGGCATTTGCCGAATGGACCGTTGAAGATACGGTTGATAACGAACTCGGAATATCAATTGATATGTATAAAGAAGTTGACGGTTCATGGGTTAAAACCGAAAAGGTTAAGCCCGGTCAGCAGGTAAAGGCAAGAGTATCCCTTGATACAAATTATTATTCAAACAGCAGTGATATAAAGCTTTATTTTGATAAAGACTTTTTTGATACCGAATATTCAGACGGTGACTATATTGAAGAAGTTACCGTAAACGAAGCTGCCGGTGTGGAAGCATCGTTAGCAGCGCTCGTTTCGGACGGTATATTCTATGTTGCAGTACAGAATATTTCTGCTAACAACAGAATGTTCGACGGCGATGTATGGCTTTTTGAAATACCTCTTACCGTTAAAACAACCGCCAAGGGCGAAGGTAAGGTATGGGTAGAAGAAAGCGACCTTAAAACCCCGGCAAATCAGAGCGGATATATTAATGTTCCCGCAGGTGCAGAGGATGGCGTGGATATTGATGTTCTTGCCATGAGCGAATGGGAGCTTAATAAGTTCACGGCAAAAGACGGCGTTGTTTCAACGCAGTCAAGCATAACCTTTATGGCAAACAACGGTGCATTTGCAACCGGAGATGCAGATAAATTCGTTTTCACGGATGAAATCGGTGCAACCGTATCCGGTGTTCCCACCGTAACCAGAGAGGGCTATGAGCTGTTCGGATGGTCGGAAGTTGCCGATACAGAGCCTTATGCAGCGGCTCCCACAGCAGTTCCCGAGCTTGATACAACTCTCTATGCTTATTGGGTAAAGAAAGTTGATTTCGTGTTTGATGCAAACGGCGGACAGTTTAAGGACGGCAGTGAAACATTTACAGATGCCGGCCTTGTTCCCGGTAAGAGCTATACAACCGCTCCCACAGAAGATGACATTAAGCTTGAAGGTTATACTTTCATTGGTTGGGATAAGGGTGTTCCCGAAACCGTTCCTTATGCAGAAAGCAATGAGAATTACAAAGTAACATTTACCGCACAGTGGGCGCTTAATGTTACGATGAATTTCTATAAGGATGAGGGCGACGAAACAGCGCTCAACTCCTTTGACGGATATGCAGGTAAGGAATTCGGCGAAACTGTTAACGAGCCCAAAAAGGATGGTTACTATTTCGCAGGCTGGAATCCCGAATTACCGACAGTATATCCCGAAGTGACAACCGATTATTATGCTGTTTGGGAAGAAAGAACATATAAGATAAACTTCTTTGTAGACGGTAAATTCAAGGGCTCCGCAAATTATGCGTATGACCAGGAAGTTTATTGCGACCTTCCCTCAATACAGGCTCCTTACGGCTATAAGCTTGACGGTTGGCATAAAGGCAGTATTTCGGGCGATGTGTTCACAGAGGGCACAAAGATGCCTGACGAAGACTTTAACCTTTATACAACAACAAGTATTCTTAAGGACCTTCCTGCCGTATTCATGACGGACGAAACAACCGTATTTGAAACAACCTATGCTGATTTTGAAGCCAAAATCAAGCTGCCCGAGAAAGGTACACCTACAAAAGCCGGCTATAAGTTTCTCGGCTGGAGTGAACAGATTTCAATTATGGACGATGCAAACGGCAAAATTTTCTATGCTGTTTGGGAGCATCTTCCCGGCAATGTAACATATTATGCTTACAACGAAAAAGGCGAATATGAAATCTGGGAATCATTTGATATTGAATACGGTGAGTATCTCGAATCCTGTGCTGAGCCTTATATGCCCGGTTATGTATTCATGGGCTGGGCAGAAGAGGGAGGCAAGGAAGAGGGCATCTTCGGCGATGATATATGCGAGCTCACCATGGGTGATGAAGAAATAGCATACTATGAAGCCCGTGTTGCCAACTCATATACCGTTAACTTTAATGTTGACGGCGGTACTGATGTTACAACTCCTCAGACCGTAAAATTCGGTGAAAAAGTTGTTCTCCCGTCAACCCAAAAGACAGGAAACACCTTAAGCGGCTGGAAAGATGAAGAAGGAAATCTTCATAATGAGGATTTTCCGATTCCGGCAATCGGCGAAAACGGAGCGTCAATGACGCTTACCGCTGTATGGGAAGTCGACACATACAAGATTTATTTCTATGATGATGATAAGACAACACTGATAGACTCTGTTGAAAGAAAATATAATACTGAAACAGACGGCGACGATTTCCCGGAAGATCCTACCAGAGAAGGCTATACATTTGACGATTGGTATGATAAAGACGGAAACGGTCTTCCCCAGGGGATGCCTGCAAACGATATTTATGTGTATGCAAAGTATGATATTGAAACTTACACTATTTCGTTCAACGGCAACGGCTGCAAGGAAACCCTTTCCCCGATTACTGCGGAGTACGGCGAAGATATTTCCGCACTGATTCCCAAAACTTTAACCAAAGACGACTATGAGTTCGAATATTGGTATGTCCACAACGATGAAAGTGAAACAGAGTACGAAATCGAGAGCCCGATGGCAGACCTCGGTGATGACGGTGACACTCTGACACTTGATGCAAAGTGGACACCGAAGCAGTACACAATCACATTTGTTACCGGTGAAGGTGCTTCAACTGTTAATTCGATAACCGCTGCTTATAATTCACCTCTTGCAGAGCTGGAGCCCGAAGATCCCACTAGAACCGGATATGATTTCGGTTGGTGGTATCTGGACGATGAAAATACACCGTTCTTATTCCAAAACGAAAAAATGCCTTCAGGCGGTGCAACGCTTAACGCAAAGTGGAATTCTGCCGATGGAACGGGATATAAGGTTGTAACCTATACAATGGATACAAAGGGCGATTATCCCGCAGAGGATGCTCCCGAAGGCGAATTTAAGAGTATTTCACCCAGAACAGGTGAAACCGATGAAGAAATATTCTTTGATGACATTAAGCCCGTAACTAAAAAGGGATTTAAATTAGACGAAACAAAGAATGTTGTTGCTTCAAAGAAAATAGCCGCCGACGGCTCCATGGTGTTTAACATTTATGTTGCCAGAGAAAGCTATGACTTAACTGTGGTTACAAACAGTGACAGGAAGACAAATAAATACTTCTTCGAATCAACTATTTCAGAGTTCCAGACTCCGACAGATGCCGATTACGGCTATGAATTCAAATACTGGTATTCCGATAACGAAGCAGAAGCATTTAATTTTACCGATGCAACAATGCCAAATGAAGCACTTACCCTGACGGCTAAATATGCTCCCAAGAGCTTTGCGGCTGAAAGCGGTGTTGTGTTTGATGCAAACGGCGGTGAATTCTCAAAGGGAGTAACCCAAATGCCTGTTGCGGCAACCTTCGGTTCAACCTTTACCGCTCCCAAGGCTCCGACACAATACGGTTATAAGTTTGAGGGTTGGTCAACGGATGAAAAGGCTGCTCCTGCAGATGCGATTGCTCCGGTTTCAATCCCCGAACTTGCGGTTGACCTTGATGTTGAAGATTTAATCTACTATGCTGTATGGTCGGCTGAAAAGTACACCGGTGAAAACGGCGTTCTGTTCGATGCAAACGGCGGTGAATTTGAAGATGCTTCCAAGACTAAATATGCAGATGTAACCTTCAATGAGGTTGTAACCGCTCCCGGTAAGCCCATCCAAACCGGTTATGAGTTTGCAGGCTGGATGGCTTCCAAAGCGCAGGGTTCGGATATAATAGCCGGTCCCGAGGATAATCTTCCCAAGCTTACGGTTGACCTTGATGTCGGTGATGTTACTTACTATGCCGCATGGACAGCCGAGAAATACACCGGCGAAAAGGGCGTTAAGTTTGTTGCAAACGGCGGTAAATTTGCCGATGACAAAGACTATATATTTGTTGATGCAACATTCGGCGAAGCAATTCAGGCTCCCGCAGAAGGAGACTTTGCCAAGCTTAAACCCGGATACAAGTTTGACGGTTGGTCAGATTCAAATGTTGAAGGTGCTAAGGTGCTTGACCCCATTCCCGCACTTTCGGTTGACCTTGATGACAACACGCTCACATACTATGCAGTATGGAGCACAGACGGCGATGTTGATTACACCGTTTCCGTTCATGTTCAGAAAGCAGACGGCACCGGATATGAGGACAGCGAAGCTCTCAGCACTGTTAAGAGCGGTGTTGCCGATACAGAGGTAACCTATGCCGATGCTATAAGCGGAATTACTCTTGACGACGGATTTGTGTTCGATGCAGAGCAGTCCGAAACCAAGGATATAATTGACGGCGACGGCACAATGGTATTTGACATATATGTTAACAGAGAAACATATACGGCAACCTTCAATGCCGAGGGTTATCAGAAACCGGTAGAGGTTCCTGCACTTTACGGTGCGGAATATACCGTTCCCACTGCTCCCGAAAAAGAGGGCTACCGCTTTGATAAGTGGCTTGATGAAAACGGCGAAGAGCCTTCAACAATGCCATTAGGCGGCGCAAGCTATACTGCGACTTATGAAGCAAAGACCTATATGGTAAGATACTTCATTGAAACCGCAGACGGAAAGACAAAGTTCTATGACAGATATACCGCATACGGTGATGAAATTGAAACAACCGTTAATTTGACATCCGGATATGAGGTTAATCAGTGGTTTACCGACGAGGATTATAAAACTCCTCTTGCCAAGGATGCAAGGATGGGTGACGGTCCCCTTGACCTTTACGGTAAGGAGACGGCAATAAAATACACCGTAACCTTTGATGCCAACGGCGGTGAATTTAAAGAGAACGGCGAAGGTATTTATACCATAAATGATGTAACAATTGAAGACGGTAATAATATTATCACCGCTCCTCAAGATCCCACACGCAAGAATTACATCTTCTCGGGTTGGGATACAGAGGTAAGTAAGATATTCTCGATACCCGGAAATGTTACTTATACCGCAACATGGAAAGTTGACCACGATGCACTCAAAGCGACATATATGATTCATGTTGATGAAACCGATAAGTCCAAGGGATACAAAGAATATGAATCATATCCCCTCGGAGTGGGCGATAATATCGAAACCCCCATTGATCCGTATATCAGCGATGATTATGAGTTCCTCGGCTGGGCAACACAGCAGAACGCATCTGCCGGATTCCTTTCGGCTGATGATATTGCAGAGCTCACAATGGGCGAAGAGGATGTAGTATATTACGGTGAATTCAAGTATAAAGAGCCCGTACCGAATCAGGTGGTTGTTAACTTCAATGTTTATACAATGGATGTTGACGGCGCCTATGTAGGTCCCGTGCCCGATGCTTGTGATGCGCTTGAAGGCGAAACCGTATATGCATCAAGCTACAATATCCCCAACGGATTTGAACTTAATACCAACAAGAGCGATGAATCCGTAACTGCGGCTGACGGTGCCACACTCAATATCTATATCGACAGAAAACAGTATAAGATAGAGTATTACTTCCCCGGCACTCCCACCAGAACTCTTGTTGACACCCAATATGTTTATTACGGAAAGCCCATAGAGCTTATGAATGCGGAAGAAGCGGCAAAGCTTATCGCAATTTCTTCGGATGACAGCATTAAATACGGTAAGGAATTCAAGTTCTGGGATTACACATGGACAAATACCAATATGCCGGCAACAAACCTTATCGTTACCGCAAGCTTCAGCGATGCTGAATTTACCGTTAAATTCGTAAAGCGTCTTGTTGATGAGAATGGCAAGGTTAAGGATTCCGCTCCCGAAAGCGTAATATATAATTACGGTAATAAGGTTGAAGCTAACGAAGATTACACCAAGGAGATAGAAGGATATTCCTTTACGGAATGGAAAACCTCCGAGGGTTACTCAATGAGTCTTCCGTTCAACATCGGAAAAGATACTCCCAAAGAGCTTACTCTCTATGCAGTCCATACAATAAATGAATATACCATCAGATTCTTCTATGATTCTGCTGCCAAAGAAGCAGGAACACCCATTAATACCCCGGTAAAGCTTCCGTACGGAACAGATCTTTCCGCCTATGTTCCCGTCTTAGACATCAGAACAGGTTACAAATTTGACGGATGGGCTGATATAGAGCCGATATCGGTTCCTGCCGAGGATACCGATTATGTCGGACAGTGGACAGTTCTGAAGTATGCTTACCGCTTTGTTGCAAACGGCAAAGATTATTCAGCCGGTACCGCTGATTACGGAACCGACATCTCAACGCTTCGTCCGGAAATCAATCCAACATCGGATACAGATGGACTTTACTTTGCAGGTTGGTCTACAAGAGAAGGCGGAGCGGTTGTTACGAATTTAGGAAAGATAAGCGATATTGCAGAAGATAATATCTTCTATGCTGTATTCAGTGAAAATCTTCCCACTACCGTTACGGTAACCTTCTACGATTATGACGGTTCAAATGAACACGGTCCCGCAACCGGAAGTACAAAAGAAGTAATTGTTTATGATTGCGCCAAGTCTTATGATTCGGGCGAAGTAAATATCGGCGAAGCCATCAAGCTCCCCGAAGCTCCGACACTCAAATACTATAAATTTGTGGGTTGGTTCGATAAGGACGGTAAGGAATGGACATCGTCAGATAATGCTCCCGAAGCAGACCTTGAGCTTTATGCAAAGTATGTTCGTGAAGCAGTTGCTCTTATTCCCGTAGCAGGCTCAACAACCATAATCGAAAGAGGCGACAAGGATCATGTTAACAATGTTGCCGATGCTGCAAACTATGTTGAGGGTAGCGAATGGTATGTTTACGGACTTAAGATTCGTCTCAGAAACCTTGACAGTTATATCACAGTTACCGGTGACGGCAGATTTGAAATCAAGAAGGTTTCAACTCTGTATGTAGGAACGGGTTCTGTTATCAGCGTATATGATAATGTTACAGGAGAGCTTATTGAACAGCTTTATGTAGTAATATACGGTGATTTGAACGGTGACGGTATGATAAGCGCCACGGATTCGACTATTTCAACTGATGAAATTGCGGATATAACAAATTGGCGCAAGAAGGAAATCGGAAGAAATCACACTCCCAACCCGAATTATTGCTGCTACAAGATAAAGGCGGCAAATGTTAGCGGAGATGATTTCTATACTGCTACCGACGCTTCAATTCTTGAAGATTATGCGGCACAGTACTTCAAGGATATCGACCAGCAGACAGGTATGGTTATTAAAAAAGACCAGTAATTTTCAGCCGCAGGGATTTATTCCCTGCGGCAAAACAGAAAGCCAAAATAAAACGGACCTATGAATTATGTTCATAAGTCCGTTTTTTGTATCTGTGTAATTATCGGTTTTTGATTTTTTCCCAGTATTCCTTAGCGGCACGCTCATTCTTATTATCGCCGAACTGATAGTATTTTTTGCTTTTGAGCGCATCGGGAAGATATTGCTGCTGAACCCAATGATTCGGAAAATCGTGGGCATATTTATAAAACTGACCCTTGTTAGGGTTATCCTCGCCGTCGCAGTGCTTATTTTGAAGCTGACGGGGAACAGCTCCCGTTTTGCCTGCCTGAATATCGCTCATAGCCTGATTTATTGCGTTATATGCCGAATTGGATTTCGGACTGTTGCAAACAAGGATAACCGCATCTGCAAGAGGAATTCTTGCTTCCGGCAGTCCGAGCATAAGCGCCGCATCCACCGCCGCTTTAACAATCGGAATTATCTGCGGATAGGCAAGCCCCACATCCTCGCAGGCGCAAACCATAAGCCGGCGGCAGGCAGATGGCAGGTCACCTGCTTCAAGCAGTCTGCCGAGATAGTGAATTGCCGCATCGGGGTCGGAACCCCTCATTGATTTTTGGTAAGCCGAAATAATGTCGTAATGCTCATCGCCGTCTTTATCATAGCGCATGGCGCTTTTTTGAGTTAAAAGGCGTGCGGCTTCGAGCGTTATTTTTTTGTTTCCGTCATTATCGGGAGCGGAGAGCACACATAGCTCAACGCTGTTGAGCGCTTTTCTTACATCGCCCGCACTTGCCGATGCAATATGAGCACATACGCCATCCTCAATCTCGTGTTTTTCGTTTCTGTCCGAAGCCATGAAATCAAAGCCACGCTTTACGGCTTTTTCCGTATCGGCAGGTTCAACTCTTTTAAATTCAAAAACCGTTGAACGGCTGAGAATTGCGCTGTAAACATAAAAATACGGGTTTTCGGTGGTGGAAGCAATCAGCGTGATTGCTCCGCTCTCAATATATTCAAGAAGAACCTGCTGTTGTTTTTTGTTGAAATACTGTATTTCGTCAAGATAGAGCAATATTCCGTTGCTTGCGGCAATGGTATCAAGCTGAGCCACAACATCTTTTATATCCGCCGTTCCTGCCGTGGTTCCGTTCAGCTTAACAAGGTATCTGTCTGTTGTTTTTGCGATTATTCCGGCAAGCGTGGTTTTGCCGACCCCCGGAGGGCCGTAAAATATCATATTCGGGAGTTGACCGGATTTAATGATGTTTCTCAGCGGCATACCGTCGCCGAGCAGGTGAGCCTGACCCACAATATCGTCAATTGTGCGTGGACGCATTCTGTCTGCAAGAGGAGATGACATAATATCAGTTCCTTAAACAAAACAGAGAGCGCAAAAGACTCTCTGTTTTAAAATTTTTATTTTACATAGTCGTGGAAAACTATTTTTACTGCTTCGGGCGGAAAATCAAAATAGCATTTTTCAACCGTATCACCTTTTTTAACGCCTTTAAGTCTTACAAGCAAATAACTGTTGCGTACGATTTTATTTTCCGCATCGTATGCGGTGTAGCCTATTCTCATATTTTCGGAGCGACTGCCTATTGCAATCATTTTAACATTCATTTTGCCGTGAACTCCGACGGAATAGCCGTTATAGCTTATTTCATCCACTGAAATGGTTGCGGCGTTTTTGCCGTAAACATAGTAATTATTAAAAACAAGCTCAATATTGTTTATTGATTTAACATACTGCTGTTCAATATTTTTTTTCTTAACTTCTTCCTGTGAATAAACAGTCTGACCGAGGTCGTTAATATAATTATATGTTTCGGCGGCGGTAGTCTGCGGTTCATCGGGTATTCTTGAGCATCCGCAAAGGGCTGAAACGATAACCGTTGATATAATAAGCAGCGAAGCAAGCGCTTTTTTCATAAAATCAATCCTTTCATATAACTATAATAGCATAGAGAACTGTTTTTTTCAACTGTTAATTATTGCTCCAGTCAAAACGGGTGAGTTTGCCTTTAAGAAGAAGCTCGGGGAAATTCCACTGACGAAGCACCTCGTAAACGCCGATTGCAACGGTGTTTGAAAGATTAAGGCTTCTTGCGGAGCTGTCGTTTATCATGGGAAGTCTTACACAGCGTTCTTTATTTCGAAAGAGCAAATCCTCGGGTAAACCTGCGGTTTCCTTGCCGAAAAACAGATAGCAGTTATCGGGATATTCGACTTCGGAATAAATGTTGACCGCTTTTGTTGAAAAATAGAAAAATTCCCCGCCTTTGTTTTTCTCAAAAAAATCGTCAAGATTTTTGTAATAAGTGATGTCAAGCAAATGCCAGTAATCAAGACCGGCACGCTTTAATTTCCTGTCGTCAATTTTAAAGCCCATCGGCTCGATAATATGCAGTCTTGAGCCGGTTGCGGCGCAGGTGCGAGCAATATTTCCGGTGTTTTGCGGAATTTCGGGCTCAAAAAGGACGATATTCAGCACTGACATTTTAAAGACTTCCTTGTAAATGGATTTTTTGCGTCATATAGGACAAAATAATAAAACCAAAATTAAATGGGGTGAAAAAATGTTTACAGGTTCAAAAACCGGCACTTGGATGGCAGGAATGGGAATCGGTCTTGCTGTCGGAGCAACCGCTGCGGCGGCAGGAACGATGATGATGTCAAAGAGTACCGTAAAATCCGCAAAAAAGACTGCCGCCAAATGCGCCAAAAAGGTAGGATGCATGCTTGACGGCATAGCTTCGATGATGTAATCAGCTGTTGTGATTGCACATTGCTTTGTCGATTTCACCGTTGATGATAAGCTCAACGGCATCGCAGGCTTCATCGGCGGCACTGCGCAGAAGTGCAAGGTCATCTTTTGAAAAGGATGAAAGCACCCAGTCCGCCAAATCCATTTCAGGGTGAAGCTTCTGACCTATACCGAGCTTCACCCTCGGAAATGCATCGGAATTAAGATGATAAATTATGCTCTTTATTCCGTTATGACCGCCGTCGCTTCCCTTTCTTCTTATGCGGAGCTTGCCGCAGGGCAGGGAAATATCGTCAAAAACAACGATTATATTTTCAGGCGGAATTTTATAGAATGAAGCCGCTTCCCTGACTGCTTCGCCGCTGTTATTCATAAAGGTCTGCGGTTTAACAAGCAGACACTTGTGCCCTGCTATTTCGGCAGTACCCGTAACCGATTTGAAACGGATATCCTTTATTTTTACATCATTTTTTTCAGCGAGCAGGTCAAGGAAAAGAAAGCCGGTATTGTGCCTTGTCAGTTCGTATTTTCTGCCCGGATTTCCGAGCCCGACTATCATAAATTCGGGAGGTCCGGCAGGAGTTTTTTTTCTTGCAAAAATATTCATATAAATTTTCTTATGAAAGCTTGTGAATGAATAAACCGCTCAGAAGCTTCGGCTCAAACCAGGTTGATTTAGGGGGCATTATCTTGCCTGCATCCGCAATGTCCATAAGCTCACGCAGTGATGTGGGATACATTGAAAATGCAAGGCACATATCGGAGGATGCTCTTCTTTCAAGCTCTCCGAGACCTCTTATTCCGCCCACGAAATCAATTCTCTTGTCTGTTCTCGGGTCATCAATACCGAGAACGGGTGAAATAAGATTATTCTGAAGAATGGAAACATCAAGTGTTTCAACGGGGTCGGAGATGTTGAAGGTACCGTCCTTTGCCGTGAGCTTATACCAGTTTCCGTCAAGAAGCATACCGAAGGTGTGAGCTTTTTCGGGCTTATAAGCATCTTTTCCGTAAAGCTCAACATCGAAAGCAGAGCTGATTTTCTCTTTGAACTGTTCGGGAGTTAAGCCGTTGAGGTCTTTCATAACACGGTTATAGTCCATGATTTCAAGCTCATCGCAGGAGAAAAGAACGGCAAGGAAAAAGTTAAATTCTTCTTCACCGGTATATCCGGGATTGCTCTCACGGCGCTTAAGACCGACTTTTACCGCCGATGCGGCTCTGTGGTGACCGTCTGCAATGTAGAGATAGTCAATGTCGCCGAAAAGAGCGGATATTTCATCAATTACTTTCGGACAGTCGATTACCCAAACGGTATTTCCGATGCCGTCTGAGGTTACAAAATCATAAACGGGCTCGTGATTTTTCTGCCAATCGGAAATAAGTGAAGCAACCTTGCAGTTTGGACGGTAAGCAAGGAAAATCGGACCGGTATTTGCATCGCATGTGTCAACATGATGTATGCGGTCAGCTTCTTTATCGGCTCTGGTGAGCTCATGCTTTTTAATAACATTATTTATATAATCGTCTATCGAAACACAGCCGGTGAGACCCGTCTGGCTTCTGCCGTTCATGGTCTGGCGGTAAATATAAAATCTGCATTCCTCATCCTGCTTGCATATTCCGTCTTTTTCAAGCTTCTCAAGGTTTTCCTTTGCTTTGAGATAAACCTCCTCGGAATATAAATCAGTTCCGGCAGGAAGGTCTATTTCCGCCTTATCAACATGCAGAAACGAATAGGGATTGCCCTTTACGGCTTCTGCGGCTTCGGCACTGTTCATAACATCATAGGGAAGTGCGGCAACTGCGGAAGCATATTCGGGGATGGGTCTGACTGCTTTAAACGGTTTGAAAACTGACATATAAATCACCCTTTAACTGGAAATAATATCTTTATTTTACAATACTATAAATTATTTGTCAATTTACAAATTATATATTGATTTTAGAAAAAATAGCATTTATAATGTTAATGATACCAAAACAGGAGGGTTAATATTATGTTTTGTCAATACTGCGGAGCACTGATTCCCGACGGTGCTTCTGCCTGCCCGGGATGCGGAGCGGTTGTTTCAAACGCAAACACTCAGCCCGTAAATACCGCAAATAAAGAAAAGAAAAAGTTTCTCAATCAGCCGAGCAATAAAGCCAAAAGCTTTGCGGCAATTTTTACCGCACTGCTTGTTTTTCCCGCAACGCTGAGTATGGCTCTTGATTTGTCTTTCACAAGAACCACATGGGCGGGATATGTTGTCGGAGCAATGCTTGTTCTTTGGGTTTGCACGGTGCTTCCGGCGCTCAAAATCACACCTGCCCCCGTTACGGCGATTCTCTGCTTCCTTTCGATAGTCGGTTATGTTTTCTTTATCGTACATAAGATAGGCAAGGTTCACTGGCTGTTTGAAGCGTTCCTGCCGATGTTCATACTGTCAACGGCGCTGTTTGCCGCCGCAATAGCTCTGATAAGCTCCGGCACGGTAAAGGGCTTGCACATATTCTCGTTGCTCAGTGCGGAAGCAGTTATCTTTCTTGTTGCGCTTGAAGCAACCGCCGATAATTTCAGGCAAGGATTTGTTGACCTTCGCTGGTCGCTGATAATTTCCTGCGCATTCATCTCGGTTATCGCCGTGTTTGAAGCATTCAGCTATGTGGGCAGAATAAATAAGAAATAATTTCGGAGTGATATTATGTTGTTAACAGCTTTTGTGAAATTCGTAAGAGTTCTCCTTGTCGGAGTAATGAGTCTTTCGTTCTGCCTTTCACCGTTAACCGGTGATAAGCTCGGAAAAATAGAGGATGCAAAGGACAACTGCAACGCAAGCTTTGCGGTTATCTCCGATTTGCACCTTAAGGATAATTTTATCCGTCAGGGAATGCTGGAGCTCGGTTTTGACGATATGGCAAATGCCGGGGACAGACTTGATGCCGTTGTTTTTGACGGCGATATAACCGA
The DNA here is from genome assembly GCA_045627825.1 of Acutalibacteraceae bacterium. Classification (GTDB taxonomy): domain Bacteria; phylum Bacillota; class Clostridia; order Oscillospirales; family Acutalibacteraceae; genus CAG-177. Next base: position 22,209 of record JAZQON010000052.1, read on the forward strand.
CCACGGCTATATTGATATGTGGGATTGCTTTGCAAGAGCGGTTGCAAAATACGATATGGCTGACCAATATGTTATTGTTACAGGCAACCACGATACATGGGGTCCGGACAGAGACAACATAGAAACCGTTAAGCAGACCTTTATTGATTATAACAAGAAGATAAGCAACAGAGATATCAGTGAGATGTATTATACAACCACTATCGGCAAATATCCCGTTATAGTTCTCGGCAGTGAGGAAGACCATACCAACGCAACCATTTCTCAGAAACAGATTGACTGGCTTGCTCAGGAGATGGAAAACGCTTCAAAAACCGGACTTCCGATATTCGTATTCTTACATCAGCCGATAAATCAGACTCACGGTCTGCCATATAACTGGGAAATGGACGAAACCGACCCGCTTGATGAGGGCGGAATAGGCGATGCTTCCGATGCGATTTTTGATATTCTTAAGAAGTATAACAATGTTTTCTATATTTCGGGCCATATTCACAGCGGATTTTCCAATGCCGACAGCGGCAACAAATATGTTTCGGTTGAAGAAAAAGACGGCGTTCATCTTATCAATGTTCCCTGCTATGAATATCCCGATGTTGTGCATGGCGGAAACATAACCAACGGTACGGGCTATCTTTTTGAGGTTTATGACGATGAGGTTATGATTCGTGCAAGAAACTTCGCAATGAGCACATGGTGCACAAAATACGATGTTACAATTCCGCTTACAAAATAATTTCGGAGGCTGAATATGAATAAATCCGGCTTTAAAGTAATATATTCGGAATGCGGAAAGAAATTTTCGGTTCCGGCTCAGAGCAACACACATTTTTACATTGATTACGAAGAAAACGGCAATTCGATAAAAGCAAAAATTACCGCAAGAAGCACAATAGCTCTTGATAAGGTCGATATTGTTTATTCATATGATTTTGCCGCAGGTGACAGATTTTTCGGCAACGGCTATCAGGCATGGACAACATCCCGTGAATATATGCGAAATGATAAGATGCAGGATTTGATTCCCATTGCCGCAACAAAGTCGCTGAGGAATCTTGCCGGAATTTCGGCGGATTGCAGGTTTGTGAGATTCCCGAAAAAGAACGGTGAATTTTTCAGCCATTGCTATACCTATATCAGAAACGGCAAGGAGCTTTTCTTTATTGGTTCTCTTACCGAGCGTCAGGGCTTCACGGTATTCTATGCCGATATGAATAACGGCACTCTCACTGCCGAAAAGGATGTTGAGGGCGTAATTCTCAAAGAGGGCGAAAGCTATGAGCTTTTCGATTTAACCGTTATCAAAGGCGAGTATGACGAGGTGTTCGACAAATATTTTGCCGAAATGAAGCTTGCAAAGACGAGAATAGACCATATGTCAGGCTATACCTCATGGTATAACTATTTCCAGAAGATTGATGAAAATATCATTCTGCGTGACCTCAATGCGCTTGATACCGCCAAGGATTCCGTTTCAATCTTCCAGGTTGATGACGGTTATGAAACCTATGTCGGCGACTGGCTTGACCATAACGAGCCGAAATTCCCGAAAGGTATGAGATATATCGCCGAAGAGGTTCATAAAAAGGGCTATATGGCAGGCATATGGCTTGCACCGTTCAGCGTTCAGAGAACATCCAGAACACTCAAGGAGCATCCCGACTGGATTTTAAGGGATAAACACGGTCTGCCCATTCTCGGAGTCGTTGCCTGGGGCGGAGCTTATACAATGGATATATATAATCCCGAGGTCAGAGAATACATAAAGCATTTCTTTGATGTAATCCTCAATGACTGGGGCTATGATATGGTGAAGCTTGACTTCCTTTACAGCCAGTGTATGTATCCGAGAAACGGCAAGTCAAGAGGAACAATCATGTGCGAAGCGATGGAATTTCTGCGTGAGTGCGTGGGTGATAAATATATTCTCGGCTGCGGAGTTCCCGTCGGTGCGGCATTCGGATATGTTGATGCCTGCCGCATAAGCTGCGATGTTGACCTTGTTTACGGCGGCAAATTCTATAATAAACTCCATGTTAATAACGAAATACCGTCTGCGCAGAACGCCATAATCAATTCGATATTCCGCAGACACCTCAACGGCAGAGCGTTTTGCAGTGACCCCGATGTATTCTTCCTGCGCTATTCAAATCTTGAATTTACCCGTGAACAGAAGCTCACTCTTGCCGGAATAAACCATATTTTCGGCGATGTGCTTTTTGTTTCCGATAATGCGGAAGAATATACCGACCGTGATGTTGAAATTCTTAAAAAGACTTTTGCAAAATCCGATGTTAAGGTTCTTTCTGCCGAATTTACGGGCAAAACAGATATCCGCATTGAGCTTGAAACAAACGGTGAAAAGAAAGCGGTATCGTTTGACCTTGCGGACGGAATGAGCAATATGGAGGATATCCTTTATTAATTAAACTACCGCTTTGTAAGCCGCTGTAACGGCGGCTTACATATAAAAAATAAAAAAATCCGCAAAAACAAAAAAACTTTTAAAAAACACTTGACATTTTCGAAAAAGTGTTGTATTATAAATCACGCCGCTTGAGAGAAGCGGCAAGATGGGAGCATAGCTCAGCTGGGAGAGCATCTGCCTTACAAGCAGAGGGTCACAGGTTCGAGCCCTGTTGTTCCCACCAATGGCCCGGTAGTTCAGCTGGTTAGAACGCTAGCCTGTCACGCTAGAGGTCGACGGTTCGATCCCGTTCCGGGTCGCCAAATGAGGCCTGTAAATCTTAAATGTTTACAGGCCGATTTTATGCCTTTGTAGCTCAGTTGGTAGAGCAGAGGACTGAAAATCCTCGTGTCGCTGGTTCGATTCCGGCCGAAGGCACCATTTGCGGATGTAGCTCATCTGGTAGAGCGCCACCTTGCCAAGGTGGAGGTAGCGAGTTCGAGCCTCGTCATCCGCTCCATTTTTTTAATTGAATACGGTGCCATAGCCAAGCGGTAAGGCATTGGTCTGCAAAACCATGATTCCCCGGTTCAAATCCGGGTGGCACCTCCAGAAAAATCGACAAGTTTCGTCAGAAACTTGTCGATTTTTCAATGAAGTCGCCCCGTTGTGGCTAATGAAGAAATTGAAATGAGAGAATGAGAGAAAACAGGCGACTTTACTTCATTAGTGAGCGAAGCGAACATCTTTATTTTGCTTCATTAACGAGCAAATACGAGTGACTTCATTTCAATTGTGCTATTTCGTAGTATAATCACAGATATGAAAACCACGAAATTCTTGTGTATCAAGGCTTTCGTGGCTTCTTGTTTTACAATTGGCAAATTTCAATCACCTGTTCTGATTGCCAAAGTGAATGCTGAGGGGGTGAGTGCTGTTTCAGATTGGACAGTCGAAATATAAAGTCTTGACAAAATCAAAATAGGGTGTTATCATTTAGATAATATCAAAACCTTTGAAGCGGAGATCAAACCGTAAGCGCATCCACAGAGAGTATCGGAAAGCTGAGACCGATGCGAAAAGCGGAACGGCAAATGGACCGCCGAGGGCGGAGTGAACGGCATGGGCTCAGTAGCTTCCGACGCTTGCCTGCGTTATCGGGCGGGGGTGTGTCGGCACTCGCAGAGCGGTCATTTATGACAATCAAGGTGGTACCGCAGGAACAATGTATTTCCTGTCCTTGTTTTCCTTATGGGGAAAACAAGGACTTTTTTATTTAGGGTGATAATATGAAGCTTTTAACAAAACGATGGCGAATCCGTTGAAATTTGACAAAACAAACAAATAAATAAATCAATCAATCAATCAATCAATCAATCAAGGGGAATAGTATTATGTCAGATAAATTTGATTTTACGAATTATTTTAAAAATTATCCCGATGAAAACGGCTTTTTCGGAAAATACGGCGGAGCTTTTGTAGATGATGACCTCAAAGCCGCCATGGAAGAGATTACAGAGGCATATTTCAGCATATGCAAGTCTGCAAAGTTCATAAATGAGCTTCGCAGAATCAGAAAGGATTTTCAGGGAAGACCCACGCCGATTACGCATCTTGAAAGACTTTCCGACAGTCTCGGCAATGTTCAGCTTTATGTAAAGCGTGAAGACCTCAATCACAGCGGTGCGCACAAGCTCAACCACTGCATGGGCGAAGCTCTGCTTGCAAAATATATGGGCAAAAAGAAGATTATTGCGGAAACCGGTGCAGGTCAGCACGGAGTTGCCCTTGCAACCGCCGCCGCTCATTTCGGACTTGAGTGTGATATTTATATGGGCGCAGTTGACATAAAGAAGCAGGCTCCGAATGTGGCGAGAATGAAAATACTCGGCGCAAATGTTATTGAGGTTACGGACGGACTTCAAACGCTTAAGGAAGCTGTTGATGCCGCCTTTGCCGCTTACGCAAGAGATTATAAAGACACGATGTATTGCATCGGCTCGGTTCTCGGTCCCCATCCGTTCCCGATGATGGTTCGTGATTTTCAGAGCGTTGTGGGAATTGAAGCAAGAGAACAGTTTACCGAAATGACCGGAGAGCTTCCCGATTCAATAGTTGCGTGTGTAGGAGGGGGTTCAAATGCGGCAGGCTTCTTTTCCGGCTTTCTTGCAGACCCCGTTGAAATAATCGGTGTTGAACCCCTCGGCAGAGGAACGGCACTCGGCGACCATGCCGCTTCAATCAAGTACGGCGAGGAGGGCATTATGCACGGCTTCAACAGCATTATGCTTAAGGATGCAGACGGCAATCCTGCTCCGGTATATTCTGTTGCAAGCGGACTTGATTATCCGTCATCGGGACCCGAACACGCTTTTTTTCACGATATAGGCAGAGTTAAATATGATGTAATCGGTGATGAAGAAGCGATTGATGCTTTCTTTAAGCTTTCAAAGCTTGAGGGAATCATTCCTGCCATCGAAAGCTCTCACGCCGTTGCTTATGCAATTAAAATGGCGAAGGAACGCAGTCATGGCTCAATTCTCATAAATCTTTCGGGCAGAGGAGATAAGGACATGGACTATGTTCTTGAGAATTTCGGAATAAGATAAATAATCTTTTTATCCTGTTCACTTTGGTGGGCAGGATTTTTTTGATTTTCAGTGCCGATTAAATGTAAAACACCGGGGGCTTTTATTTGAAAGAAAGATTGAATTATTATAAATCAGATGATATAATAATCGTATAGTAATTGCCAAAAAGTTGGGAGTGTATAAAATGTTGAAAGATGATGTAACCATTCTTATTAATTCGTGTGACTCTTATTCGGATTGCTGGTATCCGTTTTTTAAGCTTTGGTATGATTTCTTTCCCGACCACTCGTTGAGAATAATTCTCAATACAGAAAGCAAAACATTTTCGTTTGACGGGCTGAATATAGAGTGTATGCAATTATATAAACCCGGTGAGAGACCTGCTTTCGGAAATCAGATGAATTCACATATTGATATGATTAAAACCCCGTATGTTATAACGATGCTTGAGGATTTCTTTCTTAACAGTCCCGTTGATATGGAGAGAATAGAAAAATGTCTTGATTTCATGAAAAACGATGAGTCAATTGCCGCATTTTATTTTACCGAGAATGCAAACAGTATGAATTCCAAGGTTGAAGGCTTTGAAGGTTTCCTGCTTAAGGACAAGGTTGTTCCGTACAAAATAAATACAATGGGTGCGCTGTGGAGAACGGAAAGTCTTCGCAAATATTCAATTCCTAATTCAACCCCGTGGGAATGGGAATATTACGGCTCAATCTGCGCATTTGATTCTGATGATAAGTTTTTTAATGTTGAAAAAGGCAAATCGCCTATAATGAATTATGCTAATGTTCCTCCTATAGGAAAAAAGCTCGGTCTCGGACAGTTGTGGGGTATTGTAAGAGGTAAATGGGTTGTTGAATCGGTGGACAAGCTGTTTAAAGAGCATGAGATAACAGTTGATTATTCGGAACGGGGCGAATTGAAGCTTGAAGAGCTTAGCAACAGAATGAAAGCCGAGCTGTCTGTTCCTCTTAATGAGCTTGTAGGTGATAAAATTACAAAGGATATTATTAAATTTGAAAAGAAAAAGAAGCTTTTTGATATGATACACCGTGAGTATTATCCGGATTATATCCAGTATCGCAGAGCGAAAGTCGGATTGCCGGTTATAAAATAAGCAAAGAAAGAGTGACATTATGAATTTTCCGAACAAATTTTTCAGAGCAACTGATACATACAATACTTATGAAAAGCATATCAATGCGCCGTATATCAGAAAGGCGTTTGAGCTTGCAAAGGTTAAAAAGGCGGAAATTATTGTCAGCGGTCTGGGATTTTACGATATATGGGTGAACGGCCGGAAAATCACAAAGGGTCTGCTGGCTCCGTATATTTCCAATCCTGATGATATAGTATATTTTGATAAATATGATGTAACCGAGCTTCTTAGTGAGGGCAAAAACGCCGTGGGTCTGATGCTCGGAAACGGAATGCAGAACTGCCACGGCGGGAGAGTGTGGGATTTCGATATTGCGAGATTCAGAAATATTCCCTGCTTTGCGTTTTCGCTTCGCACGGAGAATGCGGACGGCACGGAAACGGTTATAGATGCCGATGAAAGCTTTCTCTGCCATCCGTCACCGATTATATTCGATGATTTGAGAAGCGGCGCATTTTGTGATGCAAATCTTGAAATTGACGGCTGGAATATGCCCGGATTTGATGACTCCGGCTGGTGTGCGGTAAAGCCTGCCGAAAATCCGAGAGGGGAATACCGTATTTGTCAGGCAGACCCGATAAAGGTCAGAAAAGAAATTTCACCCGTTGAGATAAAGAAAGTAACACTCAGCAAATATTTTCATAACCGTGAGAATATGCGCCTTGATACTCAGTTTAAATTTGATTTCAGAGGGAAAAAGGGCATAATGTATGATTTCGGCGTAAACACCGCCGGAATATTCAGACTTAAGATAAAGGGCAAAAAGGGTCAGAAGATTTTTATTCAGCTCTGTGAGGTAATGACAAAATCGGGCGAGCCGTCATATGAGAACACGGGTTCATTTTATCCCGACGGATACGGTCAGACCTGCTATTTTGTATGCAGCGGAAAAGAGGATGTTTTTGAACCGCCGTTTACATATTTCGGGTTCAGATATGCGATTATATACGGACTTGAAGAAGAGCAGATAATCCCCGAAACGCTCACCCTGCTTGCCGCAAATACATATTTTGAAGAGCGTGGAGGATTTGATTGCTCAGACCCCGTTATGAACGCCCTCGGCAGAATGTCAAGAGTTTCCGACCTTGCAAACTTTTATTATTTCCCGACCGACTGTCCGCACAGAGAAAAGAACGGCTGGACGGGTGATGCCGCTGTTTCTGCCGAAAGAATTATTCTTACATTAACTCCCGAAAAGAGTTACCGTGAATGGCTTCGCAATATCTGCAAGTCTCAGGCTCCGGACGGCAGTCTGCCCGGAATAATTCCGACCGGCGGATGGGGCTTCGAATGGGGCAACGGTCCTGCATGGGATAATGTTCTCACCGAGCTTTGCTGGCAGATATACCGTATGCGTGGTGACCTTGAACCTGCAAAAGAATGCAGTGAAGCAATGCTTCGCTATCTTTCATATATATCTCAGGTGCGCCGTTATGACGGACTTGTTGAAATCGGTCTGGGAGACTGGTTACAGCCAGGCAGAGGAGCAGGCGACCCTACTGCACCGCTTTATATTACGGACAGCGTAATTTCAATGTATATAGCCGAAAAATCATATAAGCTTTTCGATGCTCTCGGACTTGAAATGCACAGAGATTTCGCAGAGAAGCTTTATAAATCGCTCAGAAATTCAATAAGAAAAAATCTTATCAATTTCAACACCATGACCGTTGCTTCACGCACTCAGACGGCGCAGGCAATCTGCATTTATTACGGCGTATTTGAAGAAAGTGAAAAGTATGCCGCCTGCAAGGTACTGCTTGACCTTGTGCATGAAGCAGATGACCATATTGACTGCGGAATAATCGGACTGAGAACGATATTCCATGTGCTTTCCGATATGGGTGAGGGTGCACTTGCCTATAAGATGATAACCCGTAAGGATTTTCCGTCATACGGAATGTTTATTGATTACGGCTATACCTGCCTGCCTGAGGATTTCTTAACTCCCGATGAAATTGAGCATCCCAATTCGCTCAACCACCATTTTCTGGGTGATTATGTGAGCTGGTTCATTCAGAGAGTAGCGGGCATAAGAGTTAATCCGAGAGGAATTTCGCCGTGTGATTTCAGCATTTGCCCCGATTTTATACCCTGCCTTGACAGCGCTTCGGCGTTCTATGATGCTCCGTGCGGCAGAGTTGAAGTTAAGTGGGAAAAGAAAAATGATTCTGCGGTGCTTGATATTGTCTGCCCCGATGAAGCAACGGGCTTCATAAGCCTGCCGGACGGCTGGGTATTCAGCTCCGAAAGAGAAAAATGCGTTCCGAATAATATGTCAGTTCTGCCGCTTAAGCAGGGCAATTATAAGATAAAGAAAAAATAAAAGGTGATATTTTGAAGTCAGAGGTAACTATTGAAAATTATGAACAGCTTCGCAATGAGCTTATTGAAGCGAATTCCAATCTGCACGCAATAGTTCTGCGTGAAAACGAAAAAAAGCTTGATAAGCTTCTTTCGGAGCTTAAAGATGAATATAACAGGGAAAGCGGCAGAAGCGGTTATGATATGCCGGTTCTGACCGATGAAAAGCTCCGTTCAAGCAGGCTTTATGAATTTTGCCGCCGCCTGCCCAAGGGTGCGGATTTGCATGTTCACGATATGGCTCTGCTTCCTGCAAAGGAGCTTATACCTCTGCTTGCCGAGTGCCCCGAATTTTTCATAAATGCCGACAGAAGCTCGTTTGATTTGGCTCTTGCCGATGAAAACGGCAATGCTCCCGAGGGTTATATCAATTTTTCCGAAGCACTCAAAGGCGGATATTATACCTATGATGAGCTTATTGAAAACTGGACTTTCGCAAAGGTTGAGGGAACTGATGCCGAGGTATGGGATTTCTTTGAAAATCTTTTTGATAAGCAGGGCGTTCTCTCCGATAATGCACCGTTTGCGGCGAAATATTATGACAGAGCTTTCCGCTATTACTGTGAAAACGGCATTATGCATGTTGAAATTCACCTTATGCTGACCGAGAGCATAGATGCAAGCGGTGAATATCTGAAAACGCTCAGAGACGCATATTACGGCGTTAAAAAGGATTATCCGTATTTTACCGTTAAGGTTATCGGCGCCGGAGTTAAGGCTGATAACGAAAATATTGATTTTACCAAAAAATGCTTTCTGAATGCTTCCTATGCGCAGGAAATTGTTAAGGATACATTTGACCCCGGACATATAACCGATTTCCTTATCGGCTTTGATTTGGTGAACGAGGAAGATACAAGTCTGCCGCTTCACGCTTTTGCACCGATGCTGCTTAAGGTTAAAAGGCAGTATCCGAATATGAAGCTGTATATTCACGGCGGTGAGAGCCTTGATGCCGGGAATTTCAATCTTATTGATGCTTATCTGCTCGGCGTTTCGAGAGTAGGCCACGGACTGAATCTTTATCGCTATCCCGACCTGCATTCCAAATTCATTAAGGCGGAAATCTGCCTTGAGGTTTGCCCGATAAGCAATCAGAAGCTCGGCTATACAAGGGATATACGCAATCATCCGGCAACCGAATATCTGCGCTCCGGAATGGCAATTGCGCTCTGCTCAGATGACCCGGCGTATATGGAAAATATCACACTGACAGATGACTTTTTTGCGGCAACGGTGGGGTGGAATCTCGGAATAAGAGATTTAAAACAGCTCGGTATAAATTCCATTATATACAGCGGTCTTGACGAAAAAGAAAAATTCGCTTCGCTGAAAGAATATAACAGACTTTGGAATGAATTTGTTGACGGTATGATTGAATAGATTTATAATCTGTTAATATCGGGTTAATATTTTTTGATTAAAATAATAAAAAAATATTACGGGGGATAAATATGAAAATTACAAAAAGGATTATAAGCATTCTGCTTTGCGTGCTTATGTGCGTTTCGGCATCGGCTTTTGCGTTTGCAAAGGATGACGGCATTCTTTATGCTCAGTTAGTTGAAAGAACCTTGCAGAACGCATCCTCTCTTTTTGATACCTATACTCACGATGCAAGATTTGCGCAGGGCTATGACATAGAGGATGTTATAGATGTTTCCGAACATAACGACAGCATAAACTGGACATTGGTGAAGCTTTCGGGTATTGAGGGAGTTATGATTCGTGCCGGTTACAGAGGATATGTGAGCGGGAAAATAGTTGAGGATGCAAATTTTCAAACCAACCTGAACGGCGCAATTGCCGCAGGGCTTAAGGTCGGTGTTTATTTCTATTCTCAGGCGATAACCGTTAAGGAAGCGCAGGAGGAAGCAGCATTCGTAATTGACAGAATTAAGGGTAAAAATATAACCCTGCCCGTTGCGTTTGACTGCGAATTTGCCGAAAAAAGCGGAAAGTTTACCGGCAGACTTTATGAAGCCAAACTCTCAAAGACAGCTTTGACCGAAATCGGAATGGCTTACTGCGCCTATGCCGAGAATGCCGGATATAAAGGAATGCTTTACCTGAATCCGTTTATGCTTCAGGACCATTTTAACGCATCGGATTTGGAAGCAAAATATTCAATCTGGCTTGCAAGTTATAACACCTCTGCCGAGTACAGCGGAAAATACGATATGTGGCAATATAAAAGCACGGGCAGAGTAAGCGGAATAAGCGGCAATGTTGATATGAATTATCTCTATATCAAAAAGGCGGAAGCTCAGGATACCGTTTATATAAAGATAACTTCGGATAAAACGGAAATCACCGCAGGCGATTTTGCTCAGCTTTCGGCGTTCCTCAACGGCGAAGCTCTTTCGGCACTCGGCGGAAAGATAAGCAATGTTGAATGGACTTCATCTGCTTCAAATATTGCTTCCGTTGATACAAACGGCAAAGTGACTGCGGCGGCGCAGGGCAATGCGGAAATCACCGCAAGCGTTACCGTAACATTTATGCAGGGCGATACCAAGACCTTCAGCGACAAGCTGAACATTTCGGTTGTTTCCCATGCGGTTGAACCGATAGTTGACCCCGGCACATCAACGGAGGATGACCCCGAACCTGAGCCGGGAGATGAACCCGGAACGGAAACGGGCGAAACCTCAATCATTGAGCAGGTGCTCAATATGATAGTTGATTTCATCGTTGCCTTAATCAATTTCTTTGCCGAGATAGTAAACGGAACCCTGGCATAAATTATTAAAGGAGAATTCAAATGGCTTTCTGCACTAACTGCGGTTCACGACTGCCTGAAAATGCGGCGTTCTGCCCCGAATGCGGAACACCGGTTATAAAGCCCGAGCCGATGCCGGAAGGTAACCCGTATCAGCAGAACAACACTATGTTATTTACCGATATTCCGAAAAGGGATATTGCAATGTGCATTTTGCTTACAGTCTTTACCTGCGGAATTTACGGATTATACTGGCTTTATAATATAGTAAATGACCTTAATGCGGTTATGCCCGAGGGTGAACAGACAAACGGCGGTACGGTTATCCTGCTCTCGGTTCTGACCTGTGGGATATATACATATTTCTGGTTCTATAAAGCAGGACAGAAGCTTGATGCAATAAACCGTGTGAGAGGTTTGCCGGAATCGAATTATTCGCTGATTTTTGTTATTATAGCACTCGTTCAGCTTTCAATAGTCGATAATTGTCTTATTCAGAATGAACTGAATAAGCTTTCAACCCGTCAATGAAAGAAAGAGCGGTAAAATCCGCAAAATACTGCGCAGCTTTGCTTTCGGCAGGCTGCGCTTATCTGATATTTGTTATTAAAACGGGAATACGGATACCCTGCGTTTTTAATCTCATTACGGGTTTGAAATGCCCTGGGTGCGGAATAACAAGAATGTTTGTGAGCCTTGCAAGTCTTGATTTTTCAGCCGCATGGGGGTATAATCCGGCGGTGCTTCTGATGCTTCCGCTGATAGCTTTCTTCACAGGAAAATATATTTACGGATATATAAAATACGGCACTAAGGGCTTTTCAAAAGCCGATAATGCCGTTCAGATTGCCATGGTTGCGGTTTTGATTGTTTTCGGAATACTCAGAAATACATTTTAATCAGAAATTTTCTTCTTCTTCAAGCTCATTTATGGTTTTTGCGGTTTTAACTCTTCTTTCGTTAAGCTCGCAATACATACGGTCACGGGTATCCTTGTCGATATTATATCCGAACATCGGAAGCATACTTGAAAGCACAAGGAATGCCGGAATAATTGTTGCCATTGCGAATATCCATTTCTGAGCCCTGAGCGGCTGACCGCTCTGTCTGCCCGGGAGAATGTGGAGATAAGCCTCCTGGTCGTAGCCTATCCACTTTTTATAAAGCGGCTGAAGAACGCCGTTTATTCTTGCCGGAATCTTGCACATAAATGCGCTTGCGGCAGAAAGAGTTGCTTCGTTTCTGTAACCGCATTTCCATTCGATATAGTCGTTGCATTCGTTGCTCATTTCGGTTATTGAAATGCTTCTTGCACCCCAGAATGTGGCGTAAAGGCATTCCCAGATTGCCGTAACGGGGAACATTGCAATTCTGCTCTGGAAGAAATAAGGTTCAGCCTTGTTCTTCGTCTTGAAGCATAAGCCGTAGAAAAACAGCGGAATATAGAATGTTTTTGCGAATACCTGGCTTATCATATAAATGTGCTTTGTCGAGAATCTTGCGGCAAGCTTATTATACTTTGCAAAGGTTGTCGGCTGGAAGAAGAATGAGGGGATACCGGCAAAGGTTTCGTATGTTGTCATATTGAGAACCTGGCGGTAATAATCGTTGGTTGAAAGGCCGGTTCCGAATGAGCCGAGAGCGTTGGAAAGCATATACATAAGCACGGGTTTATTCGTAAACACGATTTTAAGGCTTTCAACAATGCTCGGCTTTTCGATTTTCTGATGAACTCTTTCCTTTGCGATTGTGCAGTATAAGGTGATAACGATGCCCGATACGATTGCTGTTGCGGGGCCTAAAATCATAAGTGCTTTTCCGATACTCGCTTCGGGGTCAACAACCGATTTTGAAAGGCCGTTTTTGATTATATCGAGAGTGAATTCAACAACGAGGTCGGGTATTCTCGAAAGAATGATGCTCACATATCCGGCAAGCGAAACAAGGCGTCTTCGGTCGGATGGATAGGGGGTAACGGTGGAAATATATCCGCCGATGCCGACATCTCTGAAGTTGCCGACCATTTCGATTGCCATATTCATAACAACATAGATGATAAATTTTGATATGCTGGCTTTATCGTTTACCATTGCCTGCGGCATAAAGAGAGGCAGCAACCAGTAAAATGCGCCGAGAATTGTAAACGGAATACCGCCGAGGAATATATAAGGAATGAATTTACCCCAACGGGTTCTTGTTTTTTCAATGGTGAAGCTGACTATGAAGTCATCTATAAAGTCCCATATTCCGCCTATGATATTGTTTATTGACTGTAAATTGAAGTCGATTTTCAGAACGCTGTCGGTAAACAGGTCTTTGTGACCGTCAATATTGAAGCCCCTGAATGAATCGAAAAGTATGTAACCTACCGTTTCCTTGCGTGAAATAACACGCCTGTCAGCATCAACGAGCTCACGGAGTTGGGCGTTGACCTGTTCAAGAGATTTCGAATAATTTTCGCCGGTTTTTTCGTCTGTCAAATTGTCCGCCTCCGTTTCTTATTTTCTTGAAGCACGCTTTTCAAGTGCTTTCTGTTCCGCTTCTTTCTGCTTGATTCTGATATCGTTCTGCATTTCGGTGAGAGCTTCAACCATTTTGCGGCGAATATCAAGCTCGCTCACGCCGTCCTCAACCATCTTGAAATATTCATCACTCGGAATACCGCCGATAAGGCAGACGGTATATTTAACGGGAATACCTTTTTTATAAATGATAACATTGAGTATGAACGATGCGATTTCAACTGCGGCGAACACAAAAGCGCCGATGAACGGAATACCGGTGACATAATTCGGGGTAAGACCCGAAACATCATTTCCGCCGATTGCAAAGCAGATAACCGCCGCAACGGCGCAAAGAGCGGTAAAGCCGTAGAAAATATAGCTTCTCAGCTTGCCGTGCTTGCCGAGAGAAGCGAAAAGCGACAGAAGATTTACAACAAACATTGCAAGAGCAACAAGAGTAAGTGTAAATGCAAGGCAGGCAAAATCGCCGCCGAAGGCTTTGCCGAAAACATTGCCGATATTTATGTTTCCGAAGGAGCCTGCAATCTGAATAACGCCCACAAGCTTACTGCCGGAGTCATTATACAGCTTGCAGAGAGGAATAAGCGTTGTAAGCAGGGGGAGAAATGTGAAAACAATTCGAAGTATTGCCAATCCCGAACCGAAAAATGCCGCCTTTGCTCTGTCAACCCCGGGCTGAGAGAGTGCGTGTTCGATTTCGGCTTTTTCGCTGTCTGCAAGGAGCTTATCGTTTGCTTTGTAATATACGAGATTTACTCCGCATTCGGGGCAGTTGGGCTTCCAGTCGGTAAGCCGCAGATGCCTGCCGCATTTCGGACATTTTGCCATAGAGGTTCCTCCGTTCGCCTATATATGTTATTTTTATTCTATAATAAAACGGGAATTTTGTCAACGAAAATAAAGCCTTAAGATTATTTCAGATATTTCCTGTTATAACTCGGCTTTATCTCCGAAATGTTTCCGCCGTGTATGGTTGTAACCGTAACTCCCTGCATCCATTCGCTTTCGGGCTTGCCGGTTTTATGACCGAGATGATATTCCGAATAGCCGCCGTGCAGGCTGTACACAAGATATATACCTTTATATATGGCACACCAGTCGTTAACATGGTCGTGACCTGCAAACACCGCTTTTGTGCTTCCTTTTTCGAGAATGGCATCAAACATTCCGCTGTTGAACTGCGAAGAGCCGATGCTCTCATATTGTTCACCGTATAGAATTTCACATTTACCGGACGGCACATAGCCGTCTTTTTCGTTGCCCGTGAAAACATTTTCGTATTCCTTGAGGGGAATGTGCATATACATTATTGAATCGAAATCGCCGTATTTCTTATTCAGGCGGTCAACCTCGTTTTTGTAAAAATCAATCTGCTCCTTTTTGAGAAAATCATAGCCGTGCATATCGTCGGGAATATTGTATTCCTTGCGAAGACGGTCTCTGATATCTCTGCCGGAGTCAAAGAAAAACAAGGTATGACGGAGTTTATTTCCGCTTCCGAAAATATTTACCGTATAGTTTCCGTAGCCGTAAAGCTCATCGGGACCGAATTTGCAAAGGCAGTGCGGATAATCTGAAAAGCTTTTCATAAGCAGATATTTGTAAAATCCTCTTTCCTCACGGACCTCGTGGTTGCCGAAAACCGCTGTCCAGTAAATTCCGAGCTTTTCCATCATTCTCGCAAACTGAATTGCATCTATCTGCTGATATTTTGAAAGTATTATGTCACCCGTAAGCACAACAAGGTCGGGACGGATTTCTTCGAGCTGACGGACAAAACGGTCAACTGTTTTGGCGTTTATATCGTGGTCAACATCAAAATGAAAATCCGTTGTTGAAACGATAACAAAATCCTCGTCGCTGACAGAACCGTCGGGATTGAGCTTGGCAATATCGGTTGAATAAGCGGAGGAACCGATTATGCCGACATTTGTTCCTATTTTATGAGGGTTTGCCCGTGAGCAGAACAGTGAACGGGGAGCTTTGCCGCCGCTGAGCCTGAATATTCCTTCTTCTGCGCTGAGAAAAGCTCTTATCGAATTTTGCCTTAAAAAAGTCCAGATTTTGTTGTGCATAGTAAATCATCTCCTAAAAATAATTATAAGTTTTAAGGCAGATAATGTCAACATTATTATAACGAAATAAAAAAACAAAAAAATTTGTAAAAAAATCGAACATTTGTATTGACAAACGAATGTTCGTCTGCTATAATGAAATCACAAACAGAACAAATGTTTCATTCACGGAGGATAAATATTATGGGAATCGGAGAAATAATCAGGTCTGTATTTGAATTTGCACTTATAGTTTTAACATTAGTTGCAGTAATAAATGAACCCAAGATAGCCGCATTTGAAAAGAAGTTTGCAAGAGCATGTAAAATTCATCTTCGCAACCGCCGTCTGCGCAAGCAGGTTGCGGCTGTGAAAGCGGCATCGGTCATTCAGAGCAGAGCTCCCGAGGATTTTGAAGAAGAAGTAACCGAACCGCATCTCACATTGATTGAGTGTGCACACAAAGTTGCGTGATTTTAAATTCGTAAATCCTAATTATTGACAATCGAATATTAAACCGAAAAAGGCTTGTGAAGATTTTGTTTTATCACAAGTCTTTTTTGCTGGACTTTTTGTTATTCGTATGATAAAATAAAGAAAAAAGCGAGGAGGTTCGCTATGGATAACAAACCCAAAGGCGTTGATGCTTATTTTAACCGCAACAAGTGGATATACAGCATCGGCGGCATAGGCAGAGATATGTCCTATGCACTTTTCACGAATTTTCTGCTGACTTATATCCTTTTCACAAGGTCTGTTACCGACAGGCAGTTTGCCGTAATCAGCACTATGCTTGTTATCTGCCGCATTTGGGACGGACTTAATGACCCGATTATGGGCGGAGTTGTTGAGAATACCAGAACAAAATTCGGAAAATTCAAGCCGTGGATACTCATCGGATGTATAACCAACGGCATAACCGTTATTGCAATGTTTACAAACCGGCTTCAGGGCTGGAATTTCATATATCTTTTCATCGTTCTCTATCTTCTTTGGGATATAACCTATACGATGAACGATATAGGCTATTGGTCGATGATGCCGTCGCTGACGAGCAAGCCCGATAACCGTGATAAAATCGTTGCCCTTGCCAACCTGTTCAGCGGACTCGGAAATCTTGCCGCAGTCGGACTTGTTCCGATGCTCACCGCAGGTTCAGGCGCCATCGGCGGGAACTCCATAACCGCTTATGCCGTTGTTTCGGTATTTGTTGTTGCAATGTTCATTCTTTGCCAGGTTTTCTGTTGCGCAGGTGTTAAAGAAGACAGAAGCATTAAAGCGGAAAAGGAAGAGAGAATCGGGCTAAAAAAGATGTTCTCGGTTATCGTTCACAATGACCAGCTTTTGTGGGCAACTCTTGTAACTCTGCTTTCAAATCTCAGCCAGGCAATGCTTACGGCGTTTGCGGCATATTATATTTACCTTAAATTCGGATATAACGGAACATTCGTTACCATATTCACCGCATTTTATGCAGGAGCCGCCGGAATACTTCTTATGCTTTTCCCGACCCTCTGCAAAAAATTTAAAAGAAAGCAGGCTCTTGCCGCTTCACTTGTTGTTTCCGTTATCGGATATGCCGGCTTCATAATCGGAGGAACGGTAATTCCCGATTCAATTCGTCTTTGGTTCCTATGCGCCGCCGCTCTCGTTACGGGTTTTGGTCAGAACTGGTTTTCAATGGTGGTTATGGTTATATTCACCAATACCATTGAATATAACGAATATAAAACGGGTTCGAGAGATGAAGCCATTATCTTCTCGCTTCGCCCGTTTATGTCAAAGATGTCAAGCGCACTCCAACAGCTCATTGTTACCGTTGTTTACCTTGCAATAGGCATGACGGGCATCACAAACGGCATTTCGGAGCTTGAACAGAAGGCAAATATACTCAGCAGTAATGCAAGAGCGGAAAACCTGCCTGATCTTGCCCAAACGCTTGATAAAATCGAAGCCGATAAGCTTGCGGATATTCAGAAGGTTCTGTCCTCCGCTCCCGACGGAATGGCACTTAAGCTTGCGCTTTGCATGACATTTATTCCGATTGTTTTGCTTGTTATCGCCTTTGTGATTATTCGAAAGAAGAACAAAATTGACGAAGCGGAATATGACAGAATGATTGCCGAAATCGAAGCAAGAAAAATATAAATTTTCAGCTAAGTATAAACTTATGAATTGTGTTAAACACAATCTTAAAACCAAAAAGCAGGCTTGTGACGGTTTTGCCGCAAGCCTGCTTGTGTTTTATTTATTTTTAATCAGAAGCTCGTTCTTTTCGTCCCAAAGCTTTTGAGAAAGGTCAACATAGTAGTTGTGCGGATTATCAAATCTCTTAACCTCATCCCAGAGTGTATTAATCTGGTCGGCGCAGAATGATTTTATTTCGTTGATGTCTTTCTTTTTGAATACGCATTTTCCTTTTTCAAAAAGAGGTTCGAGAAGCTCACGGGCTGTGTAATCCGTTATGACCTTGCGTTTCCAGGTGTGAACGGGGTCAAACAGCTCATAGGGCTTTGTGAAATCGGGCTCCTCATCGGCAAGAGTGATTAGGTCGGCAATTGCCTTGCCGTCTGAATCGTAAAGACGGTAAACCCTCTTGTTGCCGGGCGTTGTGATTTTCTGAACATTTTCGCTTATTTTGATTTTCGGAATTATTTTTCCGTCCTTCTTAACTGCAACAAGCTTATAAACTCCGCCGAGAACGGGGCTGGATGACGATGTTATCAGCCTTTCTCCCACACCGTAGGAATCAAGCTTTGCTCCCTGCAAAATCATATCACGGATAATATATTCATCAAGTGAATTTGAAGCCACTATACTGCAATCGGAATATCCGGCTTCATCGAGCATTTTTCTTGCTTTTCTTGAAAGATACGCAATATCACCGCTGTCAATTCTTACGCCCTTGGGTCTTTTGCCGAGCGGCTTGAGAACCTCTTCAAATGTTTTTATTGCATTGGGTATGCCGGATTTGAGAACATTATATGTATCAACAAGCAGGGTGCAGGAATCGGGATATTCATTTGCATATGCCTTAAATGCTTCAAGCTCTGTATCGAAAAGCTGAACCCAGCTGTGAGCCATTGTGCCGAGTGCGGGAACGCCGAACATAATGTCCGAAATTGTGCAGGCGGTTCCAGCACAGCCGCCTATATATGCCGCTCTTGCACCGTAAATAGCGCCGTCAAAGCCCTGCGCACGCCTTGAACCGAATTCCATAATCGCTTTTCCCTCGGCGGCACGGACTATTCTGTTTGCTTTGGTTGCGATAAGGCTCTGATGATTTATGCAGAGAAGCACCATTGTTTCGATAAACTGCGCCTGAATAACGGGACCTTTTACCTTAACTATCGGTTCACCCGGGAATATCGGAGTGCCCTCGGGGATTGCCCACACATCGCAGGCGAATTCAAAATCGGCGAGATAACTGAGGAATTCCTCTCCGAATCCTCTGTCTCTCAGATATTCGATATCTTCGGCGGTGAATTTGAGATTTGCAAGATATTCAACAAGCTGTTCAACGCCTGCCATTATCACGAAGCCGCCGCCGTCCGGAACGGTGCGGAAAAACATATCAAAATATGCAATGGTATCTTTCATACCGTTTTTGAAATAACCGTTTGCCATAGTTATTTCGTAAAAATCGGTCAGCATTGTAAGGTTTCTTTCGGATAATTCCATAATACACCCTCTTCTTTGTTTATATATACTATTATGCACTCTTTTACCATATTTTGCAATAGGAAAATATTTTTGCTTTATTTTTCAAATAATGAAAAATTTATCTTTTATTTTAAAATTTCAGAATTTTATCGCTTTTTTATAATTATTATTGAAATTTCTCATATGGTATGATATTATTATTGAAAGAACGGAAATACCGTACAGCCCAAACAAAAAAAAAAAAAACAATACAATTTGTATAATCGGTTGGAGAAGGAGAAAATAAAAATGAGAATAAGAAAGCAGTCACTCGGTGACAGAAACATTATCGGCGAAAAGGTTGAAGCAAGACGCAAGGAAATCAATATGAAACAGAAGGATTTACTTACTCAGCTTCAGATAAAGGGCATTGACCTCAACGCTTCTGGTCTTTCAAAGCTTGAGGGTCAGCTCAGATATGTAACCGATTTTGAGCTTAAGGCAATTGCGGAAGTTCTCGGAATGAGCGTTAATGCTCTGCTCGGAATAGACGAATAACCCACCCTCTTATATACAACTCCTCTAAAAAGCGGCCGCACCCCAATAGGGGTGCGGTTTGCTTTTATCGTTATATCGTATGTTCGGTGTGAAGAAGCTTATGTGCTTCGTGCGAAAGAGGTTTACCGAGGAATTCATCATAGAGAGCGATAACAGACGGATTTTCGTGTGAAAATCTGAGCTTATTTGCGCTGTCAAGCTCATAGAGTGTTTTACCTCTTATTTCGGCGCCCTCAAAGCCGTCACATATGGGCTGACCGCCACCGCCTCCGCAACCGCCCGGGCACGCCATAATTTCAACAAAATCGTAGCTCGCTTTTCCGGAACGGATAGCTTCAATAAGCTTTCTTGTATTGCCGAGACCGCTTGCGACAGCAGTTTTAAGCTTTATTCCGTTTATATCAAATTCGGCTTCACGCCATGTACCGTCATAACCTCTGACCGCCGTGAACGCTTCGGGAGAGGGATTGCTTCCCGTTACAAGATAATATGCCGAGCGCAGAGCGGCTTCCATAACTCCGCCGGTTGTGCCGAATATTACTGCGGCACCTGTTCCGGTTCCGAGAGGAGAATCGAATTCTTCCTCGTCAAGCTCAGCGGCGTTTATGTGGCAGGCATTTATAATGCGGTCGATTTCTCTTGTTGTGAGAACAACATCAACATCCTTTTCACCTGAATCCTTCATGGTTTCAAGGTCACATTCGGATTTTTTGGAAACGCAGGGCATAACCGAAACGCAGAATATATCGGACGGCTCAGCACCGATTTTCTTTGCAAAATATGTTTTGGCAATTGCACCGAACATCTGCTGAGGTGATTTAGCCGTTGAAAGCTGACTCACCATATCGGGATACTGAGACTTGATAAATCTTACCCAGCCCGGACAGCAGGAGGTGAACATCGGGAATTTATTTTCATTCTTATGAGTGAGCTTTTCGATAAGCTCCGAGCCTTCCTCCATAATCGTGAGGTCGGCTGAGAAATTTGTATCAAATACATAGTTGAAGCCCACTTTTCTCAGAGCAGCGGCAAGGCGCTTTTCGGTTGCCTTGTTTCGTTCAACTCCGATGCCCTCACCCCATGCGGCACGAACCGCAGGCGCAATCTGAACAACGGTTATCTTTTTGCTGTCGGCAAGTGCATCAAATACCTTTGCCGTATCGTCTCTTTCGTGAAGAGCGCCTACGGGGCAGTGGGTTATGCACTGTCCGCAAAGTGAGCAGTCGGCATCCTCGATTTTTTTGCCGCCCGCAACGCCGACGGTTGTTCTTGAACCGGTGCCGTTAATATCCCATATGCCGAGATTCTGAACCTTATCGCATATCTGAATGCATCTCATGCACTTTATGCACTTGGATTCATCTCTGATGAGCGGAAAATCCTTGTTCCACTTGCTTTCCGGAGCGGTTACGGGATAAGGATTTTCGTAAAGTCCGAGCTGAGAAGCAAGGCTCTGCAATGTGCAATTGCCGTTTCTCAGGCAGGTTGTGCAGGAGCTGTTATGCTGTGAAAGAATAAGTTCAACATTGGTTTTGCGTGCTTTTCTTACCTTGGGACTGTCGGTCAGAACCTCCATACCCTCATAAACGGGAGTGTTACAGCTTGCGGCAAGCTTTTCCGTTCCCTTAATTTCAACAACGCACACACGGCAGGCGCCGATTTCGTTTATCTCTTTGAGGTAACAGAGTGTGGGGATATTTATGCCGAGCTGTTGCGCCGCTTCGAGAATCGTTGTTCCCTCGGGAACGCTCACGGCTTTTCCGTCTATTTTAAGTTTTACCATTTTACACACCTGCCCCCTCTGAATATTCCGTATCCGAATTTATCACAGCGCAGACATCTTGAGGATTCCTGAGCGGCTTCCTCGTCGGTCATGCAGTATTCCATAAGCGCAAAATCGTTTTTGCGTTCATCTGCCGAGCGCTCCTTCATCGTCACTCTGCCGCACGGCTTTTTATCAAACAGCGACGGAGCCGGAACATCAATATCAACCGAAATTTCATGGTCAAAGCCGAGATAAAGGTCAATGTTTCTTGCCGCCGTTTTTCCTGCGGCAATTGCTTTTATAACCGTTGCCGGACCGCTTGCACAGTCTCCGCCGGCAAATATTCCCGCCTTTTCGGCAAAATCGCATTCTGCGGAAGCCGCAATGGAATCACGGTAAAGCGGAAGGCCGAATTCTCCGAAAGGCTTGGATTCGATTGCCTGACCGATTGCAACTATAACAATATCAACATCTGTTTTAACTTCGGGAAGTGCGGCGGCGGAAACAGACGGCCTGCCGTCTTTTCCCACAGCACCTATCAACTGCGGCTGGAGATAAAGAGCTTCAGCTTTGCCGTTACCCTCAATTCTGACCGGAGCCATCATCGTAATAAGCTCACAGCCCTCGGCAACGGCGCCCTCAACCTCCTCGGGCAGAGCGGTCATATCATCCTGCCTGCGTCTGTAAACTATGCTTACGCTTTCCGCACCGAGACGGATGCTTGAACGGGCGGCATCCATGGCAACATTTCCTCCGCCGATAACGGCAACCTTTTTGCCGCTGAAATCGGGATATTCGCCGTCACCTATTCCTCCGAGAAGCTGAACCGCCGAAATAACGCCGGGCAAATCTTCGCCCTCAATGCGGAGCTTTTTATCGGTATGAGCACCGATTGAAATATATACGGCGTCAAATTTATCTGAAATTTCTTCAACGGAAATATCTTTCCCTATTTCAACGCCCTGAGTGATTTTAATGCCTGTTTCAAGAAGAACATCTATTTCGCTTTGCAGTGTTTCACGGGGCAAGCGGTAGCCGGGGATTCCGTAGCGGAGCATACCGCCGAGATACTTTCTCTTTTCGAAAACCTCAACCTCGTGCCCCATAAGGCGCAGATAATATGCCGCAGTCAGACCGGAAGGACCTGCGCCGATAACGGCAACCTTTTTGCCGGTAGGTTCACCGCATTTCTCGGCAGGAACATAGCCTGCTTTTTCGGCGGCAAATCTTTTGATACCTCTGATGTTGAGCGCATCATCTGTCATATTTCTGCGGCAACCCTTTTCGCAGGGATGCTCACAGATAAGTCCGCAGACCGACGGGAACGGATTATCCTTGCGGATAATGCGGACGGCATCGGCATATCTACCGGCATTAACAAGTGCGAGATAAGCCGGAATATCAACCTGAGCAGGGCAGAGAGCCGAGCAGGGAACGGAATGTTCTTCTCTTGCGGCGCACCAGTTATTATTTATGTGGCTTTCAAAATCGTCACGGAATGCACGCACGCTGTCAAGCGCAATTCTGCCGGCATTATAGCCGATTGAGCAGTCAGCCGATTCGGCTATTGCTTCCGCTGTTTTTTCAATCAGCGCAATATCCGATATTTCGCCCTTGCCGTTTAATATTTTTTCAAATATTTCGGAGAGCTTTGCAAGACCCACTCTGCACGGAGCGCATTTTCCGCAGCTCTGTGAAAGGCAGGAGTTTATCATTGAAGCGGTCACATCAACGGGACAGAGGCCCTGCTGACTTGCCGCAAGACGGGAATTCATTTCTTTTTGAAGATTTTCAAGTGCGAGCTGATTTTTGCTTTTTGAGATTAAACTCAGCTTGTTCAATTTTTCATCATCCTCTTTCCGAATGGTATATAATAATGATATAATATATAAGGGGAATTTTCAATAGAAATTTTTATTTTATACACTTTAATTGACATTTTTATTACCTTATGCTATTCTTTTTTTAAATCAAACAGTTTGGAGAATGAAAATGAAAGCGTTTCTCAGAAAGCTTATTCCCGTTGAAACGAGGTTTAAGATTTTCAGATTTATAAACAGCATATTTTTTGCATTTTGCAAGCTTATGCCCGTGAAAAATCGTGTGTTTTTCTATACGATAAGGGCGGACGGCAAGCTGCTTGAAAACAGCAGAATGGTGTATGATGCGTTGGACTGCGAAAAGGTGGTTTTTGCAAAAAAGCTTCCGCATCCGCAGAGAATACAGCCGAAAATCTGCTATTATCTTCTGACGAGCAAGGTTATTGTAACGGATGATTATGTGAGATATCTGCGGTCGGTAAAATTGAGAAAAGGGCAGAAGGTTATTCAGATATGGCACGCCTGCGGAGCATTCAAATGCTTTGGACTCGATGCGCCGTCAAAGCTTACACCTGAGCAGGAGAGAGCAACACATTCGCAGTATTCCGCCGTTTCGGTAACGGGCGAGGATTGCAGAAAATTCTATGCCGGAGCATTAGGAATAAGTGAGGAAATCTGTTTACCTCTCGGACTGCCGAGAACGGATATTCTTTTTGACGAAAAAGAAAATATGCGTGCGGAATTTTTCAAAAAGTATTCGCAGTTTGAGGGCAAAAAAATATATCTCTATTGCCCGACTTTTCGTGAAAAGGACGGCGAAAAAGTCGAATATAATCCCGATATAGACTGGAAAGAGCTTAATGCTTCGCTTGAAAATGAAGTGTTTATCGTTAACCGTCATCCGATTATGGATTATGAATTGATTGACGGAGAATATGAAAATATACTTGACCTTTCCGAAGAATCAACGCTTATGCTCACGGCGGCAAGCAATGTGATTATAACCGACTATTCATCGGTTGTGCACGATGCCTGCCTGCTCGGTGTTCCTGCCGTTTTTTACTGCCCCGATTATAAGGATTACGAAAGAAGCTTTTATCTTAAATTCCCCGATGATTTGCCCGGGGAAATGATAACCGACGGAAAAGAGCTTCTTGAAACCGTGAGGAAAACGCAAAAAGACCCGCCGCTTGACCGAATTGAAAAATTCAGAAAAGGACAGGTCGGTGCGTGTGACGGGCATTCAACCGAGAGAGTGGCACGGCTTATTGAGAGTTGGATGAAATAACGGCATTGAAAATTCTTTCGGTGCTGTTATCGTCAAGATAATCAAAATTGAAATCCCTGAATTTGCGAAGTTTTTCTTCGGAGGTTCGGGGTTCTTTTATTTCTTCGATAACCCCGTCAAAGGTTTTCACAACCTTTCCGGGAACATAGCTTTCATAATCAAAATAAAATGAGCGCTCGTTTTCATAGCTTTCAAGGTCAAATGCAAAGAAAATGCAGGGCTTTGAAAGCAGGGCAAAATCCATACACACAGATGAATAATCTGTTATCACCGCCGAACAGATATGGGTGAGCATTCCGATGTCCTCTTTTGTTACATCGGTTGCGCCGTTAACGGGAGCGGCTGAATTTATCTGCGGATGTAGTTTGATAAGAAGTGAATATTCATCGCCGAGAACGGAGTTGAATTTTTCTGTGTCGATATGCGAAAGCAAAGCGGAATCGGCGGCAGGGTCATCTCTGAATGTGGGAGCATAAAGCACGAGCTTTTTATTTTTGCATTCGGGATGAGCAAGGTCAAATTCCCTGCGGAGTGCTTCGGTATCACACTTTGAAAGAAGCTTATCAACCCTCGGAGAGCCGAGTGCAAGCACTTTTTCTTTCTCCGTTCCGAAAGCTTCTGCGTAAATATCCGCAACATTTTCGGATGAACAGATTATATAATCAAGCTTTGCCGAGCAGGCTTTTTCACGCTTTCTGATATCATCGGTGAGCGGTGCGGAAAGCCCGAATTTTTTGAATGCGCCCTCGGCGTGCCACAACATTGTGATAACCGCATCGGGTGAAAAATTCAGCTTTGCCGTCGGCATAAAATTATCGTTGAGAAAAATATATTCCGATGTGGCAAGGGCCTTTGCGCCCTTGGTGAAAAATCCGATTGCCTTAAAAATTGAGCGAACAGGGGAGGAAGCCTTGAATTTTATATCGTTGGTGGTGATAAAAACGGTTTCAAATCCGCCTTTTTGCTCAATATATTTTTTCATAACGCCGAGTGAATCGTTTTCGCCGCCGTTATGCGGAGCAACAAAAGCAACACGGTTTTTCTTTATCGGGAAAATTTTTCTGCTGAGATTAAAGAAGAAAGCATATAAGGCATAGAAAAAATTTTTCATGCTTATCCCTCTGTTATTTCTTAAACTTTAAAAAGAGAAATGCGCCGCACTTAACAATGAAAGGCGGAAATATGCCGAGTTTCGGGTGAGTTTTCAGAAAATAAATTACCCTGAGCAGGCGGCTGTCAACCGCTTTTTTGCCTGAAAGGGTTATCACGATTTTACCTTTCGGCTTTTCGCTGAGCGAACACATATTTTCAACCGGTTCATCGGGAAGCTTTTTTAAAAGCAACTCGAATTTCGGCATTGACTGGTGATAGATTGAGCGGATAAAAGCTTCCGACGGTTCGGCGTTTTTCACCTTTATGCTTATTTCGGGAGCATCGGCGGCGGCACGCCTTGACGGAAGCGGCTTGCCGAGCTCCTTATACTGAACATCACATTTCTTTATATTTTCAGCCGTCATAAGGGAGCGGAGCTCTGAGCATTTTTCGCTGATAAACGCAAGGCATTTATCGTCGGCGCCCCATAAAAGTCGGTAAAATTCGTTCATCAGAGTGCAGTAGGTTTTTCGGATAAGCTCCTGACGGTAATCATCCTTATCGGCGCAGACACAGCCGGGCTTTGAAAGTGCAATTTCGGCCTGAGCCTTAACAATTTCCATTGATGCACAGAAATCTGTGAGATATTTCATACTTATTCTCTGCGTAACCGACGGATGCTCAATGGGGTCACAGCGGCGGTATTTCGAAACCGCGTTCGGAACTCCCGTTATTTTGGGCAGAGCTGAATAAACGAAGCTCATATTGAAAGCGCCGTCCTCGGTGTAGCTTGTGGGAGGAAAGAGTACGCCCGATTTGAGCAGAGCTTCGGTGCGGAACGCTTTGTTTCCTATCGGGAAATTCCAGATAAGGCGCTTATCAAAGCAGTCAATAAGCTTTTCTTCGGAAAGCTCCTTTGTAATCGGATTATCCTCTTCGCTTCCGAAGCCGAACCGTCTTAAACGGATTATTGCCATGCCGGCATTTTCCGCTTCCATTCGGTTATAAATCAGCTCAAGAGTATTTTCTTCAAGCAGGTCATCGCTGTCATGAAACATACAGTATTTGCCCTCTGTATATTTAAGACCGTGGTTCCTTGCCGAAGATACTCCGCCGTTCGGCTGATGAAGAGCGATAATATTGCTGAATTTTTCGGCGTAGGAATCAATTATTTTGCCGGTTGAATCCGTCGCACCGTCGTCAACAATAACTATCTGAATATCCTTAAGAGACTGAGCAAGAAGGCATTCAACGGTTTCGCCGATGAATGCCTCGCAATTGTATGCCGGTATGATAACTGAAAATTTATAATTCATATTATTTCATCCATTTAAGAACGGTTTTACCGAAATTACGGCTTATATCCTGAGCAAAGGCGGCGTGAATATCGGGTATTCCGTGAATTTCAACAACGCTTCCGATGATGTTTTCAAGATATTCCGCAATCTGCGGATTTTCTTTGAGAATCTGCATTGTGAGTTCAAAATCGGCAACGCCGCTTCGGCTTGAACCGAAAAGGCGAAGTCCCTTTTCAAGCACCATTCTTGTGTTTATCCCGATGAAGCTTTCGCTGACCCCCATAAGGCCGATTGAACCCTCGGGATTTATCATATCTATTATTTGGGCAATTGCAAAACGGGAAGCTTCTCCGCCCACGCATTCAAAGCCGTGGTCAATGGTTAAGTCCTCGGGAATGTGGTCAACATGGAAAGTACCGTCGGCAAAAGAAAAATATCCGAGTTTTTCATAAACAGTTCCGAAAATATAGAGCTTTGCTTCGGGATAAAGAGCTCTTAAAATGAGCGCCGTTATAAAGCCCACATTTCCGTCACCCCATACACCGATTGAATCTTTTCTGCCGTGTGAAAATCTTTCAAAGCGGCTGACCGCATGAACCGCAACGCTGATAAGCTCCGCAAAGGATGCGATTTTCAAATCAAGCCCCTCGGGAACACGCACAAGGCGGTCGGGAGCGATATCAATATAGTCACGCAGAAAACCGTCATAACCGCTTGAGCAAAAATGACTTGAACGGCGGTAATTTTCCGCTATAACATCGTCATCCTCGGTGGGCGTATTCGGAACGGGAACAACAAGCTCGCCTTTTTTGAAATTACCCGTAGGGTCGAAAACGACCCTTGCAACGCATTCATGAATGAGCGCCATCGGGAGCTTTTCACGAAGTGCTTCACGGCTTCTGTTGCCGAGATAATATCTTTGGTCTGCCTTGCAGATTGAAAGATATTCGGGGCGCAGAATAACGCTGTTTTTTAAGTCCGGCTCGGTACAGGCGATATCAATCATTCCCGGCGCAACGAGTCTGTAAACTGCATTTATCATTTATCTTCCTTGCCTTTCAGAAGCGTCTGAGCAACTTTTAAATCATAAGGATAGGTTATTTTGATATTGAAAACCTCACCGTTTACCATATAAACCTCTTTGTTCTTTATCGAGAATATTTTGCAGGCATCGGTGAGAATTGCTTTTTCTTCCTCGGTAAGGCTTGCAAGAACTCTTTCAAGCTCCTTGAGACGGAATGACTGCGGAGTCTGACCCTGATACATTTTTTTGCGTTCGGGAATGGAGCTTATGAAGCTTCCGTCTTCACTTTCAACAATTGTATCGGTTGCCGGAATTACGGTATCGCAGGCGCCGTATTTTATTGCGGCTTCAACATTTTCCTCTATCATTCTGTGAGTGAGGAACGGCCTTACCGCATCATGTGTAACGAGTACCGTATTTTCATCGGTCTCGTAGTTTTCTTCTATATAAGAAATGGCGTTTTCGAGAGTACCGTTTCTTGTTTCACCGCCCTGAATAACGGTTATCTTTTTGCCCTCGGGAATGAATTTCGCAACCAGCGAACGGGTATGGGCAACCCACGGCTTCGGACAGAGAACAAGAATTTCATCTATTTTATCGTTTATAAAGAATTTTTCAATGGTGTGGATAATAATGGGCTTTGTGCCAAGCTCAAGATACTGCTTCGGCGTGTCGGAATTGCCCATACGGCTGCCTATGCCGCCTGCAAATACTGCGGCGAATACCATATTCATCTTCCTTTCTTATTTCTTTTTAACCATTTCATCGTACTGAGCGCAGATTTCCTGAGCCGTACCCTGAGCGATGAGCTTTCCGTGGTCAAGAATAATTGCTTTATTGCATATGTTCAGAACCTGTTCAGTGCTGTGCGAAACAAAAAGAACGGTTATGCCCTTTTCAAACATGGAGCGGATTTTTGCTTCGCTTTTCTTTCTGAATTTGGCATCACCAACCGAAAGAACCTCATCGAGAATGAGTATTTCCGGCTCAACCGCCGTTGCAATCGCAAAGCCGAGCCTTGCACGCATACCGGATGAATAATTCTTAACGGGGACATCAATAAAGTCCTTAAGCTCGGAAAATTCAACGATTTCATCGTATTTTGTTTCGATGAATTTTCTTGAATAACCCATGGTTGCGCCGTAAAGAAAGATGTTTTCTTTGCCGGAATAATTCATATCGAAGCCTGCGCCGAGTTCAAGCATCGGAGCTATAATGCCGTTAACCTTAACCGTTCCCTCTGTGGGCTTAAGAACACCCGAGATAACCTTGAGCAGAGTGGATTTTCCGGCTCCGTTGAAGCCGAGAACACCTACTCTGTCACCCTTTTCAACGGTGAACGAAATATCCTTAAGTGCCCAGAATTCGGTAAAATGGAGCTTGCGGGTAACAAGCTTTATAAAATATTCCTTTATGTTGTCAACCTTTTCCTTGTTGAGGTTAAACAGCATACTCATATGTTCAACTGTTATTGCCGGTTTACTCATAGTATCTCCTTCCGTCAAATATGGAGAATGAATTTATCCTGCTTCTTATAAAATGCAATAAATCCGATAAGAACGGTCAGCAGGCTGAAGCCGAGCGAATAAAGCAGATGGTTTATGCTGAACATTCTTCCGTAAAGCACACAGCAACGGAACATTTCCGTTATTGAATACAGCGGATTTGCCATAAGCATATATTTGAATATCGGAGTGTCGATTTTAAGTTGGTCTATCTGATAGAAAATCGGGGTCAGATAGAAAAGAAGCATACAGAATACTTCATAAAGATATTCAATATCCTTGAAGAACACCTCAAGAGTTGAGAGAATAAGACCTACTCCGAGCGAGAGGATAAGCAGAACGATTATCGGTATCGGGAAGAGGAAAATATATCCCGTTATATGCGGCGGTTCCGTTGAGAAGAAATAGAAATAAATGATGAAGCAGGCAAGAACCGAAAGAGAAATAACAAATGTTACAAAGTTTGCGATAACATTTGAAAGGGGATAGATATATTTCGGAACATAAACCTTTTTTATGACCGAAGCACTGTTTCTGATTGAACGCATCGCCCTCTTGGTTGCCTGAGAATAGAATTCGTAAATCAGTCTGCCGCACAGCAGATAAATGGGGTAGTTTACGATAAGAGCACCCTTTCTGCCGAAAACATTTCCGAAAATGATAACGAGAATTATCGTTGTCATCAGCGGCTGGAGAAAGGTCCAGAACATACCGAGAACCGAGTCACGGTATTGGAGCTTTATATTTTTGCGTACTATTTCATAAAGCAGAAATCTGTATTTATAGAAATTTTTAAAGTATTTCATATCTGTTTACCAAACTCAGCGTTTGCCGAGTTCCCATTTTGCAAAATAGCTGAACATTGATTTGATGTGGATGATTTTCAGTCTGAAATTTCTTTTTGAGTCTCTGCCCCATTCGTGATAAACCGTGGCATCGGGATAATAAAGAACCTTGCTCACACGGTTAACCTCACGGGTAAGGTCGCAATCCTCAAAATACATAAAATAACGCTTGTCAAATCCGCCGAGCTGTTTGAAAAGCTCTGTTCTGATGAACATAAAACAGCCTGTGGAATTGCCCACCTGAACGGGCTTTGACAAATCCTCGTCAAGCATGGCGTATTCTTTAAGAGTTGCCGAGGGCTCTCCGTTTCCTCTCATACGGCTTGCAACCAGATAGCGCAGAGTGGGTTCTCTTTTGCCGAGTATCTGCATTCTGCCGTCGGGAAATTTAATCTGCGGAGTGAGCATTCCGGCATCGGGATTTTCGTCAAGATAAGCCGCCATTTTCGAGATGATATCGTCACGGATGATAACATCGGGATTTATTATTGCGTGATAATCCGAGTCAAGCAGGTCAAGAACTGAATTGTGTCCCGCTCCGAAGCCGACATTTGAATCACTGCGGATTACCGTTGCCTGAGGATAATTTTTTTCGATAAACTCCGGTGTGCCGTCGGTTGAACCATTGTCAACTATATAAAGGCGCAGGGGAGCTTCGGTGCATTTATATATGGAGCTTAAAGCATTATCTATTGTTTTGATATTGTTATAAGTCACTATGCACCCGGTAACGGGTTTAGTCATTATTTATATTCCTTTCCAAGGCACAAATTGGAAATCATTTTCAAACGCCATTGAATTTTCTGCTTTGCGGAGGTTTTGCCGCCCGTAACATTATCGCCGTGGCGGCGCCATAAAATAAGAGGTTTGTCCAAAAGCACGGTTTTTCTGCCTTTCTTTATCGAAAGCAGGGCAATCCACCAATCGTGCATCGGAATACCTTGGGGGAAAGGCATACATTCCGAAGCAACCTCTTTTGTAAACGCCATACAGCAGCCGACAAATGAATTCCTGAGCAGATTTTTGAAATAGGAAGCGTTTGAGCCGTGCAATGCAAAATATGACTGCTCGGTTACATTCAAATCCGCATCCGTAACCTTTGCATCGTGAAGCACAAGCTCCGCACCCTTTTCAAATTCGGCAAGCACCGTTTCAACCTTATCCGAAAGCCATATATCGTCCTGGTCACAGAGAAAAATTATATCTCCCGTGCAGTGTCTCAATGCGTTTTCAAAATTCCTGATAACCCCCTTGCCCTCGCCCTCAATATAGAGAACCCGGCTGTCGTTGACGGCTTCAACGGCGGATTTTGTTTTGCCGCAGGGGTTATCGTCGGAAACGATTATTTCATCGTTTTCGCCGAGCTGAGGTAAAATCGAATTTATCTGCCCGGCAATATATTTTTCGCCGTTATAAGCGGCAAGTGCAACCGATATTTTCATCAGTCGATGCTCTTCATTGTGGGGAAGAGAAGAACATCACGGATAGCCGATGAATCGGTCAGAAGCATGCACATTCTGTCAATTCCGAAGCCGATGCCGCCTGTCGGGGGCATACCGTATTCAAGAGCCATAAGGAAATCTTCATCGGTGGTGTTGGCTTCCTCGTCACCCTTGGCAAGCAGAATTTCCTGAGCCTTAAAGCGCTCTCTCTGGTCAATCGGGTCATTGAGCTCGGAATAGGCATTTGCCATTTCCCAGCCGTTCATAAAGAATTCAAAGCGCTCAACATATTCGGGATTTGAGGGCTTTTTCTTCGTGAGGGGAGAAATCTCAATGGGATGGTCCATAACGAATGTAGGCTGAATGAGATGCTCCTCAACAAATTCTTCAAAGAAGAGGTTAAGAATGTCTCCCTTTCCGTGGCGTTCCTCATATTCAATATGATGCTCTTTGGCAACCTTTCTTGCATCTTCGAGGGTTTTGATTTCGTTCCAGTCAACGCCTGCGTATTTCTTGACGGCATCAACCATTGTGATTCTTTCAAACGGCTTGCCGAGATCCATTTCGATTCCGTTATAAGTGATTTTTGTTGTGCCGAGAACAACGGAAGCAAGGTGTCTGTATAGATTCTCGGTCAAATCCATCATGCCGTTGTAATCTGTATATGCCTGATAGAGCTCCATAAGGGTAAATTCGGGGTTGTGTCTTGTATCAACGCCTTCATTACGGAAAACTCTGCCGATTTCATAAACTCTTTCCATTCCTCCGACGATAAGTCGCTTGAGATAAAGCTCAAGAGAAATGCGGAGCTTAACATCTTCATCAAGAGCGTTGAAATGAGTTTCAAAAGGTCTTGCCGAAGCGCCGCCTGCATTGGGAACGAGCATCGGGGTTTCAACTTCAATGAATCCCTGACCGTCAAGATACTTTCTGATTTCGCTGATGATAGCCGACCTCTTGCGGAAAGTATCTTTGACTTCGGGGTTCATGATGAGGTCAAGATAGCGTCTTCTGTATCTTGTGTCGGTATCGGTCAGACCGTGAAATTTTTCGGGCAGGGGAAGAAGTGATTTTGAAAGAAGCGTCATTTCGCTTGCGTGAATCGAAATTTCACCCGTCTTCGTTCTGAAAGCATAGCCCTTAACGCCGAAGGTGTCACCTATATCGGATTTTTTAAATTCCGCATAGGATTCTTCGCCGATTGCATCCTTTGAAACATAAATCTGAATGTTTCCGCTCAGGTCACGGATATTGCAGAATGAAGCCTTGCCCATAATACGCTTGAACATCATTCTGCCCGCAATGGCAACATTGATGGGGCTGGCATCCATGATTGCTCTGCGCTCGTTATAATCTTCATTGACGGCAGCTCTTGCAGTCTGCTCGTCCATACCGTCTGTATCAACGGGCTTCCTGTTGCCGATAAGCTCTGCTTCGTGGGCGTTATATAAATCTTTGACCTCTTCGGAATGATGAGTCTGATTGAATTTTGTGATAACAAACGGGTCTTTGCCTGCTGCCCGGAGCGCATCAAGCTTTTCAACCCTTACTTTTCTGAGTGCGTTAATGTCCTGCTCCTCTTCGGGGGCGGAGTTTACCTTTTTTTCTTCAGCCATTGCGGTAATTCCTTTCTTTTGCTTGGGTAGCCATGAGATACTCGAACCAAATATGGTTTTGGCGGCATATTTTTGCCGATATATCGTTAAAAATGCTCGAAATACACAAAGTAGTCCTGCGCTTTTCGCCTCATCTCGGCAGAAAATCTGTCTGCCAAAACTGCGAAGCACCTTAAAATGTTGAAATTTGCGTGCAGTCCGGTGTTTCTTCGACGAAGATATACTCTCGTATTTCAAGGAGAAAAACGCCGGAATGTGCGTATAGTTCACATTTTAAGGCATATTGGGTTCAAGTGTCTCATGGCTAATCACTTACTTTGAAATAGCGAGAACCTTCATCTCAAAAACCTTTCCGTTGGGAGCCTGAACCTTAACAACATCGCCGACTTTTTTGCCCATAACCGCTGAGCCTACGGGTGAAAGGTCGGAAATGATACCGTTTTCGATATCGCTGTTGCCGAGGATTTTATATTCAACTTCTTCATCAAAGGCAAGGTCGAGAAGCTTAACCTTTGAACCGGTGCGGACAACCTCTGTTGTGAGCTCTTCCTCGTCAAGAATAACGGCGTTGCGAAGCTCCGATTCAAGCTTGGCAATTTCGGCTTCCATTTTCGCCTGCTCATTCATAGCCTCATCGTATTCGGCGTTTTCGGAAAGGTCGCCGTGTGAACGGGCTTCTTTTATTTTTTCGGCAATATCGTCTCTGCCTTCGGTTTTGAGCTTGTTGAGCTGTTCACTGAGCTTGTTATAGTCTTCACGGGTAAGAACTGTTGTCTTTTCCATTTGATTTATCTCCTTTAATTGAAAAATTGGTATATAAAATAAATATATCCATTATCTGTAATATTATATATAATATATATATAAAAGTCAAGTGTTTATTGCTTCAATAAGGTCGTTGAATGCGGAACTTCCGTTTATGCGGCGGATATTTATATTTTCATACACCGAATTGCAGTATTCACGGCAGGAGCAAAGCTCGGTCAGTGCTCCTGCAAAATCAACGGGGTCAATGCTTTCGCCGATTATACGGCGGTGTTCGTCGGTCAGCCTTATGCCGCTTCCGTGAACCGTTGTATTGCCGCAATCACCGCCGGAATATGAAAAAACGATTTCGGGAATATCGGTAAATTCGTAATCGTTTTCACAGCAGATTACCGCATCCCTTAATGAGCCCTTTTCGAATTTTTCACGGAGCATGACCGAAGCTCCGCATTTTTCGTAAGCTTCGGCGCAATACGGAGCGTATATTTCGGGGCGGTCGGTGATGATTTTTATTGAAGAACAAAGCGGAAGAAGCTTGCAGAGCTTTCCGGCAAAACGGGCATTAAGGTCAATTACACTCAGCGAAAACGAGCTTGCGGGGAGTGATGCAATATTGAAAATTTCAACTGCAGTGTTGAAATTCAGAATGGCTTTCATGGCTGACGGAATAAAGCGTGAAACTCCTGCATCGTCAGGAATATCAATGCTTTTCGGCAAAATGAGCCTTGAAGAATAGCGTCCGCATTTCGCCCGTATTTCATCCCAGTCAAGTCCTTTTTCGCCGCAGAGAACTTCCGCCGACATAAACGGAAGTCCGTGCTCCGTACGGTATGCGGTCGGTGGCTTTTCGGATATTTCTCTTTTCTGCTTTCTTGCCGAAAAAAATCCCTCGCACGGCTCAACGGTTTTAATAATAAAAAACACATTATCACAATCCTTTCCGTTCAAATTTTATGAGAAAGGTTTTGAAATAATGTGTTTCAAGTAATATCTTTAAATATCAGCTCAAGCTCACCGTTACGCAACTCACGGCACTGACCCTCTTCAAGCCCGGGGTCAAGCTTCAACGCTCCTATTCCGGCTCGGTGCAGATGCTCAACATTGTTTCCGAGTGCGGCGAACATTCTTTTTACCTGATGGTATTTGCCCTCTTTTATCTGAATAACGGCGGCAGGTAATCCGTCTTTTTCGGTTGCCTTAACCCTTGCCGGCAGACATTCCGTTCCGTCTCCGAGAGTTATTCCGGCTTCAAGCTTCGCAATATCGTTTTCGTCAATCGGGAAAGAGAGAATTGCTTCGTATGTTTTATAAACATGATGTGACGGGCTCATTATGCGGTGAGCCAGAGCACCGTCATCGGTTATTATCAGAAGCCCGGTCGTATCACGGTCAAGTCTTCCGCAGGGGAAAAGGGAACGGCGTTTGAGCTCATCGGGGATAATGTCAATAACCGTTTCCTTTGTCGGGTCTTCGGTTGCACTGATAACTCCCCTCGGCTTATGGAGCATGATATAAACATGTTCCTTAAGTGTAAAGCTATACCCCTTTACGGATATATCGTCATTCTCAATGTCGATAAGCTCTTCGGCACGCAAAATACACCTGCCGTTTACCGTTACGGCGGCATCCTTTATGAGCTGTCTTGCATCACGGCGTGAAACATTGCAGTTGAGCGCTATTAACTTGTCCAAACGCTGTAAACCCATATTTTCACCACATTTACTACTTATAACTTCTAACTGAAAAAGGGCTTGTTCATCACAAGCCCTTTTATCTGTAAGGTTAACTTATGCGAGTTCTGCGAAGTACTTGATAGTACGAACCATCTGGCTGGTGTAGCTGTTCTCGTTATCATACCAGGAAACAACCTGAACCTGATAGAGACCGTCTCCGAGCTCTGAAACCATGGTCTGAGTTGCATCGAAGAGTGAACCGAACTTCATGCCGATAACATCGCTGGAAACGATGGGGTCTTCATTGTATCCGAAGCTCTCGGAAGCGGCAGCCTTCATAGCGGCATTGATGCCTTCCTTGGTAACATTACCCTTAACAACAGCGGTAAGGATTGTGGTTGAGCCTGTGGGAACGGGAACTCTCTGAGCAGAGCCGATAAGCTTGCCGTTGAGCTCGGGGATAACAAGGCCGATAGCCTTTGCGGCACCTGTTGAGTTGGGAACGATGTTTGCAGCGCCTGCACGAGCTCTTCTGAGGACGCCCTTTCTGTGAGGACCGTCAAGAATCATCTGGTCGCCTGTGTAAGCATGGATGGTGCTCATGATACCGCTCTGAATGGGAGCATAATCATTGAGAGCCTTTGCCATGGGAGCAAGGCAGTTTGTTGTGCAGGAAGCGGCGGAGATAATCTGGTCATCAGCTGTGAGAGTATCGTTATTAACTGAGAAAACGATAGTTTTGAGGTCGTTGCCTGCGGGAGCGGAAATAACAACCTTCTTTGCGCCTGCATTGATGTGAGCCATGCTCTTATCCTTGGAGCAGTAGAAGCCTGTGCACTCGAGAACAACATCAACGCCGAGTTCACCCCAGGGGCAGTTAACAGCGTCTTTTTCTGCATAAATCTTAAGAGTTTTGCCGTCTACGGTGATGGTGTTAGCTTCGTCATCAGCGCTTACGGTGTGAGCATTTTCGCCAATCTTGCCGCAGTATCCGCCCTGAGCGGTATCGTACTTGAGAAGATGAGCAAGCATTGAGGGCTTGGTAAGGTCGTTGATAGCAACGATTTCATAGCCTTCTGCACCGAACATCTGTCTGAATGCAAGACGGCCGATACGACCGAATCCGTTAATTGCAACTTTAACTGACATGATAAAAACCTCCAAAAAAGTTTATTATAATTTGACCATAACTATTTTAAACATTTTCGACGGAATATGCAACATTTTTTTTGATATTTATAAATAT
The DNA here is from genome assembly GCA_045627825.1 of Acutalibacteraceae bacterium. Classification (GTDB taxonomy): domain Bacteria; phylum Bacillota; class Clostridia; order Oscillospirales; family Acutalibacteraceae; genus CAG-177. Next base: position 59,616 of record JAZQON010000052.1, read on the forward strand.
TCGGTATTCTTAACAAAATTATCCGTTTCACTCATAAAAAGCGTGCAATTCTGCCGAAACATTTATTCCGAAAAAGAATAATAATTTCATTTGTGATATTTTCCGCCGTTTGAAATCATAAATGCACGGTAAATCTGTTCAAGGAGCATAACCCTTGCAAGCTGATGCGGAAAGGTCATCGGGCTCATTGAAAGCCTGAGCCTTGCTCTTTGTTTTACCGTTTCCGAAAGCCCGTGAGAGCCGCCGATTATGAAACAGAGTGTACCCGCTCCCGATACGGCGCATTTTTCTATTTCTGCCGAAAAAGTTTCCGATGTCATCGTTTTGCCCTCAATGCACATCGGAAAAACCGCCGCTCCCGACGGGATTTTTGAAAGTATGCGGTTCGCTTCATCGTCAAGAGCCGCTTTTATCTGCGATGAGTTGGGCTCTTCGGGAAGCCGGAACGGCGTAAGCTCGGTTATTTTCAGCTTGCAGAATGCACCGAGCCGTTTTTCGTATTCTGCGCACGCCATGCGAAGATATTCTTCCTTAAGCTTGCCGATACATATTATTTCGATATTCATCATAGTTTCACGCCCCTCAAAGAATAATCGGGGGATTATTATCGCCGGCAACGCACAGGGAATAATCGCTGTTTTCCTTTGCACCTGCCATTGTCATTGCGGAATGTGTGGCTTCATATGCCAGCGACGGGAAATTGTTTTCTTTGCTCAGGTGACCGAGAACAAACCTTGTTGTGCCGCTTTTCAGCAGGCAGACCGCCGCATCGGCGCAGACCTCATTCGAAAGATGTCCTCTGTCGGAAAGTATTCTTTCTTTAAGAAAATACGGATAAGGGCCGTTGCGGAGCATACCCACATCGTGATTGGATTCAAGCAGAATAAGGTCGCTTCCGGAAAGAGCATCAATAACTCCCGGGAGTATCATTCCCATATCGGTTGCAACCGATATTTTTTTGCCGTCGGGTGTCTGAACGCCGTAGCCGGTGCTTTCACGGCTGTCGTGCGGAGTTCTGAACGGTTTTACGAATATACCGCCGACCTCATAGCCGTTTTTCGGTATTTCATAGGCATTGAATTTTCCGTTGAAAACGCCTGCATCGTCCATACCCTCAAGCGTACCCCGTGAAGCATAAACATTTATGCCGTATTTTGAAGCAAATACTTTTATTCCGCCGATGTGGTCGCTGTGCTCGTGAGTAACGAAAACGGCGCTTATTGAGGACGGGTCAACGCCTATATCCTTAAGAGCCGTTTCGGCTTTTCTGGCGCTTACTCCGATATCAATAAGTATTCCGGATTTTTCCGTGCCTATGTAAGTGCAGTTTCCGCTGCTCGATGAAAAAAGTGAACAGAATTTTGCCATATATACCTCAAAAAAGGGCTATCAAACGATAGCCCGATAAAATTTATTTATCCTACTGTTGAAAGCTCGTTTGCATCGGGATAATAAACTCTTTTAATATCCGCACCGATTGCCGAGAATTTTTCAACAACATGTTCATATCCTCTGTCAATATGAAGTATATCCTCTATTTCGGTTGTACCCTTTGCGGCGATTCCGGCAATTATCATTGCGGCACCTGCACGCAGGTCATCCGCTTTAACAGGTGCACCCTTAAGGCTCTCAACGCCCTGAATTACGGCAAGCTGATTATCAACGCTGATTGATGCGCCCATTCTGTTAAGCTGTTCCGTATAGCGAAAACGGTTTGACCAGATACCCTCGTTTATTATGCTTGTTCCCTCGGCGATTGAAAGCAGAACCGCCATCTGCGGCTGCATATCGGTGGGAAAACCGGGGTGCGGCATGGTTTTGATGTTGCATTTATCGGGCTTTCTGTTAAGCGCAACACGAACCGCATCGTCATATTCCTCAACGGTTGCGCCGCATTCGATAAGTTTATTTGAAATTGATTCAAGGTGCTTGGGAATAACATTCTTTATGAGAACATTTCCGAAAGAAGCGGCGGCGGCAACCATAAATGTTCCGGCTTCGATTTGGTCGGGAATTATGGAATATGTGCAGCCGTGAAGCTTTTCAACGCCCCTGATTTTGATAACATCGGTTCCGGCACCTCTTACATCCGCTCCCATTGAGTTGAGAAAGTTTGCAAGGTCAACTATGTGCGGCTCTTTGGCGGCATTTTCGATAACCGTCAAGCCCGAAGCTTTTACGGCGGCGAGCATGATATTCACCGTTGCACCTACGGAAACCATATCAAGATAAATCGGACTTCCGGAAAGCTGTTCGGCATAGGCATCAACAATTGCATTGTTCTCAATTGAGATATTTGCGCCGAGAAGCTCAAAGCCCTTTATATGCTGGTCAATCGGTCTCGGACCGAGATAGCATCCGCCGGGCATTGCAACCTTTGCTTTGCCGAATCTTCCGAGCAGAGCGCCGATAAAATAATATGATGCCCTGAGATGCTTTGTCATTTCATGCGAAATCACATATGAATTGACAAATCTCGAATCTATTTCGATTGTACTGCTGTTTATGAGCTTAACACCTGCTCCGATTTGCTTTAAAGCTTTCATCATATAGCTTACATCGCTTATCGAGGTGGGCAGATTTTCTATTATGCAAATATCCTGCGAAAGTATTGCCGCCGGAATGATTGCAAGTGCAGCATTTTTTGCGCCGCTTACGGTAACTTCACCGTGCAGGGGGGTTCCGCCGTTGATGACAAATTTTTCCAAGAATGTACCCTCTTTCATTCTTTTTCTGCAAAATATATCATAAAGCACACAAAAACTCATTTTATACTTTGAAAAGTATAACATATTTTTATGCGTTTGAAAAGACTTTTCGGCAAAAAATATGAAGAATTTGAAAATTTTTTATAAGTCAAACCGAAAAGCACGAAATGTACTAATCTTAATTACATTATAGTATTCCTCTCTGCTCTGCACATATATAAGGCAAATTATTTTTGAGGATTGCGGAATATGCTGAAAATCAACGGTTTTTCGTACTTAAAGAACATAATTCTCAAAAAATCAAAAACTTTTTTGACATTACCAATGCACGGTAAATTTGTTGATTTTTAATAAAAAGCGACTGAAATTCACAAAAAATTCAAAAAATATTTCGATAAATTCGTCAATATCTATTGCAAAACGCTTGTCTTTTGTGTAAAATGTATATGTCCCGATAGTCATTTTGTCTAAACTGACAATATCGGTTCTGACAAAGCGTAGGCTTAAACATCAGAATGAAGGGGTATTGAATTTATGTCAAACAGAATTTTTCAGGGTCTTGTTCATCAGATGCGTGATTCGGTAGGCAGAACTTTGGGCGTTATTGACGAAACCGGAACAATAATCGCCTGCAGTGAGCTTAGTAAAATAGGTGAGGTTATTTCCACCGCCTCGGAAGCTTTTGCGGATAATGAGCTTCATTATATCGGCGGTTATACTTTCTGCAATTTCGGCTCGCATATTCAGTCGGAATATGCCGTTTTTGTGGAGGGTGTTGATGAGCTCGCCGGCAGATTTGCGGCCATCTGCTGTGTTTCCCTTGAAAATCTGAAGCAGTATTACGAAGAAAAATTTGACAGAGGTAATTTCATCAAGAATGTTATACTCGACAATATTCTTCCGGGGGATATTTATCTTAAATCCCGTGAGCTCCGCTTTAACAGCGAAGCAACAAGAGTGGTTATACTCATAAGAATTACCGACCATAACGATGCATCGGTATTTGATACTGTTCAGAATCTCTTCCCCGATAAGAATAAGGATTTTGTTATTAACATAAACGAGCATGACATCGCAATTGTCAAAGAGGTTAAAAGCAATATTGAGGGCAAGGACCTTGAAAAGCTTGCACGCTCAATATCGGATTCACTCAGCACGGAGCTTTATACTCATGTGCTTGTAGGTATCGGGACAACGGTTGAGGGAATAAAAGACCTTGCCCGTTCATTCAAAGAGGCACAGATAGCACTCGAAGTAGGAAAGGTGTTTGACACCGAAAAAACCATAGTCAGCTATGAAAATCTCGGAATTGCCCGTCTCATCTATCAGTTGCCCACAACGCTTTGCGATATGTTCCTGAGAGAGGTGTTCAAGAAAGGCTCCATTGACAGCCTTGACCACGAAACACTTTTCACCATTCAGAAATTCTTTGAGAATAATCTGAATGTTTCCGAAACATCCAGAAAGCTTTTTGTTCACAGAAATACTCTTGTTTACAGACTTGAAAAAATCAAAAAGCTTACGGGCCTTGATTTGAGAGAATTTGACGATGCAATCGTATTCAAAGTTGCGCTTATGGTTAAGAAGTATCTTGATGCAAAACCGATTAAATATTGACAGGCATAAAGAATACTTCTCGTAATTTTATTTTTGGGGATTTGATACTGTGATTAAATTTGAAAATGTTTCCAAAAAGTATGAAAACGGAACTATCGCCCTTAAGGATATAAATCTCACCATTGAGGACGGAGAGTTTGTTTTCGTTGTCGGTTCCTCGGGCGCAGGAAAGAGCACATTTCTGAAGCTTATGATGCGTGAGGAGGTTCCTTCTGCCGGAACTCTTACCATTGACGGAACCGTACTCAACAAAATGCGTAAAAAGAATATTCCGAAGCTTCGCCGTAAGCTCGGAATAGTTTTCCAGGATTTCAGACTTATACCCACGATGACCGTTTTTGACAATGTTGCGTTTGCCATGCGTGTTATCGGTACAAAAGAAAAGAAAATCCGCCGCAGAGTGCCTTATCTGCTCAGCCTTATGGGTCTCAACGATAAAGCGAGATGCTATCCCAGAGAGCTTTCGGGCGGCGAACAGCAGAGAGTTGCACTTGCAAGAGCGCTTGCCAACGATGCGGATATCATCATTGCGGACGAGCCTACGGGAAATGTTGACCCGCAGATGAGCTATGAAATCGTTGAGTTGCTTATGCGTCTTAACGAAACCGGCACAACGGTTATTATGGTAACGCATGAGCACAGCCTTGTAAAATGCTTTGATAAAAGAGTTATAACTCTTGATAAGGGCAATCTTGTGGCTGACGGCGATACGCTTATCAGAGAAGCCGCAACGGCGCACATTAACGCCGTGAGCGAAATGACAAACGAAAATGTTGAGCTTCCCGAGGAGGATTATTCCGCATATGCCGAAAACATTGAAGCAGAGGAAGAAAAACCCTCCGAAAAAGAGTTTTCGTTTGAGGATATCGGCATTTCGCAGGAAACGCTGGAGCACATAAAAGAACTTGTTGACGACGGAGGCGAAAACTGATGGGAAAGCTTGGTTATCTTACTAAAGAGGGCTTCCGTAACCTGAGAGTTAACAAGCTTATGAGCTTTGCTTCGATAACGGTTCTTTTCAGCTGTCTTATGCTGGTGGGAATAGCGTTTATGATGCTTATTAACATTCAGGCGTTTATAACCGGAATAGAATCCGAAAATGTCATAATGGCTTATGTTGACGACGGCACATTCGATTATCAGCTTCCGGGAACTGAGAATACGCTCAGAAACATTCCTGGCGTAGAGGGTGTTGAAAGAGTTGAAAAGGATGCCGCATACAAAGAGATACTCAACGGTCTTGACGATGAGCTGAGAACCTATCTTGAAAGCGTTAACGAAAATCCGCTTCCGAATGCATTCAGAGTTACAGTTGCGGATATGTCGCAGTTTGAGTTCGTTGTTGAACAGGTGAAAAATACCGAAAATATTATGCGTGTTCATGAAAACAGCGAGCTTGCAGGCAAGCTTTCAAATATCAGAGATTCCGTTACATATATCAGTATCGGTATAATTGCTCTTCTTCTGATAGTTTCTCTTTTCATTATTTCAAATACCATTAAAGTTACCATGTTCAGCAGAAGACTTGAAATAAGCATAATGAAGAGCGTGGGCGCAACAAATTCATTCATCCGCTGGCCGTTCATCGTTGAAGGCATTATCATCGGTATTATTGCCGGTCTGCTTGCAACGGGTGCGGTTTGGGGCTTATATGAATTTGCACTCGGTTCATTCATTGCAACATTCTCGTCATTCGGCAATATGAAGCCAATTGAGTTTATTGACTATGCGCCGTATCTTGCGGCGGCATTCGTCGGAATCGGAATCTTTACGGGTATATTCGGCAGCTCTTCTTCTATAAGAAAGTATCTTAAAGAAAGGAAGTTTGTTGAACTTGAAGATTGATTTCAGAAAGATACTCTGCATAATTTTTGCGGTTGTCTGCACGGCGACGGCGGTTACATATTATCTTCCGAGAGCATCGGCTGATGAAACGCTTGACCAGATGCAGAAGCAGTATGAAGACCTTGAAAAGCAGATTCAGCAGAATAATCAGAAATTAGACGAAGTAAACGGCGAAATAAAGGATAATAAAGCAAAGCTTAAAAAGATAAACGGCGAGATAAGCGCCATTGAATCGCAAATTGATATTCTCGACAGCAGAATAGACAAACTCAATTCAAATATCGGAAGCTTACAGAATAAAATCAATACAACTTCCAATGATATTGAGGAAATAGGCAATCAGATAGTTGAAATCAATGCTCAGATTAAAATGACCGATGAGCTGATGAATGATACCAGAGCAATGCTTCTCGGTAGGCTCAGAGAAAACTATATGGCAGGGGAAGCCTCAATGCTCGAAGTTATCTTTTCTTCACACGATATTTCAAGCTATTTTGCAAGAAAAGAGCTTATGACAAGAGTTTCGGAAAACGATGCAAAGCTTATTCAGAATATGGAAGTTAAGATAAAAGAGCTTAACGACCTCAACAAACAGCTTGCGGAGCAGAAAGTAACTCTTGAGGGTAAGAAAGCCGAGCTCGGCGAGCAGGTTGTTTCACTCAGCGCACAGCAAACAGACCTTGAGGGAAGCAAAAGCACTCAGGAGAGCAAAAAGAAAGAGGTTGACTCAAAATACAGAGAGGTTCAGGGCATAATAAATGACCTTGACAAGGATAGCGCCGAATATAAGGCGGCTATCAAGGCTCAGGAGAAACAGCGTGAAGCCCTCGAAGCTCAGATTGATGAATACATCAGACAGCACGGTTCAAAGCAGGGCGATACTCCCGATGAAGCATATCAGAATGACGGTAATATGATGTGGCCGGTTAAGGGCAGAACCACAATGACAGCAGGCTATCCCTCATACCCGAGCGGCGGAGCTCATTGGGGAATTGATATCTGTGTTTGCGATTCAAACGGCAACACGAGAGATTCAAACGGCAACAGTCTTTCATATGGTGCGCCTTATTATGCCGCACAGGGCGGTAAGGTTATGATTGCTCATAATGACGGCGGCTGGAATTCGGGCTTCGGCAATTACTGCGTTATCGACCACGGTGACGGTACCATGACTCTTTATGCCCATTCAAAATCGCTTGTTGTTTCCGAGGGAGATGTTGTTCAGAAAGGTCAGAAGCTCGGATACATCGGAGATACCGGCAATGTTACGGGTCCTCATCTTCATTTTGAAGTCAGAGAGAAAAATGCGGACGGCTCAGTCAGCAGAGTTCAGCCCCTGAAATATGTATCTAACCCGGGGTATTGATAAAAAACCGAAAGGAGACGGCTTAAATTGAATAAGAAAATATCTGTCGGTTTATGCCTTTCTCTGGTTATTATTGCCATTGCCGCCACATTCACCGGAACAATGGTGGCTTCAAAGCAGATATATAACGGCATAATCAATAATATTTCTCAGCGTTCACAAACCTATGAATCCGTTGACGAAATAAGCAAGATTATATCAAGCTATTTTTACGGCAGTGTTGATGACAGAAACCGCCTTAACAGCGCACTTGCAGAGGGTTATGTTAACGGTCTCGGAGATTCAAACAGCGTTTATCTGAGCGCTTCCGAGTATGCGGATTATACCGCCAAGCTCAACGGAGGGCTTACGGGAATAGGCATTGAGACCGCATATGATTACAGCAGGGGCGCTCTTGTGATTACGAATGTTTATCCCGATTCGCCTGCCGAAAAAGCGGAGCTTAAGGTATTCGACGAGATAACCGCCGTGAACGATATAACCGTTACAAGAAGCAATTATACGGCGCTCCGTGAGAAATTTTACGGAAACCGCCTTACATCTGTTCGGATTGAATACGAAAGAGACGGCGACACAAAGGTTGTTGAACCGCTTCTCGGATTTTCGATTCCGAGTGTTACGGGATATCTTAACGGAAATGTAGGTTATATCAGGATAAACGGATTTTTCAAAAATACCGCCGATGAATTCAAAACCCTCATCACAAAGCTTCGTGATGAGGGAGCGGAAAGCGTTATTTTCGATGTCAGGGGTACTTCGGAGGGAACGGTTGACTATGCCGCAAAGGTGATAGATGTTATCGTTCCGGCAATATCCGGAAATATTGCCGTTGCAAAGGATAAGAACGGCAATGTATATAAGGATAAAATTTATACCGCCGAAAACAGCAGTTTTATTATGCCGAGCGTTGTGCTGATAAACTCATATACCAAGGGTGCGGCTGAGCTTTTCGCCTGCGATATGAGGGATATCAATCAGGCACAGCTTGTGGGAACAAAGACTGCCGGAGTAGGCACAATGCAGGAGCTTTTTGCTCTTGAGGACGGCGGTGCGGTATTGCTTACCGTTGCACTCGTTGAGCCTAAGGGCGGCGCAGATGCCGTATATGAGGGCATCGGAGTTGCTCCCACCGTTGAGATTACTCTCAGCCACGGTGATGAATCAAACTTCGCACTTCTGACCGCCGAGCAGGATAATCAGCTTTCAGCGGCATTCAATATGCTTTCGGCGTAAAAGTTTAAAATTTCCTTCTCAGCTCGGTTACTTTTCCTACTATCGTAACGGGCAGAGAAATGATATCCTCATTCATGTAAAACATCGGCTCATAAGCCGGATTTTCGGGCACCAGCATTATGCCGGTGTCCTTTTTTATTATTTTTTTAACCGTTGCATCGTTGCCATTGACAAGCACAACGGCGATTTCTCCGTTTTCAATATCGGGCTGACGGCGAACAATAACCGTGTCTCCGTCTCTGAATAGCGGAAACATACTGTCGCCTTTTATTTTCAGTCCGAAATATTCGCCCTTTGAGGCGATATCAGCGCTAATTTCTTCGTAATCCAATATATCCTCTATTGCCTCCATCGGTATTCCCGCTCTCACATATCCGAGAACGGGAATTGTTATTTTTTCGTCAAAATCCTCACTGCCGATAAGCTTGCCTACCGATATGCCGAAAATTTTCGAAAGTGTCAGCAAGCTGTTGTTATCGGGTGAGGTTTTTCCTTTTTCCCATTGACTGACTGCCGTCTGGTGAACATGGCATAACTCTGCAAGCTCACGCTGAGAAAGATTTTTCTGCTTTCTCAATTCTTTTATTATTTCCATATTTTCCTCCTGCCGCCTTAAGGCGGCATATCTACATCTTATTCACGCCTATATTATGAGCTAAACTATTGAAAATGTCAACAATTTTTTCCAAATGATGAAAAATTCTCTTGACAATCGAACAGATGTTCGTTATAATCAATAGCATAACTCTTAAAAAGGTGGTGACAAATTGGAAAGAAGTCTGTTGACGGAAGAAGAATATTTCGTTTTTCCGTCAGAGGAAGAGATTCAGGCGGCTCAGGGGGCGTGCTGCGGAAGATGCTGTTCGGCGTGCGAAACGCCTGCCGCTTATGCATGGCGCAAGCGTGATATTGATATGTCGGTTCTGCTTGAAACAGCCGTTAAAAACGAGCTTTCGGAAACGGAAAGAAAAATGATAGAGGAGTATTTTTATAATTCCAAAAAGCTTGTAACAATTGCCGCAGAAAGAGGAGTGAGCGGTGCGGCGGCAGGAAAAAGTCTTGAAAGAGCGCTTGAAAAGCTTCGCAATGCGCTTAAATATGTTGTGATGTATCAACATATCTGTGCCGATGAAAGCATTATTCCGCTTGCCGTACGCAGGGCAGCGGCAATTGCTCAGGCAAGAAAAACCGGCGGCGAAACCGTGGGTGAAAGACTTCTGAGCCTTAGAATGCGTGAAAATCTTTCCCGTAAAACGGTTGAAGAAATTCTCGGAATAGAGCCTGCACGGCTCGGATATATAGAGCGTGACGAAAAGGATATTTCCGGAGCGGAGCTTATAATGCTGAGCGGATTTTACGGTGTTTCAGTCGATTACATATTGAAAGGAGAAAACCGATGACGGATAAAAATGAGCTTTTAAGGCTCGGTGAGGAATATGATGCGGCGGCGGATATAGTTAAGGAGAGAATAGCGGAAAGGCTGAGAAAGCTCAGAATACTCCGTGCCGCAGGGAAAATGCTTACCGATGATGCATATATTCTCAAAAGCGAGCTTAACCAGCTTTACAGAGAATATAACGATGCGGTCAACACGGCTTCATATCTTAAAAATTATTATTCCGATAAAGAAACAATAGAAAAATTACTTGTATAGGAGTTGAATAATCATAAATAAAAAAATCTGTATTGCTGTCGGACACGGCAAATCGGTCAGCGGCGGCTATGACAGCGGTGCCGTCAGCAGGGACGGCAAATATCACGAATTTAAAATTGCAAAGGAAATTGCAAAATATGCTTCGGAATATCTCGGATGCGACCTGATGAATTATAACGGCGACATTTATCTTGTTGACAGAATAAAGAAAATCAATGCGGCGGATTATGATTTCGTTGCGGAAATTCATCTTAATGCAGGCGGCGGAACGGGAACGGAAACCTATTATTATCACGGTTCTCCCACCGGCAAAAAGGCTGCCGATGTGATATGCAAAAATATTTCCGAAGCGCTTGCGGTAAGAAACAGAGGGGCAAAAATCAGGCTCGGCAAAAACGGGACGGATTATTTCGGATTTATCAGACAGACAAAGCCCTGCGCCGTGCTGATTGAAACGGCGTTTATTGATAATTCCGATGACCTTGCGAAAATCAGAACCGTGCAGGGGATGAAAGACTGCGGAATCGCAATCGGCAGAGCGCTTGAATCCGTGCTGATGGGCGGCGGCAATCCGTTTGAGGTTGAGGTTTCGTGCCTGAGCCTGAATATCCGAAAGGGCGCCGGAATGGAATATCCCGTTTGCGGTTATCTCAGAAACGGCAACAAGGTCAAAATTGATAAAACCGATGAAAACGGCAGATGGGGAAGGCTTTCCGACGGCAGGGGCTGGATAAACATCACCGATAAATATGTAAGGAGAAAATAAAATGGACTGGAACTTACTGTTTTCTTTTCTCGGTTCCGCAATCGGGTGCGTTGCAGGTATTCTTGCTTCGCAGAAGCTCACAAATTACCGTCTCGAACAGCTCGAAATAAAGGTGAATAAGCATAATAACCTTGTTGAGCGTATGACGGTCAGCGAGATGAAAATAAAATCAATTGAAGAAAGGATAAACCATAATGATTAAAAAAATACTCGGAAGAATTTCGGAAATTGCCCCGGGAACATGGGTAAGGCTTGCTCTGCTTATTGCCGCACTTGTGAATACCTCGGTAAAGCTCATCGGCGGTAATGAAAGCTTTGAAAATGTGACCGCAGTGGTGGTTATGGTGGTTACTGCTCTTACGGCTTATTGGAAAAATAATTCTTTTACCGAAGCGGCAATTGCGGCGGATGAGATTATGAAAAGTCTCAAAAAGTAATTGTTAAATTACACTAAAATCCAATGCGTATAATGTTAAAAATACACAAAAAAATAATTCAAATCAATTTCTTCTTGACTTATTGCGTTTTCTGAAAGATAATTATAAGTAATAAATATACAGGGAGAGATTTATATGGATTTCAGCAACATTATCGCAAAGAAAAGAACATATGCAAATTTCATGGTAAAAGAAATTACCAAAATTTGCACGAAGTTTGAAAAGCGTGGTCCCGGCTCAAAGGGTGAGGAGCAGGCGTGCGAATATATGGCAAAATATCTTAAGGAAGCTTGCGGATGCGAGAGAGCCGATGTTGAATCGTTCAAAGAAAATCCCGGCTCATTCTTCGGCTGGATTTATATCACGATTTCCTGCGTGCTTCTTGCTATGGTTCTGGTTCTCGTTAACCATGCCGCAAAAACAGTTATTCTGCCGATAATTGCGGCTGTTCTCATCGTTTTCGGACTTGCGCTTGCAGTTCTTCAGTTCGGTATGTATAAAAAAGCGGTTGACTTCCTCTTCCCCGAAAAGACAGGTCATAATGTAACCGCTATCAAAAAGCCCACCGGTGAAGTTAAGAGAAGAATAGTTTTCAACGGTCACCCCGATGCAGCATGGGAATGGCCCGTTAACTATGCTCTCGGCGGCGTAGGCTTTGAATCACACGCAATCATCTGCGCTCTCGGTGCAGTTTTCTATCTTGTTATCGCTATCCTTTCGGCTAAAGCCGGAGCAATTGAAGGCGCTCTCTTCAAAACAGCTCTCTGGGGACTTTTCTTCACCCCGTTCCTCATCGGTCTCTATTTCATGTGGAATAAGAACAGAATAGTTGACGGCGCAAACGATAACCTTTCAGGTTGCTATATGGGTATTGCAATCCTCAAGGCTCTCAAGGATGAGGGCATTGAGCTTGAGAATACCGAAATCGGCGTTGTTCTTACCGGCTCGGAGGAAGCAGGTCTCAGAGGTGCAAAAGCATGGTGCGAGGCTCACAAGGGTGAGTTTGATGATGTTCCCACTTTCATTTATTCATATGATACCATTCACGACCCCAAATATCTCATGACAAATTACCGTGACCTTAACGCTACCGTTAAAGCCGATAAGGATGTTTCCGACCTCTTTATGGAGTGCGCAAAGGACCTCGATATCAGATGCCTTAAGGGTATGGTTCCTCCTCTCGGCGGTGCTACCGATTCAGCGGCATTTGCTCAGGCAGGCTTCAGAGCAACCGGTATTACGGGTCTTAACCACAAGCTTGAAAACTACTATCACACCAGAAGAGACTCCTATGATAATATGAATGTTGACGGACTTGCGGATTGCTTCGCAGTCAGCGTTAAGGTTCTTGAGGAGTTTGACAAGGGCGCAAAACAGTAATAATATAATAAAAATTATTCCCACCGTTCAAAACGGTGGGAATTCTTTATAAATAAAATTTGTTGAAAATATATTAGTTATTTATGTGTAATATTTTTTCTCTATATGCTTTATGAAGATTCATTTCAAAATCATGTCTGTTTTTTTGAACCATTGTTTGAAGAGACAGCCCGGCAAAAAATGATTGGATAGCTGTCATCGTTGTAAAGCCACAGGCAATTAGTGTCGGAAATTTTGGAACTAACCCGGTTTCAAAATAATCAATCAAAATCGGAATAAAAAATATTACAGATAAAACGACTAATGCAAATGCAATTGTTCCGAAAAATTTGAGTGGTTTATATGTTCTGTAAAGTCGAAAAATGGTTTTCAGTACTTTATATCCGTCTGAATATGTATTCAGTTTTGATTCACTGCCTTCGGGCCTGTCACGGTAATCAACCACAACATTTTCCACAAACATATTTTTATCAATTGCATGGATGCTCATTTCTGTTTCAATTTCAAATCCTTTGGAGAGCACAGGAAATGTTTTGACAAATTCGTATCCGAATGCCCGATATCCGGTCATAATATCTTTTATATCGCTGTGAAAAAGAATATTTATACTTTTTCTCACTAATGAATTTCCCAAATTATGAAAAGGTCTCTTGTTTTCTGAAAAATATGTTGAGGATAATCTGTCACCAACAACCATATCTGCCTTTTTATCCAACACCAGTTTTACCATTTCGGGAGCGCTTTCAGCAGGATAGGTGTCATCGCCGTCAACCATGATATAACATTCCGCATCAATTTCACGAAACATACGGCGGATTACATTTCCTTTGCCCTGCTGATATTCATGCCTGACAACGGCACCGGCACTTTCTGCAATATTTGCAGTATTATCGGTAGAATTATTATCATAAACATAAATTGTTGCGTTTGGAAGAACTTTTCTAAAATCATATATTACTTTTTCTATTGTTTCGGCTTCATTGTAGCATGGAATTAAAACGGCTATTTTATCCATATATTTATCACACCTTACTAAACAAATAAATGTTTTTATTATTTAAAGACAAAACTTCTTTTTCTGAATAGTCCAATTTATATTTTTTATTATTATATTTGATTATATTACTGTCTATGGATTCTGAAATCCAAACAATACAGTCGGGTGTGTATGTTGAGCTTTCATACTTATCGGATGAATTTGTTATATTTATGTACCTTATTTCATCCAAAGACGAATCAATTGCCCAAAAAGCGTATGTACATTCGAATATATTTGAATACAGACCCATTGTTTTGTATTCATTTTGGTTGATAATATCAATTACATTTTGGTGCTGTTCAAGGCAATCGGTTTGACCTCCGAAATATCCGACTGGCCTTTTTGATACATCGAAAAGGCATTTTATTGAATTATGACTTAAACCGTTTGCAAATGAAAGAATGCACAGAAATGAAATAATTATATTAAACGCAGTTTTCTTTTTATCTTTGATACCTTTGTTTATTATATAGACTATACTCGGGCAAAGAATTGCTATAAACGGAATTTGATATCTTGAAATATATGGTTCCCATCTCAGAACAAGCATAAAGATAAAGAATGACAAAAATGAACACCAAATATAAGCGTTGGCGACTTTTTTTCGTTTTACAATACAATATATCAAAATAAAAAATGTGATGATAATAAGCCATGTGTGCAGTGGATTTGAGGTGGTGTCATGTCCTAAATCTACTGTTCCGACATGATATGCACGCCCGAGCTCCGATATGGCAACATTATCAATATCCACATTTAAAATATCTGCCAAAATCATTACGGCTTTGTATATACAGTAATTGCTTTTGGTTATAAGTGCGGTAGGCAGACTGAAAGCGATGTTTTTAACGAAATTTACAATCAGGTACAATGGATTTATCGTGGCTACCAATTGGTTGGAGCCAACATTAGCATCGGAGATTGCGTTAAATGTGAATATGTTTCGTACTATTTCGGGAGCAACAACAGTGAGTGCTGTAAAACCGGCTATCAGAGGAGAAGCAATAACGGTTTTTGCGGCATCTTTTTTGGTGATACGAACAATAATCAAAGCTATTGCAAATATAAACATAGGTATGCATACGGACGGCTTTGATAAATAACCGAGTCCAAGTGCAAATCCGGCAAAAACGAGTTCAAAAACAAGAGACCTATTCAGTTCAAGCTTATTCTTATTGAACAGTGTTAGGCATTCATATGCAAAAATCAATGTCCATACTGCTGAAAAATTATCAACCTGTGTTGTAAACGCTTCAGCAAGCGCAATAGGCATAGCCATAAACAGCAGAACAGCCGTTTTGCTTTCTTTTTTACTAAGTTTTAATTCTCTTGAAATTGCATAAACACCGAATATATTAAAAATATATGATGCAGATTGGACAACGTTAAAAAATTTATCGGTTTTAAAAAAGACATATGAATTTAAGTTAATAAATTCGGCTATCATGGGACTGCTTAGTTGGCGAGCATCATTTGTTGCGTAGTGAGCAACGCTGTTGTTTTGTGCCCAGCATACTATTCTCGGTAAATGATATGACATTGAATCCGGATTATACGGAACAGTTAGAATGCTTAACACAAATACCGAAACCGAAGCAGCTATAATAAATATTGAAAAAGCAGTAAAATTTTCTTTTCTGAGAAACGGAAATCCGACTTTAACAATATTTATTTTTTTATATTTCAATATCACAAAAATTAAAAGGATAATATTAATGATAATCCAGCTGATTGCAAGGGGATAAAATGTCATTGCAGAAAAAAGAGAAAGAAATTCTGTTATGACATATAAAATAATTGCCCAAGAAGTTACCGCCCAGAAAATGGAGAAAACATAACTCCTTTTTTCAAATGTTATGCTTCTGATAGTTAAATATAAAAGTAACATAGGAAGAAAAGCATAAGTCAACATTATCACCTCTGTTATATTTACTTAATTGAAGTTGCAGATTATTTCGGTTTCTTCTGCCGTGACGGATGCGGAGGTTATCTTTTCTCCGTCTGCGCCGTTGATTATTTTTGAGGTTATAACATCCTCAATATTGCGGCGGATAACATTTCTCAGGTCACGGGCGCCCCTTGTGCCGTCAACGGAAAGCTCTGCGATTGCGGCAGTTGCTTTATCGTCCCATGTAAAGGTGATTCCCTTGTCGGCAAGAGGGTCAACAAGCTCTCCGAGAAGCAGAGCGGCTATCTTTTCATAATCCTCACGGCTAAGGTCATTGAATACAACAACCTCGTCAACCCTGCCGATAAATTCGGGTCTGAGGAACTCGGAAAGAGCCTTAAGAGCGTTATCCTTTGACGCTTCATTCTTTGTTTTTGCAAAGCCGAGGGCGCCTGAACCTCTGTTGCTTCCTGCGTTTGAGGTCATAATTATAACCGTATTTTCAAAGCTTACAGTTCTGCCCTGAGCATCGTTTATTTTGCCTTCGTCAAGTATCTGAAGCAGAATATTCATAACATCGGGATGTGCTTTTTCAATTTCATCAAAGAGCACAACCGAATATGGCTTACGGCGTACCTTTTCGGTAAGCTGACCTGCTTCGTCATAGCCCACATATCCCGGGGGAGAACCGATAATTCTCGAAACGGAATGCTTCTCCATAAATTCGCTCATATCAAGCCTTATGAGCGTTTCGGGAGTATCGAAAAGCTCTTTTGCAAGCAATTTAACAAGCTCCGTTTTGCCCACGCCCGTGGGTCCGACAAAAATGAACGATGCCGGACGGCGGCGTGGATTAATTCTCACTCTGCCACGGCGGATTGCGGCGCTGACAAGCGATACCGCTTCATCCTGACCGATTAGCTTTGCTTTCAGATTATCTTCAAGTCCTGCAAGGCGGCGCAGGTCGCTTTCAATAACCTTGCTTGCCGGAATGCCTGTCCAAAGCTGAATTACCTTGGCAAGGTCATCCTCTGTAACTCTGTTATCGGCGGCAAGCTTTTCAAGCTCGGCGGTTTCCTCACGCTTTTTGATAAGCTCACCCTTGACCCTTGCAATCTCCGCATAGTCGGCTTCGCCCGTGGTTTCGGTGAGTGCCGCTTCTTCCTCTTCAAGCTCGGAAAGAGCCGTGAGCGCTTCCTCATAATCGCTGATATGCTTATTTCTGAGGTTTGCGCAGGTGCAGGCTTCATCAAGCAGGTCAATTGCTTTATCGGGCAGGAAGCGGTCATTAATATATCTTTCAGAGAGCGAAACCGCCTTTTCAATCAGGCTGTCACTGACCGTTACCTTATGGTAAAGCTCATAATAATCCTTAACGCCTTTGAGCATTTCAACCGTTTGAGCGATTGACGGCTCTTCAACCTTAACGGGCTGAAGTCTGCGTTCAAGTGCGGCATCCTTTTCGATATATTTTCTGTATTCGGTAAAGGTTGTGGCGCCGATTATCTGAATTTCACCTCTTGAAAGAGAGGGCTTAAGGATGTTTGCGGCGTTCATGGAGCCCTCGGCATCGCCCGTGCCGACAAGAGAATGAACCTCATCAATGAACAGAATGATGTTTCCCTCTTGCTTTACTTCTTCGATGAGACCCTTTATTCTGCTTTCAAACTGACCTCTGTACTGAGTTCCGGCAACAAGTGCAGTGAGGTCAAGAAGATGAATTTCCTTTGTGCGGAGCTTCGCAGGCACATCGCCCGAAGCGATTTTCAGAGCAAGCCCCTCTGCTATTGCGGTTTTGCCGACACCCGGCTCACCGATAAGGCAGGGGTTATTTTTTGTTCTTCTGCAAAGAATCTGAACCGTGCGGTAAATCTCATTTTCTCTGCCGATTATGCGGTCAATTTTGCCGTCTCTTGCCTTTGCGGTAAGGTCGGTGCAATACTGAGCAAGGAATTTACGCTTTTTAGGCTCTTTTTTCGATTTTTTTGAATCGGATTTTTTATCAGAATCCTTGGCATCGGCTTGCGGTTGTTCACGGCTGCTTTCATTCATCTGAGCGAAATTCTGAAAGAACGGCATCGTTCCGGCTCCGCCCGGCTCAAAGCTTCCGTCCTCGCCGAACATTTCCTCAAACTGCTCGCTCATATCGTCAAGCTCATCCTCGGAAATTCCCATGCTCTGCATAATCTGCTTCACGGGACCTATATTCATTTCCATTGCGCACTTAATGCAAAGTCCGTCCTGCGTGGTTTTGTCTCCCTCAACCTTTGAGATGAAGAACATGGCAGGGCGTTTATGACATTTTGAACATAAAACCTGTTTCATTTTAAGAGTTCCTTTTTCAGTTTATTTTTTTGCCTTATTTTTCTCTTTAACCTGACGGAATACATCGGGAAGATAACTGCAAAAAGCGATTATTGTAAGTACGGCACTTACGCAAATAAGTGCTATCATGAGCCAATCGGGAATAAGACCGTTCACAACTATACCGATGTCGGGTCCGAAAGCGATTATGGCTATCATAATCAGATAGAAAGCAAATGTGGCAACCTTGCCGGGCATTTCGGCGGCACCGGGGCGAAGTCCCATTGAAAGCATTATCGTTGCACCTACCACCATTACGGCTTCTTTGATAAGGAAAACGAGGAAAACCCAGCTGAATTTTTTAACAAGGTCATTTGAACTGCCTGCGAAGGTTATATAAAGCACAATGGCTATTGTTATCTGCGTTGCTTTATCGGCAAGGGGGTCAAGTATTTTGCCGAGAGCGCTTATCTGATTGAAGCGGCGTGCGATTTTGCCGTCAAAGAAATCACTTAAGCCCGAGAGAGCAAGAACGAATACCGACCAACCGTAAAAGCCTTTGCAGAAGAGTACGGCAAAAATCGGAACCATGATTATTCTCAGAAATGAGAGCAGATTGGGAACGGTTTTCCAGTTGGAAAACAAATCTTTGAGAGTGTCTTTCATAATATGAACCTCCGAAAATTATTTTATAAATGTCAGATGAACCGTTTTTTCAAACAGGTACACCAGAGTTGACGAATTGAGCGCCGCTCCGAGAGGAGTTCCGGCAAAAAATTCTTTGCAAAGCACTGCGGCGGCGCAAAGAAGCAGAAAAAAGATTAACCCTTTTGCCGCTCCGACTATTCCGCCGAAGGTTTTGTCTATTGTTTTGATAACGGGGAGCTTGCGGAAAACCGAAACAAAGGTGAGCAGAATTCCGGAAACGAGCCTGCATACGGCAAAAACCGTTATAAATCCGATTGATGAAAGAAGCGGAGAGAATGCGGCTTCAACCGCTGAGGCAAGCTTTAACGAGACCTGCTGAATATCCTGAGTTTCGATAAGATTATTAATTGATATTCCCATATTTTCGGCCGCAGAAACGATATATGCCGGCAGAGCCGATGTTACCGCCTGAGCGCCCGAGGAGAGATTATCGCTGATTATTTTTGAAATAAGCCGGGTAAGGCTTTCGTGAATCAGATAATCATTAAGCCATTGACCGACGGGAGCGGCAAATTCTCTTGCAAGAATTATACAGCCTATTGAAGCGGCAAAGCCGAGAATAACACGGGAGAAACCTCTTATTCTGCCGATTATTATGCTGATGATAATTACGGCAACAAGAATAATATCAATTGTATATCCGTTAAGATACATCGCATTCCTCCCGTCAGTATTTGCAAATTGAGCTTCCCTCAACGGTGTAAATATTGTTTGAGGAAAACAAAAGCTGTTTGATTTTTCCGTTTGCTTCAACGGTTTTTACTTCTTCACCCTTTACGGAATATACTGTAATTTTATTTCCGGAGGAAACCGCAAAGCGACCCTCTCTGACACTGAGTGCTTCGGGCTCAAAGTCAACCGTAAAATCGCACATTGTTTTTCCGCTTGACGAAAAACGAACCGTTTCGTATTTTGTTCCGCCGAATTCACGGCAGCATAAAACGGTGTTTCCCCTGTCATCGGAGTCAAC
Source organism: Acutalibacteraceae bacterium (assembly GCA_045627825.1). Taxonomy (GTDB): domain Bacteria; phylum Bacillota; class Clostridia; order Oscillospirales; family Acutalibacteraceae; genus CAG-177. The sequence continues at coordinate 79,531 of JAZQON010000052.1, forward strand.
GGCGGCAAGGCTTGCTTCGGGATATGTTTTCTCTGAAATCAGGCTTCCTTTTTTATCGTATATAACAGTTTTATTGTCTCCGATTGCGATGATTTTTCCGCCTGATGTGTATATTACTTTAAGAATGAGTGTTCCGTCAAGCTTCAAATCGGCAGTCGGTTCGGTATTCTTAACCCCGAAAACCACAATTCTCGAATATATTTCGGCGTTTTTGCTTCCGATTGCGGCGATTGCCGCAGTTTTGCCGTTTGAGGAAAGACCGATTGAGGAAACGAATTCATTTGAACAGTTCCACTGAAAAATTTTTTTAAATCTGTTGTTATATACCTCAACAACACTCTGCGCCTGACCGTGTGAATATGTTACGGCAAATGCACCGTTTCGGGCGAGACTTGCGGTGTTGACGGTTGACGGAACGGTTATTCCGCCGAGCTTTTCGGTTTTGCTCAGAAGCGTTACTGAATTTGAAGTGTTGCTGAAAAGCAAGGCTCTGCCGTTTGAGGTGTCAGCCTTTATATCGGCTGATTCAAGCTGATAACTGAGACGAACCTTCGGAGCCGATGAAATTACTTCAGCATTATCGGAGTTTAAAATCAGAACATCGTTTCCGATAAGCTCAGCCTTGTTTATATTAAGAGAATCGGATATATAGGGATAACTGCCGTTTGATGAAAACATTGACGGTATTGCCCTGAGAGCATCGGTTGAATTCGAAACGGCAACATTACCGAGCAGTCTTACACTCAGGAAAAGCGCCGCAGCGGCAATGATTACGGCAAGTGGAATTCTGAGCGTTTTCAACAGTTTTTTTGCGGTAAGCTTTGAGCGCTTTTTATTGAAATTTATTATCTTTTTATTTTCCTTCTTCATCGCACACCTCACCGTAATTTATTTTATTCAGGTAAAGTCCGTGAGCAGGAGCGGTATGCCCTGCCGCAAAACGGTTTTCGGAGCTGATTATTTCTTTTATCGAATTTTTCCGTATTTTTCCTCTTGAAATATCAATCAGAGTTCCTACCATTATTCTGACCATATTATAAAGAAAACCGTCAGCCTCAACACGGAATATTATCATATCGCCGTCACGCTCAACGCAGGCATTTTTAACTGTTCTCACAGTGCTTTCAACACTGCTTCCCGATGCACAGAACGAAGCAAAATCATGCGTCCCGATAAAGTCCTTTGCCTGTACGGACAGCATTTTTTCATCAAGAGGATATTTATAATGTAATGTATAATTATAAAGGAACGGATTTTTTTCTGGTGCATTCCAGATTTTATAAATATATTCCTTGGATTTGCAGTCATATCTTGCGTGAAAACCGTAACCGACCTCACAACAGCTTTTAACCGCAATATCTTTCGGCAGAACCGCATTGAGCGCTTCGGTGAATTTTGAACATTCAATTGTACTTTCGGTTCTCAGGTTACAGCAATACATATTTGCGTGAACGCCCGCATCGGTGCGTGAACAGCCGACAATATTTTCACGCTTCTGAAGAATATGCTCGATTGCATCCTGCAGGGTCTGCTGAACGGTAACGGCGTTTTCCTGAACCTGCCAGCCGTGATATGCCGTGCCGTCAAAGGAAATTGTCAAAAGCAGATTTCTCATCATATTACCGCCTTGAAGTAAATATTCAGTATAATTATTCCGGCTGTTACGGCGACACAGTAAAATATAATAAGAATATCACGCAGAGAAATTTTCATCTGCTTCATTCTTGTTCTGCCCTCCCCGCCCCTATAACAACGGCAGGTCATCGCAAACGCAAGCTCATAAGCTCTTCTGAACGATGATACCATAAGCGGAATGAAAATCGGCACAAGTGCTTTGGCACGCTGAACTATTCCGCCTGTTTCAAGGTCGGCACCTCTTGCTTTCTGGGCGTTCATTATGCGGTCAATCTCCTCAATAAGAGTGGGGATAAAGCGCAGAGCAAGTGTCATCATCATTGCAAGGGTATGCACCTTGATTTTGAATACCTTAAGAGGGGAGAGCACCCGTTCAAGGCCGTCGGTCAGAGCGGTGGGAGTTGTGGTATAGGTGAGAATGGAGCTTATCACAACCAGAGCGATTATTCTTATCATTGTGAAAATTGCGGTGTTAACGCCCTTTTCGGTAACGCTCAGCTTCCACCATTCAAAATAGGTTTCTCCACCCTGAGTGTAAAAAATATTGAGTATGGCGGTGAAAATCAGGATTATAACTATCGGCTTAAGGCTTTTTAAAATCATCTTTGCCGGAACTCTTGAAATGAGCGCCGAAAGCACGGCGGTGAGAGCGATTACGCCAAGTGAAAAGAAATTTTTGCATATGAAAATAATAACGATAAGCCAGAATGAGGTTATCAGCTTAACACGGGGGTCGGCTTTATGAAAAAGCGAATTCCCGGGATAATACTGACCGATTGTTATATCTCTTATCATGAGGAACACCTCCCCATGAGCTTTTTCAGTATTTCGGCACCCTGCTCAACGGTATAAACATTCGCAGGAACATCAATACCGTTTGCACGCAGACGGGTGAAAATATCGGTTATTTCGGGCACATTCAGACCGATTGAACGGAGCTCGTTGCCACAGGAATACACCTCGTCAACCGTGCCCTGCATATATATCTCGCCGCCGTTCATAACGATGATTCTGTCGGCAAGGGATGCAATATCCTCCATGCTGTGCGAAACTATGATAACTGCAGAACCTGTTCTTTCACGGTAATCCTTAATGAGCTGTATAAGCTCTTTTCTGCCCCTCGGGTCAAGGCCCGCCGCCGGCTCATCAAAAATCAGAACCTCGGGCTCCATTGCCATAACTCCTGCAATTGCGGCTCTTCTTTTTTCGCCGCCGGATAAGTCAAACGGTGATTTTTCAAGCAGCTCGGATTTTACTCCGGCATATGCCGCCGCTTTGAGAACCCTGTTTGTTACCTCGGTATCGGAGAGCTTCATATTTTTCGGGCCGAATGCGATATCCTTGAATACCGTTTCTTCAAACAGCTGATATTCGGGATACTGGAAGCAAAGTCCGACCTTAAAGCGTGATTCACGCAGAGTGTTTTTATCTTTCCATATATCAACTCCGTCAACGAGAATTTCCCCGTCGGTGGGCTTTAAAAGTCCGTTGAAATGCGAAATCAGAGTGCTTTTGCCCGAGCCGGTATGCCCGATTATTCCGATAAGCTCTCCCTTTTCAACGGAGATATTTATATTCTTTATTGCGAACACCTGCTGTGAAGTGCCTTTTGAATAACAGTGCGTAAGCCCACGGGCTTCAATGGCGTAACTCATAAAGCACCTCCGAGCAATTTTGTTATTTTTTCAACACATTCATCAGCATCGAGAACGGTATCCTTTATGCCGAGCTCGGTGCAGAGCTTTGTTGACTGCGGCACATCAAGGCCGCATTTTTCAAGCGCTTCGGTCTGAGCAAACACCTCACGGGGCTTGCCCGTCATAACAACCGTGCCTTTATTCATAACCGCAACTCTGTCCGCTTTTGCGGCTTCATCCATAAAATGAGTTATCAGCACAACGGTTATTCCGAGCTCTTTATTGAGACGGTGAACTGTTTTAATGACTTCTTCTCTGCCCTTGGGGTCAAGCATTGCGGTGGGCTCATCGAGAATTATACATTCGGTCTGCATTGCGATAACTCCGGCAATTGCAACACGCTGTTTCTGACCGCCCGAGAGCTTATGCGGCTCACGGTGGCGCAGGTCATACATATTGACCGCTTTTAAAGCATCGTCAACCCTGCGGCGGATTTCCTTTGGCTCAATTCCGAGATTTTCGGGGCCGAATGCAACATCATCCTCAACTATCGTTGCAACAATCTGATTATCGGGATTCTGAAACACCATACCGACTATGCGGCGGATTTCGTCCGCTTTTTCCTCGGTATCGGCAACTGTTCCTTTGACTGTTACTTTTCCCGAGGTTGGTTCATATATGGCATTGCACAGCTTCGCAAGGGTGCTTTTGCCCGAGCCGTTATGGCCGAGAACGGCAAGAAATTCACCCTTATAAATATCAAGATTTACGCCGCTGAGGGCGGATTTTGCATCTCTTCCGCTTTCCTCATCAGCATCATAAACAAAACTGACATTATCAAATTCGATTATTTTTTCATTCATAAGCTTGCCTTAAATAAATTATTTTCCGAGCCAGACGGCACTTGCACCGCAGGGGAGAGCTCTGCCCGGCTTTGACGAAACGGGTATTCCTATTTCGTCACTCTGAGTTGTTCCGCCGAATTTTTTCTGAACGGTCTCTCCGAGAATATATTCCATAACACTCGGAGAAAGACCCGTTGTGTAGGAATTTATCAGCACCATAAGAGATTTATCGTAAAGAAGCCCGGAACACATTTCAACGAATGAATAAACCTCGTTTTCGAGTTTCCACACTTCTCCGCCCGGGCCTCTGCCGTATGAGGGCGGGTCCATGATGATTATATCGTATTTATTTCCACGCCTGATTTCACGCTGAACGAATTTTATGCAGTCATCAACGAGCCAGCGCACGGGAGCTTCGGTCAAGTGGCTGGCGGCGGCATTCTCCTTTGCCCAAAGGGTCATTCCCTTTGAAGCATCAACATGGGTAACGCTTGCTCCGGCTTCAAGAGCCGCAACTGTGGCGCCGCCCGTATATGCAAAAAGGTTCAACACCTTAACGGGTCTGCCTGCGTTTCTGATTATATCGGCGGTCATCTTCCAGTTTACCGCCTGCTCGGGAAAAAGTCCGGTATGCTTGAAACCCATTGTTTTTATGTTGAAACGCAGATTTTCAAATCCTACCTGCCATACATCGGGCATTTTTTTGCAAATCTGCCAGCTTCCGCCGCCCGTGTTTGAACGGTTATATATTGCGTGCGGATTATACCAGAGCGGATTTTCCTTTGGCGTTTTCCATATAACCTGAGGGTCGGGGCGCACGAGGATAATATCATTCCAGCGTTCAAGTCTTTCACCGTCGGAGCAATCTATAAGCTCATAATCTTTCCAAAAATCGGCTGTTCTCATTTTATTACCTCTGTATCAAAAATGCTGTTGTCCGGGCATCGGTATGCCGAGATGTGCATATCCGGCAGGCGTTACGCATCTGCCCCTCGGAGTTCTGCTGAGGAAGCCTATCTGCATAAGATAAGGCTCATAAACATCCTCAATCGTAACGGCTTCTTCACCGATTGCGGCGGCTATCGTTTCAAGTCCGACGGGGCCCCCGGCATAATTTTTTATCATCGTTTTGAGAATGAGCCTGTCTATCGAATCAAGACCCAATTCGTCTATTTCCATTTTGTCAAGCGCAATTGAGGAAGCTTCTTTGGTTATTTCACCGTTGCAGATTACCTGCGCATAGTCACGGGAACGCTTTAACAGACGGTTTGCAATACGGGGAGTTCCTCTTGAACGGGAAGCAATTTCGAGCGCTCCGTCGGGGTCGATTTCTATTCCGAGAATACCTGCGCTTCGGGTGACTATTCTTGAAAGCTCATCGGGAGTGTAAAGCTCCAGACGGCTGATAACTCCGAAACGGTCTCTGAGCGGTGCACTGAGCTGACCGGCTCTTGTTGTTGCGCCCACAAGCGTAAAGCGGTGCAGGTCAAGCCTGATTGAGCGAGCCGAAGGCCCTTTGCCGATAATGATATCAAGCACATTATCTTCCATTGCGGGATAAAGCACCTCTTCAACCGCTCTTGAAAGACGGTGGATTTCATCTATGAAAAGCACATCGCCATCTTCGAGATTGGTCAGCAGAGCCGCAAGGTCACCGGGCTTTTCAATTGCGGGGCCGCTTGTAACTCTGAAATTGACACCCATTTCATTTGCAATTATGCCGGCAAGAGTGGTTTTGCCCAAGCCGGGAGGGCCATAGAGCAGAACATGGTCAAGCGGCTCGCCACGCTGACGGGCGGCTTCAATATATATCGAAAGACTTTCCTTAACCTTTTCCTGACCGATATATTCATCAAGTGATTTCGGGCGCAGGGAAAGCTCAATATCGCTGTCCTCGGCAGGGGAATATTCACTGCCGATTATTCTGTTTTCAAAATCAAAATCCATTTATTTTTTCTCCGTCAAAAGTTTTTGGCAAGTAACTTAAGCGCCTGCTTTATCATTTCTTCCGTTGAAAGGTTTCCGTCAAGCTTGCCGACCGCTATGCTTGCTTCGGAACGGCTGTAACCGAGCATTGTGAGCGCATTCACGGCATCCTCTCCGGCGTAGCTGATTGCCGCTTTCTTTGCGGCGGCAATATTGCCCTTTGCCTGAGCCGTGGCGGCAAAAACATCGAGTTTTCCACGAAGCTCAAGCACAACCCTCTGTGCAAGCTTCGGTCCCACACCCTGAGCGGCGGTTATCGCCTTAACATCTCCGCCCTCAACGCTCACGGCAAGCATATCGGGGGTGAGCTGAGAGAGAATTGCCAGCGCCGCCTTCGGACCTACGCCCGATACACCCGTGAGGAGCTTGAAGCAGTCAAGCTCGTTTTTATCGGCAAAGCCGAAAAGGTCGAGCGCATCCTCACGCACATTCAGATGTGTATAGAGGGTCTGCACCTCTCCTACGGGAGCGCATTTCTTAAGAGTATTCAATGTTGTGAAAAGACGGAAGGCAACGCCGGAGCAGTCAATTGCAACGCTCGTTTCGTCGGCATATACCACCGTGCCGGTCAGACTGTAAAACATTTTATCAACACCTTTTTAATAGATAGAAGAGAGGAGAGAGAAGAGAGGAGTTTTCGCTTCACCGGATTATATACTATAAATTTTCAATATATCTGCATTTAGGAAAAGCAGAGCAACCGTAAAACTGTTTTCCTGCATTATCGCCTTTCTTTGCTGTGCGGAGTATAAGCTTACTGCCGCATCTGGGACATAATTTTTCTTCGGGTGTATCATCGTTATGTTCCGAAGAAATTTCTTCAACCGTTTCGGGTTGGCTTGTTAAATCATCGGATTGAGCTGATAAATCAATTGCCGGTTTCTGTTCATGCTGAGGCGGAATTTTTTCTTTTTCAGCCGGTTTTTGATATTTGCGTTCAATATCTTTTATGTGTGCCTGCTTTATAGATTCATCCGCATTGGTTAGAATTTTTAATTTCTCATATATCTCGTTTACTTTTTCTTCGCTGAGCTTATTCTCTGTTTTGTCCCAAATATCTCTGATGTTTCCGATTAATCTGTCTCTTTTTATAACTCTCAAATTAAGTTGAGGTTCAGGCTTTTTCTTTATTTCACATCTCTCCGAAAAAACAATAAGGGAAAACATGGGAATATCTTCTTCAAGATAATTCGACAGCCATTTTATATGAGTTTTATTTTGAAGAATGGGGTTATAAAATTTGTTTTTTTCTTTATTCGGAAGCATTGCAGTCCAATAATATGACTCTTCGCTTCCGAAAATCCACCCTGAATAGTTTTTGCTTTCTATGACAAATATGCCTTTCTGCGTGATATAGATTACATCAATTTCGCTTGTTTCGTTGTTATCTTTCGGAACATATACATTTTTTAAAATCAAACCGTTTTCCCCGAACAGCTTTAACCATTTTAATTCCTTTTCGGTCAGCTTTTCACCTCTTGCGCCTAACCACTCCGGTGTTCCTATCCCGAAAGATTCTAAAACCTTATCAAATAATATATCAAGGAGCGATTTTGCCATATTGATACCTCCCGAAAAGCTTTTGCTTCAACTCACTGTGGCAAATGGTTGATTTTATTATCATCCAAATATAATCCGAAGCGAAGCGACCCTTAGCTTCTAACTTCTAACTAAATATCTCTTGCCGTCAAAATCGCAGATTTTGCCGACAAACTGCGGGATGCGGTCATCCCGCCCTACAATGCGGACTTATATATAATCGGGTATGGGCAGAGCCCGTCATTAACTTCTAACCGCTCACTTCTAACTTACAATCAATTACAATCGGAGCGAAGCGACCCTTAATTCCGAACTCCGAATTCCGAATTCCGAATTATCAGCGACCCTGAGCAATGGCAATGGCAAATTGCCATTGCGAGGGCATCGGCGGCATCGTCGGGCTTCGGGATTTTTTCGAGGTTGAGCAGAAGCCTTGTCATCTCCTGAACCTGCTTTTTTTCCGCTCTGCCGTAGCCTACAACGCTCTGCTTTACCTGGAGAGGTGTATATTCATAAACGGGTATATGATTTTTCTGCGCCGCCAGCACAAGCGCTCCTCTTGCCTGGGCAACATCAATGGCGGTTTTCTGATTTGTATTGAAAAACAGCTTTTCAATTGCCATGGCTTCCGGTCTGTATTTTTTCATAAGAGCATCGGCTTCATCATATATATGCTCAATGCGCTCGTTGAACGGCGTATGCGCTTCGGTGGTTATCGCTCCGTAGTCAAGCATTCTGAAATGATTTGATTTATATTCAACCACTCCGCAGCCCACTATGGCATAACCGGGGTCAATTCCCAAAACTATCATTTTTTGTTTGACTCTCTTTCACGGATTATCATCTTTGTGGGCGTTCCCTCAAGTCCGAAAACTTCTCTTATCTGATTGTCAATATATCGCTGATAGCTGTAATGGAATAAGTCGGCTTTATTGACAAAGCAGATGAATGTCGGCGGCCTTGTGGAAGCCTGAGTGATATAGTAAATTTTAAGTCTTCTGCCCTTATCCGACGGCGGCTGAACCCTTGCGGTTGCGTCCGCCAGAATATCATTGAGCTTACCCGTTGAAATTCGCATTGCATTCTGTTCATCAACGAATTTTATCAGTTCAAAGAGACGGTCAAGCCTGATTTTTTCTTTTGCGGAAATAAATATTATCGGAGCATAGCTCATAAACGAAAAATCATTCATCAGCTTTTTGCGGAATTCATCCATTGTTTTGCCGTCCTTTTCAACGGCATCCCATTTGTTGACCGCAATAATACAGCCTTTGCCGAGGTCGTGGGCAATGCCGGCAACCTTGGAATCCTGCTCGGTGAAGCCCTCCGTGGCATCAATCATAATAACGCATACCTGCGCTCTTTCAACTGCCATTCTTGCACGGATAACCGAATATTTTTCTATCTGGTCATAAACCTTGCTTTTGCGGCGCAGTCCTGCGGTATCAATGAATACGAATTTGCCATGCTCATTTTCAACGATTGAATCCGTTGCATCACGGGTTGTGCCGGCGATATCGGAAACTATCATTCTGTCTTCGCCGAGAACGGCGTTAACAAGAGATGATTTGCCTACATTCGGTTTGCCGATAACCGCAACCTTTATATATTCGTCCTCGTCCTCCTCGTCTTCCGCTTCGGGCAGATATTTCAGAACCTCGTCAAGCAGGTCGCCCGTGCCGTGACCGTGAACCGATGAAACGGCTATCGGGTCGCCGAGACCGAGATTATAGAATTCATAAAATTCAAGCGGCGGTTCGCCAATGGTGTCGCACTTATTAACGCAGAGAATAACGGGCTTTCCGCTTTTTTGAAGCATTGCGGCAACCTCGCTGTCGGTTGCAACAACGCCGCTTCTGACATCGGTAACAAGAATGATTACCTCGGCGCTGTCAATTGCAAGCTGAGCCTGACGCTTCATCTGACTTAAAATTATATCGTCTGACTGCGGCTCAATTCCGCCCGTATCAACAAGCATGAAATGCCTGTTTAGCCATTCGCAGTCACCGTAAATACGGTCACGGGTAACGCCCGGCGTATCATCAACTATCGAAAGCCTTGCGCCCGTCAATTTATTAAAGAGAGTGGATTTGCCGACATTGGGTCTGCCGACGATTGCCACAACATTTCCCGACATTTAATTACCTCCCAACATGGCGGAAAGAAGCTCGTCTCCGCCCGTACCGTTCTGACGGACGGGCACACCGAGCTGAGTCGAAAGCTCGTCCGTTGTCATATTATCAAGGAACATATCGCCCTCACTGCGCAGACAGTTAGGGGGAATGATAAGCTCCTGACCTATATCTTCATTTTCAACCGCATCCCGGATATCGGTTCCGCAGAGCAGACCCGAAACCGTTATCATTTTTCCGAAAAGCTTATTTTCGGCGGCGATGACATTTATATCGAGACCGTTTATTTTTTTCATTGCCGTTTCGGCAAGCTCCTTTATAAGCGGCTGAGCCGCTTTGCCCGTTACGATTGTTGCCCTGCGGTTTAATTCTTTTACATCCGTTTCATCGAGTGCGCAAAGAAATTCCGAGCGAAGCAGTGCCCACATTCCCACGCCGTTTTCAAGCTGAGGGAAGCCATTGTAGTAATCTTCATCGGGAATGCTTCTGCCTGCCGCAATATAAAATTCATCGGCGGCAAACGCTATTCTTTCGCCGTACTCTTTTTCGAATTCCGAACTGCATCGGTCGATTATATCTATAACCTCGCCGGCTGATTTTTCATCGTAGGGCTTGAGCGGATAAAGTCCCTCACGGTGGTCTGTAAGGCCGACCGGAACAGCCGCTATGCTTTGAACAGACGGATAAAGCTTAAACAGCTCCTTAAGGCTGTATTCAAGCTCCGCACCGTCATTTATGCCCGGGCATAACACAAGCTGAGTATTCACGGATACGCCCGCTTCGGCAAATTTGCGCAGATATTTGAGAGATTCTCCTGCGTGAGGATTGAGCATCATTTTAACTCTCAGCTCCGGGTTCATGGTGTGAACGGATATGTTGACGGGGCTGATGTGCATATCAATAATGCGCTGAGCTTCCTCATCGGTCATGTTCGTGAGCGTTACATAATTTCCGAAAAGAAATGAAAGGCGTGAATCATCGTCTTTGAAGTAGAGACTGTCACGCAGTCCCTCGGGAAGCTGGTCAATAAAGCAGAATATACATTTGTTTTTGCAGGACTGCTGTTTATCCATAAGATAGGTTGCAAATTCAAGCCCTATATCCTCCGCTTCATCCTTGTGAACGGTAACGGCTCTGAATTTTCCCACGGCGCTTTTGAGCATCAGTCTGAGCCTGGTTTCGTTCAGATAAAAACGGTAATCAAGAACATCCCTTATGCTGTTTCCGTTAACGGAAATAAGGGTATCTCCTGCGTGTATTTTTTTCTTTTCCGCAATACTGCCTTTTTCAACTCCCGTAATCAATGCCGACAATTTTATCACCTGCCTATAATATCCGATTATAAAAGTATATCACACTTGTCAAGTGAAAAACAATATATAATTTGTAAATAATAAAAATTTTTTAAATCTATTGTAAAGAGATAAAATATAATATATAATGTAAACTGAAAAAATTTGCGCCGAGGAAAAGGATTAATAAATATGTTTGTTGACAGTGCGAAAATAAAAATAAAGGCAGGCAACGGCGGTAACGGTGCCGTGAGCTTCCGCAGAGAAAAATATGTTGCGGCAGGCGGACCCGACGGCGGAGACGGCGGCAGGGGAGGAAACATTGTTTTTCAGGTTGACGATAACCTTGCAACGCTTGCCGATTTCAGATATAAAAGAAAATATACCGCTCCGAACGGCGGAAACGGTTCGGGCGGCAGAAAAAACGGTAAAAAAGGCGAAGACCTTGTTATTCTTGTGCCGAGAGGAACCATAATAAAGGAAGCCGAAAGCGGAGCCGTTATGGCGGATATGTCGGGCGATGAACCGTTTATCTGCGCCAAGGGCGGCAGAGGTGGCTGGGGCAATCCCCATTTTGCAACCCCCACAAGGCAGGTTCCCCGTTTTGCAAAGGACGGTACTCCCGGCGAGGAATGGGAGGTTTGCCTTGAATTAAAGCTCCTTGCGGATGTGGGTCTGCTCGGATTTCCGAATGTAGGAAAATCAACGCTTGTTTCGGTTGTGAGCGAAGCAAAACCGATAATAGCTAATTATCATTTCACAACTCTTACTCCCGTTCTCGGAGTGGTTTCTCTCGGAGAGGGAAGCTCATTCGTTATGGCGGATATACCCGGACTTATTGAGGGCGCCGGTGACGGAGTTGGTCTCGGACACGAATTTCTGCGCCATGTTGACCGTTGCCGTCTGCTGGTTCATATTGTTGATGCCGCAGGAAGCGAGGGCAGAGACCCTGTTGAAGATTTTGAAATAATCAATAAAGAGCTTGAAAAGTTTGACCCCGAGCTTGCAAAAAGGCCGCAGATTGTTGTTGCAAACAAGGTCGATTTGGCTTCGGACGAGCAGGTTGAAAGGCTTCGTGAATATTTTGAAAGCAGAGGATTTGAATTTCATACGATGTGCGCTCCGATTGAGGAGGGCACGGCGGAGGTTGTTTCCGCAATATGGAATAAGCTTCAGACCCTGCCGCCGATAAAGAGATATGAAACGGAGAATATTCCTGCCGCACTGTTTGAAAATACAGATAACAAGGGCTTTGAAATCAGAGTTGAGGACGGTGTTTATTTCGTTGAAGCTCCGTGGCTTCTCAAAATTCTTCAGCGCACCGACCTTGATGATTACGAATCTCTGCAATATTTCCAGAGAGTGCTGATTTCAAGCGGAATAATAGATGCTCTTCACGAAAAGGGAATAAGAGAGGGCGACACGGTTTCCGTATATGATTTGGAGTTTGATTTTGTTAACTGATTGAGAGGTAATTTACTTGAATTCTTTGTTGGAAAAGCCCTCAGAGGCTTCTCTGTTAAGTCCGTTGAACCTTGCGTTTATAGGCGATACGGTATATGACCTTCTTGTGAGAAGTGAGCTTGTGTGCGAAGCAAACAGACCCGTTGATGCGCTTCATAAAGCGGCTTCGAAAAGGGTTTGCGCCAAGGCGCAGGCGGCAAGCATAAAAGCGGTTATGCCTATGCTTACCGAGGAGGAAGAAACGGTATTCAAGCGTGGCAGAAATGCCGGAACAGGCGGAATACCGAAAAACCAGTCGAGCGCCGATTATCATTATGCAACGGGGCTTGAAGCACTTTTCGGATGGCTGTATCTGCGTGGAGAAACAGACAGAATAAACGAGCTTTTTGCAAAAATAAAAGAAGCGGAAAGCGGGGAAAACGGATGACAAAAAAAGAGGTATTGCATCTGATAAGAAACCTGCTTTTCTGGGCAATCGGCTGTGTATCATACTCAATAGGAGTTAATGTTTTCGTTAAGGCAAACGATATTGCGCAAAGCGGAATGACGGGCGTTGCGCTGATACTGAATAAATTATTCAGCTTCCCGATAGGTATAACGGGATTTATTCTCAATGTGCCGCTTCTTATATTGATGTGGATTTTTCTGAGCAAAAGACTTGTTGCAAGCACTCTTGTTGTTTCTGCGATTCTTTCTGCGGCGCTTGACGGCTTATCGTTTCTTCCCGTTTATACGGGTGATAAAATTCTTGCGGCGCTTTTCTGCGGATTATTTGAGGGCTTCGGTCTCGGTCTGATTATGACAACCGATGCCACGAGCGGCGGAACGGATATTATCGGAAAGCTTGTGCATAAAAGGTTTCCGCATATAACCGTCGGCAGAGTGGTTATGGTTTCGGATGCAATTGTAATCATATCGAATATGATAGTTTTCAGAAGCATTGAAAGCGGACTTTACGCAATTATCATTATTTTCGTGAGCACCAAGGTTATAGATACGATGATTTACGGCACGGGCAGCGGAAAGATGGTAATGATTATAACCGAGAAAGCCGACGAAGTATCGAAGACCATAATTGATATTTCGCCGAGAGGAGTTACGATAGTTCCGGCAACGGGAGCTTACAGCGGAGAAAACAAAAATATGCTTGTCTGTGTTGCAAGAAAAAATGAAATTTCGGGAATTATCAAAATCGCTCAGACTGTTGACCCGAAAACCTTTATAATTGTCAGCGAAGCAAACGAAATACTCGGAAAGGGCTTTAATGCCACACTTTAAAGGGCTTTAATGCTTCACTTTAAATCTTGACAAGCCGATGTGAAATGTTATATAATAATAAAGTTAAATAACCGTGAAATGAGGTTTTAAATATGTCAGGCCATTCCAAATGGAGTACAATCAAACGCAAAAAAGAAAAAACCGATAATGCCAGAGCCAAGGTGTTCACCAAAATCGGCAGAGAGATAGCAGTAGTCGTCCGTGAGGGCGGTCCCGACCCGGCTTCAAACTCAAAGCTTAAGGATGTTATCGCAAAGGCGAAGGCGAACAATGTTCCCAATGATAATATCGACAGAATAATCAAAAAGGCTGCCGGTGAAACAGGCGGAGCCAATTTTGAAAATATTGTTTATGAGGGCTACGGTCCGTCGGGCGTTGCCGTTATAGTTGAAGCACTTACCGATAACCGCAACAGAACTGCCGGCGATGTTCGTCATTATTTTGATAAATACGGCGGAAATATGGGTCAGAACGGCTGTGTTTCGTTCCTTTTCTCAAAGCAGGGCGTTATCGTGCTCGAGCAGGAGGGCGTTGACGAAGAAAAGCTTATGGAGGATGCTCTTGAAGCAGGTGCAACAGACTTCCTTTCGGATGACGGCGTTTTCGAAATCCGCACAGACCCGTATGACTGCGGTGCTGTTTCAACTGCTCTTTCGGAAAAAGGATATACTTTCCTTTCAGCCGAAACGGCATACATTCCCTCAACAAGCGTAACTCTTGCAAATCCCGATGATGTAACCGCAATGAACAAGATGCTTGAAATGTTTGAGGATAATGACGATATTCAGGGCGTATGGCATAACTGCGATAATCTTGATGAAGAGTAATTGAAAATAAAAAATCCGGGGTTGTGACTGATGTCATGGCCTCGGACTTTTTTTGAAGTTAGGAGAGAGGATGGAGGAGTGAGGACGGGCTCTGCCCGTACTCGTTTTTAATTGCGAAATCCGAATTAAAAAGTCCTTTAAATCTCTGAATTCTGAATTTTTACGGCAGATATTGACTTTTGAAGTGAATAATTATATATTATATCATGTATAAATATATCACGGAGGAATTATGCTCGAACAGATGCTTGCAATATCCCGTTATGCGCTTCCTGCGCTGACGGTTATAATACTTGTTTTATGTTTTACGGCACTTTTTAAGCGCAGAGCGCCGTCACTCGGCAATGCCGCACTTGTGAGCCTTGCAAACGGCGATGTTTTCAGGCTTACAAGCCGTGAAACCTCAATCGGAAGATATAAAAACTGCGATATAGTGATGAATTATTCAACCGTTTCAAGACAGCATGCCGTTGTGGTATGCACCAAAAAGGGCTGGTATATAACGGGCGCAAAGGCGGCATCAGAGGTGCTTGTTAACGGA
The DNA here is from genome assembly GCA_045627825.1 of Acutalibacteraceae bacterium. GTDB lineage: Bacteria > Bacillota > Clostridia > Oscillospirales > Acutalibacteraceae > CAG-177. The sequence continues at coordinate 94,707 of JAZQON010000052.1, forward strand.
AAAAACATTGATAAAAAAGTGTTTCTGAATAACGGGGATAAAATAACAATCGGCAGTATTACTTTTGTTTTCAAAAATGAACGGGTGAAATGATGAAAACCATTACCTTTGACAACGGCTTCCGCATTGTAATTCAGAATGAGGAGCACGCAAAAACCTGCGCTCTCGGAATATGGGTTGCAAGCGGTTCGGCATATGAAACGCCGGAAACGGCAGGCACATCGCATTTTACGGAGCATATGGTTTTTAAAGGCACTCGGAGCCGCTCAACGCTTGATATTGCCCGTGAGACCAACGCAACCGGCGGAGAGATAAATGCTTATACGGCAAGGGAATACACCTGCTTTTATGCCCGTGTTCTGCCTGAGCATTCGCCCGAAATTCTCGATATAATTTGTGATATGCTCCGCTTCCCGAAGCTTTTGCCGGAGGATATCGAAACGGAAAAGGGCGTTATCGCCGAGGAATTTTCGATGTTTGAGGATGACCCGGAGAGCCTTTGCAGTGATACATTTATAAAGAACATCTGGAGCGGAAGTATGCTCGGATACGATATTCTCGGAACAAGGGGAAATGTTGCTTCTATGACCCGTGAAAAGCTCACGGAGCATATGAAAAAATTCTATGTACCCGAAAGAACGGTTGCTTCATTCTGCGGAAAATTTGATGAAGAAAAGCTTGTTGATATTTGCGGAAAATATTTCGGAGCGCTCGGAAATACAGGCTCAGTCATATCGCCGTGCGGAGCGGAATATCGAAAAAATATCACTCTTGTGAAAAAAGCATCGCTCCAGAATCAGCTTGTTATCGGCTTCCCCGGAATATGCACCTGCGACCCGAGACGGCATACGGCGGCGGTTATTTCGAGAATACTTGCTTCGTCAACCTCGTCAAAGCTGTTTCAGCGTTTGAGAGAAGAGCTCGGATTGGTTTATTCGGTGGATTCATCCAATACGAAGCAGGAAAAAGCCGGATATTTTGCAATATATATGGCTCTTTCTCCGAAATCGGAAAAAAGAGTGATTGAGGAAACGGTTAAAATCATCTCGGAATTTCCCGATACCGTCACCGCCGGAGAGCTTAAAACGGCGATTGAGCAGGGCGTTTCGGGTTATGTTACCGACAGAGAAAATATAGTTGATGTTGCCGAGGATAACGCAATCGAAACGCTGTTTTATAACAGCGTTGAACCGGTTGAAGATGTCATAAACGGCATTCGCTCGGTAACGCTCAGTGATGTGAAAAAGCTCTCAAAAGAGATGCTGAATATAAAAAATGCTTCGCTTTGCGCAGTGGGAAATGTCAAGTCGAAAAAGACATATAAAAAATATCTGGAAACGGTGTGATAGATTATGATAAACAAAAAAGAAGTAAAAAGACTTGTTGTCAAGGTAGGAACTTCAACGCTTACCTATGATACGGGAAAAATCAACATCAGAAGAATGTCAATGCTTGCAAGAGTGCTCAGCGACCTTAAAAATGCAGGCATGGAGATAACTCTCGTAACCTCCGGCGCTATCGGAGTCGGAGTTGGCAAGCTGGGTCTCACTCAGCGACCCAAGGACACCCCGGGCAGACAGGCGGCGGCAACGGTCGGACAGTGTGAGCTGATGTTCCTCTATGATAAATTTTTCAGCGAATACGGCAACACCATAGGTCAGCTTCTTGTTACCCGTGACGATTTTGAGAACGAGGAACGCAGAGGAAATCTGAAAAACGCATTTATGAAGCTCTTCGAATACGGCGCAATCCCCGTTGTTAACGAGAATGACAGCGTGGCGGTTGAGGAAATCGTTTTCGGAGATAATGACAGCCTTTCGGCACATGTTGCAAGTCTCACTCAGGCTGATGCTCTTATAATTCTGACCGATATTGACGGCTTGTTCAGCTCAAACCCCCGTGAGGATGAAAATGCTGTTCTTATTCATACCGTTGAGGAGCTTAACGATGATATTTTTGCTCTTGCCGGCGGAACGGGAACAAGCAGGGGAACGGGCGGAATGATAACCAAGCTTCACGCCGCCGATATTGCAACAAAGGCGGGAATTGATACCGTTGTTATGAACGGTTCAGACCCCGAGGATATATATAAGGTGCTTGACGGCAGACAGCTCGGAACACTTTTCAAGGCTAAAAAGTAAGGAGCGGACATTATGTATATAAAGGAAATAGGCGCACGCTCAAAGGCGGCGCAAAAGAAGCTTGCGGTTGCAGGCTCGGCGGCGGTAAATGCCGCACTGCGTGAATGTGCAGACAGAATCAAGGCAAACAGCGAAAAAATTCTTGAAGCAAATGCCGCCGATATAGCGCTTGCCCGTGAAAACGGTATGGCGGAAGCAATGATTGACCGCCTTACTTTAACGCAGTCCCGCATAGACGGTATGGCTCAGGGGCTCTGTGAGGTTGCCGATGAACCCAATCCGCTCGGAAGAATTCTCTGGGGCGAAAACAGACCCAACGGACTGAAAATAGAAAAAGTAACCGTTCCCATGGGCGTTATTGCCGTGATTTATGAAGCAAGGCCGAATGTCACCTCCGATGCGGCGGCAATCTGCCTTAAGGCGGGAAATTCGGTTATCTTAAAGGGCGGCAAGGAAGCGGCAAATTCCAATAAGGCTGTTGCGGATTCAATGAGAGAAGCGCTCGAAGAATGCGGAATTCCGGCTGATGCCGTTATTCTGATTGAGAATAATTCGAGAGAGATAACCGCAGAGCTTATGAAAATGAACGAATATGTTGACCTGCTTATCCCCAGAGGAGGAGCCGGACTTATCCGCTCGGTGGTTGAGAATGCATCCGTTCCCGTTATTCAGACGGGTGTCGGTAACTGCCATGTGTATGTTGATAAATATGCCGATATAAATATGGCGGCGGATATAATCGTTAATGCAAAAACATCAAGAGTTTCGGTTTGCAATGCGTGCGAAAGTCTGCTTTTCCATAAGGATACAGCTGAAGAAGCACTCATTGTTATAGGTGAAAGGCTCAGGGAAAAAGGCGTTGAAATCAGGGGTGACGAAGCAGTCTGTGCCGTTCTGCCCTATGCCGTTCAGGCATCCGAGGAAGACTGGGGCAGGGAATATCTTGACCTGATAATCAGCGCAAAAACCGTTTCGGATATTGACGAAGCGATAGAGCATATTTCAAAATACGGAACGGGACACAGTGAGGTTATCGTTACCGATAATCTTGAAAGTGCACGCAAATTCCAGACGGAAATTGATGCGGCGGCGGTATATGTAAACGCTTCTTCAAGGTTTACCGACGGCGGAGAATTCGGCTTCGGTGCGGAAATCGGAATTTCAACCCAGAAGCTCCATGCAAGAGGACCTCTCGGCGTTTCGCATATGGTCAGCACAAAATATCTTATCAGCGGAAACGGTCAGATAAGATAAGGAGAAATTGAAATGGCAAAGAAAAAGAAAAACAGATTTGCGTTTCCGGTTGGCGTAATTGCTTTGATTCTGGCAGTAATAGGACTTATTGCCGTTATAAAATTCGGTATCGGAGCCGTGAAAAATATTACGGATAATTCCGCAAAAAAAGCGGAATACGAAAAGTTTTTAACACCCGTTGTGATGTTTGACCCCGACCCGTTTGACGACCTTACTCAGGCTGATATCCCTCAGCTTGTAAACAGTGCCGTATGGGCGCTTTTGCAAAGTGAAAACGGAACGGAGGGTTATGCCTATTCCGACGGCGGAATAGTTGTTCCGCAGGCCGATATCGAAAAATATTTTACATCACTTTTCGGAAATGAAATTGACCTTCCCTCGCTCCATTCGTCAATTGATATGAGCGATTATGAAATAACCTATGATTCCGCAATGCAGAGCTATATTCTGCCGATAACGGGTATTGAATCGGCATATACCCCCAAGGTTTACGATATCGAAAAGCAGGGAAGCTCCGTTATTTTAACCGTGGGATATATCGGAAACAAGGCGTGGGTTCAGATTGAAAACGGCGAAATGACCGCTCCCGAGCCCGATAAATATATGAAAATCACGCTTCGTGAGCGTAACGGCGGAATGTATATTTCGTCAATTCAGAATACCGATGCTCAGGAGGTTATAGCCGAAACGGCAAGATATGTAACAGAACCGCTTGAAACTCAGGCTGAAAGCGTTCCTGCCGAAAGCACGGCGGTTCAGCCGCAGACGGTTATAGCCGAGGTGACGGATGAAGACGGCGATACGGTTTATGACGATAACGGCGAAGTGATTACGGAATATGTTACCGTTGAAGCAACCGAAGAAGCAACAACGCAGGAAACAGTTGAGGAATAATTATGACTTCTTTTGAAAAGCACTCAAAATCACTTGAATTTGATAAGGTACTTGAAAAAGTGGCTGAATTTGCGAGCTGTGAAGACGCAAGGGAAGCGGTTATGAGCTTAAAGCCCGAGAGCAATCTTGATTTGGCACGCTCTCTGATGAATCAGACTGTTGATGCTCATATGCTTCTTGCAAGGTTCGGAGGGCCGTCCTTCGGCGGCTTGAAGAATGTAAATAATGCGCTCAGCAGGGCGAATGCCGGCAGTGTTCTGAACACAAAGGAACTGCTTGATATCGGCGGAGTGCTTCGTGTTATCCGCACTCTTTCTCAGTGGAGAGCTTCAAATGCAGGCGTTCAGACCGTGCTTGACAGTCTTTTTTATGCACTTGCGCCGAATAAATTTCTCGAATCGGAAATTTTCAATGCCATTGTGACCGAGGATGAAATTTCCGATAACGCATCCCGTGAGCTTGCGGAAATAAGAAGAAAAATAAGAGCACAGGAATCAAAGGTTCGTGAACAGCTTGAAAAATTCACCCGTTCTCAGACCCATTCGAAATATTTGCAGGAAAATATCGTAACTCAGCGCAACGGCAGATATGTTGTGCCCGTCAAGAGTGAATACCGCTCCGAGATTGCCGGACTTGTTCACGATTCATCGTCAAGCGGCGCAACGGTATTCATTGAGCCGATGGCGGTTGTTGAAGCAAACAACGAGATAAGGGTTCTCCGCTCAAAAGAGAGAGAAGAAATTGACCGCATTCTTGCCGCTCTTTCGGCTTCCGCAGGCGATTTTTCGCAGAGCATAAAGAACAGTTATGAATGTGCGGTTGAAATAAATGTTATTTTCGCAAAGGCGCAGTATGCCTATAAAATCAAGGGCTGGCCTGCCGTGCTGAACGATAAGGGGGTTATCAATCTCCGTCAGGCAAGGCATCCGCTGATTGACCCGAAAAAGGTCGTTCCCGTTGATATAATGCTCGGAAAGGATTTTGATACCCTTGTCATAACGGGTCCCAATACGGGAGGTAAAACGGTTTCGATTAAAACCGTTGGTCTGCTCACGCTTATGGCTATGTGCGGACTGATGATTCCGGCAGGCGACAGAAGCGAGATTTCAGTTTTCGATGAAATTCTTTCGGATATCGGCGATGAGCAGTCTATCGAGCAATCGCTTTCCACATTCTCGGCGCATATGACTAATATAATCGGAATTATGAATGCGGCAGGGGACAGAAGTCTTGTGCTGATAGACGAGCTCGGCGCCGGAACGGATCCCGTTGAGGGTGCGGCGCTTGCAATGGCGATTCTTGAGGAGCTTCACAATAAAGGTGCAAAAATTGCCGCCACAACTCACTATGCGGAGCTTAAAGCTTATGCGCTTGATACTCCGAGAGTTGAAAACGGCTGCTGTGAATTTGATATTGTTACTCTGCGCCCGACTTACCGTCTGCTGATAGGCGTTCCGGGCAAGTCAAACGCATTGGCAATCAGCGAAAAGCTCGGACTTTCGGATTCGGTTATTTCAAGAGCCCGTGAGCTTATTTCAAGCGAAAACAGAGAATTTGAAAATGTTGTTGACCGTCTTGAAGAAACAAGGCGCAAAATGGAAGATGAATATTCCAAAGCGAATGAGCTTTCGGAAAAGGCGGCAAAGGAAAAAGAGAACGCCGAAAAGCTGAAAGGCGAAATCGAAAAGCTCCGTGAGCAGGAGCTTGAAAAGGCGAGAACGCAGGCGGCAAAAGTTACCGAGCAGGCAAAGCGTGAAGCATATAATCTTTTGCAGGAGCTTGAAAAGCTCAAAAAGGAACAGCAGAAAACAAAGGATGCAACCGAGCTTGCAAGGCGTGCGAGAGCGCTGGTTAAGAAAGGCGTTATTGCGATTGATGCCGCTGTTGAGCCGTCATTTGTTGTTGACGATGATGAGGATTATGTTTTGCCGAGGGCACTCGTAACGGGTGATACGGTTATAATCAGAGATATCGGAAAGAGTGCAAAGGTGCTGTCTCCTGCTGATAAAAACGGAAATGTTGAGGTTATGGCAGGCTCGATAAAAACGAGGGTAAAGCTTTCAAATCTGCGCCTTGACGAGAATGTGCCCCAAAAAGAGAAGCCGAAGTCCACGGCGAGAATGACGGGTGACAGCAGACTGAATATGGAAGCGAATACCCGTCTTGACTTAAGAGGGATGACGGTTGACGAATGCCTGCTTGAGCTTGACCGTTTTATTGACCGCAGTCTCAGAACGGGGCTGAATGAATTTACCGTTGTTCACGGAAAGGGCACCGGCGCACTCAGAGCCGCTGTGAATAATTATCTGCGTTCATCACCTTATGTCAAATCGCACCGTCTCGGAGTTTACGGCGAGGGCGAAGACGGAGTTACAATAGTTATACTGAAATAATTCGGAATTCGGAATTTATGACGGGTTTCACCCGTACCCAATTATATAACTGTAAATTTAAAGCCTTTAACTTCTGAACATACAATGAGTTGTTTTTCAGAAGTTAAAGGCTATAATATTGCTTGTATAAAATTGGCGCTTGCGCCCCTTAATTCGGAATTCCGAATTAAAATCAGAGTGGGCGAAACCGGTTCTCTGAAATTCTTATTTTACCATCAGCTCACAGATAAGTCTGCTGTGCTCAACCGGGTCATCAACGGGCTTTCCGCCGATGAGACACGCTTCGCCGTAAAGAAGCTTTGCATATTTGCCGAGAGTTTCTTTATCGTCTGCAAACAGCGCTTTCAGTTTCTCTGCCACGGGGTGCTTTGCGTTGATTTCAAGAACTATTTGTGCCTTTACCTTTTGGTCTGCACCCGGCATTGAATTGAGCGTTTTTTCCATTTCAAGCGAAATGCCGCCCTCGGTTGTAAGGCAAACGGGGTGATTATTCAGCTTGCCCGTAAAGCGTACTGTCGAAACGCCGTCACCGATGGCGTTTTTCATTTCCTCAAACATATCCTTTGAATCGGCGTTTTCCGCTTCAAGCTCTTTCTTTTCGTCCTCGGAATCAAGGTCAAGCTGTTCATCGCAGATGTTTATGAATTCTTTATCCTCATATTTGCCGAGCATTTTAAGTGCGAATTCGTCAACATATTCGGTGAGATAAAGAATTTCAAAGCCCTTTTCCTTAACGGCGTCACACTGCGGAAGCATTTCAATTTTCTCGGCGGTTTCGCCGCAGGCGTAGTAAATGGCTTTCTGCCCGGCACCCATTCTTTCAACATATTCTTTAAGAGTAACAAGCTTCTTTTCATTGGATGATGTGAACATAATAAGCTCTTTTACGGCATCCTTATTTGCGCCGTAGTTATCATATACGCCGAATTTCAGGCGGATACCGAAGCTCTTAAAAAACTCCTCATATGCCTCACGCTCGTTTTTGAGCATTTTTTCAAGCTCACTCTTGATTTTCTTTTCAATCGTTTTGGCTATGAGCTTTAACTGACCGTCATGCTGGAGCATTTCACGGGATATATTGAGCGATAAATCCTCGCTGTCAACAAGACCCTTGACGAAGCTGAAATAATCGGGAAGCAGGTCGGCGCATTTTTCCATAATCAGAACGCCTTTTGAATAAAGCTGAAGTCCCTTTTCGAAATCCTTGGTGTAATAATCAAACGGAGGACGCTTCGGAACGAACATCAGCGCATGATATGTTGCCTGACCCTCAACGCTTGTATGGATTACCTTTGCCGGGTCTTCAAAATCATAGAATTTTTCTTTATAGAAATTGTTGTATTCCTCGGCTGTTATTTCCGAACGGTTCTTCTTCCAGAGAGGTATTCTGCTGTTGAGCGTTCTTTCCTCTTTAACTTCTTCATATTCTCCCTCTTCGCCGCCCTCAACGGGTTTTGATGTGGTGAACTCCATCTTAATAGGGTGGCGAATATAATCGGAATATTTCTTTATAAGAGCGCTTATTCTGTATTGGTCAAGGAAATCGCTGTACTTTTCGTCTTCGGTATCCTCTTTGATGTGCATGGTGACAATTGTTCCGAAGCCGTCCTTTTCGCAGGAACCTATCTTATAGCCGTCCGCTCCCTCGGATTCCCAGATGAAAGCTTCATCGCTTCCGAAAGCCTTGGTTTCAACCGTAACCTTATCGCTGACCATGAATGCCGAATAGAAGCCGACACCGAACTGACCTATAATATCAACATTCTCTGCTTTCTCGTTTTCGTTTTTGAAAGCGAGAGAGCCGCTTTTGGCAATCGTTCCGAGATTTGTGTCAAGCTCCTCCTCGGTCATGCCGCATCCGTTATCAATAACACGGATAAGGCGGTTTTCCTCGTCAAGCTCAATGCGGATAACGAAATCCTCCGCTCCGAGACCGACCGATGAATCTGTGAGCGAGCGGAAATAGAGCTTATCAAGCGCATCGGAAGCATTTGAAATTATTTCACGCAGAAAAATTTCCTTGTGAGTGTAAATTGAATTTATCATCATATCCATAAGACGCCTGGATTCCGATTTAAACTGTTTTGTTTTCATAGTTAGTCACCTTTCGATTATGTTTGTTCAAATTATAGCTTGCAAGGTGGAATATTCTGTTAAATAAATATGAACAAACTGTTAAATTAGCACTCGAATAGCTTGAGTGCTAATTTAACAGTTTGAGGAAGCAACGCTAAATTATAAATCTATTTTTTTAGAAATTTTTTTATTTCTTTTTTAAATTTGTTCGGAATTTGTAATAACAAAAGTAGCCATAAGGCTCGCCTTTTGTATGATATGAATATCAATTTATTTTGAAATGATTTTGGACCTAAATATCTCCATTCTTTGTCGGTATCTCTGACGATGTTATCTGGAATATTATATGGGTACATTCCTATACTTTTCAGTTCCTTAATATATTTAGTAATCATAGGAAATGATAAGAAAATTATATGTTTAATCGAGTATCGGTAAGCTGTAATCATCCAAAAAAATACATCATTTCTGTTGCCGATATAATTGTCGTTATAGTTATCGAAAATTGATTTGATTAATTTAGTACATCTTAAATATGAATTCGTCCTCTTTAAATGTGCATTTAATGATTGGTCATGCAAAACAGAACTGCTATTTTTAACATAGTAATACAATCTTGTGTTTGTTTGCATCTTTTTATTGACATAGAGGTTATATGTGAGATTGTAAAAAGCATCCTCGGCATAATGAATTTGTTCATCAAAAAAAATGTTTTTTGATATAATTATATCTCGCTTATAAAAGTGTCCACACACAGCATCTACGCTGATTTGAATTTGCAAATCAGCGGTATCATATTTTTCATTTTCTTTTATGATTGAGTAGCCGGTATTTAAAATTTGCGGCTTGTTTTTAACAAGCAAATCTCCAAAATAACCAAGACAGTTTTCTTCAATGAAATCATCGGGATCAACAAAAGTTATATAGTCGCCAGATGCTTTTTTTATTCCTACATTTCTTGCAGCACTCACTCCATGGTTATCTTGTGATATAACAGTTATGTTATTATATTTATTCGCATAATCGTTTAGAATATTCAGACTTCCATCTGTTGAACCATCATCAATACATATTATCTCATATTCGTCAGAAACAAGGTCTTGTTTTATTAAAGATTTTAAACACTTCTTCAAATATTTTTCTTTATTATATACAGGGATAATAATGCTGATTATCATTCACAACCCTCCTAAAAACAAGCATCCCGATATATTCACTTATTCTAACTAATAACTTTATAATAGCATACACATATAATTTGTCAAGTAATTTAAATTTTTAAATATATAAAATGAACGACCAAATATTTTATAGAATATAAACAAAATATACTTGAATTATTATAAAAAGGTGATAGAATAAATTTATACCATTATAGGAGGTAGTCAAATGGCAAGATTTTTGTTTTCGGCGTTTGCCGATGAAGCTTCTGCTTCGATTGCGGAGCAGATAGCGGCTTGCAAAGCCAACGGTATTGATTATATCGAGCTGAGAAACTGCGACGGCAAGAACATTTCGAATTTTACGGTTGATGAAGCAAAGGCACTCAAAAAGGTGCTTGACGAGGGCGGAATTAAGGTTTCATCCATCGGCTCTCATTACGGAAAAATCGAAATAACAGCAGATTTTGCGCCGCATTTTGAAGCGTTCAAGAATACCGTTGAGGTTGCGAAGATACTCGGCACAAAATACATAAGAATGTTCAGCTTTTACTTTAATAACGGTGAAAGCTATGAAGAATATAAGGATGAGGTTTTTGCCCGTCTTTCCGCAATGGCTGATTATGCCAACGAAAACGGCATTCTCTGCTGTCATGAGAACGAGCGTGGAATTTACGGCGATATTCCCGAAAGAGCGCTTGAAATTGCCGAATATTTCGGCGACAGAATGGGCTGTATATTTGACCCTGCAAACTATATTCTCAACGGCTCCGATACTCTTGACGGCTTTGATAAGCTTTGCGATTATGTGACCTATATGCACATAAAGGATGCCGTTTATGAGGGCGGAACGGTTGTTCCGGCAGGAAAAGGCGAAGGCAAGGTTGAAGAAATTCTCCGCAGGCTTGACGAGCGTGAGGGCGTTTTCTTCCTTTCCGTTGAACCTCACCTGAGAGTATTTGACGGCCTCAAGGACCTTGAAGCGAGCAATGAAAAAGAATTAAAGCTCAATGATGTTTATGTTTATCCCGATAACAAGACTTCGTTTGCGGCGGCTTGCTCTGCTATTCATGAGCTTGTTGAAACGAAAATCCAGCCCGTAAGATTCGGTATTATCGGTGTCGGAAATATGGGTACATCACATATAAATATGCACGCCGAGGGCAATCATAAGGAGCTTCGCATTGTTGCGTGCGCCGATATAAAGCCCGAAAGACTTGAGGTTGCAAAGGGCATTCTTCCGCATATCAAAACATTCGATTCCGCAGAAGCGCTTATCGACAGCGGTGAGGTTGATGCGGTTGTTATCGCAACTCCGCATTATTTCCATTCCCCGATTGCGCAGTATGCTTTTTCAAAGGGCGTTAATGTTCTCACTGAGAAGCCTGCCGGAGTTTACACGAAGCAGGTTCGTGAGATGAACGAAGCGGCTGAAAAGAGCGGTCTCACATTCGGAATTATGTATAATCAGCGCACGAACTGCCTTTACAGAAAAATGCGTGAGCTGGTTCAGGGCGGCGAGCTCGGCGAAATCAGAAGAGTAAGCTGGATTATCACCGATTGGTACAGAACCCAGTCATATTATAACTCCGGCGGATGGCGTGCCACATGGGCAGGCGAGGGCGGAGGAGTTCTGCTCAATCAGTGTCCGCATAATCTTGACCTCTGGCAGTGGATTTGCGGTCTGCCCGTTAAGGTAAGAGCATTCTGCCACGAGGGCAAATGGCATGATATAGAGGTTGAGGACGATGTTTCGATTTATGCCGAGTATGCAAACGGAGCAACCGGAACCTTTATCACAACAACCGGTGACTGCCCGGGTACAAACAGATTTGAGATAACTCTTGACGGCGGTAAGCTTGTTTGTGAAAACGGAAAGCTTATGCTTTATAAGCTCAACGGCACAATTACCGACCACTGCGCAAACTCAAAGGGCGGATTTGACAGACTTGACGGCGAATGGATTGAAGTTGAAACCGACGGCAGAAATAAACAGCACAGCGAGGTTATGAATAAGTTTGCGGCGGCGATGCTCCGTGGCGAACCCCTTGTTGCAAGAGGTGAAGAGGGCATAAGAGGTCTTTCAATCTCCAATGCGGCTCACCTTTCGTCGTGGCTCGGAAAAGAAGTTGAAATTCCCGTTGATGAGGATGTTTATTTTGCGGAGCTTCAGAAGAAGATTGCCGCAGGACACGCAGACAAAAAGACGGTTGTTGAAAATATTCAGGGAGATATGAGCTCCACATTTTGAGGTCTTGTGAAATGAAAGTTGCGGTTATCGGATGCGGAAATATTTCCGCTCTGCATTTCAAAGCATTAAGCGGCATACCCGATGTTGAGATAATTGCCGCTGTGGACATAAAGCCCGAAAGGGCTGATAAAAAAGCGGCTGAATATTCCGCAAAGGCATATTACGGCATTGACGGGCTTTTTAAAAACGAAAAGCCCGATGCCGTGCATATATGCACGCCGCATTATCTGCATACGCCCATGGCAATTAAGGCTCTTGAAAACGGCGCAAATGTACTTATCGAAAAGCCCTGCTCCGTAACAAGAGAGGAAATTTCCGCCTTGCGTGATGCGCAGGAGAAAAGCGGAAAGCAGGTTGCAGTATGCTTTCAGAACAGATATAACGCCTGCGTGCAGTATGTCAAAAAGATAATAAGTTCCGGTGAAATGGGCAGGGTTAAAGCGATAAGAGCCTTTGTAACCTGGTCACGGGGAGAAGATTATTATTCCGATGATTGGCACGGCACTCTCGAAAAGGAGTGCGGCGGAGTGCTGATAAATCAGGCGATACATACCGTTGACCTTATTCAGTATCTCGGCGGCAGATGCAGAAAGCTTACCGCTCACACCTCAAACGACCACCTCAAGGGCGTAATCGAAGTTGAAGATACTGCAAGCATACTTATGGAGCTTGACGGAGGAGCAACCGCAATTCTTTATGCCACAACGGCGTTTGCCGAAAACAGCGGTGTTTTGGTTGAGGTTGTGCTTGAAAAGGGAAAGCTTCGTTTTGAGGGCGAAAAGCTTTATAAAATCGGCGAGGATGACAGCCTTTGTGAAATCGACTGCGGAGCGGCTTCACGGTTTATCGGTCAGAAATACTGGGGCGCAGGCCATTCAAGCCTTATCGGAGATTTTTATGACTGCCTGAAAACCGGCAGAAAATTCGGCATTGATGCCTTTGAGGGCGGCAGGGCGGCGGAGATTGTTGCCGCAAGCTATGAATCGGCGGTGTCGTGCGAAAGTATAATTTTGTAATTACGGGAGAGAAAATTGATATGCTTAACGAAAATCTCAAAAACAGAGTTGCCGTTATAACGGGCGGCGGCGGAGTGCTTTGCAGCGGATTTGCAAAGGATTTGGCAAAATTCGGCGTAAAGGTTGCCGTGCTTGACCTCAGAGAGGATGCGGCGCAGAAGGTTGTTGACGAAATCAAGGCTCAGGGTGGCGAAGCACTTGCAGTCGGCTGTAATGTGCTTGAAGCCGAAAGTCTTGAAGCGGCAAGGCAGAAGATAAATTCAGTTTTCGGTTCGTGTGATATTCTTATCAATGGCGCAGGCGGAAATTCACCGCTCGGCACAACCAGCAAGGAAACGCTTGAACTCAAGGACATAGCGGAAAAGGCGGAGGGCGTTAAAACCTTTTTTGACCTTGACCCCAAGGGGATAGAGTTTGTTTTCAATCTTAATTTCCTCGGTACACTGCTCACAACTCAGTGTTTTGCAAAGGATATGGTCGGCAAGAAGAATGCTTCAATTCTCAACATTTCTTCAATGAATTCCTACCGTCCGCTCACGAAAATACCGGCATATTCCGCAGCCAAAGCGGCTGTTTCAAACTTCACGCAGTTTATGGCGGTGCATTTTGCCGATGTGGGCATCAGAGTTAATGCCATAGCTCCCGGATTTTTCTCAACCAATCAGAATAAAACGCTCCTTTTCAATGAGGACGGTTCACTCACGCCCCGTTCCGATAAAATAATCAGCCATACTCCGCTTCGCCGTTTCGGTGTTCCGGAGGATTTGACTGGTGCGCTTATTTTCCTTTGTGATGAGGAATATTCGGGCTTTATCACCGGAATCATTCTTCCCGTTGACGGCGGATTTTCGGCATATTCGGGAGTATGATGATAATTTCGGATTTCAAGTGTTCCCTAACTTAAACTTCTAACTTAAAACAGGGCTTGTGACAACATAAAAATTTCACAAGCCCGTTTTTAAAATCAGATTGAATTATGATAAGAGAAATGAAAGAATCCGACAGAGAGCGGATAATAGAAATATATTCCCGGGGCATAGAAAGCGGCAGAGCCACATTCAACACCGATATTCCGTCATATGATGAATGGGATAAGGCGCACATAAAGGAATGCCGATATGTTTATGAGGAAAACGGAACGGCGGTCGGCTTTATCGTGCTGAGCAGGGTTTCGCAGAGGGAAGCATATAAGGGCGTTGCGGAGGTAAGCCTTTATATAGATGAAAATTATCACCGTAAAGGAATAGGCAAGGCGTTGACGGATTATATCTGCGAAAAGGCGCCCGAATACGGATTCTGGAGTCTGCTTTCGGTGATTTTTGCTTCAAACGCTCCGAGCCTTGCGCTTATCAGAAAATGCGGCTTCCGTGAAATAGGTTACAGAGAAAGAATTGCCAAAGACCGTTTCGGTGAATGGCAAAACACAATAATGTTTGAAAAAAGATTAGAGGAGAAAAAATTATGAGTGATTTCAGACTCAGACAGGTACATCTTGATTTTCACACATCACCGGCAATTGACGGCGTGGGTGAAAAATTCAACAAGCAGGAGTGGCAGGAGACCTTAAAGCTCGGCCATGTTGACTCCATAACCGTATTTTCAAAGTGCCATCACGGATATTCGTTCCATCCGTCAAAGGTAAATCAGATGCACCCGGGTCTCAGGTTTGACCTGCTTGGTGCTGAGCTTGAAGCATGTAAGGAAATAGGCGTTAAAGCGCCGGTTTATATCTCGGCAGGCCTTGACGAAAAGGAAGCCGAAGCGCACCCCGAATGGCTCTCTCTCAGAGAAGACGGTTCGCCTGCAAGCGGAGATTTTATGGCGGCACGCTTTCATTGCCTTTGCCTGAATACCGCTTATCTCGATAAGCTGATTGCGGAGATAGAAGAGGTTATGCAGCTTTATCATCCGTGTGAAATTTTCCTTGATATTCTCAGCGAAAGAACCTGCTGGTGTGCAAAGTGCAGAGCCGATATGACTAAGCTCGGACTTGACTATACCAACAATGAAGATGCCGTGAAATTCGGAAAGCAGGTATATAAAAATTACCGTGACAGAGTTGAAGCGGCAATCAGAAAATACGACCCCGATACCGTGATATTCCATAATTCCGGACATCTAAGCAAGGGCAGAAGAGATTTGATAAGCTCCATGAGTCATCTGGAGCTTGAAAGCCTGCCAACGGGCGGATGGGGTTACGACCATTTTCCGCTCTCGGCGGCATATGCAAGAACGCAGAGAGAAAATTTTCTCGGTATGACGGGAAAATTCCATAAGTCGTGGGGCGAATTCGGCGGCTTCAAGCATCCCAATGCGCTCCGCTATGAAGCGGCGCTCTCGCTTGCAATGGGCGCAGGCTGTTCCGTAGGCGACCAGATGCACCCGAACGGTCAGCTTAACCGCTCAACCTTTGCACTCATCGGTGCGGCATATAAAGAGGTTGAGGAAAAGGAGCCGTGGTGCAAGGGAGCAAAATATATTCCCGATATCGCCGTCCTTTCGGCAGAAGCGATGTCAGGAAAAAGAAACGGTGCAAGCGGCAATGCAGATGTAGGCGCAAACAGAATTTTGCTCGAAACCAAGCGCCTTTACGATGTTATCGACCTTGAAGAAAATTTCGGAAAATACAAGCTGATTATCATGCCCGATTTCTGGAGATTTGACGAAAAGCTTACCGCTAAGGTGAATGAATATCTTGCAAACGGCGGTAAAATTCTGCTTTCCGGCGTTTCGGGACTTAATGAAAATGATGAGTTTGCCGTTGATACGGGCGTTAAATTCATCGGCAAAAACGAGTTTTCACCTACCTACGAAATCCCGTGCTTTGATACCGTAAACGGCACAACGGCTTATATTATGCGTGCGGATTCCTACCGTTTTGAGAATATTGATGCCGAGGTTATCGCCAAGGGTCAGGACCCATATTTCAACAGAACACCCCTGCATTTCTGCTCACATCAGCACGCTCCTAATAACGAAGCCTATGATTATCCGTCAGCAGTCATAAAAGGAAATATTGCCTATATCGGCTGGAATGTTTTTTCGGGCTACGCTCTTTACGGTGATTATCATATAAAGGAGCTTATCAATAAGGCGGTAACGCTTCTGATGAATGATGATTTCACCGTTGAAACCTCTCTGCCCGACAGAGGTGTTATCTCACTTCTTCGTCAGGGTGAAAGAAAGATAGTGCATCTGCTCTATGCTCATACCACCAACAGAGGACAGAACACTGAGGTTATAGAGGATATCGTTCCGCTTTATAATATCGGCGTTAAAGTAAAATGTGAAAAGCCGTCAAGAGTTCAGCTTGTTCCGCAGTGTGAGGACATTGAGTTTGAATATGAAAACGGCAGGGTGAGCTTTACAGTGCCCGAGGTCAACTGCCATCAGATGATTTGCATTGAATAAGGAGAATAAAAAATGTTCAGAACAGGAAAATTTACTTATCCGATAATTGCCGTTATCGGCGTGATAATGATTGTACTCGGCATCATAAGCAAAAATTCGGATAAGGATATTGAATACAGAACCGTTCAGGGCGAAATTACAAATATAACCGAGGACCTTATCGGTGAAGACCGTGAATACCATGTTTATGTTACCTATAAGGTTGCAGGCACGAAATATGAGAATGTGGAATACGGCAGTTATGATTCGTCCATGAAAATCGGCGACAGAGTAACGGTTTATTATGACCCTGCCGACCCGTCACATTATCAGGCTGAGGGCTTTGAAACCGTTCCGTATGTGTTCGGAGGTGTCGGCGCTGTTGCGGTTATATTCTCGACAGTAATGATGATAAGGAAAAAGAGCAGATGAGTATAAATATTAAGGTTACGGATGAACGCTTCGGCGCAAAGGGTGACGGCTTAACCAATGACCGTAAAGCGATTCAGGCTGCAATAGATTATGCTTATTCCTGCGGCGGCGGAACGGTTGAATTTGATGCAGAAAAAACCTTTTTCACTTCGGGAATAGTAATCAGAAGCGGAATAACTCTGCTTTTGGGTGATAAAACCGTGCTTTTGCAGGATAATGACCCGTCTGGTTATGTGAAGCCCGTCGGAGACGGCTATGAGCATTATGAGATAATGTTCGGACACAACTATTCCGAAAAGATAAAATGGAGCCATGTCTGGTATAAAAATTATCCGTTTATCTATGCGCCCGAGGGTTCGCACGATTTTGCGATAAAGGGAAACGGTATGCTCCGGATGGCGGAGGGTGATGACGGCAATAAGCTTATCAAAACCTGCCCGATAGGATTTTACCGTGCAAGCCGTTTTGAAATTTCGGATATTTCAATCACGAATTATCACGGATATGCGATGATGCCGTTCACCTGCGATAACGGTCTGATAAAGAATGTTAAAATCTCCGAATGGAGCCACGGCAACGGTGACGGAATCTGCATGATGAACTGCCGTGATATGCGCATAACGGGCTGTAAGATGTTCACGGGTGACGATGCGGTTTATATCTTCTCATCGTATAAAGACCCGAGAGCGAGTGAATGGTGGTCATCTGATGAGCCGCAGGCTTCCGAGAACATAGAAATTGACCATAACGACCTTGAAACAAATCACTGCAAGGCATTCGGAATGATACTCTGGGGAATAGACTGCCACAACCTTGAAAAAATCGAGGTCAGAAATGTTTATGTTCACGATAATCATTTCAAAACCATGGGCAATTGGAATTATAATCCCTATACCGTGAATACCGCTCCGCACCCCGTAACCAATGTGAGATTTGAAAACAATATCATTGACGGCATTGAAGCAAACTTTTTTGAGACCGTTGTTTCCGATATGAATTATTATCATTCAATGCGTGAATTTCATAACGGAGAATTTGAAAACGGCAGAGTGTTCTGGTCAATGAGCGGTGAATATGCCGGAGCCGAAAAGGAAGAAAAATTCGGATATGCCGGTGACGGTTCTGCGATATATCAGGGACTTTACATTGAAGCAGGTCTGCCCTGTGCATTCGAAGCAAATGTAAAATCGGAGGGCAAAGGGTGCAGAATGTTTGTCAGAGAGCTTGACAGCGGTAAGCTTGTTCAGGCACTAAGCTTTGAAAATGCCGAATGGGAAACGATTGTTATGCCGTTTGATGTGCCGCACAGCGGAAATTATCACATCGGAATCGAATGTGAAACGGGCGTTGCAAAAATAAAATCCGCCAGACTTCTGGGCAATCACGACGGTGCATTCGGTTACAACGATGTTATATTCGACAGAGGAAAAATAATTTATCTTTATAAGTGAGGATTTGTTATGTCACAGCTTAAAATGTATTGGTTTGCGAAAAATGATATTCCCGATATGCCGCTTCCCGAGGGCTATTCATTTTCACATTTTTCGGAGAAAAACAGAGATACCGATATCCACGATTGGAACGAATGCATAAGAACCTGGGCTGAGTCCGAGCAGACGGATGAGGAACGCTTCAAGCAGGAGATATATGATTTCAAGGATATCGTGCCCGAGGAGGATGTATGGTTTCTCGATTATAACGGTGAGCATATCGGCACGGCAACCTCATTTGTTTACAAAGCAGACGGCACAGGAGATATGCACTGGGTAGGCATAAAAAAGGAATTCAGAGGAAAAGGACTTTCAAAATATCTTTCATGGATAGTGCTCACAACGCTTAAAAACCGTGGAGTAAAATATGTTTCGCTCACAACGAGTGAGGGCAGACCTGCGGCGGTTAAAAGCTATCTGACGGCAGGATTTCAGCCCGTTGAATACGCCGAGGGTATGCAGGAAAGATGGGAAAAGGTGCTGGATGTATATAATATTGACGAAATTGATATGCTCAATGAGGACAGCACTTTTTATAAGAAAATTTACAGAAGCAGGGGATAATCAAAATGAAAAAGCTGTTTCTTATCGGAGATTCAATCAGAATGGGCTACTGCGAATATGTTAAAGCCGCTCTCAAGGGTAAAGCCGAGGTGTTGTGGCATAACGGTAACGCCCGTTTTGCGGAATATGTTTTATATTCGCTCGGCGATTGGGAGCATGAAATGCACATCGGCGAAACCGTTGACTGCGTTCACTGGAACACGGGTCTGCATGATATTATCCGTGCGGCAGGCGATGAACCGTTCACTCCTCCCGAAATATACGGTTATTATGTTGAACGCATATGCCGGAGACTGAAAAGCCTTTATCCGAATGCGGAGCTGATATTCGCAACCACAACTCCCGTTCAGGAGGAGCTTTATGATTTCTGGTTTGCCAGAAAGAATGCCGATATCGATGCAATAAACGAAAAGGCGGTAAGCATCGCCGAAGCGTGCGGAATGAAAGTCAACGACCTTAATTCGCTTATGAAAAAACAGCCGGAATCCGTTTTTTCGGATAAAACCCATTTTAATACGCCGGAGGGCAGAGAGGTTCTGACAAAAGCCGTGCTGAAAGCGGTTTGCCCCTCTCTCGGAGTGAATTTCGATGAACTAACAATGCCCGATTTTTCAAGAGAAATAATCGCCGATGCGGAAATTCTTAAATGAACAGTTGAAAATCCGTATTTACTTTGCTATAATATATTTATTAAATTTTCGGAGGTAAAAATTATGCCGTTATTCAAATTGATTATTGCGTTCTTTCTTTCATTTGTTCAGTTTTTCAGTCCGTTTTTTGCCATGCTCAACGGCGGAATAGATTCATTCTATGATAAATGGTCTGAAAACGATACATATACAGCCGATTATGCAATCGAGCTTAAAAAAAATCCGGACAAGGATTTTGTTGTTCTTAATTTTGCCGATATTCAGCTCAGCGGACTTGATGTTTACAATGAGAAAGCGGATATCGCCGCAAAGACGATTGATAAGGCGATAAAAGCAACAAATCCCGACCTTATCACGCTTACGGGTGACAACGGTTCGGGAAAGATGGCTTATATCGAAATGATTAAGGTTATTGATTCCTACGGTATTCCCTGGGCTCCGGTTATGGGTAACCACGACGGCGAAAACGGCAAGAGAGTAGATGAAGCCTGGTGCGGATGGCAGCTTGAAAATGCCGAAAACTGCCTTTTCAAATTCGGACCTGAGGGTATGGGCGTAGGTAACTATGTTATCAATATTACCGAGAACGGAAGAATAATCCACACTCTTTATATGATGGATACTCATTCGAGCACCGATAAGGAATGCGGTGGCTATGACCATCTCTGGGATAATCAGCTTAAGTGGTATGAATGGGCGGTTAAGGGCACAAATGCAATAGCCGGAACGAATGTTGAAAGCTCGATATTCTTTCATATTCCCTGCATTCAGTACAGAGATGCGTGGAAAGCGGTTTACGATGATGAAGCGAAGCAGTTCAAGCAGGAATATTATTCAAACGGTAATTTCGGCAAGAATGACGAGGGCATCTGCTCTCCCGAATATGACAGCGGTTTCTTTGCACTTGTAAAGTCACTCGGAAGCACAAAGAATATGGTGGCAGGTCACGACCATTCAAACGATTCATCTATTCTTTATGACGGAATACGCCTTTCCTACGGCTTGAAGTGCGGCAAGGGCAGTTATACATTTGACGGCAAAAACGGCGGCTCAACTCTTACAATCGGTTCAGACGGTCACGCCGACTTTGCACATTATTATGTTGATATTGATACTCTTGACTGATTAACCGAGTGATAATAATCCGAATGGGTTTGTTTTATCATCACTCGGTTAGGGTTCAGCTTCAAATCTGACGGTTCACGCCGTGTTGCTACGCTGATAAAAAGGGTCTGTGACGAAAAATCGTTACAGACCCTTTTTTACTTTGCGGTAATAACACCGTTATCATCAATGTTTATTGCCTTACCGGGCGACCAGCTTATTATATCATCGTAAAGCTTCCGTCTGTCGGCTTCATTTGAAATATAATGCGTTTCGCTTCCGGACTGCATTCCGGGAATATATGACATCTGCATTCCGTCACTGCTTATTTTCAGCTTCATCATAGCGGTGGGAACGCTCTTGGTATTGAACCAGAAATTGCCGAGACTGTATATTATCGGCGAGCCATTATAAAATTCTATGCCTTGCAGGCAGTGGGAATGGTTTCCGATAACCGCATCGGCTCCGGCATCAATGAATTCTTTTCCGAGCTTCTTCTGAGAATCGGTCAGCTCCGTTGTGTTCTCATATCCCCAATGGGGATAGGCGATAACAATATCGCACTCTTTTTTTGCTTTTTTGATAGCTTCAAGCATTGCTTTGCCGCTATCGTAGCATCCCATTATTCCGGCTTCGGTTTCGGTTGCAACAGGAGTATATATCGGAGATTCAACGCCCGATGAAGCAACATAGCCGACCTTATAGCCGTTGATAATGAAGGTTACGGGCTTTGCGGCTTCCTCTTTGTTCATGCCGGCTCCCACATAGGGTAAGCCTTCTTTTTCAAGAACCGAAATGGTATCAATAAATGAATCATAACCGTAATCATAGGTGTGATTGTTGGCAAGCGAAACAATGTCAACTCCGAGCTCGGTCATATAACCGACTGTTTCGGGGTCGGCACGGAATGTGTATGTTTTATCGGGTGTCGGCGAACCTCTGTCGGTATAAGTGAATTCATTATTCACAAGCAGAATATCAACGCCGTTCATTTCATTTCTGAATGTTTCGTCAATGCAGTCAATAACGCCGTTTGGTTTGGTTCTTGCATGGGTCATAACATAACCGGAATTTGTGAAATTAATGTCACCGGTAAAGCCGAGTTCAAAATAATTCCTGCCGTTATTGCCCATATCAATACTGCCGTGGGTGATGAATTTATCTTTTGCGGCTTTATAGGTAAATCCCGTTATTTTCAGCCATTCTTTATCGCTGACCTCTCCGTTTTTAACCGCTTCCTCAAGCTTTTCGATAATTCCGACATCGAAATTTTTCAGAAGCTCCTCGCTGATTTCTCTGTCCGGCATACGGGTCAGAGAAACGGAAAGCGATTTATAATCAAAGGTTCTTTCCTTAGTAACGGCTTCGGTTTTGACCTCGGGAATTTCCGAAACGGACTCAACGGACTGCGTTTGATTTTTATATTTTACCGCAAGCGTGGCGGTTACTGCGGTTATCGCAATCAGCAGGGCGATAAGTCCGGCTATAAATTTTTTGTATCCGTATTCCGTCATTCCAAGCTGTCCACCCAAACATCTCCGCCGCTGACCGTTGCATAAAATTCTTTAACGGTTCCGTCGGAATTTTTAAAGGTTACATATGTTCCGCCCTTATGCTTAGGGGAAATTTCGGCATGATTTCCGTCGGGCATTTCAACCTTAACAATGTTTTCATCTTCTATGGTGCATTGCCATTCGCCGTCACCGAGACTGATTTCCTTTGTGTTAGGTATTGTGATTATGAATATTGCCGCCATAACCGCCGCAATCAGCGCAAATGATACAATGCGGTGCTTTTTTTCATCAAAGAATATGAGAACAAAGAATATTGCAAGCGCAAGGCAGAAAACCGCACTTAAAAGATGATGAGGGAAATAGCTCACCGTGCTTCTGAAATATTTAATGCAGGCATAGGCGAGATAACCGTTTGCAACGGCGAGAACCGCAACGCTGAGCCAATTCTTCTTTTTAAGCAAAAAGGCAACGGCGGCACCGGGGAGAGTGAGAACGGTTATAATCGCCCAATACTTATAATACATGAATATTTTCCAGCCGAGGTCAACAAACGGAACCTCAATCAGATAAATGAGCGGCTGACTGATAAGGAAGAATACAAAGCATTTGAGCGAAGCTTCCCACCACTTTTTGCAGTTGGTTATGATTAAAAGAGCAAATAAAATCCAGCATTCGAGATTGATTGCTATATCCTGAAATGAGGTATCCTTAAAAAACGGAATTACATTTATCAGGGCTGTATATACCGCCGTTATAACTGCAAAAATTATAACTTTTATCCAGGTCATATTTATTTCGCCGAAGAATTTTCTGAGTTTTGTCATTGATTTTGTTCACCATTCTTTTCAATTTTGTCAATTATTTTGCCGAAAAAGTCGATAAGGGGTGCATTTAGAAATGCAACGATTATTGTTCCTATTCCCACGCCCTCCCACGAATGATTGAGTGCACGGGCAAAAACAATTGTGATAACCAGCATTGCAAGGTCGTTAAAGAGCTTTGTTTTGCTTTTGTCAAAGTGATATTTATCCGAGATTTCACCAACGAGCAATTCATAAACCTGCGGCGGAAAATTCGTTCTGAAAACGAGAGCCACGGCAAGAGAAATTATTGCCGCACCGCAGACGAATGCAATTATGCGCACAGGGAACGAATCATACATTCCGTTGCCGCCGAGCACCATGAGCCAGAAATCTATTATAAATCCGCTCAGAACCGCCGTAACAAGTGAAAGCAGGTATTTTATGCGGAATCTGCCTACTGCGAGGCAGGTGACGATAAGAATAACCGCTTCCCATATGTATTCGGACATTCCCTGAGTGTACCACGGAAATGAATCACGCAGAAAACAGTGAAGTATATAAGGCGGAGCGGCAATCATCGAAAGACCGAATGCGGCTTTTGTGCAAAGACTTACACCCAGACTGCAAAGGATTATGCTCAGCGCCCAGTTGATAAAATTTTTTGTTTTTGAACTCATATTAATCACCGAAAATATATAAAATCACAAACAGCCTGCCGATGCTCAAAAGAACACCGGCAAGCTTTATTTATCGGATGAAATTATTATGCTGACTTTTTCTTTTTACCGCTGACAATTGCAAATGCGGCGATACCGATTACGGCAACGGCGGCAATGCATATAACTATTGTGCTGTTTCCCTCCGAAATTGCGGAGCCCGTTCCCGAGGCGGTTGTTTCGGCATCGGTTACTTCCGTAACGGCGGCTTCCGAAGCGTCGGTTGTTGCAGATGCTGCTTCGGCAACAGCATCGGACTTAAGTGTATAGCGGCCGTTTAAAGGAACCTCTATAACAAGGTTGCCGTTTGTATCATACTGAGGTTCAACGGTGTTTCCGTTAGCATCCGTGATTATATATCCGGCTACGGATGCGGGATTATCGGCGGTTCCGTTGCCAATAACAAGATTTGTATTTTGGTCTATTATAAGCTGTTTTGTTGAGTTGGCGAAAACAACCTCGTTTACTGTCAGCGTTCCGACATTTGCTCCGTTGCTTGCCGAAATGATAACATCGCCGTCTCCGATAAGCTTAAGAGTATTTGCGTTTGCTCTTAATCTTAACAGACTGTAAGGCGTTTCCGATGCCGTAAGAGTAATATTAAGCTTTGATGATGTTTTGAATGCCGATTCGGGTCTTGCGAATATAACGGTTTTAACATCGGAGCTTCTTAACATAACGGTGCCGGTGAAGCCGGTGTTATCTCCGCTGAATTTTACCGCACTGAAACCTTTGGTGATGGTCTTAATTGCGGTGCCTGAGCCTGCCGTAAGTGCTTCGTCTATGTTTGTAACGGTTTCTTCATCGGCAAAAGCGGGAAGCGATGCAAAGCAGAGAAGCGTTAAAACTGTTAATACTGCGAGAAGTGAAGTAAATATTTTTTTCATTGAAATACCTCTTTCATGTGTTTATTTCGTTTATTTATACGAACAAGTCGAAAAAAAGGCTTGTTTTTTTTGAGAAAAATTAAAGAATTTTTTTGCGCTTAAGAGAAATTACAAGCGGAACAAAGGTCAGCACCGGCAAAATGAAGCCGATAAGCTGATATTGAGACTGCACAAGATTATTATATACCGAGTGATAAACCGTTGCAACCGAAAGCAAGGCAACCGTACCGGTATAGAATAATTTTCTTCTGGTGTGAACGAATGACATTCCGTAGCCGACGGCAAGAGTGCATATGCCGTGCATCATTCCGGCGCCGAAGCCCCTTATAAGAGCAAGAGCAACCGAAACGCTATTAACGCTTTCTGCCAGGATAAAAGCGTTTTCGAGCACCGCAAAGCCAACTCCTACGGCAATTGAGCTTTCAAGCAGCTGCTGCCTTTTCGGCTTAAACATAAAGGAATAAAACATTATCGGCAGAGCCTTGAAAAGCTCTTCAAAGAACGGTGTCATATTTACCGTAAAATATCTTTTCGAAAACGGAACCGAATTAAGAATTATCGCATTGAATTCTCCGCAGAAAAGGCAAACCGTAACTCCGGCAAGCAGAAAAATAAGTGAAACACGGGATTTGTCTTTATAGACAAACAGCATCATTGCAAGGGGAGTGAAAATACTGATAAAAAGAATGAGATTTAAATTCCCCATTTTTTCGCCCCCTTTTCCGAACAGATAACAACGGTCAGAACCGACAGCGAAATCAGAATTGATGTTATATCAAATCCCGGCTTGAAATTTATAAGAAGTATGTGCACTGCCGTAAGCAGATAGAAAATCAGCGCCGAAATATTGCAGGGATTTGTTGAACGCAGAAAGCCGAAATCGTCAACGGGCATCATCAGATGCTTAAGATTGAAATATGAAGCCGGAATGGCAGGCACCATAATCAAAGAAAATGCCACGGCACCGAAGAGACTTTCACGCATTTGATGCAGAAAGATTGAAACCGTAACCGCTATAAAAACAAACGGGGCAAGCAGTGCAATGCGTTTTGCACGGTTGTTGACACTGCTTCCGTCATCGACTATGCGGTCAAGCTGACCGTAGTTTGCGGAAAGCAGAAAGAAGTTACATCCGAAAATACCGAGAAGCCCGATTGTTACCGTTTCTTCAAATCCGCCGCAAAGATAATTGACTATTGTCGAAAGCTCTTCAAGAGCATAACATCCGGCGGCACAGATAAGAAGCTGAAAATACATCGGCTTGCCCTTTTTAAAAAGCTTTAAAGCACCGTATGTGAATGCGCAGGCGGCAATAAAAAATGATATTATATTTGCAATATTCATTACATACCTCCGCAAGCACAATTTTGATTATTATAACATTTTAAGAAAATAAAATCAATACATTATATATAAAACAGACCCGAATTTTTCGGGCCTGTGTAAATCAGCAGAATTTAACGGTTACGATTTCAAACGGTTTTGCGGTGAAGCTTACCGAATTGTCTTTAACCTCAAGCTCACTGAGCTCATTTTCCATAAGGTCGCACAAATAAGCCTTTTCAACATCAAAGCCTGCTTTGAGTGTAACATCGGTTCTCTTGTTGAAGCTTTCATATCCTCTTGCTATAACGCTTTCATCGTTTTCAGCTTTCTTAACGGTTTCAACAATGAAGTTATCGGCAGAGCATGAAATAAGCGAATATTTCTCACCGAGCTTACCGCTGTTTTTGCTTATCTCAAAAGCCTTTAACGGGCAGTTAAGCTCATATGCAAGCTGAATTGTGCCGGCTTCTCTGAAGTTTCCGGCGTGCGGATAGAGCGAATAGGTGAAGAAATGCACGCCCTTGTCGGCATCGTGGTCGGGATAGGTGGCACATTTGAACATTGAAAGTTTCATTGTTCCGTTTTCGATGTTGTGGCCGTATTTGCAGTCGTTCAGAAGCGATACGCCGTAGCCGTAGTCGGCAAAATCAATGAATTTATGAGCGCATACCTCAAATTTTGCGGATTCCCAGCTTGTGTTCTTGTGAACGGGTCTTTCAACCGAGCCGAACTGAATGTCAAAGGTTGCTTTGTCGGAATTGATATCAACATCAAAAGCCGTTTTCAGCATAAGATGCTCCTGATGCCAGTCGGCATAGGTGTCAAAATCAATTCTGTTGCTTCCGTCATAGAAATAAATCTTTTGCTTTATTACCGATTTATAGAATTTTCTCGTAATTTCGAAGCCGAAGCGTGCACCCTCGTCGATGAATTTTACATCGCTCACATCGTTAACGGGGTATTTCTTTTCGGTATAGTATTTTGAAATTTCCCAGGCATCGTATTCATAGGGATAATCCTCAAACGCTTCAATATAGTTTCCTTTGCCGCCATCACGCAGAACATCACGGGCATTGAGCTTATCGTAGAGCTTTACGATTTCATAGTTTTCATCAAAATCAACCGAATAATTCGAGGTTTCAAGGTGTCTGCCGTCAAGTGTATAATCCGCCTTTGATTCGCAGAGCTTTATAACCTTGTAGCCTTTTGAGGGAATACCGTTAACACGGTAGGTTTTGCCGCCGAAATTGAGGTAGCCGCTGTCCGCAAAGGAATTGGGGTTGAATACTGCAATGCCGCCGTCGGTTTCAATATTGCCGAGTATGGCTTTGTATGCGGAGCTTTCCGCATTCTTGCCGATTTCGGTTATCTTTGCATAATCCTTATGGCAGTTTTCGTAAACCGAATGAATTGACGAGCCGGGGATTATATCGTGGAACTGATTGAGAAGAATACATTCCCATCCCTCGTTGAGCGCACTCTGCGGATATTCCGCTCCGATAAGCTTTGCCGCCGCTGTGCTGAGCGCTTCGGCGTTCTGATAAAGCAGCTCACTCTTGCGGTTGCTGCGCTTGTTGAATGCCTGAGAGGTGTAAGTTCCTCTGTGGAATTCAAGATAAAGCTCTCCCGACCATTTGGGCAGACGCTTATTATTTTCAAGCTTATTTTTAAGCCGTTCAAGAAAATCTCCGGCAAATTCGATTTTGGTTTGATTACATCCGGGAATGCCGTGCTTTAAGCGTGCATGATTTTCAAGATATGAGTCCTCGGGTCCGCCGCCGCCGTCACCGTGGCCGAATGTAACAAGCACATTGTCGGAAAGTGCTTTCGGCTCAAAGCGTTCCCAGGTTCCCTGAGCAACAGACGGGGTAAGCCTTGCATTATAAGTGGTATATCTTTCATCCTGCGCAAAATTTGCGTGAGTTGCGGTGAGAAAATATGTAAAAATCTCCGTGCCGTCAATTCCTTTCCACATGAAAACATCGTACGGCATACGGTTTGTTTCGTTCCAGCTTATTTTTGAAGTAACGAATTTATCAACGCCGCTCTTGCGGAGTATCTGCGGCATGGCGGCACTGTATCCGAAAACATCGGGAAGCCAAAGAACCTTGTTTTCAACGCCGAATTCATCCCTGAAAAAGCGTTTTCCGAACAAAATCTGACGAACCATGCTTTCGCCGGAGGTCAGATTGCAGTCGGCTTCAAGCCACATTGAACCCTCAAGCTCAACACGCTTTTCTTTTACAAGGCGTTTAATTTCCTCAAACATCTCGGGGTTTTCCTCTTTGAGATATTTGAGAAGCTGGGGCTGGCTTGACATGAATTTATAATCGGGATATTTTTTCATCAGCTCAATAACACTGCCGAATGTGCGCTGAACCTTTTCTCTTGTCTGGTCAAGAGTCCACTGCCATGCAACATCTATATGAGTGTGACCGATACAGCTTGCGGTTACGGGCGTTTCGGAGCAGAATTTTCCGTAAAATTCCTCATCCATATATTTGTTTGCCGCCGCAACCGAGCTGTGAAATTCGTCGCTGTTCGGGTCTATCCAGTTGATAAGAGTTATCGCTTCATTCAGGCGATACATAATATCATTATATTCCTTGGAGTCACTGTCAAGATATTCCATAACACCGTAAGGAACCTTGAGGTCGTAATAAAGCTTTTCAACCGCTCTGTCGAAAACGCAGAGCTGAGCATAGAACTGTGAGCGCTCACCAAACGGACGGGAATAGGCATATATATGTATATCAACGCTTTCAACATTGCTGTCAAGCTTAAGATATCTGTGGTTTCCGTCAATTCCTCTTACGGCTTTTCCGTTCACATAGGCAAGAAACTGTGCGGCACGGTTGCCGTCTCCTGCGGCGGATGCGTAAACATAAAGCTCAACATCCTTGCCTTTAAGCTCATCGGGAATTACGATATTTTTATGAAACCACCTGTGCTCCTCCGGCTTTTCACCCCATATTTCGGTTTTGCCGAAGCTTTTCCATCCGGCATCGGGCGCCGGTACGGTGTTTCCGACCTTGTAACCGCATTCAAGCGTCTCCCAGCCGTCAACATCAACCCTCACGGGAGTGATTTTTCGTGACAGCTCTTCGATTATGG
Organism: Acutalibacteraceae bacterium; assembly: GCA_045627825.1. Taxonomy (GTDB): domain Bacteria; phylum Bacillota; class Clostridia; order Oscillospirales; family Acutalibacteraceae; genus CAG-177. Next base: position 123,882 of record JAZQON010000052.1, read on the forward strand.
TTCTTATTCTCAGATTGATAAGTTTATCCAAATTTTCCACCTGCTTTCTTACCGATAATTATATATAAGAAAATTTTTAAAGTCAATATATAACAATTTATTGTTACAAAAAAAGATAAAAAATAGTGACATTTCCGAAAATGTGTGATATACTAAATAATAATATTCGGAAATCGGAAATTAAAAGAGTGATTTTATGTTTGAGCAGATAATCAATGTTGACAGAATGGAGCAGGCGGTGAGCCTGTTCGGCTCGTTTGATGAAAATATAAAGCTTATCGAAAAGGAATTTGCCGTTTCGGTTATCAGCAGGGGTTCGGAGCTTAAGGTTACGGGTGAAGCCGAAAATGTTCAAAAAGGCGTAAGAGCCATAAACGGACTGCTTACTCTGATTAACAGAGGTGAAGCACTCAGCGACCAGAATGTGAGATATGTTCTTTCACTTGTGAATGAGGGAAACGAGGATAAGCTGGAGCATATGGCGGCGGACTGCATCTGCATAACCTCAAAGGGCAAGCCCGTAAAGCCGAAAACGCTCGGTCAGAAAAAATATATCGAAACCATAAGGGATAATACAATCACTCTCGGTGTAGGCCCTGCCGGAACGGGCAAAACCTATCTTGCGGTTGCGATGGCGGTAACTGCATTCAGAGCAAAAGAGGTAAACAGAATCGTGCTCACCCGTCCTGCCGTCGAAGCGGGAGAAAAGCTCGGATTTTTGCCCGGTGACCTGCAATCAAAGGTTGACCCGTATTTACGGCCGCTTTACGATGCACTTTTCGATATGCTCGGTGCGGAAAACTTTCAGAAGCATCAGGAGCGGGGAGATATTGAGGTTGCCCCTCTTGCTTATATGAGAGGAAGAACGCTTGACGACAGCTTCATAATTCTCGATGAAGCGCAGAATACCACAACGGAGCAGATGAAAATGTTCCTTACCCGTCTCGGCTTCAATTCAAAAATGGTTGTAACGGGCGATGTTACTCAGATTGACCTGCCGGACGGTAAGCGCTCGGGACTTAAAGAAGCGATGAAGATACTCAAAAACATTGAGGATATAGGAATAGTTAGATTCAGCGAAAAGGATGTTGTCCGTCACAGACTTGTTCAGGATATAATCAAGGCTTACGAAAGACACGATGAGGAGCGTTTTAAAAATGACAGGAAAGGTTAAGGTAGTTATTACCAATGACCAAAAAGAAACAAAAGTGCCGACGGGCGTGCGGATGCTGGTTCGCCGATGCTGTACGGCAGTGCTTGTGCACGAGGAATTTGACGGCGATGCAGAGGTAAGCGTAACATTTGTTGACGATGAAAGAATACATGAGCTTAATAAGCAATTCAGAAATATTGACCGTTCAACGGATGTGCTTTCATTTCCGCTCGGCGAAAACGGTGTTTACGATATAAATTACGAAACCGGAGCAAAGCTTCTCGGCGATATTGTTATTTCAATCCCTCATGCCATGGCGCAGGCGGAGGAATACGGCCATTCTCTGCAAAGAGAAATAGGTTTTCTGACCGTTCATTCAATGCTTCATCTGCTCGGCTATGACCATGTTAACGGCGGACTTGAAAGTGTCCGTATGAGGGAAAAAGAAGAGACGGTGCTCACAAAGCTCGGCTTGAAGCGCAATTCAAGCTACTATATGGATGAATGATATGAAAAAACTGCTCAGAAGTTTCGCTTACGCTTTCAAGGGCGTGCTGTTCTGCATAAATAACGAACAAAATATGAGAATACATATGTGCTTTACGGCGTGGATGTTCGGCTTTCTCGGAATATTTGACTTTTTTGAGGTGTCAAGAACCGAATTCGCCGTGCTTTTCGGACTTTGCGGACTTGTTATGAGCCTTGAAGCGGTCAATACAGCGGTTGAAAGAGCTGTTGACCTTGCCGCAGACGGCAGAATTCACGAGCTTGCCAAAATCGCCAAGGATGCCGCCGCAGGAGCGGTGCTTATAAGCGCTCTTGCTTCGGTTGCCGCCGGAATTTCGGTTATGCTTCAGCCCGAAGCCTTTGAAAAACTGTTTGCGTATTATAAAGAAAATATACCGATGCTTATTCTGCTTGCCGTGACACTTGCATTGAGCTTCATTTTTGTTTTTGCGGGTCCGCAGGGAATAGCGAAATTTTTCGGAAAGAGAGAAAATAAATGACGAAAACAGCGTTTGTTGCAATAGTCGGATGCCCGAATGTGGGTAAATCTTCACTTTTAAACCGTATGCTCGGGCAGAAGGTGGCAATCGTCACCGAGAAGCCGCAGACCACACGAACAAAGATAATGGGAGTGCTCACAAAGGGTGAAACCCAGCTTGTTTTTACCGATACACCCGGTTATCACCGTCCGAAAACCAAGCTCGGAGAAAAGATGATAAAAGCGGTGGGAGAGGGCATAACGGGCGTTGATGCCTGCCTTTTCGTAACCGAACCCGAGGGGGAAATAAAGGATACGGAGCTTGAACTCCTCAAACGCCTTAAGTCCGAAAAAGCTCCCGTTGTGCTTGCGCTCAATAAAACAGATACGGTAAAGCAGAAAGAAAAGCTGATGGAAAAAATTCTTTCATTTACTTCGGTTTATGATTTTGAAGCAGTTGTTCCCGTCAGCGCACTTAAAAACGAAAATGTTGATACCGTTATTGAGGAGCTTGAAAAGCTCACCTATGAATCGGTTCACTTTTTCCCCGATGATACTCTTACCGACCAGCCCGAAAGACTGCTTGCCGCCGAGATGATAAGAGAAAAAATTCTTCTGCTCTGCGATAAGGAGGTGCCGCACGGTGTTGCGGTAAGCATTGAAAAAATGCGTGAAAGACCGTCGGGCGAAATAATGGATGTTGAAGCGACGATTTACTGCGAAAAGGACAGCCATAAGGGAATAATCATCGGCAAAAACGGCGCCATGCTCAAAAGAGTTTCAACCCGTGCAAGAGAGGATATGGAAAAGTTTTTCCAATGCAAAATAAATCTTCAGTGCTGGGTCAAGGTCAAAGAGGGCTGGCGTAACCGTGAGGGACTTATTCATAATTTCGGACTTGATTAAAAACATTTTTTACCTTATATAATATTGCATCTTTCGGTTAAATTAAAATCGGGAGATGGTTAATATGGACAGAACTCAGGCTTGGAACAGATTTTCGGAAAGCGGTCTTGTTACGGATTATCTTGATTTTTTGAAAAGCTGTCTTGATGACGGAGCTTCGGAGAACGGAAAAGATGAGAATGAATACAGATGCTCTGGTGCTGAAGGTGACGGATACGGGAGAGAGTGACCGCCTTGTTACTCTGCTTACTTCGGAATACGGTGTGCTCCGTGCCTTTGCAAACAGAGCAAAAAAAATAAACAGCAAAACCGTCAGCGCAACACAGTCTCTCTGCTACGGAGATTTTTCAATCTATACGGGCAGGGATGCCTACATAATTGACGATGCAACGGCTAAGGAAGTTTTTTTCGGACTTCGTGAGGATATAAAAAAGCTTGCGTTGGCTCAGTATTTCTGTTCGCTTGCCGCAGAGCTTGCGCCCGAATCGGAGCCTGCAAGAGAATTTCTCAGAGTAATACTCAACTCCCTGCATTTGCTTGAAACGGGGCGCAGAACGCCCGAATTTTTAAAAGCTGTTACGGAGCTTAAAATAATGGCAATATCGGGTTTTATGCCCGACCTTACGGTGTGTCCGCATTGCTCCGGAGAGCTTTCCGGCGAAATGTATTTTAATATATCGGACGGAGCAGTATTCTGCAAAAACAGCGGCAGGGGCGGCGAGAGGATAAATTCAACGGTGCTTGCGGCAATGCGCCATATATGCTCAAATCCCGTTGAGAGAATATATTCATTTTCGATGCCTGCCGCAGATGAAGCGGTTTTCGGCAGAATATGCGAAAAGTTTTTATCGGCACAAACCGGGCGTTCTTTTAAGACCCTGGATTTTTATAAAGCGATATCATACTAATCCCTGACAAAAAATTCGAAGCAGCGTGATTTATGTTCTTTTTATCGGAGATTAGCATCAAACTGAAAGGAAAGATTTTTATGGAAAAATTCCTGCACAAAATCTTCGGCACAACCCCCGGTAAGGGAATGCAGCCGAAAGAAGCGGTAGCTTACAGCATAACCGGCTTCGGTCAGAACCTTATTTGTACCATTATCGGTTCATACCTTACGGTATTCCTCACCGATGCAATGCTTTTCGGAAGTCTTGAAAAGGGAGAGCTTTTCAAAACCATGTCGGGTGCAACGGCGGTTGCCGTTCTCATGCTTGCCACAAGAGTTTACGATGCACTCAATGACCCGATTATGGGTTCAATTGTTGATAAAACGAGAACCAAATGGGGCAAATGCAGACCGTTCCTTAAGTGGATGGCAATTCCGATTGCGGTTTCAACCGTTTTGTGCTTCCTGCCGTTCCTTCCCGAAAGAACGAAGCTTACATTTGTTCTTGTTTCCATTCTCTATGTTATCTGGTCAATGGTTTATACCGTTGCCGATGTTCCTTACTGGGGACTTTCAACCTGCATGACAAACGATACAATAGTCAGAGGAAATCTGCTTACCGTTGCCCGCCTTGTATGCACACTCGGTGCCGGCATTGTAACCGTTTTCGTTCCGATTATCACAAATGCGGTCAATCAGAAAACGAATTTTGACCCCAAAGCACTCCGCTATACATATTTTATAGCCGCCGTTGTGTGCGTTGTTGCGGCGATTCCGATGTTTTTCTATGGCTTTAAGAACACCAAGGAGCGATTCACCTCAACCGAAACTCCTCCGTCATTCGGCCACAACATAAAGCTTCTCTTCAAGAATGACCAGCTTCTGCTCATCGTTATTTCCGGCGTTCTCGGCGGAGCAAGAATGGTTTATACCTACACGGGCGGACTTTATTTTGCAAAGTATGTTCTTCAGAATGAGGGACTTTTTGGACTTATAACAATGCTTGTTGTTCCCGGCGGACTTGTGGCTTCTCTGCTTGTTCCGTCGATGACAAAGAAATTCACAAAGAAGTGGGCATATATTGCCGTTCACCTTATGGGCGGCGTTGTTATGACGGCGATGTATTTTATCGGCTATGATGCCAAGTGGAAGCTTGTGGTTTGCGCAATCGGTCTTGTGCTTCTCGGTATTCCTCAGGGCGTTAACAACATCATAACCTATGCTATGATTGGTGATACCGTTGATTATCTTGAATGGAAAACCGGCGAAAGAGGAGAGGGCATATGCTTTGCCATGCAGACGCTCATAAATAAAATCGGTATGGCAGTCGGCGCATTCGTCGGCGTTATGTCATACAGCTGGGCAGGCATTGACCCGTCGAAGCCCATCGAGAATTTTGCGGCATTCAGCGACCCCGTTGCAGGCCCCGATATTATGTGGAAGGTGCTTATCCTCTCGGGTGCGGTAAGTATGTTTGCCTGCGCCGTTCCGCTGTTCTTCTATAAAGTCACCGAAAAGAAACAGGCCGAAATGGTTGCCGAAATTGCAGAAAGAAAAAAGGATAAATAAGCCAATATAACAGGCAGCGGCAGAAAAAATTCTGCCGCTTCTTTGCATCAAATATACGCAAATCCTATTATATCAGTAATATATGATTTGTTTTAATGTAAAAAAATACTATTGACATAAATTGAAATTCAGCATATAATAATATTGCAATCGAAAGATTGTGCGGCTTGGGCGAAAGCTCTTTGGGCCACCGAAGGCGGGAAGAATTTCCCGCTGTTTTTATTTGGAGTTGTTTATGAAAAATATATTAAGTATTTTTATTGATGAATCCGGTGATTTCGGGCTATTAAAAGAAAAACCGGCTTACTATCTTGTCACTATGGTGTTTCACGCTCAGAAAAACGATATTTCAGGACAAATCGCAAAGCTGGAAACCGGCATCTCGGCAGATGGCTTTAATGTGGAATATATACATACAGGTCCGATTATTCGCCGTGAAGAAATATTTGAAAATTATTCTCTTGATGATCGCAGAAAACTCGTTTATAAAATACTTAATTTTTTTAATTCTTGTCCGGTGTCTTGTCTGACAGTCAAAGTTAATCGCAAAGAAGCTCCCGATAAAATTGCTCTTTCCGGCAGATTGGCGAAAGAAATTAAGGTGTTACTTGATACGCATAAAGATTATTTTGAAAATTTTGATAACATCATTGTGTATTATGATAATGGTCAGACCGAGTTAAGTGCTGTTCTGAACGCAGTATTTTCAATCTGCTTTAATAATGTGGAATTCAGAAAAGCTGAGCCTCAACGGTATCGACTTCTTCAGGTCGCCGATTTTGTTTGCAGTCTCGAATTATTGCGTATCAAGCATGGCGAAAACAGACTTAGTAAATCAGAGGAGAAATTTTTTTATAAACCTCAGGAACTGAAAAAGACTTTTCTTAAATCAATTGATAAGAAAATGTTGAAATAATCAATAAAAAAGCCTGCGGCTCAAAACCGCAGGCTTTTTTATCTGAAATCAGAGATTGAATTTTATTCCGCTTAAATCTCTTATCTGCTTCATAAGCTTACTTACCTGTAAAGCTGTTTCGCTTGACAGAATGTATTTCGGATGATTGGGGCAGGCTGTAAATTCTTCGAATTCCTTTGCTTCGTTTCCCATAAGCACTGCCTTGGGTACATCACCGATAAGTTCTTGTTTATCAAGGCTTTCAGCGGTTATAGACATATCCGTGAGCTTTGATATCGAAGCAACCGAAACCGTTCCTTTATCACCGTATACGGCAGAACCCGAATAATCCTGACCGAGCTTGGAATATGTAAAGGTGATTACCTTGTCACCATAGATGAGTGATGCTGCTCCGCTTCCGTCCGCACCGCTCTCCATAAATGAAGCACAGGCGGTAATTTTATCGGGCATACCCCATAAATCAACCGCCGGATAGACACAGTAAATACCCAAATCCATAAGACAGCCCGTGGCAAGTGACGGATTGAATATATTCGGAAGCTCACCACGCTTATACGCCGGATATTTTGAAGAAAGCTGAGAAAAATCAAAATGAGCGCTTGAAATATTTCCGATTTTTGATATTGCATCACGAAAAATTTCTCTGCCCGGATTGTGCATATACATTATGGCTTCCATATAGATAAGCTTTTTTTCACGGGCAAGTGCCTGCAATTCTTCAAGCTCTTCGGGTTCAACGGTTATCGGCTTTTCGCAGATGACATTTTTCCCTGCGTTCAGCATTACTTTTGACTGAGAATAATGCAGAGCATTCGGGCTTGCAATATAAACCGCTTCAAAATCGCCCTTTGAAAATTCGTCTAAATCGGTATAAACCTTTTCTATTTTATTCTTTTCCGCAAACGCTTTTCCGCTTTTTTTTGTTCTGGAATATACCGCCGCTATATCCGCATTGCATATAAGGCGTGCGCCCTCGATAAATGCTTCGGCTATCCAGCCTGTTCCGATTATTCCGTATTTCATTATCAAAGCTCCTTTGCCATAATTTCTCCGCCGAAAAGTCTTGCAAGCGTTTTGAAACCGTTACGCTTATAAAATCTTACTGCTCCGGTGTTGCCGGTACCGGTTATAAGCATAATACCTTTAATATTCTGTTTTTTCAGATGCTCGCAAAGAGTGTTTATCATCGCCGAACCGTTGCCGTTTCCACGAAAATTCTCGTTGAGATTTATGTGGAGATGGGCGGGATATTTTTTTGCCCATACCGCATGACCGAGAAGCTCGGCAAGCGTTGCAATATAATTCATTGCGCCCGTTTTGCTTACTCTTTTAAGATACGGCTTGAAATTTTTGAGAAATACCGAAAAATCTTTTGCACAGAAAATATATCCCTGAGCCTTATCGTTTTCATCGGTGAGGATAAAAACATTCTCCGGCTCTTTTTCAATATAATAATCGCAGTAGGTTGCAAGAATATATTCTCTCACCTTATCAACCGTCAGCGCTTCACCGGGGCCCGTTTTGCGGCAAATCATCCGCACATCGTCACGGTATTCATCTTTATACGGCTTTATTTCTGTCATTCATCATCATCCTTAAGCTCGGCAAGCCTTGCGTTCCATTGTTCCCATTCTTCCATGAGGGAGAGCTGTGCTTCGGTAAGACTGTCGATTTTTTCGGTGTATTCCATTATTTTTTCATAGTCCGCAGATACCTCGGGGGTTGAAAGCATTGCTGTTGCTTCGGCAATTTCGGAATCAAGTCTGTCAATTTCAGCTTCGCCACGCCTGATTTTTCCGGAAAGCTTGTTTATTTCGCTTTCACGCTCCTTGCGAAGCTTATAGGAATTCACCTTCGGAGCGGATTTCTGCGGTTTCTCCTTTGCCTTGGCAAGTGCAATGCCGGCATAATCGTTGTAATCACCGTCGAATTTTTCAAATCCGTCGGGTGTCATTCTGTAAATTTTCGTAGAAAGCTTGTTGATAAAATATCTGTCGTGCGAAACGGCGATAATCGTTCCCTCAAAATCGTCAAGAGCCGCTTCAAGAACCTCTCTTGACGGAATATCAAGGTGGTTTGTAGGCTCATCGAGAAGCAGAACATTGGCACCGGAAAGCATGAGCTTCAAAAGACAGAGTTTAGCTTTTTCACCGCCGCTTAAGGTGTCAACATTTTTAAACACATCGTCACCCTTAAAAAGAAAAAGCGAAAGGCAGTTTCTGACTTTGGTTTCGGTAAATGAACGGTGTTCATCCCATATTTCATCAAGAACGGTTTTTCCGCCACGCAGATTTTCGAGACTTTGGTCAAAATAACCGATTTTTACATTTGCGCCGAACATAAATCTGCCCTCATCGGCGCTCATCTGACGGGTGAGAATACGCAAAAGAGTTGTTTTTCCGCATCCGTTTGAGCCGAGAACGAAAACCCGTTCATCTTTATATATTTCCATATTTCCGTTGCTGAACAACGCTTTTTCTCCGAATGCCTTTGAAAGACCGCTGACGGAAAGCACATCATTTCCCGTTTCACATTCGGGAGAAAATTTCATACGCATTTTTGCAAGCGAGGATTCGGGAATAACGAGCTCCTCTTTTTTCTTTTTGAGCCGTTCTTCTCTTTCCTGCCCCATCCGCTTCAGCGCATGATTAGATGCACTTGCCTGCTTTGCTCTCATAACAAGCTCTTCAAGCTCTTTGATTTCTTCAAGCTGAATTTCATAATGTTTTCTTTCGGCTTCAAGACGCTCCTCTTTGAATTTCAGATAAGCCGAATAGCCGCCCTTGGAATAATAGCTTCTTTTATGGGCAATTTCAACGGTTTTGTTTGTGACCTTATCAAGAAAATAACGGTCATGCGATATAACGATAACCGTTCCTTTGAATGTGCTCAGAAAATCCTCAAGCCACTCCGTTCCGGCAATATCAAGATGATTTGTAGGCTCATCCAGCAAAAGAAGCTCCGAATTGCTCAAAAGAAGCTTGCACATGCTCAGCTTTGAACGCTGTCCGCCGCTGAGCTTATCGCAGGTAAGCTGAAAATCGTTTTCGGAAAAACCGAGACCCAGAAGAGCGGAACGGGTTCTGCTTTTATAGGTAAGACCGCCGGCATCCTGAAAGGCTTCCTGCATTTCGTTCTGCTTTTCGATGAGCTTATCACGGCTTTCGGAATGCAGGTCGATTTCACGGGCAATCTGCTCCATATCAAGCTCGGCTTTCATAAGCGGCTCAAAAATGCTCAGAGCTTCGTCATAAACCGTGCGCTTTGAGCCGGAGCAGGCGTGCTGTTCAAGATAACCGACTTTAGTGAATTTTGAAACGAAAACGCCGCCGTCGGCAGGCTCAACCTCTCCCCGTATAACCTTGAAAAGAGTGGTTTTACCTGTTCCGTTTGCGCCGATAAGTCCCACGGAATCCCCCTCGTTCACATCAAACGAAACATTTTCAAACAGAGTTTTTCCGTCAAATTCGACCTTTAAATTTTGTATGCTTACAACTGACATTTCAGATTATATCCTTGTTTCGAGTATTTCGAGTGTGCCGCTTATTTCGTATTCACCGCTGTTTGCCGGAATGAACCAGCTGTCACCTTTTTTAAGGCTGACAGATTCTCCGCAACAGTCAAGACTGCCGTTTCCGTCAAGAACGAGCAGAGAAACAAATGATTTTTCATCCGCTTTATCGGCAAAAACGCCGTCAATATTGTCTTTCCAGACCTTGAAAAGAGGTGAATCGGCAAGCATTGTTTTAGCTTCTGTGTAAAGCTTATCAGCTTTACAGAATGACGGTTGAGAATATTTTTTCAGAGCAGTTACCGCAACAGCATCCGAAACATGCAATTCCCTTGGTTTACCGTCTTTTCCACGCCTGTCATAGTCATAAATTCTGTATGTTGTGTTGGAGCTTTCCTGCACTTCGGCAAGTAAAATGCCTTTACAGATAGCGTGCAGAGTGCCGGACTCGATAAAGAAGAAATCGCCTTTATTTACCTTCACTTTTCCGACCTTATCGGTGAGAGTGTTGTTTTCGATTGCTTTCTTGAATTCATCGGGGCTTATTTCATCGGCAAAACCGAGAAGAAGCTGAGCATCCTCATCACAGTCGATGATATACCAGCATTCGGTTTTGCTTTGACCTCTGCCGGTTTTCTCACAGTATTCCTTTGTGGGATGAACCTGAACCGAAAGGTCATCACGGGCATCAATGAATTTTATCAGAATGGGAAAATCTTCAAAATTTGAGGCGTTGCTTCCGCACAATGACGGATTTTCTTTTATGACATCGGCAAAACGCTTTCCTGAAAATTCACCGTTTACGGCTATGCTGGAGCCTGCTTCGTGGCAGGAGAGCATCCAGCCTTCTGCGGCGTTTGCTTTTTCGGTTTCAACGCCGTATTCCTCTATCAGTTTTTTTCCTCCCCATATGGTTTCGGAAACAAAGGGCTTAAGTTTTATAGGGTAAAGCTTCATAAAAAATTCCTCCCGAAAGTTTATATCCGTATTATTTTATCATATTTGTCCAATAATTGCTATACAATATTTGCAGGAGGATGAAATTTTATGGAAAAAACTTTAAATTCGGCAGGAAAATTCTATTTTGACTTCATCAGAAAACCCGTAAGCCGTGAAAAAGACCCGATTGTTTTACAGCTTCGTGATACGGCGGACAGACTCAGAAGTGCATACAGCCGCTTTGAAACTGAGGAAAACGAGGATTTGATTGAATCGGTAATCTATGAGATACAGTCTCTCAAATCGCTTTACCGTTATCTTATCAAGCTCGCAAAGGAATCGGGGACGGAATGTTCGGAAATATCCGTATTTGAAAAGGAGCTGATGTGGTGAACGGCGGTTTTATCGGATTTGCGCTGATTTGCGTTATTATCGTTACATGGTGGATGATAAAAAACAAACACGGCGGCAGAGCGTTTGCAATTTCTGCGGCGCAGGGGATAGCTTCGATTTTTGCGGTTAACCTTATAGGAACGGTATCGGGTGTATTTATTCCCGTTAATTGGTACACTCTCGGAACGGGTGCAATTCTCGGATTGCCCGGGATTACGGCAGAGCTGTTTATAAATTGTATATTGAGGTAATAAAATTTCATATTTGTATGGAAAATTTCTGCGGAATGTGGTAAAATTATTCAAAACATATCACGGAGGCAGAAAAATGGCTTACAAAAAAGAGGATATACTTAATAATTATGATATTTTTCCGAAGGTTCTTACAGCAGGGAAAAAGGCAACGATAAATATTATACCGCTTGGCGGCAGAAAAGAATTTGAGCCGGGTAAAGAATATACAATGGAAATATGCGCTCTTGATTTGGGCGTTCCGAGAAACTTCCCTGCAACCGGTGATTTCAGAATAAGCAAAATCATCTGCAACGAAAAGGGCGGCTTTACATTTGAACATACCTTTGACAGCGAGCAGGAATATTTTATCCGTTTTAAGGGTGATGACGAAAAGAGGATACAGCAGTTTTCGGTATATTGCGTTGAAAAAGACCTTTCCGGCAGATATCCGTTCATGGGTGACCTGCATATGCACACCAATTTTTCCGACGGCAGACAGCTTCCCGAGGTTGTTGCCGCAAACTACCGTAAATACGGCTATGATTTTACCGTTATCAGCGACCATAACAGATATTATCCGTCACTGCGTGCGATAGACTGCTACAAGGATGTTCCGATTGAAATGAATATCGTTCCGGGCGAAGAGGTTCATATGCCGCTGATTTACGGAAAGAAAAACGATGTTCATATTGTCAATTTCGGCGGAGAATACAGCGTTAACGCTCTCACCGACGGTCCGGCAAAGGAAGAGGTCGGAACGGATAAGAGCGTGCGTTCACTTAACGGCGAATGCCCAGATTTCATTCCGTATGATGAGTGGCAGGCAAAAATGCAGGAGCTTGCGGATAATGCAAAGGTTCCCGAAAATGTTGATGCGCTTCCGTATGCGGTTTGCTGCTGGATATTCGATGAAATCAGAAAGGCAAACGGTCTCGGAATATTTGCTCACCCGAATTGGAGAGTTGAAGCTTATCAGATTCCCGAAGCGTTTACGGATTATATGATGGAAACTCAGCCGTTTGATGCTTTTGAAGTGCTCGGCGGCGAAAGATATTATGAGCATAACGGCTTCCAGACAATCAGATATTATGAGGAAAGAGCAAAGGGACGCCGTTTCCCGATAGTCGGAAGCACCGACAGCCATTCTTCATATGAGTCAAACGACGGCGCATTCATCTGCGAAACAATAGTATTTTCACCCGAAAATGAGAGAAAATCTCTTATCTCGTCAATAAAAGACTTTTATTCCGTTGCGGTTGATACAATCAGCAAGGAATTCAGACTTGTGGGCGAAAGCAGATTTATCCGTTACGGCTGTTTCCTGCTTAAGAATTATTTCCCGATTCATGATGAGCTCTGCTATGAAGAGGGCAGACTTATGAAGCAGTATGTTACGGGAACGGATGAAGAAAAAGCCGAAGCCGCCGAAACGATTAAGTTTATCAGCGGCAGAATGAAGAAGCTCCGTGAAAAATATTTTGATTTCTGATGCCGAGGGATGTGCTCCGATGAAAAAAATTATTTCCGTTCTGTTTTTGGCGGTTATCATATTAACAATGTGCGCCTGTTCAGAACAGCTTACGGCGGCGCTTGTTATATCGGGAACACCGATAAATGCCGAAATTTTCACATATTATGCGGATAAGGTTGCATCGAGACCCGCCGATTACGGTCTAGGAAAAAAGCCGTCTGCCGATGAGATAAAGAGAAGCACCGTTGAGCTTTGCAAAAAATATATTGCAACGAATACGGAGTTTCGTGATATGGGAATATCTCTTTCGGCGGCTGAAAAAACCGCAATTTCGCAGAATGTGAATGATTTGTGGCTGAGATTTGAAAACCACTATAACAAGATAGGTGTTTCAAAGCAGACATTAACAAAAATTCAGACCGCAAAGGCATATGAGGATAAGGTTTTTACCGTTTCATATGATAAGGGAACGGGTGATGCCGCCGGAGAAAGCAAGCTTAAAGATTATTTTTATGAAAATTATGTAAGCTTTCACACGGTTTGCGCCTATTTTACCTCTGCCGACGGAAAATCGCAGATGCCCCAGCAACAGAAAAACGACCTCGTTGCCGATTTGAACTCCGCCGCTTCAATAATGTATAACAGTGTTGACGATTTCATAACGGCGATGCAGGAAAAGAACTATTCGGTTTCCGATTCGCTGATAATAAAGAGAGAGTCTGACGGATATCCAGACGGCTTCTTTGAAAAGGTCTATGAGCAGAAATCCGGGACGGTTCAGATTATCGAATATGATGAATGTGTTTTCGCCGTGTTCAAAGAAGACTTGAAGTCAAAGGGTGACGGAGTTTACGCAAATTATCGTTCAGCCTGCATAAATGACCTTTATGCCGCAGATTATGATGCAAAGCTTGATGAATATATTTCAACTCTTGAGGTTGAGGAAAAAAGTGTTGTTGTCAGTTTGCTGATGAATAAAGTTAAATAAGTGAAATCCTCCGGTTGAAAAATCGGGGGATGTTTTTTTATGTTTTTATCGACAAAATTTTCATTCGGTGGTATAATATGTTGAATTAATTTTATGAGGTGAAACGGTGAAAAAGGTTATTATGCTGTTTTTGCTGTCGGTTTGGATATTTTCGTTTACCGCCGGTGCGACATCGTATAAGATAAATTTTAACGGAATAGATGACGGAATGGAATGGGAATATCAGGATGTTACAAGGCTTATTTACGGCGACAGCCATTGCAATGTGGACGATGCAGGCGTAAAATACAAAACAGATAACAGCAGTAACGATATATGGCTTTATTTTGCGGTAAAGGATTATAAATCGGAGCCGTATGACCCCGATGTTAAGCTGATAATATATGCGGAGGATGAGAAGTTTGTTTATGCCGCAGTTTCACCCGACCCGTCAATAAATGAAGAACGCTTCACCTTTAATGCTCTCGGCCATTTTGACGAAAATAACGGAATATCATATGAGGTGAGACTGGGCGTAAAGAACGGAATTCCGGCTGAATATAAGCTGAGGATACAGTTTGCGGATTCCGACGGAAATGTGAGCAATATTTATGATTTGAACATAATAAACAGTGAGCGCACAACAACAAATGCTCCCGTTACTCCGAGAACCGTAATCCGCACAACCCGTGCCGCAACAACCAAGGCTCCGAAAACAACGAAAATCCGCACAACAAAAGCAACAACCGAAAAATCGACGGTTGCAAAAACAGCCAAAAGTACCGCCGCACCGAAGACCACCGCCGTTCATACCACCAAACCGGCAACAACAAAGAAAATCAGAACCACCAAAATAAAAACGACAAAACCGCCGAAAAAAGAAACGGTTACGGTTACGGTATATAAAAGCGAAACCGCCCCATCCGTATCGGTTTCGGAAAGTGCGGATTTATCGGCTATAAAAACAAATCTCTCGGCTGGAGAAAAATATAAAACCACGGTTATCGCATCGGGAACGGTTGCGGTTATTCTGATTGCGGCTTTGTGCGCCGCAGGCAAAAAGAGGGGATAAGTATGACATATTATTTGCTTGTTTTAGTTGCGGTAATAATGTTCAGCTTTCAGTTTCTGCTCAATGAAAGATACGAAAGGAGCAGCGGAACCGGCACGGCTGAGGTGCTTAAGTTTACGATTATATCGCACCTGACGGGCTTTATAATAATGCTTGTTATGAACCGCTTCAAGCTTGAAATCACTCAGTTTTCGGCGGCTATGGCGCTTGCATCGGCGCTGAACCTGATACTTTTTAACTTTTGCAGTATTATTATCACTCGGCTAATCAACTCTTGACCTTTTTCCGCCCTCGATAAACGAAGCGATGTTTTCGCATATTTCGTTGAAACAGCGCACACGGGCTTCAAGTGAGCCCCAAGCCATATGAGGAGTAAGGCACACATTTTCATATCCGAGAATTTCAGTGAACGGATGGCTTTTATCGAATGGTTCAACGGAGTAAACATCTACTCCGAGCCCGGCAAGCTGTCCGCTTTTTATTGCTTCGGCGAGCGCCGCTTCATCGGCAACCGCACCACGGGAAACATTTATGAATATTGCGGAGCTTTTCATTTTTGCTATTTCGGTTTTGCCGAAAATTCCTCTTGTTTCGCCGTTTAACGGAAGATGGACGGAAATGATATCCGATTCACGGCAGAGGGTATCAAGGTCAACATTTTCAACGCCGTCCTTCGGTGTGCGTGAATAAGCAATAACTCTGCACCCGAATGCCTTTGCGATATTTCCCACCTTTTTGCCGATATTGCCGAAGCCTGCAATTCCCCAGGTTTTGCCCGAAATTTCGTGATAAACGGGTTCAAGCAGGTTGGCTTTTCCGCTTTTTGAATATGCTCCCGAGGAAACATACGATGAATAAGAAGGCAGGTGAGTTGTAAGGGAAAGCACCATTGAAAGGGTAAGCTGAGCAACGCTGTCAGATGAATATCCTGCCACATTGCATACCGCTATTGAGCGTGAACGGCAGTATTCAAGGTCAATGCCGTCATAACCCGTTGCGGCAATGCAGATAAGACGGAGCGAGGAAGCACCGCCTATTGTCTGAGCATTTATTTTGATTTTATTTATAATCGCAACCTCACAGCCTGCAAGGTTAGCCGAAATTTCATCGGGTGCGGAATTTCCGAAAACCTTAACATTCCCGAATTGCTCTAAACGGGAAATATCGAGGTCTGCGCAAAAGGTATCGGCGTCAAGAACGGCAATTTTCATATAAGTTAACCTGCTCTCATTATTTGATGATAATATTTATCAGGGTGTATAATGCTCCGCATGAGAGCATAACGGCAATCGGACTTGCCTTAAATATTCTTATTACGGCAAACGCCGCAACAAATATCGCAAGAGCAATAAAATTGATGTTTTCAATTCCGGAACCGCCGAAAATTATTCCCGAAAGAATGGTGAGCCCTGCTCCGGCAATCAGAGCCACAACCGCAGGACGGATAAACGAAAGAACGGTCTGCGAAGCTTTGAGCTTGCCGTATTTGCGATAAAAGAAAAATACGGCGGTAACAATCAGAAGCGACGGAACGGCAAAGCCTGCCGTGGCGCATAATGCACCGGGTATGCCTGCCATGCGTATTCCGATAAAGGTTGCTGAATTTATGGTTATCGGTCCGGGTGTCATTTCGGCGATTGAAATAAGGTCGGTGAATTCGCTGAGAGTTATCCATCCGAATTTGTCAACAACCTGGCTTTGAATTATAGGCACAGCCGCATATCCGCCGCCGATACCGAAAATTCCGACCTTAAGAAAGCTGAGAAACAGGTTTAAATATATCATAATTCAGCCCTCTTTCTCTTTATCAGCACTGCGGCAATTCCTATTGCAAACGCCGCCGCAATAATCGCAATAACATTCACATCAAAGAAAACAACCGCAATAAATGCCGCCGCCATAACGAGAATACATACGGCGGATTTTTCTTTTATAACATTTTTCACAAGTCCGTAAACCACATCAAACAGAACCGCCGCAACTCCTGCCTGCATTCCTTTAAGAAACAGCGCAACATAAACATTTTTTGAGAATGCCGAGTATATAAATGAAATAACGGTGAGAATTGTGACGGGCGGTATAACAGTTCCGAGTGCCGCCGCAGCCATTCCGGCGGCTCCCGCAATATCCCAGCCGACAAGCACGGCAACATTCAGCGCAATTGCTCCGGGGCAGGACTGAGCAAGCGCAATATAATCAAGCATTGTGCTTTCATCCATCCAATGAAGCTTATCAACAAATCTCTTTTTCATGAATGTTGCAATAACGAAGCCGCCGCCGAAGGTGAATGCGCTTATATACAGCATATTTGTAAACAACGAAAAAATCTTTTTGTTTTTGCTCATTTTTTCTCTCCACATCGGTTATCTTTTCTAAGATTATATATCTTTTTCCATAATAAATCAATCATATAAAGATATTCATAAAAAATTTTCAACTAATTGTGCAAATAGGGTTAACATTTCAGATGTTTTGTGATATACTAATAAAAACATAACAATATTTGCTCTTTTCGGAGCAAATTCCCGAGAAATCGCAGTTTTCACACGCAGGAGATTTTCTGATATGGCAAAAAAGAACGATAAATATGAAGATATTTCAAGTTACAGCAAGGGGAACGGCTTAAAGTATAAAGCCGGCAATTCCGCAAGCAGATTTAAGAACTTTTTCAAAAAGAACAATAAAAGAAATCTTAAGGCATTTTTAATAATTCTTGTATGCCTGGCCATTATTTTTTCGGCTCTCGGCGGCGCATATATAAGAAAAATGCTTTCGCTGATAAATCATACCGACGGTAACGGCGGCGACCCGAATGCAACCTTTGTTGACGATACAGAGGAGGATTTGAATTTTGCCACGATGTACGATATCGAAAGTGCGGATTCTATAAAAGACCTAATCAAATCGTGGGCGCTCAACGGCGGCGAAAAGATGTACAGCAAGCATGTTATCAATGTTTTGCTTATCGGCGAGGATAATGACGAGGGCTCTCACCGCTCGGATTCCTGTATTCTTGCATCTGTTAACACCAAAACGAAAAAAATAACTCTGCTTTCGTTCCTGCGTGATACTTATACTTATATGGATATAAACGGAAGCGAGCGTTACGATAAGACCAATCACAGCTATTCATGGGGCGGCCCGGCAAAGCTGATGGAGGTTCTTTCAAATAACTATAAAATAAAAATCGACTATTTCGTTTCGATAAACTTTGAATCATTCACAAAGGTTATTGATATTCTCGGCGGCGTTTCCGTTCCGATAACCGAAAAGGAAGCGGCGTTTATGAACCGCACAACAAAGTGCAAGGGCTTTGAAGCAGGCGAAAATGTTACGCTCAACGGTCAGCGTGCGCTGATTTATTCGAGAATAAGAAAGCTTGACAGCGAAATCGAAAGAACAAGGCGCCAGAGATGCGTTATCAACTCGGTTGTAAAGAATTTCAAGGCTTCGTCGCTCAGCGACCTTAATGCTGCAATCGAAACCTTCCTGCCCTATGTTACAACGAATATGAAAACCTCTCAGATACTTGCATTCGGCACTCAGGCTCTGCGTGAAAACTGGCTCGGTTATGAGATAGTTGGAATGGTTGAGCCGTCGGATGATATAAGAGTGGGTATAAGCGGATTCCGCACCTATACGGGTTATCTTGATGTTTGGATATGCGATTATATCAAGGCGGCAAGAGAGGTTCAGCTTGCGCTTTACGAGAATACCAACATTGAAATAAATCCCGAAACTCATATTTCGGCGATTGACCTTGCCACGGGCGGCGGTTCTTCATCGGGTGACAGTGGAGGAGATTATGACGGCAATTATGATGAAGATGAGGACTACGAAGAAGATACCACAAGACGCAGGGGTATCGGAAGCTTAATTGACAGATGGGAAAATCAGACTCACCGTTCAAGAAGCTCCGAGAATGAAGAATACGAGGAAAATACCGAGGAGTATTACGAGGAAGAAGAATACACCGAGGAAGAAACCTATGAAAACGAGGATGAAAATTCCGGGAATGAAGACGGAGAAGCATATTAAGTTTTAAGTTGCGGAGTGAAGAAGCTTTTACGGCATCTTCACTCTTTTTTATGCCGAAAACATAAAACCTCCATATTCCCCTTGACAAAGCACGAGTATTCTGCTAATATAGTTAGCGTAGGCTAACTCGTGAACGGGGGAATGAAAATGACACTTCGTGAATTGAAAGTCGGGCGCAGTGCAAGGATAATCGAAGTGGGCGGAGAGGGCTCATTAAGACAGCATTTTCTTGATATGGGCGTTTTGCCCGGAGCCGAAGTGAAGCTGATGAAATATGCTCCGATGGGTGACCCGATGGAGCTTCTCATTCACGGCTATGAATTAACGCTCAGACTTGCTGATGCGGAAAAAATAACAGTTGAGCCGATTGATGAAAATTCAAAAGTCCGTTCAAGCGAAAAAATCAGGGTCATGCCCGAAAACGATATTCATCCGGGTTACGGCGAGGACGGAAAATATCATGTGAAAGCCGATGAAAATCCGCTTCCGAAGGGTACGGTGCTTACCTTTGCGCTTGCAGGAAATCAGAACTGCGGAAAAACCACGCTTTTCAATCAGCTCACCGGCTCAAATCAGCATGTGGGCAATTTTCCGGGTGTCACCGTTGACAGAAAAAGCGGTTCGATAAAGGGCAATGATGAAACACTCGTTACCGACCTGCCCGGAATATATTCTCTTTCACCTTACACCGCCGAGGAAATCGTTTCGAGAAAATTTATTCTTGACGAAAAGCCGACGGGTATAATCAATATAGTTGATGCAACCAATATCGAAAGAAATCTGTATCTTACCTTACAGCTTATGGAGCTGAATGTTCCGATTGTGCTGGCACTCAATATGATGGATGAGGTTAAGGGCAACGGCGGTACGATACATATAAATAAAATGGAGGAAATGCTCGGAATACCCGTTGTTCCGATTTCCGCTTCAAAAAATGAAGGCGTTGACGAGCTTATAAAGCACGCTGTTCATATTGCAAAATTTCAGGAACGCCCGGGCAGAACGGATTTCTGCAACAAGGATGCAAACGGCGGTGCGGTTCACAGATGCCTGCACAGCATTATGCACCTTATCGAGGACCACGCCAATGCGGCAAATATTCCCGTCCGTTTTGCCGCCTGCAAGCTTGTTGAGGGTGATGCGCTGATTACGGGAGCTCTTGACCTTACGCAAAACGAAAAAGAAATGATTGAGCATATCGTTATTCAGATGGAGGAGGAGCGTGGACTTGACCGTTCCGCCGCCATTGCGGATATGAGATTTTCATTTATAAATGAGCTTTGCAGTGAAACTGTTGTTAAACCCCGTGAAAGCCGAGAACACCGCAGAAGCAGAAAAATTGATAAAATTCTTACCGGAAAATATACCGCCATACCGTCTTTCATTGCGATTATGGGACTTGTATTTTTCCTCACATTCAATGTTATCGGCGCATGGCTTCAGCAAATTCTGGAAAACGGCATTGAAATTCTGACGGAGGCTGTTGACGGCGCTTTAACGGCGATGAATGTTAACTCAATATTACATTCGCTGATAACAGACGGCATTTTTGCAGGTGTGGGAAGCGTTCTGAGCTTTGTTCCGATAATCGTTGTGCTGTTTTTCTTCCTTTCAATGCTGGAGGACAGCGGTTATATGGCGAGGGTTGCATTCGTTATGGATAAGCTTCTGAGAAAAATCGGTCTTTCGGGCAGAAGCATTGTTCCGATGCTCATAGGCTTCGGCTGTACCGTTCCCGGAGTTATGGCGAGCCGCACTCTGCCATCGGAAAGAGACAGAAAGCTTACCATTATGCTTACTCCGTTTATGAGCTGTACGGCAAAACTGCCGATATACGGGTTCTTTGCAAACGCATTTTTTCCCGGACACGCAGGTCTGATTACGGTGGGACTGTATCTCCTCGGCATTATTGTCGGAATACTTTTTGCGTTTCTTTCAAAGGGCACGCTTTTCAAGGGCGAAGCCGTTCCGTTTGTTATGGAGCTTCCGAATTACCGTTTGCCCGGTGCAAAAAATGTTGCGATGCTTCTCTGGGATAAAGCCAAGGATTTTATTCAGAGAGCGTTCACGGTGATTTTTGCCGCTTCAATCGTTGTGTGGTTTTTGCAGACCTTTGATTTCAGGCTCGGCGTTGTTGAAAATTCACAAAACAGTATTCTTGCCGCACTTGCAGGCTTCATAGCTCCGATATTCAGGCTTCACGGCTTTGCGGATTGGCGCATAGTAACGGCTCTTATTGCTGGATTTATCGCAAAGGAAAGCGTTGTTTCAACCCTTTCCGTGCTGGTAGGCTCTGCCGCAATTCTCGGCGTGCTTGAACCGGTTTCGGTGCTTGCATTGCTTGTTTTCTGCCTGCTTTATACTCCGTGCGTTGCCGCAATGGCTTCAATCAAGCGTGAGCTCGGATTTAAGTGGGCGGCTGGAATAGTGGTTTTTCAATGCGTTATTGCATGGGCTGTGTCACTGATAATAAGAGCAATAGCTTTGGTGGTGGGTATATGAATATTCCGAGTATAATCATTCTTGTGCTTATCGTTATTGCACTGACAGCCGCAATTGTTTTTTCGGTTAAAAATAAAAATTCCGGCGGCTGTTGCGGCAACTGCTCCGCTTGCAGGGGATGTTCAAAAAAATAATGTATTTTTTTCGCTTTCGGTGAAATAATATTTCCGAAAGCGGGTGCATTATGGATATTACGGGAAAAGAATATAAAAAAATGACGCAGAAAGCTTCTCCGCCGACAAATAAAATCAAAAACGGGTTTATGGCATATATTATCGGCGGCGGTATCTGCGCTTTGGGTGAGGGCTTCAGACTTATATTTGAGCGGTTGGGGCTTGAACCCGACGAAGTGAAACTGCTTGTGCCGGTGAGCCTTATAGTGATAGCCGCCGTGCTTACTGCAATCGGTGTTTTCGATAAAATAGCAAAGCACGCAGGAGCCGGAACAATAGTTCCGATAACAGGCTTTGCAAATTCGATTGTGTCGCCTGCAATGGAATTTCAGACCGAGGGAAAAATCCTCGGCACGGGTGCACAGATGTTCCGCATTGCAGGTCCCGTGCTTGCTTACGGCACTTCGGCGGCGGTTATATACGGAGTTATATATTTTCTGGTAAACGGTTAATTGCTTATTTTGTTATTGCTGATAGAAAATCTTTTATTTTTGCGGCATCGGAATAACCTTTTTTATAAAGCCGGTCAAGTCCGTCCGGAGTTTTTTTCAGTGTGCCGATTCCGCAGCAGTTGTCGGGTGCGATGATAAGACATTTTTTGTCGAGTTCGAGCCCGACGGCTTTTTTTATTGCCGAATTGTATCTTTCAGCCCTTGATTTCAGAAGTTTTGCTGTTTCGGGATATTTATTTTTCAGAAATTCAGCACCGACATCGTCAAGCTTTCCGTTCTTTACATAGTCTGTCGGGCGTGTCAAAATCAGGACAATACGGTCACACCCGAGTGAAAATGCCTTTTCGAGCGGAACGGGGTCGGCGATACCTCCGTCATAATATTTTTTACCGTTTATCTCCTCTGCTCTGCACGCAAACGGGATACAGCACGAGGCACTCAAAATCCGGCGGTCATAAGGGATGAAATCATTTTTGTCAAAATAAACGGCCTTTCCGTTCTCTGCCTGTGTTGCAACGATATTATATATACCGTCATAATCGGCTATGCCATCAACATTTAACGGATTTTCTCCGCCGGATTCGGTAATCGTTCCGTAAATATAGTCAAGTCCGATATATGAGCCTGTTTTGAACATATTGCTCAGACTCATATATTCCGGTCTGAATGCGTAATCGTGATAGAAAAGATAATTTCTTCCTTTCTGATTTCCGAGAAAAGAAGCTATATTTGCACTGCCGGCCGAAACACCGATACAGCAGTCAAAGTGAATATTATCATCAATACAGCGGTCAAAAACACCTGCTCCGTAGATACCTCGCAGACCGCCGCCGACATCAATTATACAGTTCATCGGTTTCACCTGCCTTATTTTGAATTATATCAAGTGGGCTTTTTAAAGTCAAGGATTGACAATATTATATTGTCATATTATAATATTTATATACCAAAGAAAGGAAGCGTGAATATGAATATTGAAAGTTTACTCGATGCTCTCAAGTTCGCCTACCGTCAGAAAATCTCGTTTTACAAAATAGTTGAAATTTTCGAGAATTTTTCACCGAAAAAAATACTTGCTTCGTTTATGCTCGTTATTGAGCTTCTAACAAGCATTATATTTGATACTCCCGTAACGCCGTCGGGTCAGCCGCTTGACCTTACGGGTTATAAGCAGGTTTTCTGCGATGAATTTGAAGGTGACACGCTCAATACCGATGTGTGGAATTACCGCTGTCTCGGCGAAAGAAGAGGCGGTTACAACGGCGAAAGCCAGATAAAAGTTAAAAACGGCGAGCTTTTCCTGACCGCCGAATATCTTGAAGACGGCAAATACGGCGAAGGCTGGTATGCCGGAATGATAAGCCTTAAGGAATACTATAAGCAGGGATATTTTGAAATCAAGTGCAAGTGCAATAAGGATAAAGGCTTCTGGAGCGCATTCTGGATTCAGTCTCCCATCGGTCCGTATGACCATTATATCTCTCAGGGCGGAGTGAACGGTGCGGAGATAGACATTTTCGAAGCTATGAGCGCAGATGCAATGCTTTCATCCAACCGCAACGCCGTCACTCAGACCATTCACTGCAACGGTTATGATGATGATATTGAAAATATTGATTCCTGCTGTCTCGGTAAATTCAAAACAGGTAAGGATATTTACGAAGAATACAATACCTACGGCCTTAAGTGGACGGAAAATGAATATATTTTCTATGTCAACGGAATCGAAACGGCACGCAGTTCATTCGGAAATGGTGTTTCTCAGATTCCCGAGGAGGTTATAGTTTCTCTTGAGCTTCCCGATGATATTCCGTTTGAAAAGGGATATACCTCAACCATGACGGTTGATTATGTTAAAATCTATCAGCTTAAAGGAGCATAAATATGGCAAAATGTAAGGTCTGCGGAACGGAAGTGCCGTTTTCGGCAGTATATTGCCCGTCATGCGGGGCAAAGATTGAAAACGAAACAGCCGAAAAGGCAAAGGACTTTGCACAGAATGTTTCGGATAAAATTTCCGACCTCGGCAACACAACCGACACCACATCGGATTTTCTTCCCGAGGATATTGCGGAAAATAAGCTGATGGGCGTTCTTGCCTATCTCGGCATACTTGTTCTTGTTCCGCTTTTTGCGGCAAAGGAGTCGAAATTTGCCCGTTTCCACACAAATCAGGGCTTGGTGCTTGAAATAGTTCAGTTTCTTGCAACCGTTTTAATCGGCATTCTCGGCCGTCTGCCAGTTGTGGGACTTATCGTTTCAATCCTTGCTTCTATACTGAAAATCGGATTTTTTGCGCTCTCCGTTAACGGAATTATCAATGTTGTTAACGGCAAGGCAAAGGAGCTTCCGATAATCGGAAAATTCAGAATACTCAACTGATACGGGTGATAAAAATGTCAAGGTTTGTTTATGATTATGTTGCTGTTATCGGCGTTGACGGAATGGGAAACTTCAACCGCTTTGCCGATACTCCGAATATTGATGCCGTGTTCGAAAACGGAGCCGTAAACTATTATGCGCTCTCAATGGACCCGACCATCAGCGCCGAAAACTGGGGCGCAATGCTGTTGGGCGCTTCTCCGCTTGTTCACGGACTGACCAACAGCAGGGTAGGCAGATACGAATATGATAATGCTCAGCTGCCGTCGGTATTCACCCGTTTAAGAGAAAAATTTCCCGAAGCTTATCTCGTTTCGGCGGTCAACTGGAATCCGATAAATCACGGAATAATCGAGCATAATGCCGGTGTTGATTTTATCACCGAGAGAACCGATGAAGAGCTTACTTTGAGAATTGTTGAAGCCGTAAAGAAAAAGCCTGTATTTCTTTTCGTGCAGTTTGATGATGTTGACGGAGCAGGCCACGGAAACGGTTACGGCGAAGAGGGTCACATAAAGAGAATCGAGCTTACGGATAAGCTTATAGGCGATATTTATTCCGCTTATAAGGAAGCCGGAATACTCGAAAAAACCTTATTCGTTGTAACGGCTGACCACGGCGGAATACGCAGGGGTCACGGCGGATATACCGATGAAGAAAAGTATGTATTCTTTGCCGCCGCAGGCAAAAGCGTTAAGAAAGGCGAATTCAAAACCGCTCAGACAAAGGATATCTCGGCGCTTGTGCTTTATGCTCTCGGGCTTGAAGTTCCTGCCTATGATTTGGACGGATATTCCTCTCAGGTTCCCGAGGATATATTTGAAGAAAAGATTTCCGAATACATAAAATATGAGCAGGTTGAATCAAAAATAGAAACTCTGCCGACTCCCGAATTCAAAAGCGGA
Organism: Acutalibacteraceae bacterium; assembly: GCA_045627825.1. Taxonomy (GTDB): domain Bacteria; phylum Bacillota; class Clostridia; order Oscillospirales; family Acutalibacteraceae; genus CAG-177. The sequence continues at coordinate 149,338 of JAZQON010000052.1, forward strand.
CTTTCAAAATTTTTCGGAAGCGACAGACTTAAGCTCGCCGTTTTCTTCGATAATGAAATCAAGGATGAAACAGGCAACTGCGAATTTGAAGAATTCGGTCATATCAAGTATTATTCAAACGGTGTCCGTGGCTCATGCGGAGAATTCGGAATAACGGGCTGTGCGAAAACAAGCTCGCTTTCGCCGGAGCTCGGAAGCTTCACTGTGGGTGCGTGGATAAAAGCAGAACGCTCGGTGAACGAAACCTGCGTTATCTGTTCAACAAAGCCCTGGTGGTGGCGTAAGCGTGCCTCAGCCGGATTTTCACTCGTTATGAAAAATAACGATACCGTTATGTGCGTTGCAAACGGTGATGATGATTTTGCGGTTATAACACCGTTTCCCGAAACATTCTATGAGGGCTGGATTCATGTGCTTTGCGCAGTTGACAAGGAGAAAAAGGAAGTCAGAATTTATTATAATTTCCGGTTTGTCCGCTCGGCTCCGCTTGATGATGAATTTTGCAAGCCGACTGTTTCAAATGTTTTTGTTATCGGCAACGATACCGAAATGGACAATAATAACCGTGCATTCCCGAATCTGTTCAGAACGGATGACCTGATTTTGCTTGACGGCACAGACGAAAAGGATGCCGAGGCTCTTAAAATTTATTACGGAATGTAAAAAATCGTGCTTGTGACCAATGTTACAAGCACGATTTTTTTAGTGAGAAGTTAGGATGGAGGAGAGAGGAGTTGACGGGCTACGCCCGTACCCGTTTATTGTATAATCTCATATTCTCCGGCTTCGAGGAGCATTTCAAAGCTTGCTTTGTTTTCGGTGCTGAGCGTTTTTCCGTTAACGGAAACCGTATCGGCAACAACGGGGAGGGTGAGCAGAGCCGTTGTACCGTCCGGAACGGTGCATTTATAGGTAAGACCGTTTTCGGTGTTCCATTCGCTCTTTATGAGACCCTTAACCGAATTAAAGCTTGCTTTGACCCACTTGATGTTTTCCTGACCATCGGGAAGCTCATCGGCGGTTCTCATATCAATTCTCGGGCAGAGAGCGAATTTTGCAAATCCGGGTTCGATTGTTTCAATACCTGCCATATAGCGATACATCCATTCAACTATTGCGCCGTAGGCGTAGTGGTTGAACGAGTTCATTCCCACATCGCCGAAACCGTTTCCCCTGGTGTATGAGTTCCATCTCTCCCAGATTGTCGTTGCACCCTGGTCAATGCTGTAAAGCCATGAGGGCTCGTTTCTCTGAAGCAGAAGATTATATGCGGTTTTATCCTTGCCGAATTTTGAAAGGGTGGGGCAAAGATTGTATGTTCCGAGGAAGCCGCATGAAAGTCTGTCACCGTTTTCTTTTATCTGCTTTTCGAGTGCATCGGCAACGGCACTTTCCTTATCCTTTGCAAGCAGTCCGAATGCAAGAGTGATTATCTTGTTGCACTGTGTCTGCTCAACGGGAACGCCGTCCTTCATGAAGTTTTCGCAGAAATAGGCATATGCTTTTTCTCTGAGGTCTTTATAATATGAAATTCTTTCCTCTCTGCCGGCAACACCGCACATATAAATCATCATATCTATATCGTGAACAAAGTATGCCGACGAGATGAATTTATTATCGCACCAGTCATAGGCAAGCCAGTCACCGTAACGGGGATTGGGACCCGACATACCGTACTTTTCAACAAGACCGGCTATATATTTTTCCATGGAGTCAAAATGCTCTTTAATCATTGTATCATCGCCGTAAATCTTATAGAGATTATACGGAATGATAACTCCGGCATCGCCCCATGCGCAGGCATCCTCGCTGGAACAGCATCCTACTCTCGGATTTACATCGGCATAACCGCCTTTTTCACCCTGAGCATCACGCATATCCTGCATCCATTTGCGGAAAAAGCCGTAAACATCGGCGTTATAAGCCGCCGTTGTGCTGAATGCCTGAGCATCACCCGTCCAGCCGAGACGCTCGTCACGCTGAGGACAGTCCGTGGGAACGCTGAGATAGTTTCCTCTCTGACCCCAACGGGTATTTGAAATGAGCTTGTTTACAAGAGCACTTGATGTTTCGATTTCGCCCGTTTCAATATTTTCGTTGCCTACGATTTCAGCCGTAAGGTCGAAAAATTCAACATCGTTATCGGCGCTCAGTTCAATATATCTGTAACCGAAGAAGGTGAATGTGGGTCTGTATTCCTCAACCTCGTCACTGCCCGTTACATAGTAAGCTTTGCCGAGTGCGGAGCGCAGATTTATTGTATAAACCGAGCCCTCGGGGCCGTCGTTTCCTCTTGAAATTTTGCCGCTGTCATTGAGAAATTCGGCATAGCGGAGCTTGATTTCCGTTCCCTTTGCGGCTTTAACCTTTATTTTGAGCCAGCCGACGGTTTCCTGACCGATATCCGCAATGAGCTTCTGACCGACCTTAAGAGTAAAGGGCAGAGAAGCGTTTTCGTTGCAGACATTTATTTTTCCGTAATTTGTTCCGTTATAGTTGATGCCGTCATAAACGGTGAGCGTTTCGGGCTTGAGAGCAAGTGCGGAACGAACCTTTATTTCCGAGCCGATATACGGAGTAACTTCTCCCGTATAGTCATAAACATCGGCATTCTTCCACTCATCGTCAAGAGCATAGCAGGGCTTTGATATATCCGAATAGCCGTCAAATTCGGCATTGCGGTATTCACCGTCCCATATATCTGCGGTTCTTATCTGACCGCCTACTCTGCATTTCCAGCCTGCATCGGTTGAAACAACGGCTTTTCCGCCGCATTCAACCGAAAGCTTAACTGCGGGAGTGCCGTCACCGTATCTGCCGCCGGCTATTCTTCCCGCATACCAGCCGGGGGCAACAACGGCAAGAATTCTGTTCTTTCCGGCTTTCAGCATATCGGAAATATCGTTTTCCATATAAAGCGCTCTTTTGGTGTAATCCGTCCAGCCGGGCTTCATTTCCGCACCTTCGAGCCTTTGACCGTTGATATAAATATCAACACAGCCGAGTGCGGCAAAATAGAGCTTTGCGCCGTCGGTGTTTTTTGCTTCAAAATCTGTAAGGAACATCGGAAGACCGTTGCAGGGAACAAGCTCCGTATGCTGATAAAGGCGTGAGCGTTTCTGACCCCAGCATAAATCTCCCGATTTAAAATAGTTGGTGAATTCGGTTGTTATGAATTTTGCGTTTGAAAATATTTCGGGCATATTAATCTCTCCAATAATGTATATAATAAAATTATATTACATCATGGATATTTAAAAGTCAAGCGGACAATATAGCGTATGGATGAATTATTTCCGGAATGAAAAATTCTCAGAAAAATTTAATAAAAAATGGTTTTTTTCTATTGACATTTGAAATGTCTTATGATAAAATATCATTCGTTCAGAAATGCGGGTGTAGTTCAATGGTAGAATCCCAGCCTTCCAAGCTGGTTGTGTGGGTTCGATTCCCATCACCCGCTCCATTTTTATGCGCTTGTAGCTCAGCTGGATAGAGCAACTGCCTTCTAAGCAGTGGGTCAGGGGTTCGAGTCCCTTCAAGCGCGCCAAGGAAAAAAGCACTTCTTCGGAAGTGCTTTTTTCAATGAAATCCGTTTTTGCGGTGGGTGAAATATGAGGTGAATTAAATGAGCGGAAGTTTAAATAAATATGATTTCGGGCGTGGTCTGCCTGCAATGGCGGCATGCTATCTGATTTGGGGCTTTCAGCCGCTTTACTATGCGATTTATTCCGATATTGACACGGTTTTTCTTTTGACATGCCGCATAATATGGGCTGCTGTTGCCTGCCTGATTATACTTGCGGTACAGCATAAACTGAATTTGCTCGTGCGGATTTTTCGTGACAGAAAGAAACTTGTTAAAGAAATTCCGGCATCCGTTTTGCTTCTTGCAGATTGGTCTGTATATCTCTTTGCAGTCCGTTTCGGCAGAATTATGGAGGTATCCATGGGCTATTACATTATGCCGCTTGTTATGATTTTTTTCGGTGCGCTGATTTTTAAAGAAAAAATCAGGGCAATACATATTGCGGCACTGGTCGCCGTGGTTATTGGAATTATTCTCAGCGTTGAGGGATTCGGCGGATTTCCTGCGGTGACTATTGCGCTTTCACTTTGTTTTTCCGTTTACTCCGCACTTAAGAAAGGTTTGGAAGACGATTCAATTGTTACAACCACGGCGGAGATTTTGATAATGCTGCCTCTCGCTGTTCTTACTCTGATTATTTTCGGCAGAAATAACGGATGGCTTTCCGGCATCACCTTTTCAAAACAGATGTTTCTGATGGGCAGCGGAATTGTTACGGGCTTGCCGATGGTTTTCTTTGCCATTGGAGTGAAATATATTCCGCTTTCGCTGACGGGAATATTTCAGTATGTTTCGCCGTCAATCGGAATTATTTGCAGTCTTATTCTCGGTGAAAGCTTCTCTTCGGAAAAACTGCTCAGCTTCGTTTTCATCTGGCTCGGCGTGATTATCTACTGTTTGTATGAATTTCGCCAAGTCAGAAAAAATACTTATTGAATAGTAAAAAATCAGCCGCAGTATGGAAAATCCGTACTGCGGTTATTTAAAATTCAGTCAATTTTATAAACATCTATTTCCGCTTCGACCTCTTTGAGCAGGGCATTTATTGCCTGCTGTTTTGTGCCGTAAAGCGTACAGCCGGAAGCACCTATATGGCCGCCGCCGCCGAGTCTTTTGCAGATTGCCGAAGCATCTATATCGCCGTGAGTTCTGACCGAAGCCTTGTAGCTTCCGTCCTTCAGCTCTCTGAGAGTTATGCCGACAAGCACTCCCTCAACCTGCCTCGGCAGATTTGCAAGACGGTCTGTTTCACTTTCGTCAGAGCCGGTTTTTTTATACATATCCTGCGTTACGCAGATAACCGCACAGCGGTCGGAAAAATAGAACCGCATACTGTCGAGAGCAAGTCTTTCAAGTGCCGCATAGGATTTGCTCTTTGTTTCAAAGAACACCTGAATGATATTATAAGTATCGGCGCCGAGGTCGGCAAGCCTTGCGGCAATTTCAAAGGTTCTGACCGAGGTGTTTGAAAATCTGAAACAGCCCGTATCGGTTGAAACACCGGTGAAAAGGCAGGATGCAACGAGGGGAGTTATATCCGCTTCCATATCGTCAAGAAGCATATACATCATTTCGGCGGTTGAAGCCGAGTCACCCTCAAGCCACACCTTATCGGCATAAAGCATATTTGATGAATGATGGTCAATGCAAAGGTCAATCCTGCCGCCGTATCTGCCCTCAAGCTCTGCGCCTAAAAGCTTTATATCGGCAACATCAATTGAAACAACATATTCCGGCTCAAATTCGGGCGCATCAAGCCCCTCAAACATAAATCCGAAATCCTTGGGAATCGGGTCACTGCACTCAATGCGCAGAGTTTTACCCGCCTTTTTCAGAATATGTGCAAGGGCTGTTGCACTGCCGAGAGTATCCCCGTCGGGATGCTTGTGGCACAGAATGAGGATATTGTCTTTTTCATTGAGAAGTCTTGCGGTTTCCTGCCTGTCAATTCTCATTGATTGACGCTCCTTTTAATCTTTATCAATGTTGTTGAGCATACTTGCGATATTCATGCCTTTTTCGATTGAATTATCGGCAATGAACTTAAGCTCGGGAGTTTTGCGCAGATGAAGTCTTTTTCCTACCTCTCTGCGGATAAATCCCGTTGCGCTTGTGAGACCCTTAACGGCGAGCTTTGCCGTTTCAATGCCTTCCATTGCGCTGACATAAACCTTTGCCGCCGAAGCATCCGAATTTACATCAACATTTACAACGGTGAGCATTCCCTGAATTCTCGGGTCTTTGAGCTCCCTGATAATAGCGGCTATTTCACGCTTTATATCTTCGGAAACTCTGTCTACTCTGTAACCGGCCATTTATTTAACCCCTTAATCTCTGTATTCCTCGGTGATAAATGCTTCGAAGATATCGCCCTCTTTGATGTCGTTGAACTTGGTGAGACCGATACCGCAGTCGAAGCCGTTCTGAACTTCCTTAACATCGTCCTTGAAGCGGCGGAGAGAAGCCATTTCATCCTCGGTGATAACAATACCGTCTCTGACAACTCTTACCTTGGCGTTTCTGGTTATCTTACCGCTGATAACATGACAGCCGGCGATGTTGCCGATTGACGAAATTTTAACAACCTGACGAACCTCGGCTCTTCCGATATCAACATCTCTGAATTTCGGAGCAAGCATACCCTTGATGGCGGCTTCAACCTCTTCAATGCAGTCATAGATAACACGGTAAGTCTTTATTTCAACATGGTCACGCTCGGCATTTTCAAGCGCAACATTATCGGGTCTTACATTGAAGCCGACAACAATTGCGTTTGAAGCGTTTGCAAGCATAACATCGCTTTCGTTGATTGCACCTACACCGCTGTGGATAACCTTAACACGAACTTCCTCATTGGAAAGCTTAACAAGGCTCTGCTTAACGGCTTCTGCCGAACCCTGAACATCCGCTTTGATAATGATATTGAGGTCTTTGAGCTCACCCTCTTTGATTGAAGCAAAGAGATTATCAAGCGTAACCTTCTGGAATTCCTTGAACTGCTCTTCCTTGGCCTTGGATTTTCTCTGCTCAACAAGCTCTCTTGCAAGTCTTTCATCGTTAACGGCGTCAAATCCGTCACCTGCAAGGGGAACCTCGTCAAGACCCATAATCTCAACGGGAACGGAGGGACCTGCTTCATTGACCTTTCTGCCCTTATCGTCGGTCATAACTCTTACTCTGCCGACTGCCGAGCCTGCAACGATTATATCGCCCGATTTAAGAGTACCGTTCTGAACAAGAAGAGTTGATATGGGACCTCTGCCTTTGTCAAGTCTCGCTTCGATAACAACGCCCTTTGCGGAACGGTTGGGATTGGCTTTCAGCTCCTGAACCTCTGCAACAAGCAGAACGGATTCAAGAAGCTTATCAATGCCCATTTTGGTGTGAGCCGAAACGGGAACGCAGATTGTTTCGCCGCCCCATTCCTCGGGAACAAGCTCATATTCGGTGAGCTGCTGTAAAACTCTGTCGGGATTTGCGGTGGGTTTATCCATCTTATTGATGGCAACGATTATCTGAACACCTGCGGCTTTGGCATGGTTGATTGCTTCAACGGTTTGCGGCATGATACCGTCATCCGCCGCAACAACGAGTATTGCAATATCGGTTGCCATTGCACCTCTTAAGCGCATTGCGGTGAAAGCGGCGTGACCCGGGGTATCGAGGAAGGTAATCCTCTGACCGTTTATCTCAACTCTGTGTGCGCCGATGTGCTGAGTAATTCCGCCTGCTTCGGTAGCGGTAACGGAAGTATTTCTGATAGCATCAAGCAGAGAGGTTTTACCGTGGTCAACATGACCCATAACAACAACAACGGGGTCTCTGGTGATAAGGTCTTTTTCATCGTCAACGCTGTCATCAATAATTCTGTCTTCAATTGTGATAACAACTTCTTTTTCAACCTTTGCGCCGAGCTCTTCCGCAACGATTGCGGCGGTCTCATAGTCAAGAACCTCGTTTACGGTTGCCATCTGACCGAGAGCAAAGAGCTTTTTGATAACCTCTGCCGCCGTCATTTTGAGCATTGCGGCAAGCTCACCAACGGTGATTTCCTCGGGAAGCTTTAACTGAAGCTGAGGCTTCTTTTCTCTTTCCGCTTTGATACGGTTAAGTCTCTCGGCTTCGGTTTCACGCCTTGAGGAACGCATACCGCCCTGTTTTCTGTACTGCTGGCTCTTCTGCTTTATCTTCTGCTTGCCGAGCGAATTTGCGTGCTGCTGAGTTTTGTTCGCCGGAGCTATGTTTTCATATTTTTCGTTATATTTTTCAAGGTCAACATTATCCGCTCTGGTATCAACCGTACGGATTTCACCCTTGGTTCTTGACTGCATCGGTTTATTTTCTTTTTCCTTTTTGGGTGCAGTCTGCTTCTGCGGCATCGGAGGAAGCTTTGACTTTTTATTCTGATTTTCAGCCGGAGCCTTAGCTTCCTTGGCGGCAGGCTTGTTCTCCGCTTTCTTTTCCGCTTCGGGCGTCTTTTCCTGCTTCTTTTCGGGCTTGGTTTCGGCTTTAACCTCGGGCTTTGCTTCTTCCTTTACCTCTTTCTTTTCGGCAGGCTTTTCCTCTGCCGGCTCCGTTTTTGCTTCGGATTCTTCTTTCTTTTCAACCTCTTTTGCAAGATTGAAATATACATCGAGATTTTCAAGCTCGTTTTCTTTGGTGAATGTTTCAAAGATTAAATCAAGCTCGTCAACCTCAAGAGCCGATGTGGTCTTTTTAACATCCGAAAAATACTTTGCAAGCACATCGGATACTATGTTATTTTTCACGCCGAAATCTTTTGCAACTTCGGATAATTTGTATTTATTAATCATAAGTTAACCTCCCCTTTGGTATTCAGAAGCCTGAGCATTGATTTTGCAAAGCCTTCATCGTTTACAGTCAGCACGGCGGATTTAAGACCCGTGGCGTGCTTTATATCATCCATTGTGGAAAACAGAACGGCAACCGGAATATTTCTTTCGCCGAAGCCTGCTTCCCTTTCCGCTTCTCTGCGCAGTCTCTCCGAAGAGTCACTGCTGAGCAGACAAAGCTTTGCAACTCCGCTTCTGACCGAATCTATCGAGCCGTCATGTCCGCAGCTCAGCTTACCGGCTTTACGGCACATTCCGAGAAGAGAGAGCAGCTTGGGGTCATCATTCATTTTTCAGCTCATCCTCCATCTTTTCATATACCTCATCCGGTATAGCACAGGAGAATGCTTTTTCAATTCTTTTCGCCTTTCTTGCTTTTGAAAGACATTCCGCACTGCGGCAAACATAAGCACCTCTGCCGGCTTTTTTGCCGGTAAGGTCAAGCGAAATTTCGCCCTCGGGACTTCTGACAACTCTCACAAGCTCCTTTTTCGGCTTCATTTCGTTGCATCCTGTGCATTTTCTCATCGGAATACTGCGGCTTGTAGGCATGGGTTCAGCTCCTTAAAGCATTTTATTCTTCATCAAAATTGATTGTGGGTTCTTCGGTTTCGGGATTTATGTCGATTTTCCAGCCGGTGAGCTTTGCGGCAAGTCTTGCATTCTGACCCTTGTTGCCGATTGCAAGTGAAAGCTGATTATTCGGAACAACAACTCTGCATGAATGCTCATCGGCATTGAGAACCGTTACCGAAATAACATCTGCCGGAGCAAGAGCGGCGGCGATATATACCGTGGGGTCATCGCTGTAACGGACAACATCCATCTTTTCTCCGCCGAGCTGGTCAACGATTTTATTTATTCTTGCACCTCTCTGACCTATGCAGGCGCCTACGGGGTCAACATTTTCATCCGAGCTGAAAACGGCAACCTTGCTTCTTGAACCCGCTTCACGGGAAACGGATTTGATTTCAACGGTACCGTCGAATATTTCGGGAACTTCGCTTTCGAGAAGTCTTCTCACAAGGCCGGGATGAGTTCTTGAAATTGTGGCTCTCGGACCCTTTGCGGCATCCTTGACATCGGCAATGTAAACCTTTACAAGGTCGCCCTCCTTAAGATTGTCTGTCGGAAGCTGTTCGGAGCGTGAAAGTCTTTCTGTAAGCTTGCCGATTTCAACATATGCATCCTGAGTAACGGGGTCAACTCTTGCAACCTTAACGGTGATAATATCCTGGTTTTTATTCTGAAATTCTGCGAAAAGCTGATTTTTGGAAGCTTCGCTGATAACCTGACGGAGAATATGTTTTCCTTTTTCGGCGGCTATACGGCTGACCTCTTTGGTTTCAAGCTCTATTTCAACAATGTCGCCCGCAACGGCGGTGGGCTTAAATCTCTTTGCCTGCTCAACAAGAAGGTCTTCATCGGGGTCAACGATTTCCGTAACAACATTCTTGCGCACGAAAACACGCATCGTGTTTTTTTCGGCATCCATTTCGCAGAAAACTATGTCCTTATTGTTATAGTCTCTTTTAACTGCCGTAACAATTGCTCTCTGAATACCCTCAAGAAGGATATCAACGGGAACATTCTTTTCAACGCTCAGGAGCTTAACTACCTCAAAAAATTCTTTGTTGTCCATTTTTATAAATCAATCCTTTCAAAAATCAAAATCGTCAAGCTTTATATAACTTGTTTCTTTTTTCTCAAATGAAATCGAGCGGCCGTCATCGCAAAGCAGAGTGATGAGTTTTCCGTCAAAGCCACTGAGAACTCCGCTGTATTCACGCTTGCCGTCAACGGCACGAATGAATTTAACCTTTATTTTTTCGCCCGTGCAGGCTTCAAAATGGGTGTCTCTCGTAAGCTCTCTTTCAACCCCGGGGGATGAAACCTCAAGGCAGTAGCTCTGCTCAATCGGGTCAGCTTCGTCGAGCGGTTCATCAATCGCACGGCTCATATTTTCGCAGTCATCAATGGAAACTCCGCCGTCCTTATCAATGAAAATACGCAAAAACCAGTCAGAGCCTTCTTTAACAAAACGGATATCCCATATCTCAAGACCGAGCTCATCGGCGATGGGCTTTGCAATATCCCATACGGCGGCAACGGTATTTCCGCCTTTTCCTTTAGCCATATTTTTTCTCCTTACTGTTTGATTTAGCATAAACAAAAGAGCGGGTCATTGCCCACTCTCATCAAATACATAATCCTAACATTGCATATTTTAACACATATTTTCGGAAATATCAACCCTTTTTTAAAAATATTTTCAAATAAAAAATAAATTTATTAAGAAACATATTGATATATGTGAATTTTCGTTGTAAAATGTATAAGTCGGTTTATCTCAGCTCATCAAGAGTCAGTTTATAAGCCGGCAGAAATTCTTCGATGAATACCTTTGCTTCCGGCACATTGAGGGCTTCAACCGCTTTTTCAAGTCCGGCGGCGGCGCTGGCAAACTCGCTGTTTCCGGCTTTCTTTTCCTCAATGCATTTGATGATTGCGCTGATTTTGTCGGCGGCTTTAACAAGCTTCCAAAGCTCCTTATCCTCGTCTTTCGGGATAAACATTGCTTCGTAATCTGCTTTGAGGTCATCGGGAAGCATTGAAATAAGGCTCTTGCAGGCATTTTCTTCAACGGTTTTATATGCCGCTCTGACTTCTTCACTGTAATATTTGACGGGTGTGGGCATATCGCCGGTGAGCGTTTCGGGTGTATCGTGATAAAGTCCGAGCAGAGCCGCTTTTTCTCCGTTCAGGTTTTTACCGAAGCGTCTGTTTCCGATAACCGCAAGCGCATGGGCGATAACGGATACCTCAAAGCTGTGTTCGGTAAGATTTTCGCTGTGCTCGTTTCTCATGAGCGCCCAGCGGTTTATATATTTCATTCTTGAAACCATTGCAAAAAATCCGTTTTCCATAAGAGAACCTCCGTTCATAAAAATATGTTACCACATCAAAAATAAAATTTCAATAGAACCCGTAAAGGAATGTTAAAAAGTGACAGAAATAAGATTATCCGACAAAAATTTGAAAAAAGAAAATACGGTTGCCGATATAAACGGTGTTAAAATAGGCGACGGAAGCTTTAAATTCATTGCAGGTCCGTGCTCGGTTGAATCGGAGGAGCAGATTTGTGCCATTGCCGAAGCGGTCAAGGCGGCAGGCGCTTCCCTGCTCAGAGGCGGTGCGTTCAAGCCCAGAACCTCACCATATTCATTTCAGGGTATGGGTGTTGACGGAATAAAGCTTCTTGAAGCCGCAAAGAAAAAAACGGGTTTGCCGATAGTTACGGAGATAACCGATATTTCTCTGCTTGAAGCCTATGAAAATGTTGATGTTATTCAGGTCGGCGCAAGGAATATGCAGAATTTCGGGCTTCTCAGGGAGCTCGGCAAAACGGAAAAGCATATTTTGCTCAAACGGGGCTTCGGCTCAACCGTTGATGAACTGCTTATGAGCGCCGAATACATAATGGCAGAGGGAAACGAAAATGTTATCCTCTGCGAAAGAGGAATAAGAACCTTTGAAAATTCAACGAGAAATACATTTGATATTTCGGCAATCGCTTTGCTTAAAGAAAGAACACATCTGCCCGTTATCGCCGACCCGAGCCACGCTTCGGGAAAAGCTTCGCTGGTGCTTCCTCTGACCCTTGCCGCCTGTGCGGCAGGAGCGGACGGCGCAATGATAGAGGTTCATTATGACCCCGAAAATGCGCTCAGCGACGGTATTCAGGCAATAACGCCCGAAGGATTTGCCGCAATTGCCGTAAAATCGGCGGCAGTCAGAAAAGCTGTTTCGGAAGGATAAATTATGAAAACCGTTCACATAAATGCTTCAACCGAATATGATGTTTTAATCGGCGGCGGTCTGCTTTCACAAACGGGTGAAAAATGCAGGGCGCTTTTCGGCAAATGCGAAGCGCTGACAGTTACCGATGCGAATGTTGAAAAGCTTTATCTCGAAAAGGTTAAAAACAGCCTTGAGAAATGCGGAATAAAGGTTTTTTCTTTTGTTTTTGAAGCAGGGGAAAGCTCAAAAAATAAAGAAACTCTTTTTGATATCCTCGAATTTGCGGCTGAAAACGGTATTGACCGAAACGGAATTTTTATCTCTCTGGGCGGCGGTGTTGCCGGAGATATAACGGGTCTTGCCGCTTCGCTTTATCTGAGAGGTATTCCGTTTGTTCAGCTTCCGACCACCTTGCTGGCGGCGGTTGATTCCTCGGTAGGCGGAAAAACGGCGGTTGACCTTGCCCACGGCAAAAATCTTGCGGGAGCGTTTTATCAGCCGTCGCTTGTTATATGCGATACAGATACATTTAAAACACTTGACAAAAGAACCTTTGCCTGCGGAACGGCGGAGGTTATAAAATACGGAATACTGTTTGATGAAGAGCTTTTTGAAGCTCCCGAAAATGATATCGAAACCACGGTTCATAAGTGCATTGAGCTTAAAAAGAAATGCGTTGAAGCCGATGAATTTGACCGTGGGGAGCGCAGACTGCTCAACCTCGGGCATACCTTTGCGCACGCAGTTGAAAAGCTTTCCGGCTTTGCGATACCGCACGGAGAAGCGGTGGCAATCGGAACGGTTAAGGCGGCTGAGCTGAGCCTTAAAATGAACATCTGCTCCGCCGAAACGGTTGAAAGAATAAAAAAGGCTTTTGAGCTTCGGGGCTTGCCGGTTTCCTGTGATTTCAGCCGTGATGATACAGTGCGTGAAATGATGAGCGATAAAAAACGCTCGGGCGGTGAAATAGCGTTTATTCTGCCTGAGAAAATAGGACACTGCATAATAAAAAGCATTAAGTACACCGAAATATGAGGGGAGGGGCATAAATGGATATTATCATTCATCCGTCGGCGCTTTCGGGTGAAATATCCGCTCCGTCCTCAAAATCCTATGCCCACAGAGCACTGATTTGCGCCGCACTTGCGGACGGCAAAAGCACGGTAAAAATAAACACTGTTTCGGATGATATTGCGGCAACGGCAGACTGTCTGAAAGCACTCGGAGCCGATATTTCGGAAAGGGACGGCATATTCACCGTTCAGCCGATAGGCATTCCGAATAAAAATGCGGTGCTTAACTGCCGTGAAAGCGCTTCAACGCTCAGATTTCTTATGCCGGTTGTGTGTGCGCTCGGATGCCCGGCGATATTTAAGGTGAGCGGCAGACTTTCGGAAAGACCGCTTGAACCGCTTGGGGAAACGCTTGAAAAAGCCGGAATAACCGTATCTGACGGGTTCCCGGTGAGCGTATCGGGAAAATTATCAACGAATGAATTTTCCGTCAGGGGAGATATAAGCTCTCAGTATGCTTCGGGCTTGCTTTTGGCTCTTTCCGTTATCGGCGGCGGACGGCTTGAAATTATTCCTCCCGTTGTTTCCGAACCGTATATTGAAATGACCGCAGATATGCTCCGCAGATTCGGAGTAACGGTGAAAAAGAGTAAAAACATATATTATATAAGCGGAAAATGCAGAGCGGCTGAAATCGAAATTGAGGGAGATTATTCAAATTCTCTTGTGTGGCTCGCTCTCGGAATCGGGGTTAAGGGTTTAAACGAAAATTCGCTTCAGGGTGACGGAAAAGCCGCAAAGCTGCTCGGTAAGCTCGGAAACGGTGCCGTTATTGATGCTTCCGATATTCCCGATGCCGTTCCGATTTTGGCGGCAATGGCGGCAACCGCCTCAGGCAGAAGCGTTATAACGGGTGCTTCACGGCTCAGATTTAAGGAAAGTGACCGTCTTTCCTGCACTGCCGGAATGCTTTCGGCGCTCGGAGCGGATATATCCGTTACGGCTGACGGACTTGTGATAAACGGCAAACCGAAGCTTGACGGCGGCAGAGTTAAATCTTACGGAGACCACAGAATAGCTTTTGCGGCGGCACTTGCGGCGGCAAAATGCGAAAACGATGTTATCATTGAGGGTGCGGAATGCGTTAAGAAATCCTATCCCGATTTTTTTGAAAAATATAATGAACTCGGAGGAAAAGCGGATGTCGTGCAGTATCGGTGAAAATATTATTGTAACCGTTTTCGGTCAGTCACATTCTCAGATGCTCGGCGCCGTTATTGACGGCGTTCCTGCCGGAATTGCGGTTGACGAAAAGAAAATTTCCGAATTCATGCGCCGCAGAAGCGCAAGGGGAGAGCTTGCAACCCCGAGACACGAAGCGGACGGTGTGAAAATAGTTTCGGGGCTTGTTGACGGTGTTACCTGCGGTGCTCCGATATGCGGAATTATCGAAAACGGCGATATGAATTCATCGGATTATGAAGCTTATAAGAATATTCCGAGACCGTCCCACTCCGATTTTGCGGCATATATGAAGCATAACGGCTTCAACGATATAAGGGGCGGCGGAAATTCAAGCGGCAGAATGACTGCGGCACTCTGCTTTGCCGGTGCGGTTTGCATTCAGCTTCTTGAAACGAAAAATATTTTCATCGGAGCTCACGCCGCTTCGGTTTATAATGTCGGTGATGAACGCTTTGACCCCGTGAATGTTACGGCGGCGGAGCTTGAAAAAATAAAGGCAAAGGAATACCCGGTTATTGATGACGGTGCGCTTGAAAAAATGAAAGCCGTAATCAGCGAAGCAAAGGCGAAAAACGATTCGGTTGGCGGCGTTATCGAATGTGCCGTTATCGGGCTTGAAGCCGGAACGGGAGAGCCGATATTTGACGGACTTGAAAACAAAATAAGCGCCGCAGTATTCGGCGTTCCGTCAATAAAAGGAATTGAATTCGGCTCGGGCTTTAACGGAAGCCGGCTTTTCGGCAGTGAAAACAATGACCCGTTTGCCTATGAAAACGGAAGAGCTGTCACGCTCGGCAACAATCACGGCGGAATACTCGGCGGTATGGCTTCGGGGATGCCGCTGATATTCAGGTGCGCCGCAAAGCCCGTTCCGTCAATCGGAACGGCGCAGAGAAGCATAAATCTCAGGGACGGCACGGAATGTGAAATAACCGTTTCGGGCAGGCATGACCCGTGTGCGGTTTTCAGAGCTGTTCCGTGCATTGAAGCGGCGGCGGCAATCGCAGTGGCTGATTTGATTTTCCGAGGGTGAATTATGGAGCTTGAAAATTGCAGAAAAGAAATAGATGAAATTGATAAAAAGCTTACGGAGCTTTTTATTGCGAGAATGAAAGTATCGGAGCGCATTGCGGATATAAAAAAAGAAAACGCTCTTCCCGTTTTCAATGCGGAAAGAGAAAAAGAGGTTAAAGAAAATGCCGTTTCCTGCGCACCCGATGATATGAAAGATTATGTGGCTCAGCTTTACGATAAAATTTTCGAGCTGAGCAAGAGGATTCAGAATGACAGATAAAAAATTCGGTCTGCTCGGCGAAAAGCTTTCTCATTCGCTTTCTCCGCAGATACATTCGCTTATCGGGGATTACGAATATAAGCTTTATCCGACCACACCGCAGGGGCTTGATGATTTCTTTGAAAATAACGGGCTTGACGGATTCAATGTTACCATTCCGTATAAAATAGCGGCCATGAAGCGGTGCTCCGAGCTTTCCGAAGCGGCAAGGCTGACGGGGAGCGTTAATACCGTTATCGGGAAGCCCGACGGCACATATTACGGAGATAATACAGACCTTTACGGCTTTGAATGTGCGGCGAAAAAGTGCGGATGCGATTTCAAAGGCAAAAAGGTGCTTATATTGGGCTCGGGCGGTGCAAGAAGAACGGCGGAATGTTTTTCCGTTGCTTCGGGAGCGGCTGAAACCGTTATCATTTCAAGAAACGGCGAAAACAATTATAACAATTTGTATCTTCATAAAGATGCGGATATAATCGTCAACACCACACCCGTCGGAATGTATCCGGATAACGGCGTTTCACCGATTGAGCTTTCGGATTTTCCGGATTGCAGAAAGGTTATCGACCTCATCTATAATCCGCTTCGCACTCCTTTTATTCAGCAGGCGCAGGCACTCGGAATTGACTGCGTTAACGGGCTGTATATGCTTGCTTCTCAGGCTGTGCGCTCGGCTTCGGCTTTTCTCGGAGAGAAAATTCCCGATGAAAAAGCGGATGAAATATATAATACCGTGCTTGCAAAGCAGAGAAATATAACGCTTATCGGTATGCCGGGATGCGGAAAAACAAAGGCAGGAAAAGCGCTTGCGTTATCACTCGGAAGAAATTTTGTTGATACCGATGAAGAAATCGAAAAATCGGGAGAAACTATACCCGAAATATTCGGAAAATACGGCGAAGAAAATTTCAGAAGCCGTGAAACCGATATAATTAAAACGGTTTGCAGAGAAAGCGGATTTGTTATCGCAACGGGCGGCGGAGCGGTACTGAAAAAAGAAAACAGAACGGCGATAAGAGAAAATTCAGCCGTGATTTTTCTCGATTCTCCGCTTGAAAGGCTTGCAACCGAGGGCAGACCGCTTTCACGGGACGGCGAAGCTTTGGAAACGCTTTATTCCGAAAGAGAAAAATATTACAGAGAATGTGCCGATTTTACCGTGACGGCCGATGAAGATATAAACGAAACCGTAAGGAGAATAAAAGAATGTTTATACTTATAATAAACGGGCCGAATCTCAATATGCTCGGCATCCGTGAACCCGATATATACGGAAAGAAAACCTACTCCGATTTGTGCGAAATGATAAACGCCCATGCCGCCGAAAAGGGCATAGAGATTGAAATTTTTCAGTCAAATCACGAGGGAGAAATAGTTGATAAAATTCAGTCTGCATACGGCAAAGCGGACGGAATTATCATCAACCCGGCCGCCTATACTCACACAAGCATCGCAATTCTCGATGCACTTAAAGCGGTTGATATTCCTGCTGTTGAGGTGCATATTTCCGATGTTTCAAAGAGAGAGGATTTCAGAAAGATATCCTATGCCGGGATGGCGTGCAGAGAGCATTTTATCGGTCTCGGCTTTGACGGATATTTAAGGGCTATTGATTATCTGACCGCTTAAATCTTCTATATCCATTTGTTCGCTTTTGCCGATATTTTCAAGGCATACGGCGCTTCCGCTTATGATACAGCCGTTTTCCGAAACGGAAATTTTCGTTTCGATTTTCTCCGGCTCAACATATTTCAGTGCGCCGTCACACTTTGAAAAGTAATCCGAAAGAGCCAGAAGCATACAGCGGTTTTCGCTGATTTCGGCGGAGTATTCGCCTGTTTCGTAAGTGCTTTTTCGTGTAATGCTCATCGGCAGAGTAACGCCGTTTATTCTGATTTCTCTTTTCAGAGTGAAAAATTTTTCTCCGCTCGGTTTTCCGAACGGAATATTCAGACCGAAAAATCCGAGCTCGTAAGAATTTTTGATATTGACACATTTTTCTGCGTTTATGCTTCGCTTTGCGGCGGAGCTTATTTTTTTATCCGTTTTTGCCACGGCGTAACCCTCGGCATCGCAGAAATTAACTGAAAGGTCACGGTTTTGCTCAATTCCGCTTATCAGCAGGTCACCTTTCACAACGGCGTTTCCCGTCTTTATCTCGGGCGTGCCGTTAAAGGGACGCAGGATAATGAGTATTCCGTCTGCCGCCGCAACAATATTTGACGGCTTGCCGTCACCCGATTTATCTTTGTTTTCAACGGTTTCACGCACTTCTATGAGCGCCGAGCTTCCACGGATATTTATATTGACCCATGATATTCCTTTGAGCATCGGCTGAACAATATATTCGATTTCAGAGGGATTGATTTTTGCCGTCGGCATACCCTTTTTTATTCCGGCTTTTTCAAATGCGGAGATGATTTCTTCCGATGAAACATTTATATTACCCGTAACATCAATGCTCCACAGCCTTGTTGAAAGAACGGTGATTACTGCCGCCATTATGCACATTCCGGCGATAAGTCCCACTCTGCGGCTGTGACGGTTGAGAAAAAAAGAAAGACCCGTTTTCTGCTCAATTCTCATTTTCATTCCCGAGCTTCTGGCAATCGCACGCATCTTTTTATATGAATTCCGGTCTGCAAAGCCGCTGAGAACATTTCCGTCACAGCGTACATTCCAGAGCGATATTCCCCGAATACGGCAGAGGTTCAGAAATCTTTCCGGAAACCCTCCGCAGGCGCTGAATTCAACATATCCGAGAAGAAATCTGACTATATTCAGTATCAGCATATTCCACCTCAGTTTTCGAAGCTCATATCGGAGATGAGCCCTTTTATGATTGCCTGACCGTTCTGCATCGAAGCTATGCAAAGGTCACAGCCGCAAAATCTGACGGTAAGCTTTCCCGTATTCAGTGCAATGCGGCAATCGCTGTATTCAAGCACACCACGGCAACCGTCAACCGTTGCTTCACGGTTTCCGCATAATTCGATATGAGCGTATCCCGAAAGAGCATCGGCGGGAATATCCATGCTTTTGGTGAGTGCTTCCAATATTTGTTCGCTTTTTGCGGTAAATCTGTTTTCTTTCATTCGTATCACCCGTATAATTTATGAAAATCATTCAATAAAAAGAACGCCGCCGAATAGAATTGAACGGTGATGTTATGAGAAAAGAACGCTGTTTATCGTTTATTGTCGGAGCGGTGCTGTTTGCGGTTATATTCGTATTTCCCGAAAAATTTTCTTCGGGCGTGAAGTACGGACTGTATTTGTGCGCAGAAACGGTTATACCCTCGCTTTTTGCATTTATGTGTGCTTCAACGCTTGCAGGATACGGCGAAATGCCGAAGCCGTTAAAAAAATTTTCCGCACTCTTTATGAAGCTTTTTTCTTTGCCTGCCGAAGCGTTTCCGGCTGTACTTCTCGGGATGCTCGGCGGTTATCCCGTCGGCGCAAAAACCGCTTCGGCGCTCTGCTCATCGGGCAGAATTACGGCTTCTCAAAAAGAAAGACTTACTCTTTTCTGCGTTTGCCCGGGTATGGGATTTTCGGTCAATGCTGTTGGAATATCAATGCTTTCATCAAAAAAAGCAGGTTTGGTCATTCTTGCTTCGGTTTGTTTGTCGGCACTTATTCTCGGCGTTTTCTGCGGAATAAACGCAAAGAATGAAGAGCCTGCTCAAGCGGCTGAAATTGCGGATATTACAATAGGGGAGACAGTTGTGAAAAGTGTTTCGTCCTGCGCTTCGTCAATGCTTGCGGTGAGCGGATTTGTTGCGCTTTTTTCGGGAATAGGCGAAATCACGGCACTTATTCCGATGAATGAAAAGGCGAAAATTCTTTTATCCTGCTTTCTTGAAGTTACGGGCGGCTGTGCTTCGGCGGCAGGAAAACTGCCGGTTCCTCTCATAGCCGGAATGTGCGCATTCGGCGGAATATGCGTTCATATGCAGATAATTTCAATCTGCGGAGAACCGCTGAGTAAAATCAGGTTTGTTTTTTTCAGACTGTTTCACTGTGCACTGTCCGTGCTTATCTGCATAATTCTTTTGAAGCACTTTCCGATTGAAATTCAGACTATCGAAATATCAAAAGAAAGCTTTGCGCTCAATTCTTTTTCCGCACCTGCTTCGGTTTCTTTGCTTTTTTTATCCGCACTTATAATATTAGACCTTGATAATGAGAAAAGAATATGTTAAAATATACTGTATATTTCTATAAAGGCGTGAAAGGATGCCGAAAAAATGAAAAAAAAGCTGATAAGCGCCAAGAATTACGCTCCGGCGTGCATAAACTGCCTTAACGGAAAGCCGTCACCCGACGGAACAATGATTATGTGCTCAAAAAAAGGACTGACTGCTCCCGATTTCAAATGCAGGTCATATAAATATGACCCTCTCAAGCGCACGCCGAAAAAGGCTCCCGAGCCCGAAAAATTTGACCCTGCCGATTTTGAACTGTGAGGTAAATAAAAATGAAGTATTTGAAAGAATTTGTCTGTGAAAAGCTTCCCACCGAAAACTGCCACGCTTCAACGGTTCTTCCGCTTGATGACGGAAGCGTTGTTGCCGCATGGTTCGGCGGAACAAAAGAAGGAAAAAACGATGTTGATATATGGTTTGCAAGGCGTGATGAAAACGGATGGAGCAAGCCATCAAGGCTTACCCATGCCGATAAAATTCCGCATTGGAACCCCGTTTTGTTTCTCAATTCAAAGGGTGAGGTATGTATATTCTTTAAGGTCGGAAAGCATATCCCCTCATGGCGCACCTATTTTGCCGTTTCGCCCGACGGCGGAAAAAGCTTCGGCACTCCCCGTGAGCTTGTTGAAAACGACAGAAGCGGCGGCAGAGGACCCGTTAAAAACAAGTGCATAAGGCTTGCAAGCGGCAGAGTGCTTGCTCCTGCTTCAAGCGAAAACAGAGGTTGGAACTGCTTTATTGATATTTCGGATGATGACGGAAAAACATGGAGAAAAACCGCTAAGGTTCCCACCGAAAAAACTTCTCCCATTCTCAACAGTCTTAACGGAAACTGCACAAATCTTATTCCGATGATTCAGCCCACACTTTGGGAATCCGAGCCGGATAAGGTTCATATGATAACCCGTACCGCAGTCGGAAAGGCTTACAGAAGCGACAGCACGGACGGCGGCGAAACCTGGTGCACCGCTTATCCCACCGTGCTTCCGAATAACAACAGCGGTCTTGACCTTGTTAAGGCTTCAGACGGAAAATTATATCTTGTTTCAAATCCCGTTTCCGAAAACTGGGGAGAGCGTTCTCCGCTGACTCTTCAGTGCTCTGCCGATAACGGCGTTTCGTGGGAAACCGTTCTTACTCTCGAAAATGAGAAAATCGACAGCGAATTTTCATATCCCGCAATCGAATGCAGAAACGGAAATCTTTACATAACTTATACATACGAGCGTGAAAATGTTGCGTTTGTTAAAGTTCCTCTTGGGGAGTAAGAATAAATGGTACTTTATATTGCGGCAATTGCGATTATCGCCCTCGCAGGTATAAAATTCAGTTTCAAAAAAGGCTTTGAGGATTATATGTCTCCGGGAGATACCGGAGCGGTCAAGGGCTTGTTCGTAATTATAGTTTTATTTTCGCATATCAGACAGTATTGCACCGTTACGCCGGATGAGCTTAATAAGCCGTATCTCGATGTTATGTCGTGGTTCGGTCAGCTCATGGTGGTTATGTTCCTTTTTTATTCGGGTTACGGAATATTTCTTGCAATAAAAAATAAAGACGGCTATGTTAAAACCATGCCGCTCAAAAGAATTTTAAAGGTCTGGTATCATTTTGCGCTTGCAGTTTTGCTTTATCTCGCTTTGGGACGGGCTATGGGCAAAAACTATACATGGGAAATGTACCGTGATTCGATTATCGGAATCGGCGGTCTCGGCAACAGCTCATGGTTCATAATGGTTATTCTTCTGCTGTATATCGCAACCTTTATCGGATTTATCTTCATCGGCAGAAAGCATATGCTTGCCGGAACAATCGTAACAACCGTCCTCAGCTTCGGTGTCCTCATATGGCTGGTGAATGTTAAAGCGGATGATTATTGGTGGTATGACACGCTGATGTGTTATCCGCTCGGAATGTGGTATGCGCTTGCAAAGCCGAAAATCGACAAATCCCTGATGAATGATTTCGGAAAATGGTTTTCCGCTTCGGCAATAACGGCGGTAATATTTTATATTATGAAATATTTCCTTATGCCCCTGCATACCTCAGGCAGAAATTTCTTTATGATTGAAGCACTCGTTTTCGGCATTCTCATAACGCTTCTTTCAATGAGAATAAAAATCGGGAATCCCGTTTTAAGATGGTTCGGAAAAAGAATAATGGGTATATATATTCTTCAGCGCATTCCGATGATATATTTTGCTTCAATCGGTCTGAACGCTTATCCGAAGATTTTCACACTCTGCTGTCTTGCGGTAACGCTCATAATTGCCGAGCTGTTTGATCTCGCAACCGGGGGACTTGACATTCTTTTTCATCTTTCACCGAAAAAGAAGAAAAAATCAAAAGATTTGTTGAAAAAACAAGAAAAATAATATAGAATGATATAAAAATTTGCGGAGGAAAAATAAAGTGAGAAAAGAGCCGACAATAAATATGAATCCTGCGGCAAAAATATTTGCCGTACTCTCGGCGGCTTTTATGCTCGGCTGTGTGCGGAGCTTTAAAAGCAGTCTCGCATTCGGAGATTTCGGCTCTGATTTGTGCTTTTTCATCTGCTTTACGCTGATTATATTTGCTTTTTTCGGAAACAGAAGAAAGATAAAATATGAAACAATACCCGTTGCCGTAATTTCGGGACTGCTGACATACGGCAGTGTGAATACTTTTGTATCTCAGATGAGCGGCTGTGTTTCGGCGGCTGAAGCTTTTCCATCCTGCAACGATTTAAGACCCGTTGCGCCGCTTTCGGGGCTCAGCATAACATTCATTGCAGGCTTCGGAATGCTTGCGCTGTTTTTGATTTTTGTTTCTTCGCTTTTCTCGGAAAGAAAATACAGGGCATATGAATATCTGATTATCGTTGCGGTATTTTTCATTTCTGCGTTTGCGTTAAAGCTCACATTTTCTCATGTTGCCGTGAGTGCTTTATGTCCCGATGCAACCGGATATTTTGCATCCGCTCTCAGCCAGAACGGTATTGAGCAGACCCCGATGAATTATTATCTGCATAATCTCGGCTTTTTCTGCTTTGACTCGTGGGTGCCGTTCGGGAAAAATTACATAATGAGCGTTCAGGCTGTCTCGTATGCCGCCGCTTCGGTGATAACCATGTTAACCGTTTTCTTTGCTTTCAAAGATAAATTTACGGCTCTGCTTTCACTTGCGGGAAATCTTGCGTCTGCCGTTTC
Organism: Acutalibacteraceae bacterium; assembly: GCA_045627825.1. Classification (GTDB taxonomy): domain Bacteria; phylum Bacillota; class Clostridia; order Oscillospirales; family Acutalibacteraceae; genus CAG-177. Next base: position 172,531 of record JAZQON010000052.1, read on the forward strand.
TCTTTCGCTTGCGTGCTTTATCGCTTCGCTGAGAACGCAGACCGGATTTATCGGCAGAGTGGTTATTCCGCACCGTTTTCCCGTTGACGATGTTTCGCTTGTTCATTTTATGACGGGCTTTTTTATCGGATTTTTGTTTATGTTTATTCTCTGCTGTGTGTCGCCGAAAGGCGAGGGCAGATTCAGATATGAACCCGTATTTTCAAGCCCCTATATATGTATTTTCTTTGATGCGATATTCTGCTTTGCACTGCCGTTCGGAGTGTCTCTTGGCAGACCGCTCGGAAATGCCGTGGTGGAAAGACTTGTTAAAAAAGGCTTGATTTCGGAAAATGTGTTTGCCAATTTGTACGGCCTTGTTTTTATGTGCATGATATGCCTTGTGATGCTTGTTTTCTTTGCGGCTTTTGCGGTTATTAAAGATAATGTTATTTTAAAAGGTGTTCCCACGCCGATTGCAAAAAGAACCGAAAAATTTTCTCTGCACGCACTTCCTGCTTTATTTGCGGCATACTTTGTAATTTATCTTATCGCAGGTTACGGCAATTTCCGCATATTGCTTAAAATAATAAAAGCTCCCCGTGAACTGCTTTCAACGGGAAGCTCATATGAATTCTGTCTGGCGGCGATATGTACAGCCGCAATACTGTTCTTTGTCAACTATGCCATAGCGGCGGCTTCTTCAAAAAAATCAAAGGGATAAAAGAATTTTGCGCATTTCGGGAACATCCTTTGCAAGAAATTCCGCACCCGATGAAAGAAGCTCTTCGGCGGTTCCGTAGCCGTGAAGCGCACCTATGCTTCTCACTCCGGCATTTGCCGCACCTTTCATATCAAATCTTCTGTCGCCTATCATAACGGTTTTTGATTTATCCGTTCCGAGGTTAAGGCAGGCTCTTTCAATAAGCCGGGTTTTGTTTTCGGGGTGGGCATCATCCTTGGGGCAGGAGATATAGTCCATATCACCGTAAATTCCCATATGGTTTAATATTCTGATAACAAAATGCTCCGGCTTTGAGCTGACAACGGCGATTTTTGTTCCGTTTTCCTTAAGCTCCTTAAACAGCTCAAGCATACCGTCATAAATACGGAATTGAAGTATTCCCTCTTCGGAATAGCGCTTGCGGTAAGCCTTTGAAAGCTCTTCGCTTGCTTCATCGTCACAATGCGTTATATCCTTGAATGAATCGAATATCGGCGGTCCGATGAATGCAATGAGCTGTGCTTCGGTTGCGGGAGGATAGCCGAGCGAGGTGAGCGCATACTGAGCGCTGTTGAATATTCCCTCTCCGGTGTCGGCGATAGTGCCGTCAAAATCAAAAAATGCGGCATCAAAATTTCTTTTCATAAAATCACTCCAAACAATTCACTTTCTGAATTATAGTTTATCACAAAATAAATGTCAATAACCCGAAAGGATGATATAAATGGATTACAAATTTTCAAAGGGAGTTTCGTCACTTCAGCCGTCGGTAATCAGAGAAATTCTCAAAACCTCGGCAGGAAGCATTCCTCTTGCGGCAGGCAATCCTGCGCCGGATGCGTTTCCCGTTGACGATGTTAAAAAAATTCTCAATGATGTTATGCAGAATGAACCCATTCTTGCTCTTCAATACGGAATTTCGGAGGGCTATGCTCCGCTTGTTGCCGAATTGACAAAGCTTGCAAAAGAGCGTTACGACGCAATGGGTGAGGATGATGCGCTCATTATCACGAGCGGAGCTCAGCAGGTTATGAGCCTTGTAAGTCAGTGCTTTATTGACTGCGGCGATGTTGTGCTTTGCGAAGAGCCGTCATTTATCGGCGCTCTCAATTGCTTCAGAAGCTTCGGCGCAACTCTTTCCGGAGTGCCGACCGACAACGACGGAATCAATATCGAAGCACTTGAAGAAAAGCTGAAAACCGAAAAGAATGTTAAATTTCTCTATACCATTCCGAATTTCCAGAATCCGGCAGGCGCAACAATGTCATTCGAAAAGAGAAAAGCGGTTTATGAGCTTGCAAAGAAATACGGAATTATCATTCTTGAAGATAATCCTTACGGTGACCTGCGTGTTTCGGGCAAGGAAGTGCCTGCAATAAAGAGCCTTGATAAGGATGGCATTGTTATTTATTCGGGTTCATTCTCAAAGATTGTTGCACCCGGCATAAGAGTGGGATTTGTTACGGCTTCAAAGCCCGTTATCGCAAAGCTCACCTGCGCAAAGCAGACACAGGATGTTCACACCGTTATGCTTTCACAGCTTGTTGTATATAAGTGGCTCACCGAATGTGATTTCGTTGCCCACATCGAAAAAATCAAGGCAATTTATAAGAGAAAGCTTAATCTGCTCTGCGATTGCATGGATAAGGAGCTTGCCGGTTTCCTTGAATATAACAGACCCGAGGGCGGACTTTTCGTATGGGCAAAGGTTAAAGACGGCGTTAATATGAGAGAATTCGTTACAAGGGCGGCCGCTGCCGGAGTTGCGGTGGTTCCCGGAAACGCATTCCTTACAGATATGACCCGTGAATATAATTATGTCAGACTTAATTTCTCAACTCCCACCGATGAAGATATAGTCAAAGGCGTTAAAATTCTCGGAGAAGTAGCAAAAACATTCTGAAAGGAAAAAATAAAATGGAAAATACAGAACGCAAACCGATTGTTTTAAGCGCAATTCAGCCGACCTCCGTTCCCACGCTCGGCAATTATCTCGGAGCGCTCAAAAACTGGAAAATGATGTGTGAGGATTACGACTGCCTTTATGCGGTTGCGGATTTGCACGCTCTTACGGTTCATCCCGAGCCTGCAAAGCTTCGTCAGCAGATACTTGAAATGTATGCAACCCTGCTTTCCGTGGGACTTGACCCCGAAAAGAATATCGTTTTCATTCAGAGCCAGGTTCCGGCTCATGCCGAGCTTGCATGGATACTCGATTGCTATACTCAGTTCGGCGAAGCATCGAGAATGACACAGTTTAAGGAAAAATCACTTAAGCACGCAGATAATGTAAATGTAGGACTGTTTGCATATCCCGTGCTCATGGCGGCTGATATTCTGCTTTATCAGGCGAATTTCGTTCCCGTCGGTGCTGACCAGAAACAGCATCTTGAAATTGCAAGAGATATTGCGGTTCGCTTCAATACTCTCAGAGGTGAAACCTTCACTCTGCCCGAGCCGTTCATCGGCAAGGTGGGCGCAAAGGTTATGAGCCTTCAGGACCCAACTCAGAAAATGTCAAAGAGCGACCCGAATCCCAAGGCTTCGATTTCGCTTCTTGACACTCCCGATGTTATCCTTAAGAAATTCAAATCGGCAGTTACAGACAGCGAAGCGGTTGTTCGCTATGCGGACGGAAAAGACGGAATAAACAACCTGATGTCGATTTATTCCTGCTGTACGGGTCTTGATTATGCCGCAATCGAAAAGGAATTTGAGGGCAAAGGCTACGGCGATTTCAAGGTTAAAGTTGCCGAGGCGGTTATTGAGGAGCTTCGCCCCGTTCAGGAAAATTACAAACGCTTTATGGCTGATAAAGAATATCTTCTCAAAACAGCCGCCGACGGAGCGGAAAAGGCTTCAAGAATCGCAAACAGAACTCTCACGAAGGCAAAGAAAAAGGTCGGACTTCTGCTCGGCTGATAAAAAGAACGAAAAATACGCATAAACATTCAAAAAACACTTGATTTTTTGAATATAAGATGTATAATAATTGCATAAAAGAAAGAAAACGAAAGGTTGAAACTGAAATGAAAGAAATCAAAAAAGTTGTACTTGCTTATTCGGGCGGTCTTGATACATCAATAATCATTCCCTGGCTCAAGGAAAATTACAATAACTGCGAAGTTATTGCCGTTTCCGGTGATGTAGGTCAGGAATCCGAGCTTGAAGGTCTTGAAGAAAAGGCTATCAAAACCGGTGCTTCCAAGCTCTATATTGAAGACCTTAAGGATGAGTTTGTTAACGAATATATTTTCCCGACCCTCAAAGCAGGTGCGGTTTATGAAAAGGATTATCTTCTCGGTACTTCCTTTGCCCGTCCCATCATCGCAAAGAGACTTGTTGAAATTGCAAAGGCAGAGGGTGCAGATGCTATCTGCCACGGCTGTACCGGCAAGGGCAACGACCAGGTAAGATTTGAGCTTGCAATCAAGGCTTTTGCTCCCGATATGCAGATAATCGCTCCCTGGAGAATTTGGAATCTTAAGTCCCGTGAAGAGGAAATCGAATATGCGGAAGCGCACAATATTCCTCTTAAGATAAACCGTGAAACCAATTATTCAAAGGATAAGAACCTTTGGCATCTTTCACATGAGGGACTTGACCTTGAAGACCCTGCAAATGAGCCGCAGTATAATAAGCCCGGCTTCCTTGAGATGGGTGTTTCACCCGAAGCCGCTCCCGATGAAGATACTTATATCACCATCCATTTCGAAAAGGGCGTTCCCGTTTCCGTTAACGGAAAAGAGATGGGCGGCGTTGAGCTTATCAAATATCTCAACGAAATCGGCGGTAAGAACGGTATCGGTCTCAACGACCTTGTTGAAAACCGTCTTGTGGGTATGAAATCAAGAGGTGTTTATGAAAATCCCGCAGGCACAATCCTTTTCAGAGCACACGATGTTCTTGAAACCATCACTCTTGACAGAGATACTCAGCACTATAAAGAGATTATCGCTCACCGTTTTGCAGAGCTTGTTTATTTCGGTCAGTGGTACACTCCGCTCCGTGAAGCTCTTTCTGCTTTCGTTGATAAGACTCAGGAAACCGTTACCGGCGATGTTAAGCTTAAGCTCTATAAGGGCAATATTATCAATGCAGGCGTAACCTCACCCTATACTCTTTACAGCGAGGATTTCGCAACATTTGATGCAGATGAAGTTTACAATCAGAAGGATTCCGCAGGATTTATCAACCTCTTCGGACTTCCCATCAAGGTAAGAGCCATTCTTGAGGCTGAAAGAAATAAATAATCAGAGAAAGGGCTTGTGAAATATATTTTGTCACAAGCCCGTTTCAATATTAATTCGGAATTATGAATTGTGAATTCCGAATTATAAAAAGGAGAAAATATGAAGCTTTGGGCAGGTCGCTTTTCTAAAGAAGTTGACAAAAAAACAAACGATTTTAATTCATCCATAGCAACCGATTCCAGAATGTATGCGCAGGATATCGAGGGCAGTATTGCTCATGTTACAATGCTTGCGGCGCAGAGGATAATTTCAGCCGATGACGGTGCGGCAATTGCGGCGGAGCTTGCGAAAATCAGAGCCGAGATAACCGACGGCACTCTGGTTATCGACCCTAACGCCGAGGATATTCACACCTTTGTTGAACAGACACTCACGGAAAGGCTCGGAGATGTGGGCAAGCGTCTGCATACAGGCAGAAGCAGAAACGACCAGGTGGCGCTCGATGTTCGCCTTTATCTGCGTGATGAATGTGTTAAGACTTCGGAGCTGATTTCTCAGCTTATTGAAGCACTTGAAAACAAGGGAAACGAATATGCCGATGCGATTATGCCCGGCTATACTCATATGCAGAGGGCACAGCCGATAACCTTTAAGGCTCACCTTACCGCATATGTTGAAATGCTCAAAAGGGATTTGAGCAGAATAGAGGATGCAAAAAAGAGAATGAATTCATCACCTCTCGGAAGCGGTGCTCTTGCAGGCACAACTTATCCGATTGACCGTGCGATGACTGCTTCTCTGCTTGGATTTGATTCTTATACAAAAAGCACGCTTGACGGCGTTGCGGACAGAGATTTCTGCGTTGAGCTTGCTTCTGCACTTTCGCTTGTTATGGTTCATCTTTCGAGAATGTGCGAGGAAATTATTCTCTGGTGCTCATGGGAGTTTAAATTCGTTGAGCTTGACGACGCATTTTCAACGGGTTCAAGCATTATGCCGCAGAAGAAAAATCCCGATATTGCCGAGCTTGTAAGAGGAAAAAGCGGCAGAGTATTTGGCGACCTTGTAACGCTATTAACCGTTATGAAGGGTCTTCCGCTTGCATATAACAAGGATATGCAGGAGGATAAGGATGCAATTTTTGATGCATTCGATACAGTCAAAATCTGCGTTACAACTCTCATTCCGATGATAGACACAATGAAGGTTCTCCCTGAAAATATGAGAAAGGCGGCGGCAGGCGGATTTATAAACGCCACCGACTGTGCGGATTTCCTTGTTTCAAAGGGACTTGCGTTCCGTGATGCGTATAAGGCAACGGGTGAGCTTGTGGCTCTCTGCATAAGAACGGGCAAAACGCTTGAAACGCTTGAAATTTCGGAATATAAAAATGTTTGTGAGCTTTTCGATGAGGGCGTTTATGAAGCGATTAAGCTTGAAAACTGTGTTAAACGCAGAGGAATGTAAAGGAGAGAAGAAAGATGAAAACTTTAAAAATAGGTATAATCGGAAACGGCGGTATCTGCAAGGGCGCTCATGTTCCGGCATATCTCGATGACCCGAGAGCGGAAATCGTTGCGGTTTGCGATATCATAAAGGAAAGAGCCGAATTCCTGAAAGAAACATATTTTCCGAATGCAAAGGTTTATACGGATTATAAGGAGCTTATAAAGGATGAAAATGTTGAATCCGTTGACATCTGCACTCCGAATTATCTTCATTCGATAATTGCCGTTGAAGCACTCAATGCAGGCAAGCATGTATTCTGTGAAAAGCCCGATGCCATAAGTGTGAGTGAAGCGCTCAGAATGAAAAAAGCGGCTGAGGAAAGCGGCAAAATTCTTATGATAATGAGAAATAACCGCTTCGTTTCAAGCTCAAAATATGCCAAAAAGTACATTGAAGACGGCAGAATGGGCGAAATTTATGCAGGCAGATGCGGCTGGCAGAGAAGAAGAGGAATCCCCGGAAAAGGCGGCTGGTTCACCACAAAGGAGCAGTCCGGCGGCGGCCCGCTTATTGACCTTGGCGTTCACATGATTGACCTTGCAATATGGCTTATGGGCAATCCCACTCCCGTGGCCGTAAGCGGCAACACTTACTCAAAGTTTTCAGATACCGATACAAGCGACTCCGTGAACTCCGATTTCGGTGACAAGAAAGCCGACGGTATATTTGATGTTGAGGACCTTGCCATGGGACTTATCAGATTTGACAACGGTGCCGTGCTTCAGCTTGAATTCAGCTGGGCATCAAACATCAAAGAGGAAAACCGCTTTGTTGAGCTTCGCGGCACAAAAGCAGGCCTTACATGGAATGACAATGACCTTGAAATCTATACCGAGGAAAACGGCCAGCTTCTTGATATAATTCCTGCGGGTAAGATTAATACTCACGGCCACAGAATCAATATTTCACATTATCTCGATGTTCTGCTTAACGGTGACGAGCCCTGCTTCAAGCCTCAGCAGGGT